>NZ_LRUJ01000003.1 GCF_001548475.1 Bordetella hinzii LMG 13501
ATGCGCGAAGGCCGATACAATCGCGGTTCGGGAGCGCGGACGGCGTCGGCCACCTCTCAGGTCATCCCGGCGTTCCCTCTCATGACGTCCCTGCGAGCAGGCGCGCGGCTCCCGAGGGCCCGAATTCATCCGCCGGGCGCCGCGAGGCGCCTGCGTTCCAGACTGTCTAATAAGCGCATGTCCCAAGCCACAGAATCTCAACATACTCCCATGATGCAGCAATACCTGCGCCTTAAAGCCGAGGCGGGGCCCTTGCTGCTGTTCTACCGCATGGGGGATTTCTACGAGATGTTCTACGAAGACGCCGAAAAGGCCGCGCGTCTTCTGAACGTCACGCTGACCAAGCGCGGCACCTCCAATGGCGCGCCGATTCCCATGGCCGGCGTGCCGGTGCACGCCATGGAGCAGTACCTGGCCCGCCTGGTCGCGCTGGGAGAGTCCGTGGCGATCTGCGAGCAGATCGGCGATCCCGCGGCCGCCAAGGGCCCGGTCGAGCGCCGCATCGTGCGCATCGTCACCCCGGGTACCCTGACCGACGACGCGCTGCTGCCGGCCAAGGCGGACCGCGCCTTGGCGGCCGTCTGCCTGTCGGGCAAGCGCGATCCGCGCGCCGGCATCGCCTGGCTGAACCTGGCCAGCGGCGAGTTCCATGTCACCGAGTGCGCGCCCGCGCAGCTGGACTCCGAACTGCATCGCATCGGGCCGGCCGAGCTCATCTACGCCGACAGCGCCGAGCTGGACATCGGCTATGACGGCGCGCGTGCCCGGGTGCCTGACTGGCATTTCGAGGCCGACGGCGCACGCGCCCATCTGCTGGCGCATTTTCAGACGGACTCATTGGCCGGCTTCGACATCGAAGACATGCCGGTGGCCGTGTGCGCGGCCGGGGCGCTGCTGCGCTATGCGGCGCGCACGCAATCGCAGGCCCTGGCCCATGTGCAGACCATCAGCGCCGAACGCGCCGGACGGTATGTGCTGATGGACCCGGTCACCCGGCGCAACCTCGAACTGACGCAGACGCTCTCCGGCGAGGATGCGCCCACGCTGTTCTCGCTGCTGGACGATTGCCGCACCCCCATGGGCAGCCGCCTGCTGCGCCGCTGGCTGCACCATCCGCTGCGCGAAAACGCGCCGGTGGCGGCCCGCCAGCAGGCCATCGCCACCCTGCTCACGGCCCGCCTGGACATGGAGCAGACCTTTGGCGCGGCGGGTCTGCTGGAGACCTTGCGCTCGGCGCTGGGCGCCTTCCCGGATATCGAGCGCATCGCCGCCCGCCTGGCCCTGCGCTCCGTGCGCCCGCGCGAGCTGGCCAGTCTGCGCGATGCGCTGGGCACGCTGCCGCAGCTGCACACCCTGGTCGCTCCGCTGGCCGCCTCGCCGCGCCTGGCCGAGCTGGCGGCATCGCTCAGGCTGGATCCCGGCATCGCCGAATTGCTCGCCCGCGCCATTGCCCAGGAGCCGGCGCTGGCGGTGCGCGACGGCGGTGTCATTGCCACCGGCTTTGACGCCGAGCTCGATGAACTGCGCGTGCTGGCCGCCGACAGCGGTGAGTTCCTGCTGCAGCTCGAAACCCGCGAACGCGAGCGCACCGGCATCCCCAATCTGCGCGTGGAATTCAACCGGGTGCATGGTTTCTATATCGAGGTCACCAAGGGCCAGACCGACAAGGTCCCCGACGACTACCGCCGCCGCCAGACCCTGAAGAACGCCGAGCGCTACATCACGCCGGAGCTCAAAAGCTGGGAGGACAAGGTGCTGTCGGCCCAGGACCGCGCGCTGGCGCGCGAAAAATGGCTCTTCGAGCAGGTGCTCGATGCCCTGGCCGGCTATGTCCGCCCGCTGGCCGATGCCGCCGCCGCCCTGGCCGAGCTCGATGCCCTGGGCAGCCTGGCCGAGCACGCGCGGCGCCACGATTGGGTCGCGCCAGACCTGCTGGAGACGGCCGAGATCGACATCGAGGCGGGCCGGCATCCGGTGGTCGAACGCGCTATCGAGCGCTTCACGCCCAACCATTGCCGGCTGGACGCCACGCGCCGCATGCTGCTGATCACCGGCCCCAACATGGGCGGCAAATCCACCTACATGCGGCAGATCGCCCTGATCGCGCTGTTGGCGCGCACGGGCAGTTTCGTGCCGGCCCGCCGCGCCCGGGTGGGCAAGATCGACCGCATCTTCACCCGTATCGGCGCCGCGGACGATCTGGCCGGCGGCCGATCGACCTTCATGATGGAGATGACCGAGGCCGCGGCCATCCTGGCGGCCAGCACGGCCAACAGCCTGGTGCTGATGGATGAAATCGGCCGCGGCACTTCTACCTACGACGGCCTGGCGCTGGCCTGGGCCATCGCCCAGCGCCTCGTGACGCACAACCGCGCGCTTACGCTGTTCGCCACCCACTATTTCGAGCTGACCCGCCTGCCTTCGGAGCAGCCCACGGCGGCCAATGTGCACCTGGCCGCCGCCGAGTCCGCTGGCGGCATCGTTTTTCTGCATGAGGTCCGCGAAGGCCCGGCCAGCCGCAGCTACGGGATCCAGGTGGCCCAGCGCGCCGGCATCCCGGCCGCCGTGATCCGGCACGCCACGCGCGAACTCGAACGCCTCGAGGCCCAGGGCGCGCCGACGCCCCAACTGGGGCTGTTCTCCGCGGCGCTGGACGCCGATGCCCACCACCAGGCCCAGGCCGACCGCGACGAGGACAACGCCGCCCTTGCCGCGCTGCGTGACGCCCTGGCCGAGATCGATCCCGACAGCCTCACGCCCCGCGAAGCGCTGGACGCCCTTTACCGCCTCAAGGCCCTGCAATGACTCTCGACCAGCCCCTCGCCCTGCTCGGCGGACTTTCTCCCGATGACTTCATGCGCCGCCACTGGCAGCGCAAACCGCTGCTGATCCGCCAGGCCATCCCCGGTTTCAAGCCGCCGGAAACCATCGCCGCGCTCAAGAAGCTCGCCCGCCGCGACGACGTCGAATCGCGCCTGATCTGGCGCGAACAAGGCCAATGGCAGATGGAAAACGGCCCCTTCGCGCGCCTGCCCAAGGCCAGCGAGCCGGACTGGACGCTGCTGGTGCAAAGCGTGGACCTGCACAGCGACGCCGCGGCCGAGCTGATGCAGCGCTTCCGCTTCGTGCCCGACGCCCGCCTGGACGACCTGATGATCAGCATCGCCTCCGACGGCGGCGGCGTGGGCCCGCATTTCGACAGCTATGACGTCTTCCTCCTGCAGGCGGCCGGCAAGCGCCGCTGGCGCTACGGCCGCCAGAAAGACCTGTCGCTGGAGCCCGATCTGCCACTGAAGATATTGAGCCGTTTCGAGCCCGAACACGAAGCCGTGCTCGAGCCCGGCGACATGCTCTATCTGCCGCCGCAGGCCGCCCATGACGGCGTGGCGCTGGGAGACGATTGCATGACCATCTCCATCGGCTTCCGGGCGCCTACCCAGGCGGCGCTGGCGCGCGGCCTGCTCGAAGCCGCCGCCGACCAGGCCATGGCCCGCGTCGGCCTGCTGGGCGGCCCCTATGGCGAACCCGCGCTGCCCGGTCCCCGGCTGGACGGCCTCTACCGCGACCCGGGCCAGGCAGCGACCCGGCACCCGGCCGCGCTGCCCGACGCGCTGGTGCAGGCCACGCTGGATACCTTGTCCAAGCTGCGCTTCGATGACGCGCTGGCCGCCCGTTTCCTGGGCTGCTGGCTGACCGAACCCAGCCAGCTGGCGGTCTTTGACAGCCCCGAGGCCAGCGTGGACCTGGAAGACAGCTGGCCCGCCCAGGGCCGCCTGGTCCTCGACAGGCGCAGCCGCATGCTCTACCGCGGCAAACAGCTCTTCATCAACGGCGAAACGGCCATGGTCCCCGCCGAAGCCGCCCTGAGGCAGCTGGCCGACGCCCGCGCGCTGGACTGCGGCGATCCGCGCTGCGCGAAGCTGTCGGACGAGGCCCGCAGCTGCCTGGCCGACTGGCTGGACTCCGGCTGGCTGCATTACCGGCCCTGAGCCGGTGGGCGGGCCCCAGGCGGGGCCGCCTCACGGACACATCCGGACAGATAACACACAAGGTCGAAATCTCTGTTGCATTTGGGATGCCACCGCTTTAATTTCCACACCCAAGCGCCTGACAGATTCCTGTAGCCTGGATTCTGGTTTCCCCTAATACACAAGGGATTTACCGCAATCTCATAAACAGGAGTCTCGACATGATGAGCAAAACCCTGATCGTTGCTTCGGTGCTGGCCGTGGCTTTGTCTGCCTGCAACAAGAAGGAAGAGCCCGCCGCGCCGGCCAGCAATCCGGCCCCCACCGCGCCCGCCCCCGCGCCCGCCCCCAGCAGCCCGGCGCCGTCGGACAGCGCTCCCAGCACGACGCCGGGCTCCGGCTCCACGACGCCCAGCGGCGGCGCCACCACGCCGGCCTCCTGATTCCGTTCAGCAAGGCAAAAAAAGCGGCCCTCCGGATGGAGGGCCGCTTTTTTGCGTGCCGGGACTTACATCTTGTCCTTCAGCACGCTGAGCAGGCGCTGCGCGGTGGCGCTGTTGTCACGCTGGCCATTGCTGTCCAGCACCGTGACCTGGGTCTGGTCGCCCGCGCCGGCCACATGGATGCGGTATTGCGCGGCGGCGGCCTTCTTGTCGCTGCCGAACAGGCGGCTGAAGAAGCCCGGCTCATCGTTCTTGACGCCGGTGTCGCTGTCGACATAGCGCACGAAGTAGTCGCCGGCGCTGCGGTCGCGGTCGTCCACCGCGAAGCCGCCCGAATCCAGGGCCACGCCGACGCGGCGCCAGGCGCGGTCGAAGGACTCGGAGACGATCAGCATGGCGCCTTCGGCGCGCACGCTCTGCTGCACGGCCGGACGCTGGGGCGCGGCCTCGGCCTGGGCGACCAGCTTGCGCGCGGCATCGACATCGGTACCCAGGTAGACCATCAGGCGCGCCAGCATGGCGGCGTTCAGGCCGGGGTCTTCCTTGCCGTTGGTCCATTGCACCTGGGCGCCGTCGGGCCCGGTACGCTTCTCGAGCATCTGCGTGTGGCTGATGTAGATTTCGGTATGGCCGTTGACGCGCTCGACGCGGGTGCGGAATTTTTCGCGTTCGCCGCTATCCCAGGCCGTCTCCAGGACGGCACCCAGCAGCTGGCGCAGCCAGCTTTCGGGGATCTTGGCGCGGTTTTCGGCCCAGTCCGTCTCGATCAGGCCCGAACGCGGATCGTTGGTCGACACGGTGAAACCGGTGTCGGTCCAGAAGTCGACCACCTTGGGAAAGACCTGCTCCGGCGGACGCTGCACCACCAGCCAGCGCAGATTGCCGTCGCGCTCGACCTTCATGTCGTCGCGCTGGGGCAGCACATTAGTGTTCTGGGGGGCCGCAGCGGCCTGCTGGCCTTGCGCCTGGTACTGGGAGAACGTGGCCGTGCCCGAAGCCGGCGCCTTGTAGCGCGGATCCGCATTGGCCTGCGTCAGGTCCGGCGGAATGGACAGCGGCTCGCCGCGGCGGGTGCTCTTGTAGTCAATGGATTCATCATTGCCCATGAGCTGGTTGATGTCATTGCAACCAGACAACAACATCAGGGCCATCAATGCCGAAATGCCGGCATGACGAGTGTTCATACGCGTCCTCACGATATTTAAAGCAGACCCACTTCCTGGAGCGCGCGGCGCACGGTGTCGTGATGCGCGGCCCCCAGTTGGACCAGCGGCAGGCGGTAGCCCAGCGCGCTGCGTCCCATTTGAGCCAGCGCCCATTTGACGGGGATAGGATTGGCCTCGACGAACAAGGCCTTGTTCAGACGGGCGAGATGCGCGTTTAGTTCACGGACACGCGGCACATCGCCGGCCAAGGCGGCGGCGCACAGCTGGCTCATCAGCTTGGGCGCCACGTTCGCGGTCACGGAAATATTGCCGCGCGCGCCCAGCAGGATCAGGGCTGCGGCGGTGGGATCATCGCCGCTGAAGACCTGGAACGTTGCCGGCGCTTCGCGCAGGAGCAAGGCGCCGCGGGCAATGTCGCCCGTGGCGTCCTTGATGCCGATCACGCCCGGCACTTGGGCCAGGCGCAATACGGTTTCGTTGGACATGTCGGCCACGGTGCGGCCCGGCACGTTGTAAAGAATGGTGGGCAGGTCCACCGCTTCCTGGATGGCGCGGAAGTGCTGGTAGATGCCCTCCTGGGTCGGCTTGTTGTAGTACGGAACCACGGACAGGCCGGCCTGGGCGCCCACGGACTTCGCATGGCGCGCCAGATGGATGGCTTCGTCGGTGGAGTTGGCGCCCACGCCGGCGATCACCGGGATACGGCCGGCGGCGTGTTCGACCGCCACGCGGATGAGCTCGGCGTGCTCCTCCATGGAGACCGTGGGCGACTCGCCCGTCGTGCCCACCACCACCAGCGCGTTCGTGCCTTCCTGGACATGCCAGTCGATCAACGCCCGGTAAGCGGTGTAGTCCAGGCTGCCGTCGGGCTGCATCGGGGTGACCAAGGCCACCATGCTGCCCTTGAAAGTAATGTCTGCGGTCGAAGCAGAGGATGCCATGATTTCGAGAGGCTCCTGACCCGGAACCCCATGCTCCAGGCGTCAATCTATTAAACCGGCGAGTTTACCGGATATTGAACAAAATCCTAGAGAAACCAGTTCACGATACTGGCCCCCAGCGAGAAGATGGGTTCCATCAGAATCCACAGGACATCCGTCACCAACAGCAGCAGCACGATGATCAGGCCATAGGGCTCGATGCGCGAATACTGCCAGGCCAGACGGTGGGGCAGCAGGCTGAATAGAATGCGCCCGCCGTCGAGCGGCAGAATAGGCAGCAGATTGAGCGCCATTAGCACCAGATTGACGCTGATGCCCGCCTGGGCCATTTCGTACCAGAAGCTCTCATCCAGGCCGATATCGCGATAGATCCGGAAACAGAGCACCCACAGGATGGCCATCAGCAGATTGGAGGCCGGCCCGGCCAGGGCGACCCAAAGCATGTCCCGCTTGGGATGGCGCAGGCGCCCGAAATCGACCGGCACGGGCTTGGCCCAGCCGAAGAGCAGCCCGCCGGCGCCCATGAGCTTGGACGTCAGCAAGATGACCACCGGCACCAGCAACGTGCCCACCGGGTCGATGTGCTTGATCGGGTTGAGAGTCACACGGCCGGCCTGCTGCGCCGTCGGATCGCCGAACAGACGGGCCACATAGCCGTGCGCCGCCTCGTGCAGGGTGATGGCGAAGATGACGGGGATCGCGTAGACGGCGATGGTCTGGATGATGTCGTTCATGGCCGCGCCATTGTAGAGGCAGCTTGGCGCCCTGGCACACGCCGTCGCAAATCGAAAAGTTTCAGGGACAAAACAAGACCGGGCCGTGTCAGCCCAGGCCCAGCGAGGCCGGGTCGCCCCGGCCGAGGCGCAGCACGGCGGGCTCGGCGCCGGTCAGGTCGATGACCGTGGTCGGATGCTGGGCGCAGGCGCCGGCGTCGATCACGGCGGCGAGCTCGTGCGCATAGCGCTGGCCGATTTCCTCCGGATCGTTCAGGGCATCTTCTTCATCCTTGGGGATGAGCGTTGTCGACAACAAGGGCGAACCGACCTGCTCCAGGAGCGCCAGCGCCACCACATGGTCGGGCACACGTATGCCTATGGTCTTGCGGGAGGGATGGGAGACCCGGCGCGGCACTTCGCGCGTGGCTTCGAGAATGAAGGTCCACGGCCCGGGCGTGGCCAGCTTGAGCAGGCGGTATTGACGATTGTCGACCTTGGCGAAATGGCCGATCTCCGCCAGGTCGCGGCACAGCAGGGTGAGATGGTGGCGTTCGTCCAGGCCCCGCAACCGCCTGAGCCGGTCGGCGGCGTCCTTGTCGTCCAGGCGCGCGGCCACGGCATAGCTGGAATCCGTGGGAACGGCGACCAGGCCGCCATCGCTGATCCACTGGGCAGCTTGCTTGAGCAGGCGGGCCTGCGGATTGTCGGGGTGGATAGTCAGGTGCAGAGCCATGGATTTATCCTAACATTAGTCCTGCGAAGCGGCCATGCGGCTGCCAACGCCAAAGGAGATTCCCATGCGCATGGATGATTCGCGCGAAAGTGACAATATCGAAGACCGCCGCAGCCAGGGCCCGCGTGTGGGCAAGGGCAGTATCGGGCTGGGCACCATCGTGCTGGCCCTGGTGGCCATGTACTTCGGGGTGGACCCCTCGGTCGTGCTGCAAATGGCGCAAGGCCCCGACAGCGCGCCGCAGCAACAGGCGCCCGCGCCGCGCGCCGATGATCCCTCCAGCCGCTTCGTGGCGCGCGTGCTGGGCGAGACCGAAGACACCTGGAGCGCCATCTTCCAGCAGAATCTGAGTCGTCAATATGTCGCCCCCAAGCTGGTGCTGTTCCGCGGCGCCACGCCCACGGCATGCGGGACCGGCCAGTCCGCCATGGGGCCTTTCTATTGCCCGGCCGACCGCAAGGTCTACCTGGACCTGAGCTTCTTCGACGAAATGAAGCGCAAGCTCAACGCGCCCGGCGACTTCGCCCAAGCCTATGTCATCGCGCACGAGGTCGGCCACCATGTGCAGAATCTGCTGGGCATCGCCGACCAGGTCGACCAGGCGCGGCGGCGCAACCCCTCGCAGGCCAACGCCCTGTCGGTGCGCATGGAATTGCAGGCCGATTGTTTCGCGGGGCTATGGGCCCGGCGCGCCGACCAGGCGCGCCACATCCTTGAGAGTGGCGACATCGAAGAGGGCCTGAACGCGGCCAGCGCCATCGGCGATGACACCCTGCAACGCAAGAGCCAGGGCTATGTCGTGCCTGACGCCTTCACCCACGGCAGTTCGGCCCAGCGGGTCCGCTGGTTCAAGCGCGGCCTGGATTCCGGCGACCTGCGCCAATGCGATACCTTCGGCGCCGGCCAGCTCTGACGCTTGTCGCCTGTACATAAAACCAGCATACTTAGGGGTTTGCCTTTTCTGCGGGGCGCCACGCCCTTTATCGGCAGCACCTGTCCGATCTTGTAAGATAGCGGCCCTTCCGAGGGCCCCGGATAGCTCGGGCAGCAATCCCGATATGGCCTGCCTGGCAGCGGCGTCCATACCGCGCTTGCGGCTTTGCCAGCCCTTTTCGCGGGCGGGCGCCGTCCCGCAGCCAGGCATACGCATTTATTCTTTTTTCGCCCATGGCCAACAAAGTCGAACCCCTGATCACCCCGGATGAGGTCCAGGAAATCCTGGCCGAGCCAAAGGAAACCGTCAAACCGATTTCCTGGGCTCACCGGCCGCTTGCCGCCTCGGGCAACGCCGCCCCTGCCCTGTGGATGGAGTTCGCCTCGGCCTGCCGCGTCAAGGGCGAGGCCCGCGACGACGTGATCTTCCGGGTGTTCTACCGCAGCCCGCGCACCTGTGTGCAAGGACAGGCCGCCATCATGGTAGGAGAGGCTTTCGGCGCCAGCCTCTTTGTCGGCCCGCACCGGGTCTTCGGCGTGGACACCGATGACAGTTTCCACAGCAGCCTGGTGGGAAACAGCCTGCCCAACTACCGCCGCGTGCTGGCGGACCGCAGCCACCAGCACATCTGGGTGGCCGAAGGCGAAGGCTATGCCGAAGCGGTCACGCCGGCGCTCAACAGCATCTCCGCACTGATCGAATACTTCCTGCCACGCGCGAACCTGACGCTGGCCGGCGGCTTTGCCCATCCCCTGAAAGGCCGCCAAATCGAATTGATCCTATGAGCAATTTTCTCGAAGCCTCGGGCTGGACGGTCATTCCGGCCGGCGAACGTGCGATTCGCGCCATCGCCCCCATGACACTGGGCCTGGACGGACAGCACGCCGCGTTCTTCATTGCCTATCCGGATGACGACAGCTTTTATCTCACCGATGCCGGGGAGACCGCCATGCACGCGGCCGTCTATGGCATCGAGCTGGTGGCCAAGCGCCTCGAAGCCCTCAACCAGACCCCTGGCGTGACCCTGGCCGGTTTCGACGACGGCGGCGCCATCGTGGCCAGCGGCCCCAAGGCGCAATTGCAGGAAGCGCTGTGGGACGCGGTCAAATTGGCCATGGCCCTGTCCTTCCAGTGCGCCAAGTGGATGCCCAAATTCAGCCGCCTGCGTTTTCGCGCCCAGGTCGGCCGGACCCTGCACGACGCCCTGGGCGCCAACCGCCTGATCAAGGGCGCCCGCGCCAAGGGCAGCAGCGGGCACGCGGCGGACTTCGCCTTCGCGGTGCGCGCCGAACAGAACAATTCACTTACTTATATCGAGCCGATTGCCCTGAAGGCCGGCAAGAAAGTCGATTGGACGCAGGTCTACCAGACCCACGGCAAAATGTCGGACGTGAAAATGGCCGATGCGCGCAACGCGCGCCTGGTCATCCTGGAAGACGGCGCATCCGCCGAGGAATTCAAAAAGGCGACCGCCATACTCGAGCAGTCGGCCCTCGTGCGCACCCTCAACCGGACGCGCAACTGGGCCGAGCTGTTCACCGGCTGATGCTCATACAGCGCGAGGCAGGTTGATCAGGCCGTCGACGATTTCACGCCCATGCGTGATCGCGGCATGCACGGCCTCCCTCGGGCTGTATACGCTGGCCCCTTCCGCGAAGCAGGGCACCGGATACTCATCACCTTCATCGTGAATGGAATCCGCCTGTACCACGACGATCGTGGCGGTAAACAATGGGCCACTGGCGGCTGGACTGACCTCGCGCGCCACCTTGGCCATCAGGCGGTATCCCTTGTAAACCGAGTTGTTTTCTAGCACTGGGACACCCTCTCTGGCCATGAGCATACCGCGTATCTTTTACCCAGTAGCGATATATTTTGTAATTGCTGTGCGCTCTGGATACAAATACCAGGGAGGGTGAACGGGATCAGGCAGGTTCGAAACTCATCCCCCCGGTGCCGACATCGTAGACCCCCGACATGACAGCCAGCGTGCCCGCCTGGTGCCGCTGGCGCATCAGGGCCGAGTCGCGCAGCAGGATGTCGCGCTGCACGCGGGCGTTCTTGCGGACACTGGCGGCGGCATCGTCTGGCACCAGCCCCGGCTGCAGATACGGAAACAGGGGACTGGCGTGGATGTCGCCGGCCTTGAGGGCGGCATCCACGGCGCCACAGCCGCTGTGGCCCAGCACCATGATCGCCTTGACGCCCAGGTTCTGCACCGCGTATTCGAGGCTGGCCTGCACGACCGGCGTCACGATATTGCCCGCCACGCGGGTGACGAACAGCTCGCCCAGGGGCTGGTCGAACAGGAACTCGACCGCCACCCGGGAATCGGCACAAGCGAGGATGGCCGCAAAGGGCGCCTGGGCGCTGGCCGTACGCTGCTGGATCGCGTCGATGTCGTAGGTGTATTTGCGCATGGCGCGGGCTTGGAAACGCGCATGCCCTGCCTGCAGCGCGCGCACCGCGGCCTGCGGGCTGCGCCGCGCCTGCGCGCCCTCGGCCGAAGCCGCCGGCCCGGCCAAGGCCAGCTGAGGCGCGGCGAGCGACAATCCGAGCGCCAGGCCCTGCGTCAGGAATCCGCGCCGCGGCAGGCAGGCGCACCGGGAAACAGGCGAAACCATCGATAGGCTCCCAAGGATGAAGACCGGGCCATCAAAGCACTACCGCCGGCCGCCGGCGCAGGAACCGGCAGGAAGCGGATCGACTTACCGGCCCGGGCGGCCTCAGCCGGGCAGCGCGTCCAGCACGCGGGCCGAATACACCATGGCGGCTCCGGCATTGAGCGCCACGGCCACCCCCAGCGCCTCGGCCACTTCTTCCTTGGTGGCGCCTTCGCGGGCGGCCTGCGCGGCATGCACGGCAATGCAACCGTCGCAGCGCGTGGTCACGGCCACGGCAAGCGCGATCAGCTCGCGCGTCTTGGCATCCAGGTGGGCGGTCTTCTTGCCGGCGGCCGACAAGGCCTGATAGCCGCTCAGCGTCTCGGGCGACAGCACGCCCAGCTCACCGATCCGTGTTTTCAATTCCTTGCGGTAGTTGTCCCAATCGAGCATGGCATTTCCTTTGATCCAAGGGATACACAAGCGCGACGCGCGCCTGATACCTGCCATTGTGCGAGCTGGCGCCCATCCTTGATAGCGCGTTTGCCCAGTTTGCGGCGAATTCGTCTCAAGCCGCCGGCCGGGACTCCCGCCGGCCCAGGCGCAGGGTATCGATAAAGCGCTGCACCGCCGCCGACAAGGAACGCCGCTTCTTGACCAGGATGCCGATTTCGCGCGTGGCGGTGGGCGAATCCAGCGGCACGCTGCGCAAGCGGGTCGTGTCCATCAGGCCCAGCGCCAGCTGCGGCACGGCCGCGATCCCCACACCGGCCGCCACCATGGCGCCGACCACCGAGATGTTGTCGGACACGTAATTGGCCTCCGGCACGCGGCCGGCCGCCGCCAGGATGCGGTCGGTGACCTGGCGGATGCTGCTGGCCGATCCGCTGGCCACGAAGGGACGCTCGGCAAACACCGTCCAGTCCACCCGCTTGCGGCGCGCCAGCGGATCGCCCACCGGACAGATCAGCACGAAATTCTCTTGCAGCAAAGAAGTGAACTCGACATCCGGCGGCTGGCCCGACACCTCGATCGAAATGCCGATATCGGCCTCTCCATCGGAAACAGCCTGCGTCACCTGCCTCGCCGAGGCCGCATGGATCAGCAGGCGCACTTGCGGATGCGACTGCTGGAAAGCCTGGGCCGCCGTGGGCAGGATGGCCGCGGCCACCGAGGGCAAGGCCCAGATATTGACGCTGCCGCGCCGACCCGCGATGAACTCGGACAGGTCGCTGAGCGAATCCCGGAATTCCGACAGCATGCGCTGGGCAATGGGCACCAGCTCCGCGCCCGCATCGGTCAGCGCGACCCGATGCTTGTCGCGATCGAACAGCTTGGCATTGAGCTTGTGCTCGGCCGCCTGCACACGGCGGCTCAACGCCGGCTGCGAGACATGCGCGCGTTCGGCCGCCATGCGGAAGTTCCGCGTCTCGGCCACCAGTAGCACGGCCTCCAGTTCGGGAATGCTCAGCGTCATGGCCTGGTGATGCGTTTTTGTTATTACAGAGATGTAAATATATCATTTTGAACATCATTGCAAGCCCGCCATACTGACTCCCATACGCGGTGCCGCGCCCGGCACGCCGACACGGAGACAAGCATGAAACAAGCGCGCAAGCCTATGCGCATCGGGGTGGGCGCCGGCATGGCCGATGACCGCATCGGTCCTGCCCTGCAGCTACTGGAGGATTGCGACCTCGACTACCTGGTCTGCGAATGCCTGGCCGAACGCACCATCGCGCGCGAAACACTGTCGCGCAAGCATGATGGCGCCCGCGGCTACAACCCCATGCTGGAGGAGCGCATGCGCGCCTTCCTGCCGCTGTGCCGCGACAAGGGGGTAAAGCTCGTCTCCAACATGGGCGCGGCCAACCCCGCCGGCGCCGCCGAAGCAGCCTTGGAACTCGGCCGCGGCATGGGCTGGGACAGCCTGAAATGCGCCGCCGTGGTGGGCGACGACGTCGCCGACCAGGTCAGCCGGCAGCCCGGGCTGCGCCTGCTCGACCGTGACATGCCGCTGGAGGCCATCCTGCCCCGGCTGGCCTCGGCCAACGCCTACCTGGGCGCCGACGTGGTGCGCGATGCCCTGGCCACCGGGGCGCATGTGGTGATGACCGGCCGCGTCGCCGACCCCTCGCTTTTCCTGGGAGTGGCCCTGCACCATCATGGCTGGGCCGATGACGATCTGCCCCGGCTGGCGGCCGGCACCATCATGGGCCACCTGCTGGAATGTTCGGCCCAGGTCACGGGCGGCTATTTCGCAGACCCCGGCAAGAAAGACGTGCCGCGCCTGGCCGAATTGGCCTATCCCTATGCCGACCTCACGCACGACGGCGAACTGCATATCGGCAAGCCCGCGGGCTCGGGCGGCCGCCTGGACCGCATGACCTGCACCGAACAGGCGCTCTACGAGATCCACGACCCACGCGCCTACATCACGCCGGATTGCGTCCTCAACCTGGAGGGCCTGCGCTTCGAGGAGCAGGGTCCGGACCGCGTCGCCGTGCGCGGCGCCAGCGCCGCGCCGCGCACCGACAGCTACAAGGTGGTCGTGGGCTACTACGATGGCTGGATCGGCAGCGGCGAAGTCGCCTATGCCGGCGTGAACGCCGTGGCCCGCGCCCGGCTGGCCGCCGACACTGTCAAAGAACGCTTCCGGCTCGACGGCGGCGTGGCCAGCGAATTCCAGGTCGACCTGATCGGCATGAGCAGCCTGCACGGCGAAGACTGCCGGACCATGGCCTCCGAACCCTATGAAGTGCGCCTGCGCATCGCCGCGCGCTGCCCGGACAAGAAAAATGCCCACCTGCTGGGCGACCACGTGCGGCAGCTGAACATGCAGGGACCCTATGGCGCCGGCGGACCGGTCAATCTGGGCGCCAAGGAAATCATCGCTGTCGATGCCGTGCTGATCCCCCGCGGCTGGGTCCGGCCGCACATCCTCATCGCGGGAGACTGAACATGGAAACCCTGGTCTACGATCTGGCCCACGCCCGCGCCGGCGACAAAGGCAATACCTCGAGCATCGCGGTCATTGCCTACGACGAGGCCGCCTGGCAGCGGCTGCGCCAGGCGCTGACGGCCGAGCGCGTCGAACAGGCCTTCGCCCACCTGGGCGCGGGCAAGGTGCGGCGCTACGAGGTGGAAAGCCTGAAAGCGCTGAACTTTGTCATCCCCAATGTGCTGGCCGGCGGCGTGACGTGCTCGCTGCGCCTGGACCCGCACGGCAAGTCGTTGAGCGCGCTGATGCTGGGCATCCGCCTGCCTTAACCGCAATCCTGAAAGGACCGCCATGTATCCTCCCGCCGAACCGATGAGCACCGAGGTCTTTGCCCGGCTTCCCGAATCCCTGCACCTGACCGAACAGCCCTCGAGCTGGCTGGCCGCGCGCCACGCGAAGATGCACTCCTTCCTGGAGGGCCCCTCCTTCGACCGCGACGGCAATCTGTGGTGCGTCGACCTGGCGCATGGCCGCATCCTGCGCGTGGATCCCGCGGGCCGCTTCGACGTCATGGTGAGCTATGAAGGCGAGCCCAATGGCCTGAAGATCCACCGCGACGGCCGCATCTTCGTGGCCGACCATCTGCACGGCCTGATGCTGCTTGATCCGCGGACGCGCACCATCCGGCCTTATCTGCAGCATGTGCAGCGCGAAGGCCTCAAGGGCCTGAATGACCTGTTCTTCGCCGGCAACGGCGACCTCTATTTCACGGATCAGGGCGAAAGCGCCCTGGAGAACCCCAGCGGCCGGGTCTTCCGCCTGCGCGCCGACGGCAAGACCGTGGACCTGATCATGGACGGACTGGCCGGCCCCAACGGTCTGGTGATGAACAAGGCCGAGAATGTCCTGTACGTCGCCATCACGCATGACAACGCCATCTACGCACTGCGCATCGAACCCGACGGCAAGATGAAAAAGGCCAGCCGCTTCATCCAGCTTTCCGGCAGTACGGCCGGCCCCGACGGCCTTGCCATCGACCAGGCCGGCAATCTCGCCGTGGTCCATGCCCAGGCCGGCACCGTGTGGCTGTTCAGCCCGCTGGGCGAACCGCTCTACCGCATCCGGTCCTGCGCCGGCCTGCGCACCACCAACGTGGCATTCGGCGGCGAAGACGGGCGCAGCCTGTTCATCACCGAGGCCGAACAGGGCGTCATCCTGCGCGCCCGCCTGCCCCACCCCGGCAAGCCCATGTACTCCCATAAAGACTGACTCATCACACGAACAACCATCAGGAGACAACGCCGTGAAACCCCTGCGTCTGATCGCCGGCCTGGCCCTGGGCCTGGCCGCCATGGCGGCCGCCCAGGCCGCCGATAACTATCCCGACCACCCTATCCGCCTGATCGCCACCTACGGCCCCGGCAGCTCCATCGACATCATCGCCCGCCTGGTCGCCAAGCCCCTGGGCGAACAGCTCGGCCAGCCGGTCATCGTGGAAAACAAGCCCGGGGCCGGCGGCGACCTGGGCACCGACATCGTCGCCAAGTCCGCCAAGGACGGCTACACCATAGGCTTTGCCTCGGCCGGCCCCATCACGGTCAATCCCAACGCGCGCAAGAAAATGCCCTATGACGCACTCAAGGACCTGGCGCCGGTCGCCCTGGTGGCCACCGGCCCCAACGTCATCCTGGTCAACCCGTCGCTGCCGGTCAAAAACCTGCAGGAGCTCATCGCCTACATCAAGGCCAACCCCAACAAGGTGAACTTCGCCTCGGCCGGCGTGGGCACCAGCGGCCATATCGCCGGCGAACTCTTCCAGCATCTGTCCAAGACGGAAATCCTGCATGTGCCCTACAAGGGCAATAGCGATGCCATCACCGACACCCTGGGCGGGCGCACGCAGATGGTCATCAGCGGCGTGCCGCCCATCCTGTCCTTCGTGAAGTCGGGCCAATTGCGCGCCCTGGCCGTGGCCGACAGCAAGCGCTCGCCGCTGCTGCCGGACGTGCCCACCGTCGCCGAGGCCGGCCTGCCCGGCGCCGAGAGCGTGGCCTGGTACGGCATCGTGGCGCCGGCCGGCACCCCCGCGGCCGTCCTCGCCCGCCTGCACGACGAAATCACCAAGGCGGTCAACAGTCCGGACGTGCAAGAGAAATTCAGCGGACTGGGCATCGTCCCGGCCTCGGAAAGCCGCGAACGCTTCGGCAAGCTCATGGCGGATGAATCCGCCCGCTTCAAAGAACTCTTCAAGCAGATCAACCTGGTGATGGACTGATGAAGCCGCGCACCGTACTCATCACCGGCGCCAGCGGCCTGGTCGGCTCGGCGGCCGTGGACGCTTTCCTCGAAGCCGGCTGGGACGTCATCGCCGTCTCCCGGCGCCGCCCGGAGCTCATCAGCCGCAGGCCCCACACCCACCTGCCGCTGGACCTGCAGGACACCCAGGCCTGCCGGACCGCCCTGCAAACCCTGCCCCAAGTCAGCCATGTGGTCTACGCCGCCGTCTACGAAAAACCCGGTCTCATCGCCGGTTGGCAGGACCCGGAGCAGATGCGCACCAACCTGGCCATGATCCGCAATGTGATGGAGCCGCTGGCCCAAGGCGGCAATCTGCGCCATATCACCCTGCTGCAAGGCACCAAGGCCTACGGCGCCCACCTGCACCCCATCCGCATCCCGGCGCGCGAAAGCCAGCCGCGCGACGACCATCCCAACTCCTACTGGTTCCAGGAAGACTACATACGCGAACTCTCGGCGCGGTGCGGCATGGGCTGGACGATCTTCCGCCCCACCATCGTGCTCGGCCCCAACGTGGGCGTGGCCATGAACACGGTGCCGGTCATCGGCGTCTATGCCGCGCTATGCCGCGCCGAAGGCAAGCCCTTCAGCTACCCGGGCCACGTTGCCTACCCGCGCGAAGCCGTCGACGCGCGCCTGATCGGCGACGCCGCCGTATGGGCGGCCGACAATGCCAAGGCCTGGAACGAGCACTACAACCTGACCAACGGCGAAGTCTTCAGCTGGCGCGACCTCTGGCCCGGCCTGGCGGAATTCCTGGATGTCCGGGCCGGCCCGGACCAGCCGCTGCGCCTGGCCGAGTACCTACCCAGTCGCGCCGCGCTCTGGGACGACCTGGTCAGGCAGCACGGGCTGCGCCCGCTGACCATGGCGCAATTGCTGGGCGAATCCCATTACTCCGCCGATGCCCGCTTCGGCTACGGCCTGAAGACCGCGCCCGCCCCCACCTTCGTGAGCACGGTCAAGATCAAGCAGGCCGGTTTCCATCAGGTCTACAACACCGAGGAGTGCGTCAAGCATTGGCTGGGCGTGCTGATGGACCGGAAGATCCTGCCCAGGCCATAGGCCGGCCGAGGAAGCGCCGCGCCGAAGCATCAAGACCGGGCCGGGTCGTATCGGCCCGGCTCAGGGGACCAGCGAGAACATCCACGCCGGCACGGCCCGCCCATGCAGCTGAAGCCGGTTGCGCGCCGTGCCCTCGAAGAGCGCGCCCGCCTTGCGCGCCAGCGCCGCGCTGGGTTCATTGCCCACCGCCACCACGATTTCGACACGCTGCATGCCCAGCCCGTCGAAAGCCAGCGGCAGCAACGCCCGCAAGGTCCGCAGGGCAACCCCCTGCCGTTGCGCGGATTGCCTGACCCAATAACCGAGATTGCAGAACCGATTGTGCCGCTGGATCGCATTGAGCGCCGCCCCGCCGAGCAGCTCGCCGGTCAGCGCCGAAAACACGCCCAGCTCATAGCCGGTCCCGGCGCGCTTGCTGGCGCGGCATTGCCGGAACCAGTTTCTTGCATCCGCTTCCGAGAAAACGGCCGTGCACCAGGGCATCCAGCGGCCCACGGTATCCACGGAGTCTCGCGCCGCGCGCGCGAAGTCCCCGGCGTCGCTGTCGCGAAAGCTCCGCAGCACCAGTCCTTCCGAGCGGATCGGCAACATGGCGGTCCTTCTTGAGGAGAGACCCTCGATCATACTGGCCGCTCGCCGCCTGATCACGAATACAAAACTGGCCGTTCGCGCGATTTACCGGTCCCCAAGGACCGCGCTTATCCGATCAACGACGCCGGGCGCGCCGGCCCGGCGCGCATCGCCTCCCGGCGCCAAAAGGCGCGACGCGACAAGATCAGCCACTAGCTTTGGTCGGCGCAGCTGGATCGCGTTTCGCGGGCTGTTACACTCGCCGGTAAAAAACGAGGACATCAAGGACATCCCATGCGCTGGAAACTTACTGCAACGTTGCTTGCCGCTGTGGCCTTATCATCCCTAGTGACTTATTTCGCTGTGCGCACGGAGCAGGAGGATAGTGGATATACTTTACCGGCCGTGACGATGGGAGCCAACAATGAACTGGGCATCCCCGCAGTCGTAGACCATCCCAATAATAAGTTCCTTCGGCCGTTCTACGCGGAGCGTGCCGGCCTCAGGGTCACCTACGAAAAGCAGATTTTTTCGCCGCAGCAGCCTGCGATGATGTACGTGCCGGCAGACATAGAAGGAAGAACCATGCTGCCGTGGAGAACTAGCGAAAACGGTAAACCAGGACTCTATGGCCTCTATCCAGGCAACACCCTGGTACTGCTCGACAACAAGCTATACGACCTCGGTGTAGGAACACTCTTCATTAAGGTCCGCAATGAATCAGCAAAAGGCCTTACCGGATTCGTTCCAGCGGACATTGTCATTGGCGAAACGGCGCCGGCAGACGACACTCTTTGGCGGGCCAGAGATGTCGCCCGGCTCAAGGATCTTTCCGTCGTAAGTATTGACGGGGTTCCCTTGTATGCCATACTACGCCCCACCGATGACCGTGACGTGGCTAGGCAGATTGCTATTCTTTCGGATCCGTCGAAGTACGACGGTGCACTCGGGGGCGGCCAACCCGGTATACATCCTGTCGCTGCAGCCAATACCGTCTACGGCATCTTGGTGTACGCCCTGCGGCCCGATACGGACAGCACGCTGCGCGCCAGCGCCATCTCCGCCGCCCAGAAGTTCTTCGACGCATACGCATTTCCCAAGGCGGACCAGATAAAACCTGGCGTTGTGGCATGGCCGTATACCTTTGAATGGAACCTGAACTGGGGTATCAAGCTCTCACCGCCCTGGTACTCGGCATATGCAAATGCAGTAATGGCGGCCGCCGCGTCCATCCTGTTCAAAGAAACAGGAGAAGAAAAATATAGGCAACTGGCATTGGCGTCTCTGCGCTACCTGGACTTGCCTGTCCAGGATGGAGGTGCAAAATATACGGTGTCAGGCTTTCAGCTGCCCGCGGAGTATGTCTATCCATCTCCGCCCATACCCAATGTCCGCGTTCTTGATGGCGAGCTGATTGCAGCGGTTGCAACATATAACGCCGCTCGACTGCTGGGCAATAGCTGGGCCCTCGCGCTCTTCCAGCGACAAGCCTATAGCTTAGCCATGCAAATGGACTTCTACACCAGGAAGGATGGCCGGATGCTCTTCGCGACCTACGTGGAAGAAATGCCAGAGCATTATCAGTGGATTCTTTGGTCGAACCTGCAGGCCCTGGGAAACATCACGAAGGATCGGCGCTTTAGCGATACGGCGGATCGGCTGAAGCCGCACATCAACAAGACGGATTGCCAGCAAAAGGGATGCTGACACAGGCTACCGGTATGACCTGCCCCCAGGCTTAGTACGGTACCGACATAGAGCCCTGAGTTAAAAAACCGTTGTTGCTGATGAGCCAGAGCGAACTGCTCGGGCGTTAAATATCCGGGCGCGCTATGCGGCCGCTCGGTGTTGTACTCGACGCGCCAGTCTTCGATCAAGGATTTTGCCTGGCTCAATGATAGGAACCAGTGCTCGTTCAAGCATTCATCGCGGAATTTTCCACTGAAGCTTTCGATGTAAGCATTTTCCACGGGCTTGCCTGGCCTGATGAACGACAGCTTCACGCCAGCCTGATAGGCCCAGGCGTCCAAGGCCCTACTGGCAAACTCCGGACCGTTGTCTACGGTGATAGAGCGAGGCAAGCGGACCGCCGCGGGCTGATCGAATGGACCGACGATCTGCGCGATTTGTTCAAGGAGCTGGCCAGCATTGAGCGCCAGCCGTCCATGTTTGTCTGGACGACGCGCCAGGGGCAGCCGTACACCGAAAAGGGGTTCAAGGCCATGTGGAACCGAATCATGGCGGACTGGCTAAAGCTGCCAGGAACCGAGCGGTTCACCTTCCATGATCTGCGGGCCTACTACGTCACGGTGATGGTGGGCCGGGGCGAAAACCCAGAGACTCACGCCAACCCCGCCACCACTAGGCGCGTGTACGACCGGCGCCGAGTCGTGAAGATCAAAAGCGCCTGATGTCACCAATTAGCGATCTTGTCACCATTGAACCAAAGAAAAAAGGCACCCCGCTTTCGCGTAAGTGCCTGATTTCATTTGTATTCGGTGGGGTGGCTGATGGGACTCGAACCCACGACAACCGGAATCACAATCCGGGACTCTACCAACTGAGCTACAGCCACCGCTGCAAAGAAGAAGAATTCTAGCACGAAAATCGGGGAGTGTGCCAAGGGCTGATTGACCGGCGCGCCAGGCTTGCTATCCTTGCGCGGAAACAGAGGCCGCGCGGGGCGGCGCCAGTCCTATGGGATGTCCATGGAGCGTATCGACGAACTTCTGAATCAATACTGGCCACACCTGGTATTTGCCGTCAGTGTGATCGCCGGAACGGGGGCTGCGGTGCATGCGGCCATGACCAAGCAGGATGTCCGGGCCGCCATCGCGTGGGTGGGCGTGGCGCTGTTTTCGCCGATTTTCGGCGCCCTGCTTTATTTCGTGGCGGGCATCAACCGGATCCGCCGCAGCCTGGTGTCGCAGCAGCGCGACGAGGCGGTGGTGGCCAATGTGGATATGCTCAGTTCGGCCACGCTGGGCGATGTGGTGCCTCATAGCGCGCCGCAGTTTGCCTCTTTGCGCAAGCTGGGCGACAAGCTGAGTTTCTTCCAGCTGCTCGGCGGCAACCGGGTGCGGCCGCTCGACGGCGGGGATGAGGCCTATCCGGCCATGCTGGCGGCCATCCGCCAGGCGAAGCATTGCATCGCTATGCAGAGCTATATCTTCGATAACGATCCCATCGGGCGCGAGATCGCCGAGGCCTTGATCGAGGCCCAGGCCCGCGGGGTGCAGGTCCGGGTGCTGATCGATGCGGTGGGCAGCCGCTATTCGCATCCGCCCATTGTGCGCATGCTGGTCAAGGGCGGCGTGCCCACGGCGCGCTTCATGACCAATCCCCTGGGGGTCCTGCGCATGCCCTACGCCAATCTGCGCAGCCATCGCAAGATCCTGGTGGCCGATGGCTGCCATGGGCTGACCGGCGGCATGAACGTGCGCGCGGCCTTTGTCTCGGCCCTGTCCGGCGCGCAAACCAATCGCGATACGCATTTCGAGCTGCAAGGGCCGGTGGTGGGGCAGCTGATGTCGGTGTTTGCCCATGATTGGAATTTCACGACCCACGAGACGCTGGCTGGCGAGCCGTGGTTTCCGGCCACGCTGACGGAGCCGGCCGGCACGGTGCCGGTGCGCTGCGTGGCCTCGGGGCCCGACCGCGCGCTGGGCAATAACCAGAATATGCTGCTGGGCGCCCTGGCCGTCGCCCAACGCCATGTGCGGATTCAATCGCCGTATTTTCTGCCGGACCAGACGCTGATCGGCGCGCTGGCCACGGCCGCCCGCCGCGGGGTGACAGTGGACGTGGTGATTCCGGACAAGAACAATCTGCGTCTGGTGGATTACGCCATGCAGGCCCAGCTGGACCAGATCGTGCGCACCGGATGCCGGGTGTGGCGCGCTGGCGGCGCTTTCGATCATTCCAAGCTGATGACGGTGGACGGCGTCTGGTCGTATGTCGGGTCGTCCAATCTGGACCCGCGCAGCCTGCGGCTGAATTTCGAGCTGGACACGGAAATCTATGATGCGCAGCTGGCGCAATGGATCGCCGGCCGGGTCGACGCCCGGATCGCCCAAGCCCGCCAGGTGACGCTGGAATCACTGCGCGACCGTCCGTTTGTCTACCGGCTGCGCAACAAACTCATCTGGCTGGCCACGCCCTATCTCTAGATTTCCCGTCGGGAGTCCTGCTTCTTTTTGCAATGTTTATTGCAGATGGTTGCTTTTTTTGTAGCAAATATAGTATTTTGGCGAAAAATGTCGCATTACCCCTTCGATATTTGTCGCCGCCATGGAATGCCTTCCCGTGATGTCAGGCTATGCTGCGCTCCCGCCTGCGAGCGCGGACGAACGCCTTTTCCGGGAGCTGGTGGCCACGCACACCGACCGCCTGCGGCGCTTCATCGTCAAGCACATCGGCAATGACGGCGAAGCCGAGGACCTGACACAGCAGGCATTCCTGGAGGCCGCGCGGTCCTTCGGCACGTTCCGGGGGGACTCCCAGCTGTCGACCTGGCTGTACGGCATCGCGCTCAATCTGGTGCGCAACCATCTATCGCGCGCGCCCGAGCGGCGTTTTGAGTTCGTGGCCGTGGGGGTCCTGGAACAGGTCGCCTGTGAAGGCGCCTGTCCGCGGACCATCATCGAACACCGCCAGGCGCTGGAAATACTCGCGCAGGCGCTGGAGGAGTTGCCAGCCGCGATGCGCGACATCTTGCTGTTGATGAGCCTGGACGATATCTCGTACGAAGAAGCGGCCCGCCAGCTGACCCTGCCGGTGGGCACGGTCCGCAGCCGCCTGTCGCGCGCGCGACAGGCCCTGCGCCTCAAACTGCTGACCAAGGGCCTGCCGCCGCAGGGCTGAGCCGGCCTTATTCTTTCTTGTAGGAAAGATAATCGAGGTGGATGCCGATATGGTCGGCGATGTAGCGCGCGTCGTGCCATACCCCCCAGATGAATGACGAGGAGCGGTTGGTCAGGTTGGGCAGCCCCAGGAAGTAAATCCCTTTTTCCGCCGAGATGCCGCGCTTGTGGATGGGATAGCCTTTCTCATCGAAGATATCGGCCTCGATCCAGCTGAAATCGACCTTGAAGCCGGTGGCCCACAGAATGGTCCGGATGCCGGCGCGGGCCAGGTCGAGGCTGAGGATGGGATGCGTCAGGCATTCCGGATCGCTGAGCAGCTTCCAGGCCTCGGGTTCGGGCGGCAGGTCCAGGCCGTTCTGCTCGATATAGGCATCGGCCTCGCGCAACACTTCAAAGTAGTCTTCGTCGCCCTGCGCAATATCGCGCGCCAGATTGTCCTCGAAATGCAGCACCCCGTTTTCGTAGGATTTGGTGATGCCCACCAGTTGGATGCCGTCGTGCGCCAGGCGCCGGAAGTCCACGGTCTTGCCATTCTCGTAGCCGCTCACCGCAAAGGCGACGTGCTCGCGCTTGGGCTTTTTCTTGACCTCATCCCACATGCCCAGCGCGCCGAGCCACCAGCAATAATCGCGTTGGCGATAGGCGCGCGGCGGACGGTAGTGTTCGCCCACAGAGAGGTAGACCGTGCGGCCGGCCTGGCGCAGCTCTTCGGCGATCTGCGAACCGGACGCGCCCGCGCCCACCACCAGCACGGCGCCGTCGGCCAGCTGGCCAGGATTCTTGTATGCCGAAGAATGCAGCTGCTGGATACCGGCGCTGTCCGGCACGATCCTGGGGTAGCTGGGAATCTGAAACGGGCCGGTGGCGGCCACCACGTGCTGGGCTTCGATCACCCCGTCGGAGGTCGTGATGGTAAAGCCGGGCCGCCTATCGTTGCGCCTGACATGCTTGACTTCGACGCCGGTGCGCACCGGCGCCTTGATCATCCTTGCGTAGTCTTCGAAATACTTCGCCATTCTTTCCTTGGGCGGAAACACGTCGGGACCGACATCGTCGAAGGTCAGGCCGGGGAAGCGGTCATGCCAAGCCGGCCCATTGGCGACCAGGGAATCCCAGCGCTCCGAACGCCAGCGTTCGGCGATGCGCTTGCGCTCCAGCACGATATGCGGGATGCCCATCGCCGTGAGATGCTCGCTCATTGCGATACCGGCCTGTCCCGCGCCGACCACCAGCGTGTTCGTTTTTTCAATTGACATGTCAAGATCCTAAAGAGTGTCGAGACCTGGTCCGTCTCGAGTCCGGCACGAAGATCCAGGAGAACTGGCCGGCAAGCACCAAAAGCGTGCCGCCCGACGATTGCCACGCAGTGTGCGGCAGAACATCGGGCTTGATAACTTCGTTTTTCGGACGGCTGACTTAGGAAAAAGCAAATGTCCCGCCGGCCCGGGGCGCGGGCTGTCCAAGCGCGGGCGGTATTTCGTTTTTCCGATGGCCCCCATCAGCATCGACAAAGCACCCGGCCACCCCCTTTGCCGTATTCTTGAACCCATCAAAAGCGGCTCGGCCCGCGCTGGCATGCCCGTGGAGCCGAGCACGTCCCCCATCGGAAAAAAACCGTGAGTCCCGCAGCCATGCAGAATCGCAACCACGCCTCCGATATCTCCAGCGCGGTCAGCCTGGAGGGAGTGGTAAAGAAGTACCGCGACCACACCGTCCTGCAGCGAGTTTCCTTGAAGATAGAACAGGGAGAGTTTCTGACCCTGCTCGGACCTTCGGGCTGCGGCAAGACCACGCTGCTGAACCTGATCGCGGGATTTGCCGATGCCGACGAGGGCGAGATCTTCATCGACGGCAAACCGGTCACGACGCTGCCGCCCTACCAGCGGCAGATCGGTATCGTGTTCCAGAACTACGCGCTTTTTCCGCACATGACGGTGGAGCGCAACATCGGCTATGGCCTGCGGATGCGCCACACGCCGGCAGCCGAGATCGCCGAGCGGGTGCGCGAGGCGATGGCCCTGGTCAAGCTCGACGGCCTGGGCCAACGCAAGCCGCGCGAATTGTCGGGCGGCCAACAACAGCGCGTGGCGCTGGCCCGCGCCCTGGTGATACGTCCCAAGGTGCTGCTGCTGGACGAACCTTTCTCGGCGCTGGACAAAGGCTTGCGCGGCGCCATGCAGGTCGAGGTGCGCGATATCCAGCGCAAGCTGGGCGTGACCACGATTTTCGTCACGCATGACCAGGGCGAAGCCTTGAGCATGTCGGACCGCATCGCCGTGATGAACCAGGGTGTGATCAAGCAGATCGCGACGCCCAGCGAACTCTATCGCAACCCGCAGGATCCCTTTGTCGCGTCCTTCCTGGGCGACGTCAATATCCTGCCCGCGCACTACCACGGCGCCAATGCCGAAACCATACAGCTGCGCCTGGGGGCCGGCCTGACGACCATTCCGCGCGACCGGCTGGTCGGCGGCTCCTATGAAGGCCATCGCCTGGACGTCTATGTGCGTCCGGAGCACATCAAGCTGGAAAGCCTGCATAGCGGCTCCGTGCTGAGCGGCACGGTAGTCAACCATGTGTTCCAGGGCGATCACGTCGACCTCTACCTGGACGTCCACGTCCCCGTGGAAGGGCGCCAGCACGTCATGGTGCGCAGCGCCGATCTGAATTGCATTCATGAATGGCCCGTGGGCGCGGTGGCGGGCCTGGCCCTGCCCAGCCACGGCGTCAGCGTCTTCAACGCGCCGTCCTGAACGCGGGACCGCGCTCCGCGGCCGGACCCGCGGCAAGGCCGGGGCCCGATCCAGGCGGCCTGCACAGGCCGTCGAATTCCACTCGTCTGCCTCCCTAAGCCCATGAGCCAACACCCTACCGAAATGCAAGCCATCATCGCCCGCGAGCCGGGAGATGCCACTGTCTTGACGCTGGCCCGCCGGCCCGTGCCCACGCCCGGCGCCGGCGAAGTGCTGTTGCGCGTGCGCTCGGCCGGCATCAACCGGCCCGACATCATGCAGCGCCAGGGCTTGAGCAAGCCGGCCCCGGGCGTGACCGATATCCTCGGACTGGAAGCCTGCGGCGAGGTCGCCGCTTGCGGCCCCGGCGTGCCCCAGGCGCTGATGGGCAAGCGCCTCATGAGCCTGCTGGCCGGCGGCGGCTATGCCCCGTGGTGCGTGGCCCGTCTGGAGCACTCCCTTCCCGTGCCGGAAGATCTGAGCGATGAGGAAGCCAGCGCCTTGCCCGAAGGCCTGTTCACGGTCTGGCACAACCTCTTTGAACTGGGCCGCCTGCGCATGGGAGAGACCGTGCTCATCCACGGCGGCGGCGGCGGTATCGGCACGCTGGCGATACAGATGGCGCATGCCGCCGGCGCGCGGGTCATCGTCACCGATGGCGAGCGCGAGCGCCTGGCCGCCCTGCGCGAGCTGGGCGCCTCCGAGGCCATCTGTTTTCACGACACCGACTTCGTGGCCGCCTGCGAGACCTTCACGCAAGGCAAGGGCGTCGACGTCGTGCTGGACATTGTCGGCGGCGACTATGTGCGCCGCAATATGCAGGTCCTGGCCTTCGGCGGCCGCCACGTCAGCCTGTCCTTTCTGCAGGGGTCGGCCATCAATATCGAACTGCTGACCTTGATGCAGAAGCAGTTGAGCCTGCATTCCTCGACCATGCGTCCGCAAACCGACGCCGAGAAAGCGCGCATGGCGGCCGCCCTGCAGCGCCATGTGCTGCCGCTGGTGGCCGATGGCCGCATCCGCCCCAGGATGTCCCAGAGCCTGCCGCTGGCCGAGGCCGCGCGGGCGCACCAGCTGCTGGAAAGCGGCAAGGTTTTCGGCAAGCTGGTACTGCGTCCCTGAACTCATTCCCTACGGCTGGAGGCCGCCTTGAAGCTGCTATACGCCCCGACTTCCCCCTATGTGCGCAAGGTCATGGTGTGCGCGCACCTGACCGGCCAGGCCGGCCGCATCCAATGGCTGGACAGCGCCGCCCACCCGATACGGCGCGATGCCCGCATCGCCGCGCATAATCCGCTGGCCAAAGTGCCCACGCTGATCCTGGACAACGGCCAGGCGCTGTACGACAGCCGGGTGATCTGCGAGTACCTGGCCAGCAGCGCCGGCGACGAGCATCTGTTTCCGGCCACGGGCGCGGCGCGCTGGCAGGCGCTGACCTGGCAGGCCTTGGGCGACGGGCTGCTGGACGCGGCCCTGCTGGCGCGCTATGAACACACGGCCCGCCCCGCCGACAGGCAATGGAACGATTGGCGCGAAGCCCAGCTGCTCAAGGTGGGCGCCAGCCTGGACGCCATCGAGGCGCTGGCGCCGCAACTGGCGGGCGCGCGCCCTACCATCGGCGAAGTCGGCATCGGCTGTGCCCTGGGCTATCTGGATTTCAGGTTCCCCGAGCTGCAGTGGCGCGACAGCCATCCCCGGGCCGCCGAGTGGTTCGGCGCCTTCCATGCCCTGCCCGCGATGCAGGCGACCATCCCTCATGAGGCTTGAAGCGGCCATGACCCCTCTCCCCCCCGCATCCACCGTCTGGTTCCTGAACGGCCCCAATGCCAATCTTTATGGCCTGGATGCCAACAAGACCTATGGTTCCGAGAGCTTTCCGGCGCTGCAGGCGCGCTGCGAGCAGAAAGCGGCCTCCCTGAACATGACGCTGCACTTCGTGCAGTCCAATTACGAGGGGCAGCTGGTCGACTGGATACAGGAAGCGCGCGGCCTGGCCCAGGGCGTCATCATCAACGCGGCCGGCCTGACCTATTCATCCGTGCCCATCCTCGATGCCCTGCTATCCTTTCCGGGCAGGATCATCGAAGTCCATATGAGCAATATCTGGCGGCGCGAGCCTTTCCGGCACCACTCTTATATCTCCAAGGCGGCCGACGGCGTCATCGCGGGGCTGGGCGGAGAAGGCTATGAGCTGGCCATCGAAGCCATGTCGCGCCTGATACAACGACCCACCTGAGGGCCTTGCATGAGCGCCACTCCTTCCCCTTCCGGTTCGCTGGTTTTCTACAGTGAGTTCGATGATTTCGCGACCTGGCGCGATGCCTTGCATGCGCAGATACCGGATCTGCGCATCGTCCATGCCAGCGAGATCGACGACCCGGCCGCCGTGCACTACGCCCTGGCCTGGAAAGCGCCAGCGGGATTCTTCGCCAAGATGCCCAATCTGCGCCTGATCATCAATCTGGGCGCCGGCGTGGATTCGCTGGTCGGCCGCGACGACCTGCCGGCCGGCATCCCGATCACCCGCATCACCGATCCCAACATGGCCCGCATGATGGCGGGCTATGTGTTGTTCGCCGCGCTGCGCCACGCCCGCGACATTCCTTATTTCGAACAGGCGCAACGCCGCGGCGAGTGGGCCTATCGCCACCCCCGCGCGCCCGAAGAATGGAAGGTCGCCGTGCTGGGCCTGGGCGAACTGGGCGCCCGCGCCGCGCAAGAACTGCGCCGCCAGGGCTTTTCGGTGCTGGGCTGGTCGCGCAGTCC
Source organism: Bordetella hinzii LMG 13501 (assembly GCF_001548475.1). Taxonomy (GTDB): domain Bacteria; phylum Pseudomonadota; class Gammaproteobacteria; order Burkholderiales; family Burkholderiaceae_B; genus Bordetella; species Bordetella hinzii. The sequence goes on from NZ_LRUJ01000003.1 coordinate 28,742, forward strand.
GCGCCAGATCGAGGGCATAGACTGCCACGCCGGCATGGAGAGCCTGGACACGGTACTGTCCCAGGCCGACATCCTGGTGGTGATGCTGCCGCTCACGCCGCAGACCCGTGGTCTGCTCGACAGGCAGCGCCTCATGCGCCTGCCGCGCGGCGCGGCGCTCGTCAACGTTGCCCGTGGCGCGCTTATCGACCAGGCGGCCATGACCGACCTGCTGGCTTCGGGCCACCTGGGCGGCGCGACGCTCGATGTCTTCGAACGCGAGCCGCTGCCCGCCAGCGACGCGCTCTGGAAAATGGACAATGTGCTGATCACGCCTCACCTGGCCTCGGTGGCCATCCCGGCATCGGCCGCGACCCAGATTGCCGAGAACATCCTGCGCGTCAGCCAGGGGCTCGCGCCCGAGAACCGCGTCGACCCCGCCCGCGGATACTGAGGCGGGCCGGCGGCCCGCCGCCGGCTAGCGCGGCTCCTCGATATTGAGGATGCGGCCCAGGCCCAGGAAGCGATTGGCGAAGACCAGCAACGCCGCCGTCAGCACGATATAGACGACCGACAAGGCGGCCAGCGTCGGGTCGGCGAACTCGCGCACATAGTTGTACATGGTCACCGGCAGCGTCTGCGTGCGTTGCGTGGTCACGAACAGCGAGGCGGTGAATTCACTGAACGACATGATGGCCGCGAACATCCAGCCGCCGAACAAGCCCGGCGCCAAAAGCGGCACCGTGATCGTGAACAACACCCGCACCGGCGAGGCGCCCAGGCTGGCCGCGCTCTGCTCCAGGCGCTCGTCCAGGTTCTCCATGGACACGTAGACGCTGCGCAGCACAAAGGGCAGCACCAGCATGACGTGGCAGAGGATCACCAGACCGTAGCCGCGCTCGATATCCAGCTGGGCCACCAGGATGAGCAGGCCCAGGCCCACGGTGAAGTGCGGGATCACCAGAGGCGAGAGCAAAATGGCCTGCAGGATGTTCTTGCCTGGAAACTCCATGCGCTTGACCGCGACCGCCAGGCCGGTCCCGATGACCAGCGCCAGCAGGGACGACCAGATCGTGACCACCATGCTGGCATGAAAGCCATCGCGGAAGTCGGCGTAGGTGAACACGCGGCTGAACCAGCGCAACGACCAGGATTCCGGCGGAAATGTCAGCAGGGCCTTGTCGTTGAAAGAGGCCAGGAACACCACCACCACGGGCAGCAGCACGAAGGCCAGGATAAGCGTGATCAGGATGGGCGCCCCGATGCGCAGCCACAGGGGCGCGGCGCTGCGGATTCTCATATCAGTGTCCTCCGATGACTTTCAGGCGCCGGGTCACCCGGCCAAGCAGCATCAACGCGATCGCCGTCAAGCCCAGCCCCACCACGCTCAGGCTGGCCGCAAGCGGAAAATTCATCGACGAAAATCCCAGTTGATAGACAAGGGTGGATACCGTGGGCACACGCCCGCCACCTATCATCTGCGGCGTGGCGAAGGCGCTGAAGGTCCAGGCAAAGGAAGTGGTGATGCTGGCCAGGATGCCGGGCATGGACAAGGGCAAGGTGACGGTCACGAAGGTGCGCACCGGCCCGGCGCCCAGGCTCTCGGCGGCTTTTTCGTAATCGCGGTCGATATGCGAGATGGCCGTGGCCAGCATGAGCACGACAACCGGAATGGTCACATGGACCAGCGCCACCAGCACCCCGAGATGGCTGAACATCAGGGTCAGCGGCTGGTCGATCAGGCCCAGCTTGCGCAACATCGTGTTGATGAAACCATTGTTGCCCAGCACGATGATCCAGGAATACGTGCGCACGATCTCGCCCAGGAAAAGCGGCGTGATGGAGACGATGAGGACAAAGGATTTGATAAAGCGGTTGCGCACCCGGACCAGGGCATAGGCCAGGGGATAGGCTACGAGCAGGGAAAAAATCGTCGTCTCCACGCTCAGTCTGAGCGTATTGACGAAGGCGTCCAGGTAGATCGGCTTGGTCAGGCCCGAGAAGTTGGCCAGGGTCAGGCCGCCGACATCCAGCGAGCCAGGAATAAAAGTGCGCAAGCTGTATTGCAGCACGGTCGCCAACGCGACACAGATGCAAAGCGCCACGAAGCTTGCCGGGGAAATCAGCCATCCCTTGAGCGTGTTGCGTGTGTCCATAGGCAGGTCCATCCCTATTCTGCGTTCAAAGACAGGCGCCGCCCATTGCGGCCGGCGGCGCCGTGGACTGCGCTCAGTTCATCATGTTTTCGGTGAACCATTTGCGCCATTCGGCGGTCTTCTCGGCGCGCAGCTTGTCGTCGATGACGATGGCTTGGGTGTCCCACTGCTGCTTGGTCGTGAATACGCCGGGCAAGGCGGCATCTTCGGGCGATACCTGGGCATTGTCCACCACCGGGCTGGCCTTCTTGGCCGCCACGATCTTGGCCTGCACCTGCGGCGAGAGCGCGATGTCGATGAACTTATAGGCCAGGTCGGCCTTCGTGCTGCCTTTCATGATGGCCATGGTGTCCACGCCCAGCACCGCGCCCTCCTTGGGCATGGCCACCTTGATGGGCACGCCCTGCCCGATCATGTAATAGGCGTTCATGGACAGCAGGATCTGGGCGGGCGTCTCGCCGGCGGCGATCAGCTGCTGGCTGTTGGCGTCGTTGGTGTAGAAGGCCTTGAAATTGGGCTTGAGCGCCTTGAGCTTTTCCTCGCCCTTCTGCCAGGTGGCCGCGTCGCCGCCCGACAGCATGGCCGACACCGCGATGATGTGGCTGGGATCGAAGTCGGGCGCCGAGAGCTTGCCCTTGAGCGCGGGATTCCACAGGTCGGTCCAGCTGTCGAACTTGATGCCGGCCGGCACCAGGTCGGGGCGATAGCCGATGGTGTAGACATAGGCCCAGCTGCCGATATGGTAGGGGCTGATCTTGGCGCGGTCGACCAGGTGCGCGTAGTTCGGGATCTTGCCCAGGTCCAGCTTCTCGTAGAGACCGGCGTTGACGTAGAGCCAGCCGATGTGCGAGGTGGTGAAGGTGATGTCGCTTTCCGGCTTGCCGGCGAGCTTGGCCTTGTTCAGGCGGTCGATGGTGCCACCGGTGATGTATTTCACCGGCACCCCCGTCTGGCGGGTGAACTCCTTGCTGATGTTCTCGTCGATAAGGTCCCGGAAGCTTCCGCCCCAGGTGCTCACCACCAGGGCGTCCTGGGCTTGCGCCGCGCCCGCCACGATCGCGCCGGCCAGCAGGCCGGCCGAAATCAGTTCTTTCATCATCACAACCCCTTGTCAGTTTGTTTGCGATCGAAGTACCACTGTGAAATGCCGAGGGTGGCGTGCTCCCGCCGGCCAAGACCGATCCCTCCGGCCGGCGCCCGCCCTACAGCACCTGTTCGAGGAAATTCCTTAAGCGTTCGCTCCTGGGAGCGTCGAAAAACTGCTCGGCATGGCCGGTCTCGAGTATCTCGCCGCGCTCCATGAAGACACAGCGGTCGGCCACCTTGCGGGCGAAACCCATTTCGTGGGTCACACAGATCATGGTGATGCCGGTCTGCGCCAGGTCTTCCATGATGCGCAGCACCGAGCCGACCGACTCGGGATCCAGCGCCGAGGTCGGCTCGTCGAACAGCATGATGCGCGGGCGCAGGCACAGCGCCCGCGCAATGGCGACCCGCTGCTGCTGGCCGCCCGACAGCTGTATCGGATACTTGTCGGCCTGCTCGATGACGTTGACCTTGTGCAGGTACTCCCGCGCGATCTGCTCGGCTTCCCGGGCCGGCACATTCATGGCCAGCTTGAGCGCGAAAGTGCAATTGGCCAACACCGTCATGTGGGGAAAAAGATTGAAGCCCTGGAACACCATGCCGAGTTGGCGCCGGACTTTCTCCACGTCTTCGGGGCGCCGGGTCAGGGGCAGGCCATTGACGTGGATATGGCCGGAATCATGCTGTTCCAGGTGATTGATGCAGCGTATGAGCGAGGATTTTCCGGATCCGGAAGGCCCGCAGAGCACGACGATCTCGCCGTTGGAGACTTCGAGATGGATATCCCGCAGCGCGTGGAACTTTCCGTAGTACTTGTTCAGGCCTGCGATGGACACCGCGGGCGCGGTATCCGAGACGGCGGAGGCAAACGGCTGCGTGGCGTGGGTGAGAAGGGCAGTCATGGTCTTGGACGCTCCGCGGCTCAGGTTTTGACGAGGTACCGGTTCAGCTTCCGGTCCGCCGCCGAAAAGCCCAGCCGTATGCTGTTGGTGATGCACCAGTAGATGGCCGCCGCCGTGATTAAGGGCGTAAAGGGGTCATAGGTGTAGTCAAACACGGTGTTGGCCGCGGCGGTCAGGTCCACCAGCGTGATGGCGCTGACGGCCGCCGTGCTCTTGACCATGATGAGCAGTTCGTTCTGATAGGCCCGGATGATGTACCTGGCTACCAGGGGCAGGCGCAGGCGGAACAGGATCTGGCGGGGCTTGAGCCCGAGCGTTTCGGCCGCCTCCAGCGTCCCCTTGGGAACAGCGGCCAGGCCGCCCCGGATGATCTCCGCCATATATCCCGAATGCGTCAGGGCCAGTCCCAGCCAGGCGCAGACGTAGGCGTTGGAGAAGACGTTCCACAGGAAGGTCTCGCGCACGATGGGAAATTGCGGCAGTCCGCTATAGATGAGGTACAGCAGCACCAGGCTGGGCACGCCACGGAAGAAGCCGATGTAGGCGCCGGCGAACACCGAGCGGGCGCCCGGCTTGAAGCAGGCCAGCGCCACGGGGATCGCCAGCAAGAGGCCGATCACCAGAACGGGCAGCAGGACGGTGAAGGTGGTGGCCGTTCCGGCCAGCAGTTTGGGCAGGCTCTCCCACGCCACCTGGAAGTCAAAGTGCATGCGAGGCCCTCCGCTTTTCGGCCGCGGGATGGAAACCCCGGCCGGCCCAGGTCTCGATATGGCGCGCCACGTAATAGGTCAGCCAGGTCATCGCCAGGAAGAAGGCCGCCGCCAGCATGTAGTAGACAAAGGGCTCCTTGGTCACGCCCGAGGCCAGTTTGGCATAGGCCATGATTTCCTTGAGCCCGATGAGCGAGATGAGCGCGGTGTCCTTCAGGACGACGATCCACATATTGGTCATGCCGGGCAGCGCCAGGCGCAGCATCTGGGGCAGTATCACGCGCAGCCAGATGGTATGCCGCGGTATGAGCAGCACCCGGGCCGCCTCGAACTGCCCATGCGGCACGTTCTGGATGGCGCTGCGTATCAGATCGGCCAGGTAGGCGCCATAGACCATGCCCAGCGCGGCCACCGCCGCCATGAAGGGCGTGACCTCCACGCGCTTGTCCAGGCCGAAAGGGGCCAACAGGCTGGCGACGATTTCCGAACCGCCGTAATAGAACAGGAAGCCGACGAGCAGCGAAGGCACGCCGGTGAATATCGAGGCATAGGGCAGCCAGACCAGCTTGGCCAGAAAGGTCGGCTTGAGCGTGATCAGGGCGAAAAAACATCCGATGGCAAGCGCCAGCAGATAGGCGCAAACGGCGACCTGTATGGTCATCAGCCCGCCGATTGCCAGTTGCTGCACAAAACCCATAGAAGGCATGTCGTCATCCTTACAAGCACAGGGAAAACGCGGCCCGCGCGGCCGGCGCGCGGGCCCGGGTTCGCCTTACCTGCAGGCCGATTCTTCCGGCAGGAGTTCGACTTCCATGTAGGGCTTGCGCAGCTTGGTGAAGGTGCAATCCTTGATGATGGTGTCCAGCGCGGCATTCATGCGATTGAGCAGCTCGCTGCTGTCCTTTCTGGCGAGCCAGCTCGATCCGGCCTCCCCGCCCCCCGTCCACAGATCGCCGCCGGCGAATTTCCAGCCCTTGCCCTGGGGCTTGGACAGGAACTCGTTGGTCCAGCTGATCTTGGGCCCCAGGCTCATGTCCAGCCGGCCGTTGGCCAGGTCCAGGCGGATCTGGTCCGGATTGTCATAGAAGACGATCTGGACAGCGTTGCCGTACTTCTCGCCCACATATTTGGCCTGGGCCGAGCCCCGCTGCAGGCCGATGCGCACGCCCTTCAGGCCCTCGGGGGTGAAGGTGTAGTTCTTGGACTCGGGCACCACATAGGAATCGGGGTTGAACAGCACCGGGCGCCCGAAGAGCACCTTTTCCTTGCGCTCGGGCAGGGGCTTGGTCTGGCTGGCCACGGCATCGAGTTTTTTCTGCAGCAAGGCCGGGATCAGGGCCTTGAAGTCCATCACCACGAATTCGCATTCGACATTCATGCGTTTGCACATCTCGCGGGCGAGGTCCGGCTCGAAGCCGGTCAAGCGGCCTGAAGGATCGACCATGCTGAAGGGCGGATAGCTGCCCTCGTTGCCAAGCACGAGTTTTTCGGCCTGGGCGGGCGCATGGCCCAGAAACGCCGCGCCGGCGATCGCGAGCGTCGTAATGGTGTGTCGAAAGTGCATTTTTTATTCCCCTTGTATCGACGGTTCGGGCCCTTTGTAACGTCCGGGCCCGGCGGACTTGCGCTGTATTCAACCCTGGGCGACGTTCCCCGCGAAGAGTTGGCCATAGCCGGGCTTGGCCCCCGCCGCCCCCGTCAGTTCCAGGCAATGCCAGAACGACGCCTGGATGGCCGAGATGACGGGTTTGCCGAGCTTTCTTTCCAGCGCCTCGATCGCGCCGACCGTGCGGAAGTTGGTGCACGAGACAAAAATCGCGGTCGCCTCGGGGTGATCGACCGAGAGCACGTGGTCGTAGACTTTTTCCAGGGGCACTTCGGCCAGCGCATGGTCATCGGAGATGCCCAGGCAGGCGCTCTTGACGACTTCGTGCCCGTTTTCCTCCAGGAAGCGGATGGCGCGCTCATGGATCTCCGGCAGATACGGCGTGGCCAGGGCCACCTTGCCGGCCTTGACCTTCTTCAGCGCGGCCAGCGTGGCGGTCGAGGCGGTCGTGATCCGGGGGCCCGGCACCCATTGCTGGAGCTTCTTGATCAGGGCATGGTCATAGGCCGTGCCGTGCAGGAAGGAGGCGCTGGTGCCGCCAAAGAGCAGCACATCGATGGGAGCCGCGCCCGCCAGGCGCGCCGCCTGTTCAAGCTCCGGCGCATTCATCATCTCTTCTATGCCCTGGACGGTTACTTTCGGCAACTTGATGCGGGCGGTATGCGTGGAGACGCCGGGCGCCGACATCGCCCACATTTCCTCTTCCATCACCACGCTGGAGGCGATATAGATCAGGCCGATGCGGGCAAGATCGCCCGAGCCGTCGTAGCGGAAAGCGGGATAGGCGTCAGCAGCCTGTTTTGAAGCGGTGTTCAACGCGGAACCTCCATATGGCGGGTCCTCGCCCCAGGCATCACGGCATGCGCCACCGCGTGGCGCTGGTCAACCAGCCATGCATTTCCCCGAAGCATCTGGTACCCCTGTCTGTGATAGTGCGCGCCGGCGGCGCCATCGCCGAAGGCCGGTTCGCGCCGGGGACATCGCGCCCCTTCGCCTGACCGGCCGCCTCAGCGAAAGCCAATGATGAGAGAGAGCCCCCGAGGCACCAAGTCGCCTTTTCCTTAGACCGGGATAGGTTTTCCTGATGGCCCGCCGCGCCCGCCGCCAGCGGCGGGCCAGCGCGTCAGGATTTCCGAGACAGGGCACCAGAAAAAACAAATAGGCGCGGCCTATCGTTGGGCCGACCATCCATGTGCAGCACCCGCCGATTTGTGCGGCGCGCGCCGCCGCCGGCGCCGTTTCCCCGGATAAACCCTAATACCCCGAGAGCCATGAAACACAAGCGCATACGCACCTTCAACACCAAAGTCACCTATCCCGAGCAGAACCTGGACAACGATCTCTGCCAGGCCGTGGTCGCGCGCGGCAGCACCGTGTTCCTGCGCGGGCAGATCGGCCAAAACCTGGACACCTCGGAAAGCGTCTGCATCGGCGACGCGGCCGGACAGACCGAACAGGCCATGAAGAACATCGCCATGCTGCTCAAGGAGGCCGGCGGCGAGCTCGAACATATCTGCAAGATCACCATCTACATCATCGACCCGCGCTATCGCGAGCCGGTCTACCGCGTGGTCGGCAAATGGCTCAAGGGCGTCTTCCCGGTATCCACCGGCATCGTGGTCTCGGCCCTCGCGCGCCCCGAATGGCTGGTGGAGGTCGACGCGACTGCCGTTATTCCCGATTGACTGAGCAAAGGCCAAGGTCATGACTTTCTCGATCATTGCGCGCTGCCCGGCTTCGGGCCAATTCGGCGCGGCCGTTTCCTCTTCGTCGCCGGCGGTGGCCGCCCGCTGCATCCGCGCCCGCGCGGGCGTGGGCGCCGCCGTCAGCCAGAACATCACCGATCCCGCCTTGGGCCCGCTCATGCTCGAGGCGATGGCCGCCGGGCGGACGCCCGAGCAGGCGCTGGCATCGCTGCAGGAACGCCCCTTCATCTCCTACCGGCAATTGATGGCGATCGATGCGCGGCATGCGCCGGCCATCTTCACGGGGGACAATGCGCTGGGCCGGCTGGCCAGCGCGCAAGGCGAACACGCGGCCTGCGCGGGCAACATGCTCGCCACGCCCGATGTGCCGGCCGCCATGCTCGCCGCCTTCGAACAAGCCCAGGGCTGCCTGGCTGAACGCCTCATGCAGGCGATGCTCGCCGGCCAGGCCGCTGGCGGCGAAGAGGGGCCGGTGCATTCGGCGGGCCTGCTGGTCTACGGCGAACTCGACTGGCCCATGGTCGACCTGCGCATGGACTGGGTGGACGACGGCCCGGTGCAAGCGCTCTATTCGGCCTGGAAGGTGTATGAACCGCAGATCCAGGATTACATCACCCGCGCCAAAGATCCCCGCGCCGCGCCCAGTTTCGGCGTGCCCGGCAACCTGTAGGCGCCGGCCTGGCGTGCGAGAAAACCCGAGGAGCGCCTTGCCCCGCAATCCGGGCATAGTGGCTAAACTTTTGCACCGTGGCGCCGGCCGATGCCGGCGCCAGGCTTCGGTGGACGCTCCCGCAAGGGACAGCCATCCGCCCTCCGGCGCCCCGCCTGCTTTTGTTTTCTCTCCCCGGACCATGCTCAATCGCATTTCTCTGCGCCAGATGGAGTACTTCGTCGCTACGGCCAAGCACGGAAGCATCGCCGCGGCATCCGCCCAGATCCATATATCGGCCCCCTCGATTTCCGCCGCCATCGCCCATGTCGAGACCGAGCTGGACGTACAGCTATTCGTGCGCCACCCCTCCAAGGGACTGGCCCTGACCGTGCTGGGCCAGCAGGTCATGCGAGAGTGCGAAGAACTGCTGGAGCGCGCCTCGCGGCTCTACGAAATCGCCTCGCTGTCGAGCAACACCATCCAAGGCACTTTGCGGGTGGGATGCTTCCAGTCGCTGGCCGCCATGATCGCGCCGGAAGTCATCTTCGGTTTCTCGCGGGCCTTCGACAAAGTCGACCTGCACATGATCGAAGGCGACCAGCAGTTGCTGATCGACAAGCTGCATACGCTGGACATCGACGTGGCCCTGACCTATGACCTGCGCCTGGGCGACGAGATCAACTTCGAGACGCTCGCGCGCCTGCCTCCCCATGTCATTGTCAGCGAGCTGCACCCGCTGTCGGAACAGATCGCCGTCACGCTCGAAGACCTCGCCAAGCTGCCGATGGTGCTGCTGGACCTGCCCTTGAGCCGCGAGTACTTCATGTCGCTGTTCGCCAAGTTCGGCCTGGAACCCAATATCGTGGCCCGCTCCCGCTCGGAAGACGTGGTCCGGTCCATGGTGGCCAATGGCATCGGCTATGCGCTCTTTAACGTGCGCCCCAAGTCCACGCAATCGCTCGACGGCAAGCGGCTGGTGAGACTGCGGCTGGTGGGCGAACACCGCCCCATGCTGCTCGGGCTCACGACGTACAAACCCATGAAACCCTCGCGGCTGACCGAAGTCTTCATGCAGCGCTGCCGCGCCTATATTTCGGATCAATACATACCGGGCATGAGCGAAGGCAGCTTCTTCGATCCCTATGTCCCGGATCTTCCCGAGTCCAAATAGCCATGACCCTGCCCGCTCCCCGCAACAGCATCGAACTCCTGCGCGAACTGCTGGCCTTCCCGTCCGTCACGCTGACGCCCAACGCCGGCCTCATCCAGCGCGTGCGGGACTTGCTGGCCGAGGCGGGAATAAGCAGCAGGGTGGTCGCCGATCCGCAGGACAGCAGCCGCTGCAACCTGTTTGCCTCGGTGGGCCCCCGCGACGTGCCCGGCATCCTGCTTTCGGGCCATACCGACGTCGTCCCCGTGGCCGGACAGCCCTGGACCGTGGAGCCTTTCGCGGCCACGGAACGCGACGGCCTGATCTACGGCCGGGGCAGCTCGGACATGAAAGGCTTTGTCGCCTGCGCCGTCATGGCCATGCTGGCCGCGGCCGGCCGGCCCTTGCGGCGGCCGCTGCACCTGGCCCTGTCCTTCGATGAGGAAATCGGCTGCGTGGGCGTGCGCCATCTCATCCGCGCGCTGGAGCATGTCGAGCCCGCGCCCATGCTCTGCGTGGTGGGCGAACCCACGCTCATGAAGATAGGCACGGGCCACAAGGGCAAGGCGGCCTATCGCGCGCGGTGCTGCGGCCAGGCCGGTCACTCGGGGCTTGCGCCCCGCTTCGTCAACGCCATCCATACGGCGGCCGACCTGGTCGGCGCGCTGCGCGAGGTGCAGCGCGACCTCGCCGAGCACGGCGCGCGCGAAGACGGCTACGCCATCCCCTACACCACCGTGCACGCCGGCACCATCAAGGGCGGCGCGGCGCTGAACATCGTGCCGGCCCAATGCGAGGTCGACTTCGAGATCCGCAATGTCTCGCAGGACGACCCCAACGAGATTCTCGGGCGGGTGCTGGAGCTGACCCGGCGGCGCATGCGCCAAGCCCAGTCGCTGCCCGAAGCCGAGCCGCCGGAAGTGGAGCTGATCAACACCTATCCGGGCCTGGCCACCGCCGAAGACTCGCGGGCCGTGGCGCTGCTCTCATCCTGGCTGCCGGCCGGCACGCCCTTGACCAAGGTTGCCTTCGGCACTGAAGGCGGCCTGTTCCAGCAGTGCTGGAAAGAGACGGCGGTCCTGGTCTGCGGGCCCGGCAGCATCGAGGTGGCGCACAAGGCCGACGAATATGTCGCCGTCACGCAGATCGAAGCCTGCGACGCCATGCTGGCCAAGCTGACCGCCTTTCTCGAGGGGCCATGAAGCATCCGCGGCACACCCGTGAGGCCGCCGCACCGCCGACCACGAGACGAAACAATATGTCATGATTCGGCGGTAGAAATCCCCGTGCCGTCTCATGCCCCAACGACAAAAACTCGATCCTATCCACCTGGACATCCTCGATCTGCTGCAACGCGACGGCGGTTGGGTAACCTCGCGCGCGCTGCATGAGCGCCTGCGGCCCAGTTATGGCCATTCTCCGGCGGCGGCCAAGACCATCCAGCGGGCACTGCAGCGTCTGCTGGACGGCGGCTTTATCGAAGGCGCGGGCAACAGCAGCGCGCGCACCTGGCGCCACCTGACTGGCCGGACACCGAACAAGGCCGAGGTCAAGAGCGTCGAACTCGCCGTCGCGCTGCTGCAGCTCGAACAATACGCCGCCAACCAGCTGCCGGCCCAATCGCTGCAAATCCTGCGCGACTATTGCGATCGCAGCCGCGAACTGCTGCACAGCCATCCCACCTATCCCCGCTATGTGCAAGGACGCGACTGGCGGGGCAAGACGGCGGTGATCGACTCCAGCTATCCGCTGCTGCCGCCCGCGCTGGACGAGGGCATCATGGATGCGATCACCCAGGCGCTCTATCGCGGCACCGCACTGGCGCTGCGTTATCAAAACGCCTCCGTGCCAACGGAGACTCCCCAGGATTATCAAGTCTCGCCTCTGGCCTTGGTCGAGCGGGGCAGCGTACTCTATCTGGTGTCTTGCCGGCGCTCGCGCAGCACTGGCAGCTATGTCCGGTACCTGCACCGCGTCGACAGGATAACCCGCGCAAGCGCCACCGACACTCCTGCGGATCCGGACCCGGGCTTCGAGCTGGAGCGTTTCCTGCGCCAGGAGCACACCCTGCTGTTCTTCCCCGAGACCCCGCAGCGCATCACCCTGCAGGTCCGCGAGCACCGGTTTCGCAGCCGCTTGCGCCAATACCGGCTGTCGGCCGACCAGACCGTCAAAGAAACCCCCTATGGGTTCGAGCTGAGCGCAACCGTCAGCCCGTCCCTGACGTTCAAGCAATTCCTGCTCGGGCTGGCCCCCGATGTCGTGCTGGTCGAACCGGCCAGCCTGCGCCAGGAATTGAAGCAGGTGCTCGAGCAGGCGCACACGGCCTATTCGCGCGCCGGTTTCTACACGGATGACAGCGGCGCGGGCCAGTCGTAGCCCACCAGGCCGTCGACCCGCGCGACGCCGTCAAGCGTCATCGGCGCCACGGCATGATCCACATCCTGCAGACCGGCCTCGCGCAATATGCGCCCGAAGACGACACGGTCGACGCCCGCGGCCAGCAGGACCGCCGGCGCCATCAGGGAGGCCGCCATCACGCGGCGCAGCAAAGCCGCGTAGTCCATCCTCTCTCCGTCGCTGACCAGCGTCGCCAACAGATTGGCGCGCGCCAGCCGACTCACCGCCCGCCAGCGATACATTTCCCGATAGCCCTCGCAGGGCGTCCATTCCAGCGCGGCCAAGGCGCGCGCAAGCACCTGCACAAGCGTGTCCCATTCGCCTTCGGCCGAGGCGATCCACACCCCGTCTCGAGACGCGGGCAGATCACTGATCCGGCCACGACAGAGCGCCAGCGTGCAACGGCCGGCCTGACGCGCCAGACGCATGGCCTCCACGGGACCGTAGGTATTCCAGACGGCGCGGCCGCCCTCTCCCGAGAGCGCCGCGATATCGACCAGCAGGAGCGTCACGGCCTCCGGCTGCACGCACCATTCGATCTGGGGCAGGCAGGCATTGAGGCGCTCGGCCAGGCCGAGGACCTCCGACGCCGGCAGCCCCCATCCTTCGAGGCGGATGCGAGCCTTGGGCAACAACATGTCCGATCCGGTAAGCACCACTGTCAACTCCCTGTATCCACAAGAAGTCCCAGTCTGCGGTCGCCTCTGGACAATCGCTGTCCGGACCCGCTGCCGCCCGGACAGTTTCCCCGGTCAGGCGGCGGCGCGCCGAGGCAAGTCCTCGTTCTCGGCCGGCGTGGCGATGTCCGCCTCGAAAGACTCGATCACGTCGTTGACGTCGTAGCGCAGGACCGGCCGCTGCTTGACAATGCCCACCACCATCGGCTTGATCAACAGGTTGGCAAACGCCTTGCGCGAGGCGCTTGCATACATCAGTTCCAGGGATGCGGGCGTGACGGCCTTGTTCAGGTTGGCCGTCAATGTTTCCACCTCCGGCTCGGTCAGCATGAACAGCACGCACAGATACTCCACCTGGCGCTGCACGATGGCGAGCATCTCTTCGCTGTCTTCCTGCATCAGACGTTTGGCGAGCGAATTGCTCACCAGGCCGGCGACGGTGCCGCCGATCATGCCGCCGGCCACCTTGCCGATCCAGATGCCGGCCGGCCCGAAGGCCGCGCCCGCGGCGCCGCCGGCAATCGCCCCCACCGCGCCGCCGGCCGTGGTACTGGCCGTGACCGCCAGGTTTTTGGTGAATTGCGCGCCCGACATACGGCCGCGCACCATCTTCAGCAAGTCTGGGCCTGTGGAAACCGCCACGATCGCCAGTGAAGCGACGACCGTTCCGCGCAGGGCATGGTTGAGCTGGTTCGTGCTGTTGACGCCCATGCTTTTCTGCAGGGCCTCGGCCATGGATTTCGACATGGAGCCGACGTCTATGATCTTCACCGCCGCCTGCACGGTCGCCAGCCGGTGCAGCTGCTGCGTCGCGACGTAGACGGTCAAGGCGCGTCCGAAGGCCTTGCCGCCCCGGACAGAGGCCGCCTGCAGCGCCTTCTTTGCATCACCGGTGTTCAAGTAGGAGATCGTGGCCGTTACCGCGAAGCAGATGCCGCCGGCAGACACGGCCACCACGGCGCCTTCGGCGACGTCATACGTGATCGAATGGAAGGTGCCGAAGCGCGTGATGTTCTTGGCCTGCTCATAAGTCAGGTGCCCCTTGATGACGAGCTTGCTCGCCTCGTTCGGATCCGTCACACCGGGCACCTTGCCGGCGCGGATCTTGTTCTCCATGGTCTTCACGGCCTGGGCGTATTGGTCGCGCGGCACTTCGATGGGCATGGGCGCGCCATCCGACCCGAAGTAGCGGAAGTTCCCGTCGCCCTTGTTGTCGAACGCGCTGCCGATGCTGCGCGCGCCGGTGCTGCAATACTTGGTCTGGATCTCCTTGCCATCAACCAGCCGGTCCGGCCCATTCTTGGCGTTGTCGTCGCCGACCACGCGAGAGTTCTTGCCGGTGAATTTGTCATATAGGGTGTTGCCCCGCTCGGCGGCGAATCCATGGCCCTGCCCGCCCTGCGCCACCATGCGATGATTCTGCGACCATACGCCCGCCGCCGCCATGAGCGTCAAGCCCGACGCCGCCGATTCCGCCAGGAAATCCTGCAGCGGCTTTTCCCTGATGGAAACACAGGCCTGCTCGGTCTGCTCGCAAAGCGGCGAGCAGAACCACTCGTCATTGCGCGCGCCGCCATGCGCCTGTACCAAGCCGCAGGACACGCAGCGGTCCAACTCCTCCTGGCGCAAATGCGTGACCAGGTACTGGCCGTCCGCGAAATCACAGGGTTCCGCAAACCCGAGATAACGCTCGAAATAGTCCTGCGCCTGCGCGGGAGGCAGGGGCAGGTAGTCCACGATCAAGGCCTTCGCCTCATCCCTATCGTGGCGCAGGCTGGCGTCCAGCCTGGACTGATAGTCGCGCAGCGCCCCATCCAGGCACTTCTTGTCGAAAAGCCAAATATCGCCTCGCAGCTCAAGCAGCTCGGCCATGCCGGCGTTGCACGCGGCGTTGGCCGCCTCCAGCACAATGGCCTGGACATCCTCCTCCCGGACTTGGGGAGACTCCTTGTGCAGGGCCGCCATCGCCTCCGTCAGATTGAAGGCGCTGTCATTCGCGGCGATACGGGTCTTGATACCCCGGATGACATCGATATAGCCTTTCTCGAAAACCATTGTCCCCAGCATTAGCAGCGAGGCAAGCACGCAATATCCCAGGTCGAACCACCACAAGGTGGCCGAACTGCTGAATACCCGCGTCACCAGCCCGGGAAACCCCGCCTGCACGATCACGCAAAACATCCAGATGGCCGTCGCGCAGAAAAACAGGCGATAGTAGTACGTACTCTTCGGGGCCGGCGTTTCAAGGCCGTCCCGCTCCACCGCGACCCGCCGCTGATGGACCGCGCACGCCGCCCAGGCCAGCAAAGCGGGGAGCAGAAATTTCATGCTGCCGGCCGTCAACCCTCCCACCCAGCCGTAGCCGGCGTAAGCCACCCACGCCGCGGCCAGCACGCCCGCCAGCATGGACATCCGCTCCAAAGCCTGCCGCCTGCCATGCCGCCCGGCCAGACGCTCGACGGCAAGACCGGCGGCAACCGGAACGCCGATCACCAGGCCCGCGGCAAGCGCCACGATCACCGCAAGGAGCTTGAGCGCGAACGGAAGGATCTTTCCGAGCAAGGCCAGCAGCAGGCACAAAAGCACCAGGCCCACAATGATTTGCAACATATGAGGTCCCCGAGATTCCAGTCAATTGAAGGCGGAAAGCATGGATTTCACGCGCCGCAGGGCCTCGTGCTCGTCGCTTCGCGCCTGCTTGCGCTGCTGCAACGCTGCGGCCAGGCGCTCGATCTCCTGCTGCTGCATGGCCAACTGCTGCTGGACCTGTTGCCGCGAACTCGACCATTGCGCGTTTTTCTCCTGTAATCCAGAAGCCCTGTCCTGCATGGCCTGGACCGCATTGCGGCGTATCGCCTCGCGTTCGCTGGCCCGCCGCGTCAGGAAGTCGCGGGAGGCCTGCGCGACGCGCTCTTGATAAGCGCGGCGCTCCCGGTCTATGGTTTCGCTGTACTGGCTTTGCACCTGGAAGCGCTGCTCATCGAGCCGGCGGTAGTGGGTGATTTTCTCGGCCTGCGACATGCCCGCCGGAATACTGCTTTGCTGGGCCCGCAGGGCCGCCACTGCCTGGCGTTCGGACGTCCGCAATTCAGACAGGCGCGCTTCCCAGCTCCGCTGCTCCGCCGCGAGCCGCTCATCTGTCTCGCGGCGCAGCGTCTCATCCAGAATCCGCTCCCCCTGTGCGATGTCACGCTCCATCTGCCGCTCGGCCCAGGCCATCTGCTCCTGCTCGGCCCGCTGCATGGCGGCGGCATCGGCTGACTCAGTCTTCAGGCGCCGATCCGACAGGCTCCATGCCTGGCGGGCCGAGGCCAGCGCCACTTCGTCGGCGGCGATCCGCGCGTCGAGCTCGCGCAGCGCCGCTTCGGCCGATGACAGCAAATGCGTGAATTCCGGGGTGCCGGCGACGACATGCCTGGTCTCGTAGGTGCCGAGCGGCGCCATGGCCGACAGCGCCTCCCTGCCATCGAAACCGAATTCGCTGAGCCAGGCGCCGCCAGAGAACTTCGCGCCCGCCATGCCCTTGATATGCCGACGCTCGCCCTCGCGGGCTACGGGCACCAGGACCGTGGTGGCGTCCAGCACGCCGGCCGAGCGATACAGGTCTTCCCTGGGAACAATGGAAGCATCGAAGGAATAGAGCCAGCGCGGCGGCTGCCGACTGACGACCTCCCATCCCTCGATCTCGAACCGATCGATGTTCCAATACGCCGGAAGCTTGCCGGAAAGCTGGCTCCGCATATCCGGCCCATAATCCCCGCAGGCCGTCAGCGACACAGCCAGGAAAACCGACAAGAAAATACGAACCAGATTGGGAGATATGTCCGGAAAACAGCCGCCGGAATACCGAGAAAGCGCGAACATGCCCATGCCTTTATTCGGACCGGCACGCCGGTCAGCCGCAATAAAAGGCAGAAGTCTAACGCTTTTACGACAAATTACTTCAGATGTATCATTCGTAAATCCGGCGGCGCCGCGGGTCCATGCCCGCTGACGCGGCGGTCCGGCGCTGAGCGGGCTGTTGAAAACCGCATCGCCTTCACTTCCACGGACGCCTCCAAACCGGACACGCCCTTTTCGCGGTCGTTGCCGGACGGTTTATATCCTCCCCTGGAAGCCACGCCTCCGCGCCGGGGCTATCAGATCGCCCGCCGGTCGAATATCCGCGCAATTTCATCGACTGCCGCGACGTGTTTCTGTTTCGTGGTCGATCCGAAACTGGCGAATGCCGCAAAAGGAATCGGATCTTTTTGGATTTTTTAGACAAAATTCCGATATAAATAAGCCGTCTCCCCACGTCCGGGGCAGGCCCCGCCTGTCCTGCGCGCCCTCCCGAGGATTCCGCTATGACCCAACTTCACATCAACGGCCAGGCGAAGGATGTCGACGTGCCGGGCGAAACGCCCTTGCTCTGGACCCTGAGGGACGAGCTCGGCATGACCGGCACCAAGTTCGGATGCGGCATGGCATTGTGCGGCGCCTGTACCGTGCACATGGATGGCGCGCCCGTTCGCGCCTGCGTCACCCCCCTCTCGGCCGCCGCCGGCCGCGCCATCACCACGATCGAGGGAGTCGCGGCGGACCCCGTGGGCCAGGCGGTGCAGCAAGCCTGGATCGCGCAGAATGTCGCCCAGTGCGGCTACTGCCAGGCAGGACAGATCATGACGGCGGTGAGCCTGCTCAAAACCACCGCCCAGCCGACGGATCAAGACATCGAGGACGCCATGAGCGGCAATCTCTGCCGCTGCGGCACCTATCCCCGCATCCGTGCCGCCATTCACCAGGCCGCACAGATCCTGGCCCAGGGAGGAAAGCAATAATGGACACCGCCCGATTTTCCCGGCGCAGCTTTCTCCAGGGCGGCCTGGGCGCGCTTACCCTGGCCGTCACGTCCAAGGGGTTGATCACGACCGTCTGGGCCGCGGAGACGGCCGCCCGCAAGTACGGGGCCGACAGCATGCCCGGCGGCACCGTCGACGATCCGCTGGTCTTCGTCAGCATCGCCGCCGACGGGACGGTCACGATTGTGGCGCACCGCGCTGAGATGGGCACGGGGGTGCGCACCAGCCTGCCCATGGTCGTGGCCGACGAGATGGAGGCGCGCTGGGACCGCGTCAAAGTGATACAGGCGCCAGCCGACGAGGCGCGCTATGGCAATCAGAACGTGGACGGCTCGCGCAGCGTCCGCCACTTCCTGATGCCGATGCGGCGTGCCGGCGCGGCGGCCCGGCAGATGCTGGAAGCCGCGGCGGCGGCGCGGTGGGCCGTTCCTGTCGCCGAGGTCAAGGCCGTGCAGCATGAGGTCTTGCATCTGCCGTCGGGACGCCGTCTGGCTTATGGCGAGCTGGCCGCCGATGCGGCCAGGCAGCCGGTCCCCAAGGGCGAGGCGCTCAAACTCAAGGAGCGGGCCGAGTTCCGCTACATCGGGAAGGACAAGGTCCGCCTGGTGGACCTGGAAGCGATCGGGAAGGGCCAAGCCACCTACGGCATGGACGTGCGCCTGCCCGGCATGGTGTATGCCGTGGTGGCGCGCCCCCCTGTCGTCGGCGGCAAGCTGCGCCGCTTCGACAGCAGCAAGGCCCTGGCGCTTCCAGGCGTGCTGAAGGTCGTGGAAATCCCTCCGATGCAGGGCGCGCCGGCGTTTCAGCCGCTGGGCGGCGTCGCCGTCGTCGCGCGCAACACCTGGGCGGCCCGCCAGGGCCGCGATGCGCTGGAAATCGAATGGGACGATGGCCCCAATGCCGGCTACGACTCGACCGCCTACCGCCAGACGCTGGAAACGGCGGCGCGCCAGCCCGGCAAGACCATGCGCAAGCAGGGCGATGCGGCGCAGACCTGGGGCCGGGCGTCCGAAGCCGAGCGCCTGGCCGCGGAGTACTACATCCCCCATCTGGCCCATGCGTCGATGGAGCCGCCCGTGGCGACCGTCCAGATCAAGGCAGGCAAGGCCGAAGTCTGGACCTCTGTGCAGAACCCCGCCGCGGCCCGGGATGCCGTGGCGGCCCGCCTGAAACTCGAACCGGCCGACGTCAAGGTCAATGTCTTGCTACTGGGCGGCGGGTTCGGGCGCAAGTCCAAGCCCGACTTCGTGGACGAGGCCGCGATCATCGCCCGCGCCATGCCCGAAGGCACGCCGGTCAAGCTGGTATGGACGCGCGAAGACGACATCCATCATGACTACCTGCATACCGTGTCGGTCGAACGCCTCGAGGCCGTCCTCGACAAGAACGGGCAGGTCCAATCCTGGCTGCACCGCAGCGCCGCCCCCACCATCGCTTCTCTGTTCTCCGAGGGCGCAAAGGGCCAGCAGATGTTCGAGTCGGCCATGTCGGCCATCAACATGCCCTACCGCATTCCGAACGTCCAGGTGGAAACCGCCGAAGTGGCGGCCCACGCCCGCATCGGGTGGTTCCGCTCGGTGGCCAACATCCCCCATGCCTTCGCGGCCCAGTGCTTCATTGACGAGCTGGCCCACAAGGCGGGCAAGGATCCCAGGGATTTTGCGCTCGACCTTATTGGCCCGGCGCGTCGGATCGACCCGGGCACGCTGGCCGATACCTGGAACTATTCGGAATCCCCCGAGCGCTACCCTTACGACACGGGCCGCCTGCGCGGCGTGATCGAGGCTGCGTGCAAAGGCGCGGATTGGGGCAGGACGCTGCCCAAAGGCCATGGCCTCGGCCTGGCCTTTTGCTACAGCTTCATGAGCTACACCGCCACTGTGGTCGAAGTGGCCGTGGACGAGAAAGGCGGGCTGCGGGTCGTTTCGGTGGACATGGCGATGGACTGCGGCCCGCAGATCAACCCCGAGCGTATCCGCGCGCAAATGGAAGGCGGCGCCATCATGGGCCTGAGCCTCGCGCTCGCCAGCGAGATCACGTTTGAAAAGGGGCGCGTCAAGCAAAGCAACTTCCACGATTATGAAGTGCTGCGCCACGATGCGTCGCCGCGGGTAATACGGACACACCTGGTCAATGACGACCATGCCCTGCCTCCCGGCGGCGTGGGCGAGCCGCCGGTCCCGCCCGTGGCACCCGCGCTATGCAATGCGATATTCGCCGCCACCGGCAAACGGATCCGCGACCTGCCCGTTCGCCGGGTCGCTTGACACCATGCCCATGCAACCGCCCACCGTCATCGTATTGGCCGCCGGCCGGGGCGAGCGTTTCAAGCAGTCGGGCGGCGCGATGCATAAGCTCGACGCCATGCTGGCGGGGCTGCCCGTGCTGGAGCGTGTCCTTGGCGCCGTCGCCGGGTCCGGCCTGCCCTGCCACGTGGTCCGGCCAGAAGGCGCTTGCCCGGCCGGCGGCATGGGCGACTCCATTGCCAGAGGGGTCGCCGCGACCCAGGACGCGGCGGGCTGGCTGATCCTGCCCGGCGATTTGCCGCTTATCGACCCAGGCAGCCTGCTTGAGGTTGCGCGGGCCCTGGCCGCCAAGCCCGTGGCCGTCCCGTCCTACAACGGCCAGCCGGGGCATCCTGTGGGATTCCGCAGCGAATGCGGCGAGGCGCTGATGGCCCTGGGCGGGGACAGGGGAGCGGCCGCCATCGTGCGGGTCTATCGGCAGCGGGACGATGTACAAGTGCTGCATCTGGACGATCCGGGAATCACCCTGGACATCGACACGCAGGACGATCTGGCGCGGGCCGAGGCCATGCTGTCGGCCCGCCTGCCCGGCTCAGGAGAGTGGCGTGGAAACTGCTGACGTCCGTGTCTTGCGCGAAGCCCGGGCCTGGCATGCCGCTGGACACCGGCTATTGCTGGCCACCGTGGTCAAGACCTGGGGAGCCTCTCCGCGTCCGGTCGGTTCCATGATGGCGCTGCGCGAAGACGGACGCTGCGTGGGCTCCGTTTCCGGCGGCTGTATTGAGGACGATCTGATTCACCGGTATACCCGCGCCTATGGCGGCGGCGCCATGGCGCAAGCCAGTCCGCAACGGGTGCGCTATGGGGTCACGGCCGACGAAGCGCACCGCTTCGGGCTGCCCTGCGGCGGCACGCTGGAGCTCCTGCTGGAGTTCCAGCCCGATTTCGAGACGCTTGATGCCCTGGTAGGGCTGCTGGAATCGGGCCAACTCGTCCAACGCAGCGTCTGCGTGGCCACGGGAGCGGTGACACTGACGCCCGTGTCGGCTCCGGAGGCCGCGCGGTTCGACGGGGTGACGCTGTGCTGTACGCTGGGGCCGCAGTACCGGATGCTGCTCATCGGTGCCGGCATCCTGGCGGAATACCTGGCCACCATGGCCCTGTTCAACGACTTTTCCGTGACGGTCTGCGATCCACGAAAGGAACACCTGGGGAACTGGTCCGTACCGGGCGTGCATGTCACCCAGGAAATGCCCGATGATGCCGTGCTCGCCCTGGCTCCCGACAGGCGCACCTGCGTCGTCGCCCTGAGCCACGACCCCAAGCTGGACGATCTCGCGCTGCTGGAAGCGCTGCACAGCCCCGCTTTCTATGTGGGCGCCATCGGCTCGCTGCGCAACACAAGCAGCCGCAGGCAACGGTTTATCGATCATTTCGGCGAGACCGCCGCATCCCTGGAGCGGCTGCATGCGCCGGTCGGCATCTATATCGGCAGCAAGACGCCGGCGGAGATCGCGGTAAGCATCATGGCGGAGATCCTGGCGGTCAAAAACGGCGTTGCGTTGCCCGCGGCCTTCTCGGTCGAAGCGGCCAAGCGCCGCCTGGCGGCATCCGTTGAGTGAGAGAGAAGTGCGCGACGGACAGGAATCGAACCTGTGACCCACAGCTTAGAAGGCTGTTGCTCTATCCAACTGAGCTACCGTCGCATAGCGATGAAACACCCGGGCGCCGGACACGCAATTCTATCAATCCGGATATGACCGTGAGCGCCCGCCGGGGAGGCGGATACGCCATCCGGCTGGGCCACGGACGGCGCGCGGCATTGTAACCCGTTGCGCGCCCCCTCCGCTTTGGCTTTATCGTGGAATCCCATCCCTATCGCCGGAGCCGACATGGACACCCTATCCAGCCTCTTGCGCGAACTCGGCCTCGATCCCGGCTCGATGACGCAGGGCAATATGCAAAGCCGCAGCCCCATCGACGGCGCCGTGCTGGCCCAGCTGCCCGCCCACACCGTTTCCCAGGCCCATGCGGCCATCACGCGCGCCCGGCATGCCAGCCTGGCCTGGCGCGCCGTGCCCGCGCCGCGCCGGGGGGACTTGCTGCGGCTGTTCGCCGAGCAGTTGCGCCGGCACAAGGCGCAGCTTGGCCGGCTGGTCACGCTGGAGACCGGGAAAATCCTCGCCGAGGGCGAGGGCGAAGTCCAGGAAATGATAGACATCTGCGACTTTTCGGTCGGCCTGTCGCGCCAGCTGCATGGGTTGACCATCGCATCGGAGCGGCCCGGCCACCGGATGATGGAAACCTGGCATCCCCTGGGGGTGGTGGGTGTGATCAGCGCCTTCAACTTCCCGGTCGCGGTCTGGTCGTGGAACGCCGCCCTGGCCCTGGTCTGCGGCAATGCCGTTGTCTGGAAACCCTCCGAAAAGACGCCCTTGACCGCGCTGGCCTGCCAGGCCCTGCTGGGCCGCGCCCTGCAGGCTTTCGGCGATGCGCCCCCGGGCCTGTCCGAGGTGTTGCTGGGCGGACGGGAGCTGGGCGAAGCGCTGGCCGATGCGCATGCGGTCGCGCTGGTGTCGGCGACCGGTTCGACGCGCATGGGCCGCCATCTCGGCCCTCGCGTGATGCAGCGCTTCGGCCGCGCCCTGCTCGAGCTGGGCGGCAACAATGCCGTCATTGCCACGCCCAGCGCCGACCTGGATCTCGCCCTGCGCGGCATTGTGTTCGGCGCCATCGGGACAGCGGGGCAGCGCTGCACCAGCACGCGCCGGCTGATCGTGCACGAAGACATCGCCGACACCCTGGTGGCAAGGCTCAGGCAGGCCTATGCGAGCGTCACGGTGGGCGATCCGCTGCAGCCGCGGACCCTGGTCGGCCCGCTGATCGATCACCAGGCCTATGACTCCCTGGAAGCCGCCCTGGTCGCGGCCCGGGAGCAAGGCGGGCGGGTGACCGGCGGCGAGCGCCTGTTGGCCGACCGCTATCCCGAAGCCTGGTATGTGCGCCCCGCCCTGGCCGAAATGCCCGGACAGACCGACGTGGTGCGCCATGAGACCTTCGCGCCCATTCTGTACGTCATGCGCTACCGCGATCTCGGCGAAGCGCTGGCCATGAACAATGATGTGCCCCAGGGGCTGTCTTCGGCCATCTTCACCAACAGCTTGCGCGAGGCCGAGGCTTTCCTGGCCGGCTCGGATTGCGGGATAGCCAACGTCAACATCGGCACCTCGGGCGCGGAGATAGGCGGGGCTTTCGGCGGCGAAAAAGAAACCGGAGGCGGCCGGGAATCGGGTTCCGACGCCTGGAAAAACTATATGCGCCGCGCCACCAACACCATTAATTATTCCAGCGGGCTGCCGCTGGCCCAGGGCATACGATTCGAGGTGTGACCGGCACATTACATGCGGTTGCGCGCGGCACACGGCGGTTGAACATTGCGCGGGACAAAATGCTAAATTGCCCCGTCACTATTGCCATCTCAAGCCATGTCCCATGCGACTGCCCCGGGCGCCCTGCGCGCCCTCGCGCTGGCCGGCCTCCTGGCCGCCTGCCTGCCCGCCGCTGCAGGCGTTTCCTATCGGCTGGACCGCCCCTCCGCGGCGCCCGGCGACACCGTGCGCATCGAGGCCGTCTACTTCAATGACGGCAACAGCCTGGCGCAGTGGCAGCCGCCCGCGCGCCTGGTCCTGCAATGGCGCGATCCGCAAGGCCAGGTCGTGCGCACCTTCGCCCGGCTGGAGGGAGACCCTTCGGCCTTGAGCGTGCCGGTCAATAATTTCGCGCGCCTGTCCTGGGCGGCCGTGGTCCCGGTCTCGGCCCGCGGCCTGCAGGCCGTCAGCATCGAGGGCGAGCCGGCCCTCATGGCGCTGGACGCCACCGGACGCGAAAGCGGCACGCTGGCCAGCCAATCGGCCGATGTCCCCGTGACCGATCCGCGCAGCGGCCAGCCCCTTCCCGAGGCGGCCGTGCTGGCCGCCGGGGCCTCGCCGCAGGGGGGGCCGGCGCCCGACAGCGTGGCGCGCGAGCAAATCGCCACGCAGACCTCGGGCTTTGACAGTTTCCGCAGCGCGATATCGGCCTATGAACCCATGTATTTCGACATCGGCTGGCGGGGACGCACCACCGCGCGCTTCCAGTTGAGCGCCAAGTACCGGCTCTTCAGCCCGGCCGATGGCCGTGACCCGCGCTGGTTCGAGAACTTCTACCTGGGATACACCCAGACCTCGCTGTGGGATCTGCAAGGCGATTCGATGCCTTTCATCGACACCACTTTCAATCCCAGCCTGTTCTGGAAATCCGATCGCCTGTGGTCCTCCGCGGATGCGAAGTGGCGCGCGGGCGTCAATACCGGTGTCGAACACCGCTCCAATGGCAAGGACGGCGACGATTCGCGGTCGATCAACGACGTCTATGTCGAGCCGGCGCTCTATTACCGCCTGGGCGGGGGCAGCACCCTGTCCTTCTCGCCGCGCGTGCGCGCCTATTTTGGCGTGGCCAGCGAAAACAGCGACTATGCGGACTATGCCGGGCATGTGGACTGGAAGCTGCGCTGGGAGCAGGACGGCGGCGCGGTCGTCTCGGCCATGTACCGCCAGGGCGACAGCCGGCGGCGCACCACCCAGCTCGACTTCAGCTGGCCGCTCAAGCGCACCTTCCTGGACATGAACGGCTATCTGCACCTGCAGTACTTCAACGGCTACGGCGAAACCCTGCTGGGCTACAACCAGCGCAACGAATCGCAGTTCCGCATCGGCCTGTCCATCGTACCTTGAGATCTGTCCCCCGAGACAGATCTTGTCACGGCCCGGACGGGCCGCGGCGTGTAGCATGAGGGCCTGTCCGACGACTCGGAGACTGCCATGTACCGCCGTCTGCTCACCAGCCTGGCCTTGATGCTATGCGCGCTGGGCGTCCAGGCCCAGGAAGCCGCGCCCGCGGCGCCGCCCCAGGCCGTCAGCCTGCTGCAGGGCAAGCTCAAGTTCGATCTGCCCGCCGGTTTCACCGCCAGCGATCTGCCGCCCGGCCGCCCCGAGGACGGCACCGCGGGCGCCAGCGGGCGGCTCTTCATCAATACCGATGCGCGGCAAGTCGTCGTGGTGAGCGAAGCCCCCACGCCCGGCGGGGTGGCCGCCACCGACGACGACAAGGTGTTCCTGAGCGGCGCGGCCCAGGGTTATGTCAGCCAGCAGAAACAGGCTTCGGCGGACTACCAACCCTTGGGCGAAGACACGCTGCGCGCCGGCGCCCTGGGCCTGCGCCGCATCGACGCCAAAGGCAGTTTCGCCGGCACGCCCACGCTGAACACCAGCCTGCTGGCGGGCTCCGGGCCCCGGCTGGCGGTGGTGCAGATCGTCTCGCGCGAGGACGACCCGCAAGGCCATGCCGGCCTGGTGCAGCGCGTGCTCGACTCCATGCCGGCCAAGGTCGCCGCCCTGGCCCCGCGCTGACCGCGCTCAGGAGCGCGCCGGGCCGCCATGGTGCCCGTGCAACCGCGGGCGGCGTATGCCTTTCTTCCAGGCCTGGTCGATTTCGCGCATCACCCAGTCGTAGACCTCTTTGGAAATCGAATGCTCCGCCATCATGCGCTCCATCTGCTCCCGGCCATCGCGCAGCGCATACAGCACCAACAGCCGCCGCTCCAGCACCGCCGTGTACTGGCCGTAATGCGTGCGCAGTTCGGTCAGCGCGGCGTTGGCCGAATCGATGCGCGTCTGCAGCACGTTCTGCAGCACGTCGCCCATGCGTGAGCCCAATAGCGGCACCATGCTCTGGCGGACATAGTTGCGCAGCTGCTCAAGCACCGCGCGGCGGCACATCAGGAGTTCGAAGCGGTTGCTCAGGCGATAGATGAGCGGATAGTCGATATGCAGCCGCTCATGCAGCCAGCGCACCAGGCGGTCGACCCAGGTCGTGGCCAGGATACGGCGCGCGGCGCGGTTGTAACCCAGCCGGCCTTCGCTGCGCGCCGCATCGCGCATCAGGCTGGCATTGCGCATCATGGTGTCCAGGTTGGCCACGGTCAGCACGCCTTCGCCATATTGGGTGATCAGGTCATGCTCCTTGGCCGCCAGGGCGACCAGGCCGATGGACAGGCGGTCGCGCTCAGAGATGGCGCTGTCCAAGTCCAGCGCCGCGGCGCTGAGGTCCATGTCGCGCCGGTACTCGGCGCTGACCGCGTCGGCCACCTTGGCATCGATGCGAAACGCCGTGGCGGCGGCCTGCACGGCCCGGCCCACCTCTTCGGCCGATAGGCGCAAAGCCTGCTGCTGCAAGGCCTCGTCTTGCGGCGACAGCCGGCTCAGCCCCAGCATCTGGATGACCTTGCTGAGCGTCGATCCATTGACGAAGAGGCTGAACAGCACGAAGCCGGTCGCCAGGATGGCAATGAAATGCCGGGTTTCGGCGGGCAGTTGCGCCGATTCGGCGATCCCCAGCGCCAGCACCAGGGTGACAGCCCCGCGCAGCCCGCCCCAGGTGATCGCCAGTTTGTAGGCCGAACTGATGGGCTCGGCCAACTTGTAGCGGCTGAGCAGGGGAAACAGGCCGAAGAGCACCATCATGCGCGCGCCCAGGGCGGCCAAGACCACGATGGGCAGGACCAGCAGGTCGCGCAGCGTGGCGCCTTCCAGCAGATAGGGGATGCGCAGCGCGGCCAGCAGATACACCGCCGCGCCGGCGATCGCGGCCGCCTGGTCCCACACAATGCGCATATGGCCCCAGAGCACGGGCGGCAGCCGCGTGGGCGCCATGCCGCTGACCACCAGGCCGGCGGCCACCACGGCCACCACGCCGGACACGCCCAGGTAGTGGTCCGCCACGAGATACACCGGGTAAGGCAAGGCCAGGCTCAAGGCGATCTCGGCCTTGCCGCGCGCGCCCATGAAAGGAAAGCAGCCGACCCCCAGCCGGCCGGCCAGGCCACCGAACACCAGGCCGCCGAGAAAAGTCCATGCCAGTTGCTTGAGACCGGCCAGCGGCGTGGCCGTGGCCGCGTCGCCCGTCAGATAGGCCACCAGCACGGTGGAGATGGCGATGGCCGCCGCGTCGTTGAGCAGGCTTTCGCCTTCGACCAGGCGGGTGAGCCTGGCCGGCGCGCCCACGCGCTCGAAGATGGCGATCACCGCGGAAGGGTCGGTGGTGGCGATGACCGCGCCCAGCAGAAGGCCGGCAGCCAGCCCGCCCGCGCCCAGCCAGGCCACGGCCAGGCCGACCACGGCGGTGGAGACAAACACCGCCACCACGGCCAGCAGGAGCACGGGCGCGACATCGTCCAGCAGTTCGCGCACATCCACGGCCAGCGCCGCCTGGAACAACAGGGGCGGCAGGAAAATCCAGAGATAGGCCTGGGCGGGCAGCGCGGGCGCGATGATGGGATCGAAGAACAGGCGCTGCTCGTGAGGCGCCGAGGCGGTAAGCCAGGCATAGAGCCCCGCCATGCCTATGCCGACCAGGCAGAGCATGCTGGCCTCGGGCAGCACCAGCCTCGCGGCCACCGCCTGCACCAGCGAAATAATGGCCAGCAGGCAGGCCAGGAGCAACAGCAGATTGATCAGCATGGCATCTCGCATGGACCCTGTTGTGTCACTATAAGCCATGCCGCCGGACCAAAAAAATGCCCTGGAGGCAAGCCTCCAGGGCCAACTCGAGGTTCCTATTGCGAATTGTCGCGACCGGTTCGGGGAAGCCGCGACAAACCCATGGTAGTCAGGAAGGCCGCGGCGGACCTTGATAAAGGTCAAGCCCGGCCGGGGCCGGGCCGGGGCCCGCCATGCGACATCACTGGATGGCGGCTTCCCAGGCCAGCGGCTTGCCTTCCCAAGCCGAGAAACCGCTGACGCGCTTGTTCACGGCCCAGGCGTCGGCGCCGTTGAAGAAGATGATCAGCGGCACCTGCTCAAGCATCAGCCCGTGCAGCTCGTCGAACAGCGCCTGGCGCTTGGCGGGATCGGACTCCAGAAAGCTGGCGTCGATCAGCGCCAGCGCCTTGGGATCTTCCCAGACCTTGCGCGGCTGCTTGTCCTTGTTGCCGGCGAATTGTTCATAGCTCAGGGCCGGATCCAGGCGCGACGAATAGCTGAAAGAACTGATCTGGTATTTGCCCGAGTTGTAGCGGTCCAGCTGCGTGGCCCATTCGATCACCTCGATCTGCGCATTGATGCCGGCGGCCTGCAGCATGGCCTGGGCCATCACGGCGATCTGGTAGCTGGGCACGTGGGCCCGTTTGTTGGCGTAGATGACGATGGGCTCGCCCTTGTAGCCGGCCTCCTTGAGCAGCTGCTGCGTGCGCGCCGGGTCGTAGGCATAACTGCGCTTCTGCGCCTGCGTGTAGTAGGCCGATCCGGCCGGCACGGCCGAGTTGTTCAGCGTGCCCAGGCCTTCGGAGGCGGCCTGCACGATCTGCGGCACATCCAGCGCCGCGGCGATGGCCTGGCGCAGCTTCACATTCTTGAGCAGCGGATCGCGCGTCTGCAGCAACAGCACGTGCTTGGTGGCGTCGTGCGGCACAAAGACGTGCAGCTTGGGATTGGCGCGCAACTGGCCGGCATCGCTGTTGGTGATCTGGCTGGCGTCCACGGCGCCGGAAAGCAATCCGGCCTTGGCCGTGGAAGGATCCGGCACCACGAGGAACTTCACCTGGTCGACCAGCGGGCGCTTGCGGCCCACATAGCCGTCGGGCTTGTCGCCGGGCGGCGACTGGTATTCCTTGAACGCATCGAGCAGGGTGTATTCGCCGCGCTTCCATTCGCGGAACTTGAACGGCCCGGTGCCGATGGGCTTGTCCCAGCTGCCGTCGGCCTTGACCGAATCCTTGTGCACGATGGCCGTCATGCCGCAATCGGTGCGGGCCAGCGAATCCAGGAAGATGGCCGATTTATGGCTGATGGCCATGACCACCGTGTGCGCGTCCGGCGCGCTGACGTCGGTGACCTTCAGGTCATTGCGGCCGTCAAAATCGCCTCGGCAGCGCCAATCCGTCTTGGGATCCATATAGCGCTGCCAGTTCCACAGCACGTCGGCCGAGGTCAGCGTCGCGCCATTGTGGAACTTGACGCCTTCGCGCAGCTTGAAGGTATAGACCCGCCCATCTTCGGATACCTCCACGGACTTGGCCAGCAGCGGCCCCACACTGCCGTCCTCGCGATAGCCCACCAGGCCTTCGACCATGTTGAGCACCACGCCATCCGTGGTGTTGTCGCGGTTGACGCCCGGATTGGTGGAACGGATATCGGCCGGTTCGGCGATGGTCAGGGTGGCGGCCTGCGCGGCGCCGGCAAACGCCAGGGCGGCGCCCAGCGCGCTCAGGTGGCGAGAGATCAAGGTCATGAAAGCTCCTGGCGGACGCCATTGGTACATAAATTGGCGCCAATAACAGTGACTATTATGCGGCGGCGGGACACGGACACCATCGGGAGTATCCCTGCCCCGCCGGGCCGACTCAGGAAATGTCCTGGCGGATGTGCACGGTGATGATTTTCTGCAGGCGCTTGAGGTCGCCCGCCTCGACGGCGTCGACGATTTCGAAGTGTTCGCGGGCGGACTGTTCGACGCGCGAGCGTGTGACCCATTCCGCGCTGGGCGCCGATGGCGAACGGCCGCGCATCTCGTGGATGAGGGCCACCAGCTCGCGGTTGGCGCACATATCGTAGAGCGCCGCATGGAAGGCCAGATTGACCTCGTATTGCTCCATCAGCGTGCCGTCGTCGAGCATGTCGGCAAACCGTTCGGCCAGGACGCGCAGGGCGCGCAGCTTGGCCGGCGTGACATGCAGCATGAGGTCGGCCGCGGCGCCGGTCTCGAGAATGACGCGGATATCGCGGACCTGGTCGCGCAGTTCGGGATCCGGCACATACACGTGGTAGCCCCGGTTGGGAATGTGCGAAATCACCCGCTTGCCAGCCAGATGGTCGAGCGCGCGCCGCACGTCCAGGCGCTTGGCGCCGTAGCGCTCCTGCAAATCGATCTGCTTGAGCCAGGCCCCGGGCCCATACACCCCGGACTGAATGTCCCGGGCGATCCGGTCGGCCAGGGTCGGCTGCGTGGCTGCCACCTTGGGCATTGAATCGCTCCCGCGTGTCGAAACCAGTCATTTTATGCAAAAGCCCGCCCGCTCAACACCTGTCCGGGCAGGCCCCGCACCCGCTTTTCAGGCCTGCGCGGCCTCGGGTATTTCGCCGTCCAGCCGCCAGCGCAGCCGCACCCCGCCGCTCTGCACCGGCTCCAGCGCCGGAATCGCGCGCAGCAGCGTGCGCGTGTACGCCTCGCGCGGATGGTCGAATACGTCGTCGCGCCGGCCCTGCTCCACGATGGCGCCGTCGCGCATCACGATCACGCGGTCGGCCACTTGCTCCACCACGCCCAGGTCATGGCTGATGAACAGGCAGGAGAAACCATGCCTCTCTTGCAGGTCGGCGAACAGGTCCAGCACCTGGGCCCGCACCGTGACATCCAGGGCCGATACCGGCTCATCGGCGATGACGAAGGCGGGGCGCCGCACGACCGCGCGCGCGATCGCCACGCGCTGCCGCTGCCCGCCCGACAACTCGTGCGGATAGCGCGCCGCGTACTCGGAGCCCAGGCCGACCTCGGCCAGCACCTCGTCGACCCGCCGCTGCTTGTCGCGCTCGCTCATGTCCCGCACCAGGCGCAGCCCTTCGCCCACCAGTTGGCCTATGGTCATGCGCGGATTGAGCGAAGAATACGGATCCTGGAACACCATTTGGCAATTCAGCCGATAGTCGGCCCAGGCGGCCGACCGCCGGCTGACCGGCTGGCCCCGGAACAGGATCTCGCCCGAAGTCGGCGCCAGCAGGCCGGCGATGGCGCGGCCCAGCGTGGTCTTGCCCGAACCCGAGCCGCCCACGACCGCCACCACCTCGCGCGGACGCACTTGCAGGTCGATGCCCGACAGGGCCCGCTTGCCCGCCGTGCGCGACAACAGGCGTTGATGGCCGCGATAGTCGACCACCAGGCTCCTGACTTCGACAATGGGCGGCGCGACCATCGGCGGACGCGCGGCCAAGCGGCGCGGCATGGCATCGAGCAGCTTGCGCGTGTAGTCCTCGCGCGGACTCGCCAGGATGGCTTCGGTGCGGCCGGTCTCGACCACCTTGCCGTGGCGCATCACCACCATGCGCTCGGTGTAGCGCGCCACCATGGGCAGGTCATGGCTGATCATCAGCACGGCGGTATTGTGCTCGCGCGTCAGGTCCACCATGAGCTCCAGCACATCGCGCTGCACGACCGCATCCAGCGCGGTGGTCGGCTCGTCGGCCAGCAGCAACGCCGGCTCCAGCAGCATCACCGAGGCCAGCATCATGCGCTGGCGCATGCCGCCGGAGAATTCATGCGGCCAGGCCGTCATCGCGGCCTTGGGATCGCGGATGCCGACACGCCGCAGCATCTCCAGGATGCGCTCGCGCCGCGCTTCGGGCTTGAGATCCTTGCGGTGCAGGGCCAGGCCCTCATCCAGCTGGCGGCCGATGGGCATGGACGGATTCAGCGAGGTCATGGGCTCCTGGAACACCATGCCGATGCGCGCGCCGCGCAGCTTGCGCAGTTCCGGCTGGCTGGCCTTCACGATGTCCCGCCCCTCGAACAGGATCTGGCCGCCGCTGACCACGAGCGGCTGCGGCGTCAGGCCCAGGATGGCGCGCGCGGCCTGCGTCTTGCCGCTGCCCGACTCGCCGACGATGCCGACCATCTCGCCAGGCGCGACCTCGAAGGACACATCGCTGACGATCTCGCGCCCGCCGCGGCCGACCGTGAGGGAAAGATGGGAAACCGATACCAAGGCGCTCATCGCGATCCCCTCATGCGCGGATCCAGGCGGTCGCGGATGGCGTCGCCCAACAGGTTGATGCCCAGCAGCGCCAGGGCGATGCACACCCCGGGGAAGATGGACAGATAGGCGGCTTGCGCCATGAAGGGACGCGCCGAGGCCAGCATATTGCCCCAGGTGGGCGCAGGCGGCGGCACGCCCAGGCCCAGGAAGGACAGCGCGCTCTCGGCCAGGATGACCCAGCCGAACATCGAGGTGGCCAGCACCGTCAAGGGCGCCACGCAATTGGGCAGGACATGGCGGAACATGGTGTACAGCTCGGAATTGCCCAGCACGCGCGAGGACTCGATGAACTCTTTCTCGCGCAGCGACAGCACCGTGCCCCGCACGATGCGGGTCACCGAAGGCGTATAGGCCATGCCCAGCGCCAGGATGATGCCGTACTTGTTGGCCCCCACCACGGCCAGCAGGCCCAGCGCCAGCAACAGGCCCGGAAAGGCCAACAGCGCATTGTTGAACGCCATGATGATGCGGTCGGTCCAGCCGCGCACATAACCGGTGACGATGCCGATCGCCGTGCCGGCGACAATGGCAAAGCCCACGGTCAGGACGCTGATCCAGACGCTGCTGGCCGCGCCGGCCAGCAGGCGCGACAACACATCGCGGCCGAACTCGTCGGTGCCCAGGAGGAATTCGGCGCCCGGCGGCTTCAAGCGGGCAAGAAAGTTGATCTTGAGCGGGTCATAGGGCGTCCAGACGGCGCCCATGATGGCGGCCGTCACCATGACAGCCACGATGGCTCCGCCCACCCAGGCATTGGCGGCTAGGGATTTCTTCATTCTGCGGTCACTCTGGGGTCAAAGAGCGGATAGCACAGATCCACCACGAGGTTGACGATCACATAGGTCACGGCCACGAAGAGCAGGCAGCCCTGGATCACGGGATAGTCGCGGGCGAAGATGGCGTCCACCAGCAGCCGGCCCAGGCCGGGGATGGTGAACACGGTTTCGACCACGGCGATGCCGCCCAGCAGATTGCCCAGCACTAGGCCGATCAGCGTCCACGTGGGCCCGAAGGAATTGCGGAAGGCGTGATGGATCAGGACCGCCGACTCGGACAGGCCCTTGGCGCGCGCATGGGTGATGTAGTCCAGGCGCAGCACCTCCAGCGTGCTGGCGCGGGCCATGCGCATGAGCACGCCGATCTCGTGCAGGAACAGCGTCAACACCGGCATGACCAGGTACAGCAGGCCGGCCTTCCAGTCGGTGCTGATCGAGACATAGCCGACCACGGGCAGCCATTGCAGCTTCAAGCCGAAGAACAGCAGCAACAGCAGGCCCAGCCAGAAGGTCGGGATGGACACCAGCAGGGTCGCCGCGCTGACCAGGAACAGGTCGGGTGCCTTGTTCTGCTTCCAGGCGGCGATCATGCCGGCCGGCACCGCGACCAGGGTGGCGAACAGGACGGCCGCGATGACCACGCGCGCGCTGACCAGAAAACGCTCCCACACCAGGCCCAGCACCGGCTGGCCGGTGTTGATGGACTGGCCCAGATCGCCATGCAGCATGTTGTTGAACCAGATACCGAACTGCACCGGCCAGCTCTGGTCCAGGCCCAGGCGGGCCCGCAGGTCCGCCAGCGAGGCCGGCGTGGCGAGGTCGCCCAGCAGCAGCTGGGCCGGGTCGCCCGGAATCAGCCGGATGAGGACGAACACGGCCACCGCCACGATAAGCAGCGTGGGGATGGCCATGACGATACGTGAAAGCGCAAAGCGCAGCATCGCGGTCTCCGGATCAGGATTTGTCGCCGCGCTTGTCGCGCAGGACACGAGCGAAGAAGTCCTGGACCTCGCCGACGCACTTCAGGCCGTCGTGCGGGACGTTGTCCACCATGTCCAGCGTGACCTTGACGCCAGCCTGCTCGAAGGAACGCTTGAGCGCCTGCAGGCGCTCGGGACGATTGCGCCCGGCGTCGTTGGCGCCGGGCATATAGAACTTGCCGCCCTCTTTGTGGGTGATTTCCCAGGTCTCCAGGTCGGCCTTGCCCACCACCATATGCACAGCGACCCGGCGCAGCGCCTCGATGTCCAGGTCGCGGCCGAAGCGCGCCTTCATGTCGCGCACCCCCACCCACCAGTCCCGCTCGGTGTCCAGCAGCGTGACCGAACCCGGCGCGCCGATCGACACGCCCCACAAGCGCTGCGGATGCAGCAGCGTGAAGCGGTTGACAAACTGGCCGCCGCCCGAAAAGCCGAACAGACCAAACCGCGACACATCCAGGCCGAACTTCCCGCCCACTTCGTCGACGATGTCCAGCAGCACCTCGTCATAGCGGATGTCGCCCTCGGCTAGATGCTTGAAGCCATCGCGGTTGCCATCGCCGCGCACGCCCACGGGAAAGAGCGGGCAGAGCACGATGCAATCATTCCAGCGCGCGAATTCGGCGAAGGCGTCGCGGTACTCGACAAAGGCGCGGCCCGTGCCGTGCACGATCACCACCAGTTCCATGGGCCGGCGGGCCTGGTCCAGATGCGGCGGCACATACATGCAGTACGAAAAACGCGGATCGGTGCGCGCCGCGAAAATCGTGCTGTGACCCAGGTCGTAGATGGCGCGAGCCCGGTCATTCACGGCCGCGGCGGCCTCGGTGGCATTGACTTCAGACATGGATTCCTCGGGAACAGAATCGCCCGCGCCAACACGGCGCGGGCGCGGGGCAGCTCAAAATAATCACACAAATTGGCGCCAATTTTAGGAGCAGGCTGTCCGGGACAACAACCGGGGGTTTCCCCCTAGGCCCGGTGGACGCCGGCGGCGGCAAGCCTATGGGCGCGGGCGCGCGCCCACGCCCCGCCGTGGGACGACCTTCCCGGCGTCAGGGGAGACGGTGGGCAGCGGGCGGCTGCGGCCGGACCCTCGCCGTGCCGGCCGGCACGGCGGGCCGCCGCGGCGCGGCCATCACTTGGGCCGCGGCCCCTGCAATTGGCGCGCCATGTCCAGATGCTCTTGCAGGACAGGCAAGGCCTTGGCGATAAAGGCCTTGACGTCGGCATCCCTGCCCTGCGCCTCGGTCTGCTGGAAGAGCTTGATCGCGTCTTCGTGAGCGGCCACGGCCACCTGGTCGATATAGGCTTTGTCGAAATCGGCGCCGCTTTCCGAGGCGATGACGGCCAGCTTGCCCTTCTGGGCGAATGACAAGTCATCCGGCGGCTGCAGGCCTTTTTGGCGGGCCAGCGCAAGCAGCTCGTCCGTCAGGCGCGTATGGTCGGCGATCATGCGTTGGCCGAACTGCTTGACGCCGTCGCTGGGCGAGGTGGCCACGGCCAGCTTGCCGCCAGCGACTTCGGCATGGCCGCCCTGGATGGCGCGTTCCAGGAATTGCTTGTCGGCCTCGGCGAGCGTGCCTTGCGCGAACAGCGGCCCCGTCATGGCCAAGGCCGCCACCGCCAGCCCTCGCCGGGCCATGGACTGTATCTTCATCGCGACTCCATGAGCAAAGGCGCCTGGGCCGGCGCCAGTTGCAAGCTTACCCGCAAACCGGCTGGGGATCCCCCCGCCGGCCCGCGCGGGATTACGACTCCTAATCCGCCTTAAGCAATCCGCCCTTCTCTTATACCGGCGCGGCGGCTAGAGTGTCGCCCTTTTCCCGGATCTCGCCTGTTTCATGACCGCCGCCTTTGTTCCCGGCTTTCTGCTCAGCCTTAGCCTGATCCTCGCCATCGGCGCGCAAAATGCCTTTGTCCTGCGCCAGGGGCTGCGCCGCGAACATGTCCTGGCGGTCTGCCTGTGCTGCGCCATCTCGGATGCGCTGCTCATCGCCGCCGGCGTGGCGGGGTTTGGCGGGGCAAGCCGCCACCTGCCCTGGCTGGAGCCGCTCATGCGCTATGGCGGCGCCCTGTTCCTGCTCGTCTATGCCGCGCGCAGCCTGCGCTCGGCCCTGGGCGCCCAGCATGCCAGCCTTGCCCCGGCGGCCGCCCCGGGCGCGCGCGCCCCCCTGAGGACGACCCTGGCCGCCTGCCTGGCCTTCACCTGGCTCAACCCGCACGTCTATCTGGACACCGTGGTGCTGATGGGCTCCATCGCCACGCAGTACGATGGCCGCAAGGCCGAGTTCGCCGCCGGCGCCATGACGGCATCTTTCTGTTTCTTCTTCGCGCTTGGCTACGGCGCCCGGCTGCTGCAACCTTTGTTTGCCAGCCCGCGGGCCTGGCGCGTGCTCGACGTCCTGGTCGGCCTGTGCATGCTGGCCATCGCCGTGCATCTGCTGCGCTGATTCCCCGCACGGCGCCTGTGCCACAATCAAGGCCAGCGCCACACCTTCGCCGCTCCATGATTCCGAACCTGCGCGCCCCCTATTACCTCATTCTCAGCAGCCAGTGTGCCTGCCCCTCTTGCGGCCAGGCCACCGCCGTGCACGCTCTGGCGGTGCCGCCCTCGCACGAGACGCTGGACCCGGACGGCGGAGACGGCGGGCAGCCGGCGCACGACGATGGCTGGCGCCGGGATCCCAGCGCCGCGATCCTGTCGGGCGTCAGCCTGCTGGCCCGCGAGGTGGGCGAGCTTCTCGTCCGGCAGGCGCCGGGCTTCGCGCCGGATCCGAAGCGCCAGGACGTCTGGACCAATCATTGCGGCCATTGCGCCGTGCCCATTCTCTATGGCCAGCTCATGGCCTTTCCGGGCCGGGCCTTCACGCCCACGGACGCCGAGCAGGCGCGCGCCATCGGCGTGCAGCGCATCGAGGCGCCCCTTGAGGCCTTCGTGGAACTGCGCTGGACGGATGGCTATCCCGATCTGCGGCCGCTCTTGCAGCGCCTGGGTTTCGCGGACGCCGCGCCGCCCTGAAATGTCCCGGATTCAGCGCAACAGCTGGAACACGAAATCGAACAGCGGATAGCCGAGGGCCTGCAGCCGGATCATGGCATCGAGCAAGCCGGTGGCGACACCGCCGCCGGCCACCCAGGATTCGTAGGCCGGCTGCGCCGCCAGCGTCACCGGCAAAAACCTGGCCAGCTGGCAGATGGCCCAGACACAGGCCAGCAGCGCCACCAGCTCGACGCCGGCATGACGAAAACGCCAGCCACTGGCGTACTGTGTCAGCAACAGCCCGCCGCGGCACACATGCACCAGGATGCCGAACAATGACAAGGCCAGGCCCAGCATGGGCGCGACCATCAATTCGAAAGCGCGCTGCCCTTGCGCGGCGCGCTCGGCGCCATTGACATAGGCCGCGGCCTGGTGGCCGTAGTCGCGCGGCGGCAACTGACGGCGCGCATCCAACATGGGGCGGTAATAGCGCGCGGCGAACGTGTCGCGCCCGATCGGCGTGAGCGACAGCCGCGGGCTGGTATCGGGATAGGCCAGCATCGCCCGCCAGGCCGCCTGCATGCGCGGATGGGCGGCAAACTGGCCCAGGCTCAGGCCGGGCGGCAGGCCGTCGACGCCGGCGCGTTGCCGCAGGGCCGATTCGGACCGCGCGACAAAGGCCGCCCGGTCTTCGATGGCCGGCTCGCGCGCACGGCCCACGGGCCGCCGCGACTCCCACTGTTGGAGGGCCTGCCGCCTGAAGGATTCGGGGTCGCGGTAGGCCTGGAATCGCTTCTGCATCGCCAGCTGGCTGCGCACGAAACGCGCATAGGCCTCGTCCAGGTCGTGGGCGCCCTCGGCGCCATCGAGATAGGGAGCGGCCAGAAACGCCACCATGGCCGCGAATGACTTGCCCGGGACCGATGCCTCCATCCCCTCGTGCCACAGGCCTTCGAATTCCGCCGGGTCCACCGCGTCGACGGCCAGCCCCTGGCGCAACAGCATGCCGGTCACGGCCGCCGCGCGGGCCTGGGCGCTGGAGTAACGCACCAGCTCGGCCAGCACGACGCGCTCGGTTTCATAGGCCGCCCAGGCCAGGCTGCCCGAGACCAGAAAGAAGAGCAGCAGCGCCCGGCCGCGGCCGCCGCGCAGCACCGGCCAGGCGAGCAGACCGATCGCGCAGCCGGTCAACAAACGGCCGTAGACACGGGCGCCTGACAAGGTGGCGGCGTCCGCATTGAAGGCCGTGGCCTCGACAATCCAGGCACTGAAAGCGAACTCGGCCAGGAGATAGACCAGACTGGCGGCCAGCAGCACGGCCAGGCGGGCGCGGGCCGGATCTTTCACGAATAACCGCTCGCGGCAACGTTGGTGCCAGCGCGCCTTATTGCGTTGTTCATAGCGGCGCAGCAGCATCGCGCCCGATAGTCTGCTCATCTGAACCGTTGTTGTCACCACTATCGCCCGGGCAGCTTACTGTAGGCGGGCCGCGCCGCCAAGCATCTCGCCGCGGGCCGGAGCGCCGCCCGACCGAATTTCAATTTATTTCACTCAATAGAATTAATTTGAAATTCGCGCTTTAACGTCTAAAGTCCAGCAGAGAAAGGCCGTACTCCACCACGTGGAGCAAACGAGCTTGGCTCTGAAGACGCCTGGGCCGGGATGACCCATCCGGGATGCAAGGCGCCTCACGAGATTCCCGCAGCAAACGTTCGGGCGCGAGCCCATGATCAACGGCGCAGTGCGCCGCAGCTATTTGCGAGAAGGTGGGCCATGTTCAAGCAAAGCGAGCCGGTCGATCGGCCCATGGCGCAATTGGAAGCCCTCAACCGCCTGATGGCCTTGGCTGAGTACAGCCCCGATGGCGTGCTGCGGCGCGCCAACGATAGGTATCTCGCCATCCTGGGCTATCGCCGCGAGGATGCGCTGGGCCGCCACCGCGACAGTTTCCGCCCCGACACGGACCGCGGGGAAGACTACTGGCCCAGGCTGCTGGCCGGCGAGTCGTATTCGGCCAGGGAAGAACAGATCGGGCAAGGCGGCAAAAGCAGCTGGCTGCAAGCCAGCTATACGCCGGTGCGCGACACCGACGGCACCCTCCTGCATATCCTCAAGGCGGCCACGGACATCAGCGCCCAGGTGCGGCGCGAACAGGCGCAACAGGCCAGCCTGCAGCGACTCACATTGGCCGCCGATGCCACCGATACCGCCGTCATCATGGCCGACAGCGAAGCCCGCTTCGTCTATGCCAACGCGGGCTTTACGCGCATGTTCGGCTGGACCGCCCAGGAAGTGATGGGCAAGAACACCGTCGATCTGCTCACCCCGCAGCTGGGCCCGGGCTATGTGCACGTGCGCCGCAAACGCCTGCTCAAGGGCATCGCCTCGCAACGCGAGGAAATCGTCGTCGGCAAGCAGGGCCAGCGCTACTGGGCCAAGATCGTCACCAACCCCATGTTCGACGCCCAGGGCCGGCTCACGCACATCGTGACCATGTTCACGGACATCACGCGCGCCAAGATGCACGAGGCCTTGCAGCACCAGGTGCTGGAGGCCATGGTGCGCGAGCAGCCCCTGACCGAGGTCCTGGAGCTGATCTGCCGGGAGGTCGAGCGCATCGCCCCCGAAATCGCCGCCTCCATCCTGGAGGTCAACAGCCAGGGGCATCTGCGGCCCCTGGCCGCCCCCAGCCTGCCGCAGCACTTCTGCCAACTGCTCGAAGGCTTATCGATCGGGCCGGCGGCCGGCTCCTGCGGCACGGCGGCCTGGCGCAATGAAAGCGTCTGCGTGGACGATATCGCCACCGATCCGCTGTGGGCGGACTACCGCGATATCGTGCTGCCGCTGGGCTTTACCGGCTGCTGGTCCACGCCTATCCGCAACAGCCAGAACACGGTGATCGGATGCTTCGCGTTCTATTACCGGCAGCCGCGCAGCGCCGCCTCGCAGGCTTTCCATCAAAGCCTGGTCGACGCCTGCACCCATCTGTGCGCCCTGGCACTGGAACGAGAACACGCGCGCCAGCGCATCCGCCAGCTGGCCTTCTATGACGGCCTGACCGGCATCCCCAATCGCAGCCTGCTGCTGGCCAAGGCCGAGCAAGCCATCGCCTCGGCCGCGCGCAATGACGACCCGCTGGCGGTGCTGTTCATCGACCTGGACCGGTTCAAGCAGGTCAACGATTCCCTGGGCCACGTGGCGGGAGACGAACTGCTGCGCGCCGCCGCCGACCGCATCCGCGACAAACTGCGCCCCACCGACCTGGTGGGACGTTTGTCGGGCGACGAATTCGTCGTGGTGCTGCCGCAGGCCGATGCCGATCGGGCGGCCGACGCCGTCGAGCGCCTGCAGGCCGAACTCGCCCTGCCGCTGCAGCTGGCCGGCACCGACCTGTCCGTCTCGGCCTGCGTGGGGGTGGCGATGTTCCCGGCCGACGGGCGCGATATGGAAACCCTGCTGCAGCGCGCCGACCTGGCGATGTACCAGGCCAAGACCCGCGGACGGGGCCGCTTCAGCTTCTTCAGCCGCGAGATGAATCGGCTGGCGCAGGAAAGGCTGGCGCTGGAGACCGATCTGCGCCATGCCTTGAAGAAAGGACTGCTGCGCCTGAACTACCAGCCGCAGATAGAACTGGGCTCGGGCCGTTTGTACGGGGTCGAGGCGCTGACGCGCTGGACCCACCCCACCCTGGGCGAGATTCCGCCGTCACGCTTCATCCCGCTAGCCGAAGAGTGCGGCCTGATCGCCGACCTGGGCCTCTGGGCCGTGCGGGCGGCCTGCCGCCAGCTCTCGGCCTGGCGCGCCAGGGGCCTGACCGTGCCGGCGGTCTCGGTCAACCTCTCGCCCACGAGTTTTCACAATCTTGACCTGCCGCGAATGATCGCCGACACCCTGCGCAAGAACGCGCTGGCGCCGGCCGACCTGACCCTGGAGCTGACCGAGAGCATTCTGCTGGACACGCACCCCAGCACCATGCAGACCATCACCCAGGTCCATGCGCAGGGCGTGCGTCTGTCCATGGACGATTTCGGCACCGGTTACTCCAGCCTGAGCTATCTGCGGCGCCTGCCGGTATCGGAACTCAAGCTGGACCGCAGCTTCGTGGCGGACCTGGATCACAACGACGCCGCGCGCGCCCTGAGCGCGGCCATCCTGGGCATAGGCAAGAGCCTGCACCTGACCGTGGTGGCCGAAGGCGTGGAAACCAGCACGCAGAACCGCATGCTGCATGAACAGGGCTATCCGGTCGCGCAGGGCTATCTTTTCTCGCGGCCGCTGCCGCCGGCCGAACTCGAAGCCTGGTTCGTGCAACAGCACGGACGGCCCCTGGCCGCGCAAGGCGAGAAGGGGTGAGGCGCGGCGGGCGTAAAATCCGGGCCGTTCCGCCTTGAACCGCCCGGGAGCGCCATGCGCGACGACTGCCTGAACTACCAAGACCTTTTTCTTGCCGATGTACCGCTGCTGGACACGCGCGCGCCCGTCGAATTCGCCAAGGGCGCTTTCCCGGGCGCGGTCAACCTGCCGCTCATGGATGACCGCGAGCGCGCGCAGGTCGGCCTCTGCTACAAGCAACAAGGGCCGGAAGCGGCCATCGCGCTGGGGCACCGCCTGGTCAGCGGTCCGATCAAGCAGGCCCGCATCCAGGCCTGGGCCGACTTCGCGCGCGCCCATCCCGACGGCTACCTGTATTGCTTTCGGGGCGGCATG
Source organism: Bordetella hinzii LMG 13501 (assembly GCF_001548475.1). Lineage (GTDB taxonomy): Bacteria > Pseudomonadota > Gammaproteobacteria > Burkholderiales > Burkholderiaceae_B > Bordetella > Bordetella hinzii. The sequence goes on from NZ_LRUJ01000003.1 coordinate 70,141, forward strand.
CGTTCGCAGATCGTGCAATCCTGGCTCAAGACCGAGGCCGGCATCGCCTATCCGCGCGTCACCGGCGGCTACAAAGCCATGCGGAGCTTTCTGCTCGGCACCCTGGAACAAGCCTTCGGCCAATGCCGCTTCGTCGTCCTGGGGGGCATGACAGGCACCGGCAAGACCGACGTGCTGCGCGAACTCCCCAACGCCCTGGATCTGGAACACCACGCCCGGCACCGGGGATCGAGCTTCGGCAAGCATGTGCTGCCGCAGCCCGTCCAGGTCGATTTCGACAATGCGCTGGCCATAGACGTGCTGCGCAAGCGCCATGCGGGCCAGTCCGGCTTCGTGGTGGAAGACGAAGGCCAAGCCATCGGCAGCTGCAGCCTGCCGGTCGCGCTCTACCGCCTCATGCAGGACTGCCCCATGGTGTGGCTGGAAGACAGCCTGCAGAACCGCGTCCAGCGCATCCTGCGCGACTATGTCGTCGACCTTTGCGCCGAGTTCGTCCACCACCACGGCCCCGGCCCGGGCCAAGAGGCCTTCGCGCAGCGCCTGCGGCAAAGCCTTGCCGGCATACGCAAGCGCCTGGGCGGCCTGCGCTACCAGCAACTCTCGGCCATGATGGACGCCGCGCTGGCCGAGCAAGCCGCCAGCGGCGCGGTGGACGGACACCGCGCATGGATCGCCGCCCTGCTGGCCCAGTACTACGACCCCATGTACGCCTACCAGCGCAAGCTCAAACAGGATCGCATCGTGTTCTCGGGCGACCACCAGGCCGTGCTGGACTACCTGCGCCAGAACGCCGCGGGCCGCGGATCGCGCTAACGCAGTCCGACCATCGTCGAACGCAGCTGCGATGCGATCTGCCGCAGGGGCTGCAGAAACTCCGCCACGGCGGACGCTTCGGTATACGTGCCCGCCGACAGGCTTACGTTGATGGCCGCCACGATGCCCCCGTCCTGGTCGCGCACGGGCACGGCCAGGCCGGCGATGGAATCGTCCAGCTCGCTGTCCACCCAGGCGTAGCTTTGCTTGCGCGCCAGCAGAATGGCCTCGCGCAGGCGATCGCGGTCCACCACGGTGTGGGTGGTGAGCGGCTTGAGCGTGGCCGTCCGCAGATAGTGCTCCAGCGCCTCGTCGTCCAGCCCTGACAGCAAGACCCGGCCCATCGACACCGCATGCGCCGGCAGGCGGCTGCCCAGCGAAGGGCTCATGGACAGAATGCGCTTGGTATGCAAGCGCTGCACATAGACGATTTCTTCGTCGTCCAGCACCGACACGGCGCAGGACTGTCCGATGCGCGCACCCAGCTCTTCGAGCGAGAGCTGCGACTGGCGCCAATAAGGCAGCGTGTACAGGTAGGACAGGCCCAGGCGCAGCACCTTGGGCGTGAGCCAATAGTGCTTGCCGTCGGTCTTGACGAAGGACAGCTCGATCAGCGTCATGAGGAAACGGCGCACCGCCGTGCGCGGCAGTTCCACCGCCGCGGCGATGTCGGCCAGTGTCTGGCGCGCGTCCCCTTGCCCCATGGTTTCGATGATCTTAAGCCCGCGCGCAAAGGTGCGGACGAACGATTCGCTTTCCGGTGTTGCCATGACCTCTCCCGCGGACGTGCTTGACACGTTCGCCCCGACTACCCAAAATGACCGTATAGCGGATGGATATGTCCGCTTAGCGGTCATTATAGACAGACCGACCGCGCTGCGCAAGTCCGGGCCCGGCAATGCGCCTTCCCCTCCCAACCCGCCCTGGAAAGGCCATGACGCAAACCACATTCGAGACAGATTTCTGGAAAGACGCCTCGGCGCGCAAGATCTGGGACGACATCGTCCCCGGCGAGCCGCGCAAGACCCTCCCCTACACCCTGACGCTGGAAGCCATCCAGAAGTACTGCCGCGTCGTCGGCGATATGCATCCGCTGTACTTCGACGAAGACTACGCCCGGAAGTCACCCTACAAGGGCCTGATCGCCCCGCCGGCCATCCATATTCTCCTGATGTTCGCCTGCACGCCCACCGATGACTGGATGCGCAGCCCCGGCACCGTCAATGCCGGCCAGTCCTGGAGCTACAACCTGCCCGCCCGTCCCGGCGACGTCATCCGGCTGGAAGCCCGCGCGCTGGACAAGTTCATCCGCAAGGACCGCCTCTTCGTCGTGCACGACAACGTCTTCTTCAATCAGAACAATGAAGTGATCTGCTCCGGCCGCGGCTGGACGATCCGGCCCATGTAAGGAGCACCAACATGACCCAGACATTCGACTCGCTTGCCGCCGGCCAGAAAATCGAAGGCGCGCCCTTTTCGCCGACCCGGGAATCCATCCGCCAGTTCTGCGAAGCCTCGCTGGACTACAACCCGCTGCACCTGGATGACAACTACATGCAGGGCAATTTCGGCCGCACCAACTTCGGCGGCATCATCATGCACGGCATGAACAACTTCGGCGTCATCACGCGCATGCTGACCGATTGGCTCTATGAGCGCGGCGGCGTGCAGCGCCGCCTGGAGACCCGCTGGAAGGCGCCAGTCAAGCCGGGCGACACCATCACCCCGCAAGCGGTGATCACCGCCACCCGCAAGACCGAGAACAGCCGCTGGGCCACGCTGGACGTGCAGGTGCTCAACCAGCGCGGCGAAACCGTGGCGGTCGGCGAGGCCATGGTCGAGTTCCCCCACTGATATCCGCCGGCGGCGCCCGCGCCGGCGCCGCCCCACCGACAAGAATGAGGAGACAACAATGAATTCATGGTTGCGCAGCGCGGCCGGCCTTTGCCTGGGAGCGCTCTGCCTCCTGCCGCTGGCGGTCCGCGCCCAGACCTTCCCCGACCGGCCCGTGCGCATCGTCGTGCCCTTCCCGGCCGGCGGCACGACCGATATCCTGGCCCGCATGCTGGGCAATGCCCTGGGCGCGGCATGGAAGCAGCCCGTGGTGATCGAGAACAAGCCCGGCGCCAGCGGCACGATATTCTCCGAGCAGCTGGCCCGCACGCCCGCCGACGGCTATACGCTGATGGTCACGGCCACGCATCACGTCATCAATCCGGCGCTCTATAAGAACCTGCGCTACGACAGCAAGAAAGACTTCACCCCCATCGCCCAGGTCGCGGCCGTGCCCAATGTGCTGGTGGTCAATGCCGAATTCGCGCAACGCAACCATATCGACACCGTCGGCGACCTGATCGCCTACGCCCGCGCCAACCCGGGCAAGGTCAACTTCGGATCGGCCGGCACGGGCGGGGCCAACCACCTCTCGGGCGAGCTGTTCAAGTCCATGACGGGCGTGTCCATGGTCCATATCCCCTACAAGGGCGCCGCGCCCGCGCTCAACGACCTGCTGGGCGGCCAGATCCCCATCATGTTCGACTCCGTGCCCGGCGTGCTGCAGCACATCAAGGCCGGCAAGCTGCGCGCCTTGGGCGTGACCTCGCTGAGCCGGTCCGCGGCCCTGCCCGATGTGCCGACGCTGGACGAAGCCGGCGTCAAAGGCTTCGAGGCCACGGCCTGGTTTGGCCTCTACGCTCCCGGCCATATGGACGCCAAGCTGACCGAACGCCTGTCCGCCGACGTGCTGGCCGCGCTGAACACGGCCGCCATCCGCGAGCAGTTCGCGCAGCAAGGCGCCGTGCCGGGCACGATGACCCAGGCCGAGTTCGCCGCCTTCGTCGGCACGGAAATGGACAAGTGGTCCAAGGTCATCGCCGACGCCCACATCACCATCCAATAGGAAGCAGCATGACGGCAACTCCCGAAAGCAAGGCTGCCGCGCCGGGCGCTCTCTCCCATATCCGGGTGCTCGATCTCTCGCGCATCCTGGCCGGCCCCTGGTGCACGCAGAACCTGGCCGACATGGGCGCCGAGGTGATCAAGGTCGAACGCCCCGGCACAGGAGACGATACGCGCGCCTGGGGCCCGCCCTGGACACGCGACGGCGACGACACGCGCGACTCCACCTATTACGCGGCCGCCAACCGCGGCAAGCAATCGCTCACGCTGGACATCTCCAAGCCCGAAGGCCAGCGCATCGCGCGGGAGCTGGCCGCCCAGAGCGACGTGGTCATCGAAAACTACAAAATCGGCGACCTCAAACGCTACGGGCTGGACTATGACAGCCTGCGGGCCCTCAACCCGGGCCTGGTGTATTGCTCCATCACCGGCTACGGCCAGGACGGTCCCAGCGCCAGCAAGCCGGGCTACGACTTTGTCTTCCAGGCCATCGGCGGCCTCATGAGCATCACCGGCGAGCGCGACGACCTGCCCGGCGGCGGCCCGCAAAAAGCCGGCATCGCCATCGCCGATGTCATCACCGGCATGTACGCCACCATCGCCATCCTCGCCGCGCTGAACTACCGGTCGGTCTCCGGCCGCGGCCAGTACATCGACATGGCGCTGCTGGACTGCATCGTCGCCCTGGGCGGCAACCAGGTCACCGGCTACTTCGCCACCGGCCGCGCGCCCCACCGCTATGGCAACGCGCACGCCAGCCTGGTGCCCTACCAGGTGTTCCGCGTGGCCGACGGCGAGATCGTCGTCGCCGTCGGCAACGATGATCAATGGCAACGCTACTGCCGCGCCATCGAGCGGCCCGACCTCGCCGCCGACGCGCGCTGGGCCAAGGTGACCGGCCGTATCCAGGGCCGCGACACCCTGGTGCCCGAGCTGGCGCGCAGCATGCTGGCGCGCCCGGCCGCCGACTGGCTGGAAAGACTGGAAACGCACGGCGTGCCTTGCGGGCGTATCAATGACTATGAGCAGGTCTTCCAGGATCCCCAGGTGCGCCACCGCGGCCTGCGCGTGGACATTCCGCGCGGGACTGGCAGCGGCGGCGTCGTCTCCACCATCGCCAGCCCCTTGCGCCTGCGCGACACACCGCCGCGCTATGACCTGCCGCCGCCCCGCCTGGGCGACAGTACCGAGCGCGTGCTGGGCAGCCTGCTGGGCTACGGCCCCGAGGACATCGCCCGGCTGCGCGGACAGGGCATTGTCTGACCGGAGCCGCTCATGACCCAGACAGAATCCCCGCTGGCGGCCTATCGCCGCCACCTCGCCGCCGGCGAGCTGGCCTATCAGTACGACGCGCTGACGGCCCGTCCCGTCTTCCCGCCGCGCGTGCTGGGCCCCGCCTCGGGCAACCCGGCGCTGCAATGGCGCGTGAGCGCAGGCCTGGGCACGGTGCATGCCGTCACCGTGGTGCATCCGCGCGACCAGCAAAGCTATAACGTCGTGCTGGTCGACATGGACGAAGGCTTCCGCCTCATGAGCCGGGTCGAAGGCCGCGCCGCCATCGGCATGCGCGTGCGCATGCGAGTGCACACGCCCGCCGACGGCGGCGATCCCTACCCCATCTTCGACAGCCTGGAGCCCGCATGAAACCCGCCTTGCAACGCGGCCGCATCGCCATCGTCGGCGCGGCCGAATCCGATCTGGGCAAAGTCGCGCCCGGCCTGGGGCCGATAGACCTCATGGGCCAGGCCGTGGGCCGCGCGCTACAAGACTGCGGCCTGACCCTGGGCGAGATCGACGGCCTGTTCGCCACCACCTCGCAAAGCCGCATGCCCACGCTGGCCCTGGCCGAATACCTCGGCATCCAGCCGCGCTACCACGACGCCACCAATATGGGCGGCGCCTCTTTCATGAGCATGGTGTCCCATGCCCAGGCCGCCATCGAGGCCGGCCTGTGCGAGGTCGCCGTCATCGCCTATGGCAGCACCCAACGCAGCCTGGGCCGCGCCAATGTCGCCGCGCCCGATCCCAACCCCTACGAGGCGCCCTATCGGCCCATGTATACCGCCAGCTCCTATGCGCTGGCCGCCTCGCGCCATATGCATCAGTACGGCACCACCCGCCGGCAGCTGGCCGAAATCGCCGTGGCGGCCCGGCAATGGGCGCTGCTTAACCCCGCCGCCTGGGAGAAAAAACCGCTGACGGTGGACGACGTGCTGACCTCGCCCATGATCAGCGAACCGCTCACGCTGCGCGACTGCTGCCTGGTGACCGACGGCGGCGGCGCCCTGGTCCTGACCCGGGCCGAGCGGGCGCGCGATCTGCGCCGCCCGCCCGCCTATGTCCTGGGCCTGGGCGAAGCCCTCAGCCACTACGCCATCAGCGCCATGCCGGACCTCACCATCACGGCGGCCGTGCACAGCGGCGCCCAGGCCTATCACATGGCCGGCCTGTCGCCCCGGGACATCGACGTCCTGCAGCTCTACGACGCCTTCACCATCACCACCCTGCTCTTTCTCGAAGACCTGGGCTTCTGCCCCAAGGGCGAAGGCGGGCGCTATGTCGAAAACGGCCGTATCGCGCCGGGCGGCGCCCTGCCCGTCAATACCAGCGGCGGCGGCCTGTCGTACTGCCATCCCGGCATGTATGGCATCTTCGCGCTCATCGAAGCCGTCCGGCAGCTGCGCGGCGAGGGCGGCGAAAGACAGATCGCCGGCTGCCACACCGCGCTCGCCCACGGCAACGGCGGCACCCTATCGAGCCAAAGCACCGTGATCCTGGGCAGCGCCGCGGCACTGTAGCGGCGCGTGGCCGCAGCGCGGGGCGCCGCCGGGCGGTGCTCCCCTGTCCACCGCCTCCTTCCTGGGTAAACCCCGATTCCTTCCTGGGCCGATCTGCCTAAACTAATTTGTACGAACAAATGATCAATACGTACAAATCGACCAGGAGGGTGTCTCATGCAGTCTGCAATCGAAGTCGGCCCGCAGCGTTTCCGGGCTTCCTATGGCCGTTATCTTGAGGACTTCAAGGTGGGCGACGTGTACGAGCACCGGCCCGGCCGCACCATCACCGACAACGACAACATCCAGTTCTCGTTGTTGACCATGAACGCCCACCCCATGCACTGCGACGCCAACTTCGCCAGCCAGAGCGAATTCGGCCGCCTGCTGGTCAACAGCGGCCTGTCCCTGGCCGTGGTCTTGGGCATGACGGTCAACGACGTCAGCGCCAAGGCCGTGGCCAATCTGGGCTGGAAGGAGATCAAGCTCACCGCGCCCGTGTTCGGCGGCGACACCCTGTATGCGGAGTCCGAAGTCCTTGAGGTTCGTCCTTCCAAGAGCCGCCCCACGCAGGGCATCGTGACCACGCGGACGCGGGCCTTCAACCAGAACGGGATCATGGTCATGGAGTTCCTGCGCATGTCCCTTGTTCCCAAGCGCGGCCACGCCGTGGACGACCCGCGCTAGACGCCCGAGAACACGCGAGGAGACAAAACAATGATGATCTTTTCCAAGCCGTGGCGGATCGCCATGACGCTTGCGGCGGCCTGCTTGGCCAGCATGCCGGCGCAAGCAGACTACCCCGAAAGACCCATCCGCATGATCGTGGGCTTCCCGCCTGGACAGGCGACGGATATCGTCGCCCGCATCGCTGCCAAACAGCTGCAGGAGACCCTGGGCAAGCCCGTCATCGTGGAGAACAAACCGGGCGCGGCCGGCAGCATTGGCTCCGACCTGGTCGCCAAGGCCGAACCCGACGGCTATACGCTGGTGGTGGGCTCCAGCGGCACGATGGCCATCAACCCCAGCCTGTACTCGCATCTTCCCTATCATCCGCTCAAGGATTTCGAGCCCATTTCGCTGTTATCGGTCGTGCCCCTGTTCCTGGCCGTCAACCCCTCCGTCAAGGCCCATACGGCCGCCGAGTTCGTCAAGCTGGCCAAGGCCTCGCCGGGCAAGCTGAACTATGGCTCGGGCGGCAGCGGCGTCACCAGTCACCTCACCATGGAACTGCTCAAGCATGAGCAGGGCATGGATCTCGTGCATGTGCCGTACAAGGGCAGTCCCGCCGCCGCGACGGACCTCATCGGCGGGCAGGTCAGCGCCATGATAGATACCGGCGCCGTGCTACTGCCCTATGCGCGTAACGGCAAGCTGCGCGTCCTGGCCGTGGCCAGCGAGAAACGCAACCCGGCCGCCCCGGATATCCCCACCATGGAAGAAGCGGGCCTGGGCCACTTCGTGGCCCCCGCCTGGATAGGCCTGGCGGCGCCCAAAGGCACGCCCAAGCCCATCATCGACAAGCTCTATCAGGCCCTCGCCGCGCATTGGACCACCGCGCCCGAGGTCAGCAGCGTGCTCAAGGGCCTGGGCGCCGAAGCGGTGTTGATGCCGCCCGCGGAATTCCGCCAATACATCCAATCCGAAATCGACAAATGGGCCATCGCTGTGAACCTCGCCGGCGCCAAAGTGGATTGATCGCCATGCCAAATCCCCACTCCCGACCCAACCGCACACCGCTTATCTCGACACAGCTGGCCCGCCATGCGGTGCACAGCGATATCGACGCCATTCCGCCCGCGGTGCGCCAGCGCGCCACGCACCTCATGCTCGATGCCCTGGGCATCGCGCTGGCCTCGACGCAATGGGATTTCGCCCGCCAGACCTTGGCCGGACTGCGCGAGCTGGCCGGGCCCGGCGGCGACCAGCCCGTCATCGGCCACGGCCAGAATCTGCCCATGCGCGACGCGGTCATCATGAACGCCCTGCTGATCCACGGCCTGGACTACGACGATACGCATCCCAGCGGGGTGATACACGCCACGACCTCGGTCCTGCCGGCCGTCCTTGGGCTTTCGACGCGGCTGAACGCCTCCGGGCGCGACCTGCTCAATGCCTATGTGCTCGGCGTCGAAACCGCCACTCGCCTGGGCGCGGCCGCCAAGGGCGGCTTTCACCAGGTCGGTTTCCATCCCACGGGCCTGATCGGCGCCTTCGGCTGCACCCTGGCCGCCGCCCGGCTGCTGCGCCTGGACGTGGACCGCGCGATCGATGCGCAAGGCATCACTCTGTCCGTGGCGTCCGGCAGCCTGGAATGCCTGGAAGACGGCGCGTGGACCAAGCGCCTGCATCCCGGCTGGGGCGCGGCGGCGGGCATCACCGCCGCTACGCTCGCCAAACATGGCTTCGTCGGCCCCGGCGCGGCCTACGAGGGCCGCTTCGGGCTCTATCCCAGCCATCTCGGCGCCTTCTACGAAAAATGCGACCTCGACATGATCACGGCAGGTCTGGGCGAAGAATGGGAAACGCTCAACGTGGCCATCAAGCCGTTGCCCGCCTGCCACTTCACGCACGCTTTCGCGGACGCGGCCGGCATCCTGTCCAAGGAATGGCGTGGCGCGCCCATCCGGCGCATTGTCGCCAAGGTCCCGCCGGGCGCGATGAAGGCCGTATGCGAACCGGCCGAGAAAAAGCAGCGCCCCTCCAACGCCTACGAGGCCCAGTTCAGCGTGCCTTATTCCGTCGCCACCGGCCTGCGTTTCGGCCGCTACACCCTGGACGCCCTGGATCCCGCCGCCTGGCAGGACCCGGAAACCCTGCGATTGGCCTCGCTGGTGGAATGCCTGCCCGATCCCGACGCGGATTTCCCGCGCTACTTCGGCGGCCAGGTGCATATCGAGCTGGCCGACGGGCGCGTGCTGTCGCATACCGAGCCCATCAACCGCGGCGCCCCGGACCGTCCCATCACCAATGACGAAATCGTCGTCAAATTCCATGAAAACGCCGCGCGCGCGGTCAGTCGCGCGCACGCCGATCATGTGCTCAACGCAGTCCTTGGCATCGAGCGCGGCAGCGCCGCCGAGCTGTCCCAATTGCTGGGCGTGCAAGCCCATATGGAGAAAACGCAATGACGTCCCAATCCCCGGCTCCCGCGCATGACGCAGAGCAGGAAGGCCTGATCCTCGACATGCTGGACCGCTTCCTGGCGGTGGAGGTCAAACCCCATGTCCAACGTCTCGAACACGGCGACCTCTATCCCGCCGAGATCGTCGAGAAGATGAAGGAGATGGGCTTGTTCGGCTGCATCATCGACACCGAATACGGCGGCCTGGGCCTGTCCACGAAGACCTACGCCAAGATCATCGAGCGCATGTCCTCCGTCTGGATGTCCATTTCGGGCATCATCAATTCCCATCTCATCATGGCCATGGCCGTGCAGCGTTCGGGCACCCCGGCGCAAAAACGCGAGTTCCTGCCCCGGTTCGCCACGGGCGAACTGCGCGGCGGCGTGGGCCTGACCGAGCCGGACGCGGGCACGGACCTGCAGGCCATCCGCACCGTGGCGCGCCGCGAGGGCGGCGACTATGTCGTCAACGGCAGCAAGATGTGGATCACCAACAGCATGTACGGCAACTGCCTGGCGCTGCTGGTCAAGACCGACCCGCAGGCCGAACCACGCCACAAGGGGATGAGCCTGCTGATCGCCGAGAAGGGCGAAGGCTTCATCGTCAGCAAGAAACTGGAGAAGCTGGGCTACAAGGGTATCGACACCTGCGCGCTGTCGTTCGAGGACTACCGCGTGCCGGCCGACCGCCTGGTCGGTGGCGTCGAAGGCAAGGGGCTGCAGCAGGTCCTGGGCGGCCTGGAACTCGGGCGCATCAACGTCGCCGCGCGCGGCCTGGGCGTGGCGCAGGCCGCGCTGGACGAGGCGGTGGCATATGCCCAGGTGCGAAAGACCTTCGGCAAGCCCATTTCCGAACACCAGGCCATCCAGCTCAAGCTGGGCGAAATGGCGACCCGCACGCAAGCCGCCCGCCTGCTCGTCTATGCGGCGGCCGAGGCGTTCGACCGCGGCGAACGCTGCGACATGGAAGCCGGCATGGCGAAGTACTTCGCCACCGAGGCGGGCCAGGAGAATGCGCTGGAGGCCATGCGTATCTTCGGCGGCTATGGCTACTCCAAGGAATACAACGTGGAGCGGCTGTACCGTGACGCGCCGCTGCTGCTCATCGGCGAGGGCACCAACGAATTGCAGCGCATCATCATCGCCAAGCAACTGATCGAAAGGAATCCGGCATGAGCGCCGCCCGAGAGCCCTCCTCCCCGACGGCCGGCACCGGCCTGCCCCTGGCCGGCCTGCGCATCATCGCCGTGGAACAGTATGGCGCGGGCCCCTTCGGCACGCAGCACCTGGCCGACCTGGGCGCCGAAGTCATCAAAATCGAGAACCCGCGCGACGGCGGGGATGTCGGCCGCTCGGTCGGGCCTCATTACTTCGGCCCGGGCGACAGCCACTTTTATCAATCCTTCAACCGCAATAAGAAAAGCATCACGCTGGACCTCAAGCAGACCGAAGGCCGCAAAGTGCTGCGCGAACTGGCCGCGTCCGCCGACGTGGTGTTCAACAACCTGCGGGGCGATCTCCCGGCCAAGCTGGGCCTGACCTATGAGCGGCTGAAGGATGTGAATCCGCGGCTGGTCTGCGGCCATCTGTCGGCCTATGGCCGTAGCGGGACGCGGGCCGCCTGGCCGGGCTACGACTACCTGATGCAGGCCGAGGCTGGCTATCTGTCGCTGACGGGCGAGCCCGACGGTCCCCCGGCGCGCATGGGCCTGTCCATCATCGACCTGATGACGGGCACCACAGCCGCCATGGGACTGCTGGCCGGCGTGCTGGGCGCGCGCGCATCGGGCCAGGGGCGCGACATCGATGTCAGCCTCTTCGATGTCGCCCTGCACAACCTGGCCTATGTCGCGACCTGGTATCTGAACGCCGGCCACGCCATCGGGCGTGAACCCCGCTCGGGCCATCCGTCACTGACGCCCAGCCAGCTGTACAAGACCAGGGACGGCTGGATCTTCCTCATGTGCAACAAAGAAAAATTCTTCGGCGTCCTGGCCGAGTGCGTCGGCAAGCCCGAGTGGATCGATGCCCCGCACTACAAAACCTTCAAGGACCGTCTCGCACACCGCCAACGACTGACGGAAGAACTGGACGCCGTCCTGCAAGGCGAAGATACGGCCGAATGGATGCGCCGGTTCGCCGGAAAAGTCCCCGCCGCCCCCGTCTATGACGTCAAACAGGCCCTGGACAGCGACTTCGTCAAGGAGCAGGAGCGCGTGCTGGCCTTCGCGCACCCCGGCGGCGACGTGCGCATGGTCGCCTCCCCGGTGCGGGCCGGCCCGCACCCCACGAATCCGGCTCCGCCCATGGGGGCCGACACCGACGAACTCCTGCGGGAACTCGGCTACGATGCGGAGGACATTGTCCAGCTCCGCGAACGCTCCGTGATATGACCTCAGACGCCGCCTCTTCTTCCCGCTTCGCGCTGAACCCGGCCCTGAAAGCCAGCCAGCCGCGCTATATGCAGCTGGCGCAGACCCTGCTGCACGAGATCGAAAGCGGCCAATATCCCGTCGGAACGCAATTGCCCACCGAATTCGAACTGTGCGAACAGTTCGGCGTCAGCCGCTCCACCGCGCGGGAAGCGGTCAAGCGGCTGGTGGACCTGGGACTGGTGGTGCGCCAGCCGCGGATCGGCACGACCGTCTGCGCCCGCGCGGTCGCCTCGGGCTATCGCCAGAGCGTAGCGGACGTCAGCGATCTCTACCAGTACGCGGCGGAAACCACCCTGGTCATCGAATCCAAGGAAACGGTCGAGATCGACGCCGACCGCGCCCGCATCCTGGAAGCGGCGCCCGGCGAGACCTGGCTGCGCCTGGAGGGTCGGCGCCATGCGGGCAATCCCAAAGAGCCGATCTGTACCACCGAGATCTGGATACATCCCGCCTTCCGCTCCATCCAAGGCATGCATGGCCCGCTCAAGGGCGCGGTGCACGCCGAGATCGAAAAACACTTCGGCGAAGTCATCACCGCGGTCGAACAGGAAATCCGAGCGATCGTGCTCGCACCGGCCGATGCGCGCCCGCTCAATGTCGACCCCCACACCGCCGCCTTGCTGGTCAGCCGCAAATACCGCAACCGCCGCAATCAGCTGGTGGAACTGGCGACCAGCATCCATCCGGCCGACCGATTCAGCTACAGCACCGTCCTGCGCCGCGAATGGGGCGTGGGCGCCAAGGACCGTTGACCCATGAGCGACCGAAGCTATCTTTTCGTACCGGGCGACCGTCCCGAACGTTTCGACAAAGCCCTGCAGTCCGGCGCCCACGTGGTGATCATCGACCTGGAAGACGCGGTCGCGCCGCAGCACAAGGACTCGGCGCGCGAGGCCGTGGGCGCCTGGCTGCGGACAACGCCGGCGCAGGTGTGCCTGCGCATCAACCCTGCCGCCACGCCCTGGTACCACGAGGATTGCGCCCTGCTGGCCTTGCCGGCCGTCACCCGGGTCATGCTACCCAAGGCGCAAGACCCCGCCGAACTCGCAGCCCTGGCCGGGCGCCTCGGCCCCGCACAGCGCATCCTGCCCCTGATCGAAACCGTGGCAGGCAGCTTCCTGCTCGCCGGCCTGGCCCAGGCACCCAAGGTCGAACGCCTGGCCTTCGGCTCATACGACTTCATGTCCGATTCTGGCATACAGGAAGAAAAAGACGCCCTCGACGCCGTGCGCACCCAGCTGGTGCTGCACTCGCGCCATGCCGGGCTGCCGCCGCCCATCGACGGCGTCTCGCTGGCCATCGACGATGCGGCGCAACTGCAAGCCGACGTCCGACGCGCCAAACGGTGGGGCTTGGGCGCCAAACTATGCATTCACCCCAGGCAGGTGTCCGCGGTCAACGCGGGCTTTGCCCCGACCGAGGCCGAGCAGGCCTGGGCGCGCCGCGTGACTGACGCCCTGGCCAGCGCCCCCCTGGGCGCCGTGGCGGTCGACGGCAAGCTGGTCGACAAGCCCATCGCGAAACTCGCCCAGGCGATCCTGGACGAAGCCCGCCGCCAGCCCGCAGGCGCCGGCGTCTCACCTCTCTGCGGGCTGCCTGAAGCAGGCCGGTGACACGCCGCGCCCGCGCACGGACAACAAAAAACCCGCGCTTCTCCAGGAGAATCGCGGGTCTGATGGACCACTCTGTACTGCTTGGCATGAATTCTGGTGCGGACGGCGAGACTCGAACTTTATAGACAATAAAACCACTATGGCAACAAAAAGTACCTAAAAAGGTACCCCAACTACAGCCATCAAGTGCCAGCACGAACATGAAAACAATCGAACGCAGCGTCCGGAAATACTCAATACTCTAGGTCTTGAGCCGGAATTGCATTTAGGATCCAGCATTCCTGATGGATCGCATGAAGATCTAGCTGCGCGTTGTAGTTGGCCTGCAAACCCTGAAGCGTAAGCAATGTCTGATTCGAAGGGTTTACACGGTGAGCCTGATCTGCCACTGCCCATCGCTGATGCAAGTCCATGCAGCGTAGGAATGCAGATGCCTTCACCGATTTATTAGAAGTATTTGAGTGCACGCCAGCGTACTTATAAGAATCGATCACGGTACAGCGCCCGTCCCCATCAACATCAAATGGTGATGATATCCATTTGAAAACGTGAAGCAGGAATAAGTTTGCTAACCAGTTAACTGGACCAGTCCGAAACTGCTCTTGCGTGGAGGAGCTAATGCTCTCATGAAGGCTGGTGGCTCCGAGCAAAATAATATCGGCGCCAGCTGCATCGGGAGCCGCTAAACGTCTACCTGCCCCGATATAGTTAAAAATCCCCGCATGGCACTGCCCAAGATATACAACGGCGCGCTGGAGTCGAGGAGCTTCCTTGATGCCACGGATAAGCGCATAGGGCTTAATCGGAGGCTGTCCATCGATCCCATTGATATTACCGTGCCCAGTCACAAACAAGACTAGATTGTCATAGATGTTTACAGCCAAGTCTAAAAAAAATTGGCTGGCTGGATGTACTTCGTAGACGTTCTGCGTAGCTAGCGAAAACCATTGTGCTATCGCAGATCGATCTGATCCATCAACATAAATGCTGATGCTAGCTGGCTGAACCCCCGCAGCCTCTAAACACTGCAATCCGAAAACAAGATCCAAGATATGGCGGGGTTCAGGCTCAGAACTAGCAGACAAGAAAAGTGCCCACCGCGTATTGCTATTGACCAGGCCCATAGGAATCCGTCAATGCACGTGCAAAATCGACGATGTGTTACTCAAAGAGGTGGGTTGGGGTAAATCCGAGAAATAGAACAACTCTTCAATTTGAGGCGTCTGCACATCCTCAGCTACCTGTTCCATCACCCCGCCTAACTCGTTCAGTGCGAAAACCACTGAATTAGCTTGTAAAAAGTAGGCTGCCCGGCAGGCGCCAAATTCACCAACCGGAGCTTTAAATAGTAGCCACTGACCTTGATTCACACATTCTTTGACAGCGTCATCAATTTCCGGAAGCCTGCTGGAAAGAATCTGTACAAGTTTCATAGATATCTCCGTGACCGAATGGCCCGCAAGGCCAAGCTAAACCTGCCAATGGTGCCTAGGCTATCCCTTGATTGCAGGATCTCGATCAAGTTGTCGAACTATCGACCATCTCATTTAACGCGAGACGAGAAGGAAAAGAGCATCAATAGCAAAAAAAAAATAACACTCTTCTTGCAATTAACAAAAGCTATCGAAGCTCATAAATTTCAGCGCGCCGAATTGTAATAGATCATCGCCCTTCTGAGCACCCTCAGGGAAGAATACGCTGTTACATCCCATCGATGGCTTCGCAAAGCACTGAGCTTCCCGAAACCAGACGCCGAAGCCCCCGGCCACAAGGATAGGCCTGTAGGTGACACTCAGTTGTTGCGAGAATCGGCAAGACATAGCCGAAGTCCAACTCCATCTGCGCCCACCTTCGCACCTGCCGGAACGCACGCCAAGACTTCGGATTTTTTGCCGAATCGGTGGCGAGGCCGGCGCCCGGGAGAGGTAACTGCTGTTGCACCATTGCCAGCGCCTCGTTGTACCGAAAATAGCAATAGGACGTCGATATCAGGAGGTGCCGCGCCACATCCCGCATCCTGTTGTCGAACCGTCGCAGCAGATGGAGATAAGCGCCAGCCCGTGACTCGTACGGTTCATGTTCGGGCGGCTCGTCACGAACCTCCTCCGCGGCGATAAGGTGCTGCAGCGGGTCACAAAAATCGCTGGCAGCGAACTTGCGCATCGCCGGGTGGTCGTCAACGGCGATATCTTCTCCGTCGAATTGCCTGTCTAGTTTCAGCGCGCTTCGCACTGTCTTGTCAGCGTACTTGACCAACTCGTTGTATAGAAATGCGGCCAAGCGATCCCGAAAGAACGGGTCATCGAAGTCAAGCGCTACGCTCGTCTTCTGGGCCACTATCGGGGCCATCAGCCATGCCTCGCCTTCGATGTCCTCCGGCGTGTAGTCGCCTTTCGTTGCCCCAGCGATCGCTTTGAATCTGGGCCGATATGCCTTGACGAATCGCTGGAATGCCTCAAAGTCCTCCCCCGCCACCGCTGTCTCCCTTACACCTGGGCAGTCGGCAGCGTAGTGTTGCAGGGCACGGGTTAGCAATGACCTCTGGGTAAACTACCTTTTCAGACTACAGCAGAACGCAACCATCATCGGGTACCTGCCATCATGAAAAGAAGCATAAGAAAGCTGGTGAAACTCGCATGTACTATCGGCGCCATGTGCATCGCAAACGTCACTTACGGCGCACAGTTCTCAGTCTCTTGCCTATTCGACGTGTCGGGGCGCGGCATTTCAGATCCTGTCGCGCTGGAATGGGCTACAGATTCAGCCATCATGCGCATGCAGTGGATTTTTGAAACAGACCCGCTGCGCATCATCGACGGGCCCGGAGCCTTGGTGAAGCGGGCAGGAGCGACCGACAGCGACCCGCTTGTACCGGACGTTTTCTGGAAGGTCCCTACGCTGAAGGATGGTCGTCGGCACATCGAAATCGACTTCCGCCCCCATGCCCGCCCCTTGAACCGCCAACTGCAGTTGAACGTCAAGATTGATCGGTTTTCTGGTCAGGCGTCGCGCTTCCTTGAAATGGCCAGGAAGCCTGATGGGACGGATCGGTATGTTTACTGGATTCAGAACGGTGATTGCGAGATCGACCAGCGCCAGATGTAGCCGGCCTTCTTTGAGCTCAAGCTGTCCGACGCTTCCCAGGCAGCCGGGGAACGAACATCCTGGGCAACCGGATAACGGCGACCCAGAGGGCAATTATCGTCTCGCCATCCTGGCGCCGCGGCTCGCTGCCGTCTATCCAACCTTGGATGGTTGAGCGAGGTATCCGTGTGGCCCGGCCGGCCTCGTAGATCGTGTAGCCTGCGTCATGCAGGGTCTGAAGCAGCAACGCCCAGTCCACGGGGCACGACCGCCTCGCCCCCATTTTTATTGACCTGCGGCACGAGACAGATCGGGCGCCCGGTCTGGAACGGCGCTGTCAGGCCGCCAGAAGTATTCCTGGCCAAACTCCTTTCGGGCCCCCCGCTCCATTCTGCGCAGGTAGCCCGGAGAAGCCAGTTCCTGCAGTTGGTTAAAGATAAGACGGTCGGTGGCCGCCTTTGTGTACCAAAGGTTGGCGCATGGGATTTTTCCTTTTAGCAGCCTTATCGCCGCCGCGCCCGAGTCACTATCCCTGCCCTCAGCGGTTCGCTGAACGTTCCCCATGGTCGCCTTCATTAGGGTTTCCACATCCCCCAGGATTGGCCCACCCAGGATGCACCTACTCGGCTTCGGTCAGGCTGGCGGCCCGCGCTCGAGCCTGGGCCCTCACACCAACGATAGAGGCGTCCGTGCGCGCTGCCAGGTGAACCTCTGCCGCCTTGCCATGAGCCTGGGCCACAGAGAGATCGGGGTAGGAGCCAATGATGACCTTGCTGCGCTTGCCGTCGGGCGTCCGGTATCGAACCAGCCACTGCTTGCCGCCGCCGGGCAGCACCAGCAGGAACAGCCCGTTGCCGCTGGCCAGCGTGTACGGATCGGCCTTGGGCCGGGCCTTTTCTACGGCCACGGCGGTCAGTTGTTTGGCAAGTCTGGGCATCGCTGGCGGGTTGGTACTTTTGGGGTCTTCAAGTGAGCCCGATTTGGGTACTCAGCAGAAAAGTACCAAAAAAAAGTACCCAAAAGCTATAGATTCACCGATACGACGGTAGACGCATAGACAACAAAAAACCCGCGTCTCTATAGGAGAATCGCGGGTTTCGTAGACTGCTGTGTACTACCTGATATTCATTCTTGGTGCCGACGGCGAGACTCGAACTCGCACAGCTTTCGCCACTACCCCCTCAAGATAGCGTGTCTACCAATTTCACCACGTCGGCCTAGGCTTGCTGCCCCGGATTTGGGCCATAAAGACTTGCATCCAAGGAAAGTCGGGCATTCTAGCACGATTATTCCCGCCGCGCCAAGGCCTGCCCCGGGGCCCTACTGGATCAGCCGCCCGCCATCGACCACGAGGTCGGCGCCCGTGATCATGCGCGCATCGGCCGATCCCAGGAAAGCCACGCTGGCCGCCACGTCTTCCGGCGTCACGATGGTCTGCATGGGATTCATGGCGCGCACGGCCGCCTGGGCCGCCTCCTCGCCGCCAAACTGGGCAGCCAGTTTATCGGCGATGAGCGCGGTCCAGACATAGCCGGGGTGCACGGCATTGACGCGGATACGATAGCCGGCGCGCGCCGCGCTCAGCGCCGCTTGCCGGGTGAGATTGCGCAAGGTGCTTTTGCTCGCGCCGTAAGCTCCGCCGGTGGCCGATCCCACGAAGCCGGCGATGGACCCCATGTTGACGATGGCCCCGCCCCCGTCCTGCTGTTTCATGACGCGCATGGCCGCCTGCACGCCATGAAAAACGCCGTCCACATTGATGGCGAACAGACGTCGCCACTCGGCGACATCGATCTCATCGAAGTTGACCGATTGCGTGGAGACCACGCCGGCGTTATTGACCAGCACATCGAGGCGCCCGTGGCGCTCGACGATGGCCTGCATGGCCTCGCTCCAGCTCTGCGGCTGCGTGACATCCAGCGGCAGCACCCAGTGCGGCGGCCGGTCGCGCCGCGCCGGGTCCGGCCGCGCGATATCGCCCAGCACCACGGTCGCGCCCTCGTCGGCCAGCCGTTGCGCAATGGCCTGGCCCATATCGCCCAGGCCGCCCGAAATGAAGACCACCTGGTCCGTATAGCGTTGCATGATGTCTCCTTTATTGGGTCGACATGCCGGCGTCTTTCATCACGGCCGTCCAGCGCGTGATTTCGCTGTCGATATAGGCCGCGAAGGCGTCCGGCGTGGAGGTTTTGATCAGGACGCCCTGGCCGGTGAATTTGCCGGCCACGTCTGGATCGGTGATCGCCGCGACAATGGCGTCGTGCAGCTTGGACACCACGGGCTCCGGCGTGCCGGCCTTGACCGCCACCCCCCACCAGAACGTAGGCACGATGGAGGCATAGCCCAGCTCGCTCAAGGTGGGCACCTCGGGCAAGAGCGGCGATCGCGTCTGTGAGCCGATCGCCAGGGCACGCAGCTTGCCCGCCTTGGCGTAGACCCCGGAGGTCGGAATGGCGTCATACATGAAATCCACCTGCCCGCTCATCACATCGGCCAGGCCCGGGGTGGACCCCCGATAGGCCACATGCGTCATGGGCGCGCCAATCTTGGCCGACAGCAAGGTGCCGAACAACTGGCCGCCCGTGCCCACTCCCTGCGAAGCATAGGCCAGGGTTTGCCGGCGCGCCGCCTCCACCAGGGACAGGAAGTCGCGGTACGGGCGATCATTGGGCACCACCACCAGGGCGGGCGATTCGATCAACTGGGTCACGGGCCGCAGGTCGCGCCGGGGGTCGTAGCTCAGTTTGGGAAACAAACCCAGGTTGGTGGCCAGCGACGGCACATCGCCGAAGAAAAGCAGATAGCCATCAGCCGGCGCCTGCTTGAGGTAGTTCATGGCGATCTGCGCAGCCCCGCCAGGCCGGTTCTCCACGACGACAGGCTGGCCCAGGCTTTTGGCCATGCGGGCGCCAACCTCCCGCGCCAGTTGGTCGGTCAGGCCGCCCGCGGCATAGGGCACGACGGCCGTGATGGGCTTGGACGGAAAATCCCCGGCCTGGCAAGCCCCGGCCAAGGCCAGGGACAGCACGCCGGCCAGCCATATCTTCTTGTGCAGCATTGTCTTCTCCCTCTCTTATTCTCTTGACCGCGACGGACTACTCGGCCCGCACGGTATTGCGCAGGATGCCGATGCGGTCGACCTCAACCTCCACCACATCCCCGTCCCGCATGAACACCGGCGGCTGGCGCTTGGCGCCCACGCCGCCCGGCGTGCCGGTCACGATCACGTCGCCCACGGCCAAGGGCGTAAAGGTCGACAGATGCGCGATCTGGCGCGCGAAAGAATGGATCAGCAGATCCGTGGTGGTGCGCTGCATCTCCTGGCCATTCAGGCGCGTGACCAGGCTCATGCAGCTGCCAAAAGGGATCTCGTCGGCCGTCACCATCCACGGGCCGAAACCGCCGGTGCGCCAGAAGTTCTTGCCCGCGGTCCATTGCGAAGTCGCGGTCTGCCAATCGCGGATGCTGCCATCGTTGTAGCAGGCATAACCGGCGATGTAGTCGGCGGCATCGGCCTCGGCAATGCGCCGGCCGGCCTTGCCGATGATGATGGCGATCTCGCCCTCGTAGTCCAGGCGCCCGGATTCCGGCGGCAGCACGATCGCCTCGCCGTGGGCGACCTGGGACTCGGCCACGCGCATGAAGAGGGTGGGGTGTTCGGTGGACTGCCGGCCGGTTTCCTGGACGTGATCGGCGTAGTTCAGGCCCACGCAGAAAATCTGCCCCGGATTGGGGATGACGGGCAGCAGGCGCAGGCCGGCGAATTCGCGGCGCGGCGCGGCTTCATCGACAGGCAGGCCCGAAGCCAGGAAAGTCTTGAGATCGGGCGCGCGCACGCCGAAGCAGGCGCCCAGATCGAGGACCTGCTGGTCGCGCAGCACGCCATAGGATGGCCGGTTTTCATGGATAAAGCTGACAAGTTTCATGATGCGAGGATCTCGAGTCGGAAGAAAAATCAGGGCGCGCGCCGGTCGGCGCGCATGCGCAGACGCATGGCTTGCAGCCATTCGTCACGCGGCGTGAAACCAGGCCGACCGCGCGCGATGCGCTCGGCCTGCGCCAGGATGGCAGCGTCATCCAAGGCCAGGTCCAAGGGCTGGCGCAGGGGCTGCTCGCAATACCAGGGGGTGTCCATGAAGACCTCCAGCCGGTTGCCCTCCGGGTCGCGGCAATAGAAAGACACCGAGTTGCCGTGGGTCACGGCCTGCATGTCGGTCGCCCCGGCCGCCAGCAAGCGGGCATGAAAATGCCGCAAGGCCGGCAGGTCCGGCACGCGGAAAGACACTTGGTTGATCACATTGAAGGCCAGCGGCTCGGGCCTGCCCGACACCAGCACGATCTGATGATGTTCGGCCGGATCGCGGCTCAGGAATACCAATCGCGCCGCCCCCATCGTGCCCTCGTCGGTCACGGTGAAACGCAGGGCCCGCTGGTAGAAACGCGCCATGCCGGCCAAGTCATGCACGTAAAAACCCATATGGCTGAAGGCCAACCCGGGGTCTTCTTCCCCACCTGAGAGTTTCATTGTTTTATCGCCATTTGATAAATCAGCGATTTATAGTAGCGGGCCTGCAAAAATACGTCAATTATCTTATAGTGATAATTCGACAATTTCTTCGCTATTGACCCATGGCCGAAACCAGTCTCGCCCGCATGATCGCCATCCTGGATTTGTTCAAGAGCCCGCGGGCGGCCTGGACCGCCGACGCCATCGCCAGCGCCATGGACTACAGCATCCCGACGGTCTATCGCTATGTCCGTGAACTCGTGGCCTGCGGCCTGCTGCGCCGCGACGTAGGCGCCACTTTCGTGCTCGGCCCCGCGGCCACCGAGCTGGACTACCACATCCGTACCGGAGACCCGCTCATCATCGGCGCGGCGGCGCCCATGGCCGCCCTTGCGGCGCAGACCGGCATGGACGCCGTGCTGGCCACCATTTGCGGCGCGCGCATCATCACCGTGCACCACGAGTTGGGCGCGGAGCCGGCCCGCATGAGCTTCGGGCGCGGGCGGCGCATGCCCATGTTCCGCGGGGCCATGTCCTTGTGCATCTTGGCCGCCCTGCCCCGCGCGCAGCTACGCAAGCTGCATGAAGAATCCGGCGCCGAAGCCGCCGATATGCCCTGGGAGGCGCTGCTGGCCGAGGTCAAGCAGTTGCGCCGCCAGGGCTATGCCTATACGGAGGGCGCACTGGACCCGGGCCTGGCCGGCCTGGCCCTGCCCTTTACCGAACCCGAGCGCCATATCGTGGCCTCGCTGGGCTTGGTGTCCCGGCAGCCCGCGCTGGCCAGTCGGGACCGGACCCCGCTGCTGGCCGCGCTGCAGGACTGCGCGCGACGCATCCACGCCGCGCTGGCCGAAGTCCCCACGGCCGCGGCCTGAGCGTAGGCGCCCGGATCAGAGGCCCGAGACCTCCATATCGCCCGGATAATCGATCGAAAACTTCAAGACCGTTTCGCGCGACTGCCCAGGCGCCAGCGTCCAGTTCCAGCCCAGCTTGCCCTCCTCGCCTTTGTCTGCGTCTGCCGGCGCTATCAGCTTGACGACGATTTTTTCGTTGCGCGAGACCGGCAACCGGTCGGAGAGGGCTAATTGCACGGGCGCGGCCTTGTTGTTCTTGGCACGGATCTTGTACTCGTAGGTGACGCGCCGGCCACTGCCGGAGAATCCCGTGTTTTCGGTCAGGCGGTTGACCAGCGCGCGCTTGACGGCGATTCCCTCGTCGGCGCCCATGGCGAGTTCCAGTGTCTCGCCGGGCATCACAGTCTTGATGGTGCTGGCGGCAATGAAGGCATCGTCCAGGAAACTGTTCAGCGGGCCGGCCAGCAAGGGATAGGCCGTGTCGTTGCTGGCGTTGGCCGTCAGAAACGCGGCTTCGCGCAGCGCCGGCACCGCCTGGTATTGCAGGGCTGCGGGCAGGCGGGCCACGGTGATCGCCACGCGCTGGGCCGTATTGTCCGCGGGCAAGGTGACGGGGCTGTCAATCAGGAAGGAGGCGCTGGTCGCCGCGTGCTGCACGGCGGCCACCGGCACGTCGACGGCATCGGCGGCCGCGCCGCCGCCGCGCTCCATCGCCACGGCGGGCGCCGACCTGGCCTCATAGCGCATGGCGGGCGCGGCCGGCGGCCCGGCCACATCCAGGATCCAGGGGGGTTGCGTGGGGGCGGCGCCGCCCAGGGAGGGCCGGGCCGTGGACAAGGTGAGCTTGACGTTCTTCCAGTCCTCGCCGGTGCTCTGCCGGACGACACCGAAATATGCCAGGTCCACGGCGCCGTCGGCCGGGCGCAGCCGGGCGTCATAGGCCGGCGTCCAGCGCGCGCCCGCCACCGCATAGGAGAGCGCCACGTCGAGCTTGCCCGCGCGGGCGAGCTTGACGCGCAGCGTGACGGTCTTGCTGCGCCGGCTCATGTCGCCGCGCAATTGCTGCAGGCTGGCCTGCAAGGCCTCCCGTTCGCGCTGCCCGTGTTCGCGCTCGGCGGCGATGCGCCGCAGGCCGCTGAGCGCGCGCGCCAGGGTCTCGGCGCTGGCGGCCTGGATGGCATTGAGCTGCTCCAGCGTCAGGCGCGAGCCTTCGCGCGCGGGCTCGGCGGCGCCGCGCTGCATGAGGGCGACCCATTCCCGCTGGTTCTCCAGCACAGCGGCTTCGTCGTCCAGCCCGCCCAGGCGGGCCTCCAGCTGGCGGATCTGCGCCTCGACGGCCTGGACGCGCTCATTGCTGCTCTCGGCCTGGAAGGCCGTGCCGGTCTTGACGTCGAGCAGCGCAGCCTGGCCGGTGCTCTTGGCCAAGACTTGCAGAGAGTTGTCCTGCAAGGTGGCGGGCAGCCGCTCGAACACCAGCTCGTGCTCGCCCGCGGCGAGGTCGATGCTGGCCTGGCGCGTCACGACGGCGCGGTCTTGGTAGACCGTGACCGCGCCGATGGCGGAAGGCAGCGTGGCGGCAAGGCCCAGGCCGGGCAATGCCAAGCAGGTGAGCACCAGGAGCATGCGTCGCACGAGAGCACCTATGAAGAGAGGGGACGGCGCACTGTAGCCTGCCCGCCGGCCTGCGGGTTTACAGAACATGACAATGACGACAGGCCGATACCGCCGGCCCGGCGGGCCTGCTAACGATAATAGACGCAGATGCGCTGCCCGCCGATCTCGTGCACGGCGATGGGCAGGGCGTACAGCTCGCTCAGGATCTCGGCGCGGATGATGGCCGGTGGCGGCCCCTGGTGCGCGACCCTCCCCTGGCGCATGGCGACGATGTGATCGGCATACGCCGAGGCGAAATTCAAGTCGTGCAGCACGATGACCACCGTCTTGCCCAGCTCATCGGCGGCGCGCCGCAGGATGCGCATCATCGCCACGGCATGCTTCATGTCCAGGTTGTTCAGGGGCTCGTCGAGCAGCACATAGCGGGTATCCTGGCATAAGACCATGGCGACGAAAGCGCGTTGGCGCTGCCCGCCCGACATCTCGTCCAGAAAGCGATCGGCCAGCGGCCCCAGCTCCAGATAGGCGATGGCGCGGTCGACATGCGCCTTGTCGTCCGCCGTCAGCCGCCCGCCCGTATGCGGGTAACGCCCGAAAGCCACCAGGTCGCGCACGGTCAGCCGCAGCGGCAGATGGTTGTCCTGGCGCAGGATGGCCAGGCGCCGCGCCAGCTCGCGGCTGTCGGTGCGCGTGATGTCCAGGCCGTCGATCAACACCTGGCCGGCCGACATGGGCAGCAGGCGGCTGACCATGGACAGCAGCGTGGATTTGCCCGCGCCATTGGGCCCCACGATGGCGGTGATGCCCGCCACCGGCAAGGACAGGCTGACATCGTCGACCACCACGGTCTGATCGTAGCGCTTGCTGAGCGATTGGATTTCTATCATCGGCGCCCCTTGCGCAGGATGAGGAACAAAAACAGCAGGCCGCCCGCGAATTCGATGACCACGCTCACCGTGGCGCCCAGGCCCAGGACACGCTCGAGCACGGTCTGTCCGCCCACCAGGAATATCACGCCCCAGAGGATGGCGGCCGGCACAGTCCGCGCATGGCGGTCGCTCGCCATGCTCTGGTAGGCCAGGTTGCTGACCAGCAAGCCCAGAAACGTCACCGGGCCCACCAGCGCCGTCGCGACCGCCACCAGCACTGCGACGCCGGCCAAGGTGGCCAGCAGCGTGGCGCGGTAGTTCACGCCCAGGCTGAGCGCAATGTCGCGGCCCAGCGCCACCACGTCATACCGGCGGCGCATGCGCCAGAAGCCCAGGCTCACCAGCAAGGCCGCCGCGGCGGCCAGGGGTAGCAGGCTGGTGCGCACGCTATTGAAGCTGGCGAACATGCGGTCCTGCAGGACCAGGAATTCGTTGGGGTCGATCAGCCGGATGGCGAAGCTGGACAGGCTGCGGAACAACAGCCCGAAGACAATGCCCACCAGCATCATCAGATGCAGGCTTTGCGCGGCCCCCGTAAACAGCCAGCGGAACAGCAGACAGGCAAAGCCGGCCATGGCGCCCGCCTCCAGCAGGAACTGCCAGGCCGGCTCCTGGGCATTGAGCGCCGCCAGCCCGAAGCCATAGACAATCGCGGCCTGGATGGCGACATAGAGCGCATCAAAGCCCATGATGGACGGCGTGAGGATGCGATTGTGCGTGATGGTCTGGAACAGTACCGACGACAGGGCCACGCAATAGGCCACCAGCAGCATGGCCAGGAGCTTGCCGCCCCGGAAGGGGATGACAAAAGACCACTGGCCCCGCGCATCCAGCGTCATATAGGCAGCACAGCAGGCCAGCGCCAGCGCGGCCAGCACGGACAGGCGCGCGGCCGGTCCGACCCCAGGCTTAGCCAAGACGCCCCCTTCGGCGCAACAGCAGCCACAGAAAGAGCGCACCGCCCACCACGCCGACCACGGTGCCGATGGGCACCTCGTAGGGGTACAGCAGCAACCGGCCCAGGATGTCACAGGCCAGCACGAAACCCCCTCCCAGCAGCGCCACCCAGGGGATGGCGCGGCGCATGTTGTCGCCCATGACGAGGCTGACCGCATTGGGCACGATAAGACCCAGGAAGGGAATGCCGCCCGCTGTCACCACCACCACGGCCGAGATGGCCGAGACGATCAGCAGGCCCACGAACGTCAGGCGGGCATAGTTCAACCCGAGATTGGAGGCGAAGGCCTTGCCCATGCCGGCCACGGTGTAACGGTCGGCGGCCAGGTAGGCCGCGCCGGCCAACGCGGCGCCTATCCACAGCAGCTCGTAGCGCCCGCGCAGCACGCCCGAAAAATCCCCTGTGGTCCAGGCGTGCAGCGACTGCAGCAAATCATGCTGCAAGGCCAGGTACGTGGTCACGGCGTGAATGATCCCGCCCAGGATCAGGCCGATCAAGGGCACGAGGAAGGGGCTGCGCAAGGGCACGCGGCGCAGCAGGGCGAGAAACAGCAGGCTGCCGGCCAGGCCGAAGCCGGTGGCCGTCAGCATCTTTGCCAGGACGGGCGCGCCCGGCGCCAGCAAGGTCACCACCAATATGCCCAGCGTGGCCGACTCGATGGTGCCGGCCGTCGAAGGCTCGACATAGCGGTTGCGCACCAGCATCTGCATGAGCAGGCCGGCCACGGCCAGCGACATGCCCGCCAGCAGCAGCGCCAGCGTGCGCGGCACGCGGCTGATCATGAGCAGTTGCCAGGCCCGTTCGGCCTTGTCGCCTACCAGCAGCTCCGCGTAGGAGAACTGCCCCGCGCCCAGGCCGATACTGACCAGGCATAAGGCAATCAAGAGCACACAAGCGGCGGCCAGGCCCGAACGGGCGGCCCAGGGCGCGCGGCGCGGCGCGGACACCCCCATGATTACTTCGCCAGCGCCGCGTCGACCTCTTGCACGCTCTGCTGCAGCGACGTCAAGCCGGCCGCGCCCAGCGAATACCAGTTGAAGGCGTTCAGATAGACCACGTGCTGGCTCTTCCAGGCCTTGGTTTGCCGCATCAGCGCGTTGTCCAGCAGTTGGCGGGCCGACGTCCCCTCGCGCCCAATGGCGGCATCACGGTCGATGACGAAAAGCCAATCCGGGTCGAGCTGCGAGATGAGCTCGAAGGACATGGCCTGCCCATGATTGGACACCTTGAGATCACGCGCGGCGGGCGCCAGGCCGAAGGCGTCATGGATGACGCCGAAACGCGACCCCGGGCCATAGGCGCTCATCTTGCCGCCCGTGGTCAGGATGATGAGACCGGTGCCCGCCTTGCCCGCGCGCGCCTGCAAAGCCGCAATCGAGGTTTTCAAGGCCGCGATCTTCGCTTCCGCTTCGGCCTGGCGTCCGTAGATGTCCGCCACCAAGCGGGCATTGCGTTCCACGCTGCCCACCAGGTCCTTGGGATCAACGGTCAGGTCCACGGTCGGAGCCAGGCGCGACAGCTCGCCATACTTGGGCGCCGAGCGCCCCGCCACGAAAATCACCTGGGGCGCCAGGCGGTGGATCGCCTCGTAATCGGGTTCGAACATCGAGCCGACCTTGGCATAGCGCTTGTCGGCGTACTGGGCCAGATGGTCGGGCCACTTCACCGCCGCCGGCACGCCCGCCATCTCGACACCCAGGGTGTGCAGCGTGTCGAGCACCGCCATGTCCATCACCACGGTCTTGGCCGGCTGGCCGGGCACCTGCGTGCTGCCTTGCGCATGCTTGACCTCGGCCGCCTGGCCAAGCACCGGCGCCATCGCCAGCATGGCGCCGGCCAACCAGCGGCGCATCCCTTTGTATTGCGGCATTTCACATCCCTGCGACTGCGGCTGCCTGACACGACAGCCCATTTTACAAATAAGAACTATTCTCAATCATATCAGCATTTTCAGCTTGAAGACAGTAAACAACCAAGGATCACAGGTCCTCTCAAAAGCGAAAATGTTTCGGGCGATTTCAGAGCCGAGGCCTTCCCTAGGGGAGCAACGTTTTGCAGCCATGGAAAACAGTTTTCCATCGCAAATCCCGGTCCGAATAAAAAGTAAGGTTGGGGGTTGCCCCACTTCCCGGCCGCTTCCCCTGCGGCCCGCTGCCTGCCCCGATGTCCGCTCCCGCCCCGTCCTTGCGCATTCTTCATGCCGAAGCCGCCACCGGCCTGGGCGGCCAGGAACGGCGCATCCTCAAGGAAATGACCGCCATGCGCGAGCGTGGCCACCATGTCGAACTGCTCTGCCAGCCCCAGGCCCGGATGGCAGCCCGGGCGGCCGAACTCGGCTTCACCGTACATCAGCTGCGCATGGGAGGGATGGCCAACCTCATCCGCGGCCTGCCCCGGATCCGGCGCATCCTCAAGGACGGCCGGTTCGACGTCCTGAACACCCACAGCCGCATCGATACCCTGCTCGCGGGCCTGGGCGCGCGGCTCGCGCGCACGCCGCTGGTGGTGCGCACCCGGCATCTGAGCAACCGGGTCAATTCCATGCTGGCCTATACCTGGGTTCCCCATCGCATCAGCACGGTCAGCAATCATGTGCGCGATTACCTGATCGAGCGCGGCGTGCCGGCCGCGCGCGTGGAGACGATTTATTCACCGATCAAACTGCCGCCGCCCGATCTGCAATCCGGCCTGCGCAACGAGCTGGGCCTGTCCGACGAGGACATCGTAATCTGCAGCGTGGCCGTCCTGCGCGCAAGCAAGGGGCACCGCGAGCTCATCCGAGCCCTGGACCCGCTGATGCGGGCCGACGCGCGCCTGCATCTGCTCATCGTCGGCAGCGGCTCGCCCATGTTCGAGACCCTGCAAGCCCTCATCGCCGAGCTTGGCCTGCAGACGCGCATCCACATGCTGGGCTTTCGTGACGACGTGCCCAATATCATGGCGGGCAGCGACATCTTCGCCCTGCCCACCCGCAAGGAAGCCTCGGGCACCGTCTTCGTCGAGGCGGCCGCCTGCGGCCTGCCGGTCGTCGGCCTGGATGTCGGCGGCGTGAGCGAAATGCTGCGCGACGGGGAGACCGGCATGCTGGTGCCGCCCGACGACATCGAGGCCTTGCGCGCCGCGCTGCGGCGCCTGATCGACGACCCCCAATTGCGCCGCAGCATGGGCCGTGCCGGCAAATGCCTGGTGCGCCACGAAGACAGGTTCTCGTTGCGCCGCCTGGCCGAGCGCACCGAGACCGTCTACCGGCGCTGGCTGCGCGAAGTGGCGCCGGCGCGTTTCGGCTGAGCGCAGGGCCCAATAAAAACGGCGCCTTTTGAAGGCGCCGTTTGGGTCCAGCCAGCCGGTTACTTGCTTTCGGCGGGCTTGTTTTCCGGGGCGGCCGGGGCCTGCGGCACTTCGGCCGGCGCGCTGGGCACGGTCGAGGGCGCGGCCGGAGCCTGCGGCACCGAAGCGGCGCCGCCGGTGGCCGGCGTGCCCGGCGCCTGGGGCACCGAGCGGTCCTGGAAGTTCTGCATCACGCCGCTGTCGATGGCCGGACCGCTATTGCCCTTGTGCGAGACATAGGCCAGGCCAGCCGTCGTGGCGAAAAAGACCACCGCCGCCCACTTGGTGCTGCGCGACAGGAAGTTCGCGGCCCCCGAGGCGCCAAACAGGCTGCCCGCGGAACCGGAACCGAAGGAGGACCCCATATCGGCGCCCTTGCCCTGCTGCAACAGCACCAGGACGATGATAGCCAGCGCCGAGATCACCTGGACGGCCAGCAGGATGGTAAGCATCAAAGACATTACAGACTCCGGACGGAAACTTTAGTTTGCGGCGATGCGCAAGAATTCTTCGGCCACCAGGGACGCGCCGCCGACCAGCGCGCCATCGATATCGGCCATGGCAAAAAGACTGGCGGCATTGGCGGCCTTGACGCTGCCGCCATACAACACCTGGACCTGGCCGGCGCCCAGCTTGACCAGGGCCGCGCGGATGGCGGCGTGGACCTCCTGGGCCTGCTCGGGCGTGGCCGACAGGCCGGTCCCGATGGCCCAGACCGGCTCATAGGCCAGCACCATGCCCGCGACGGCCTCGCGGCCCAGCGCCAGCACCGGCGCCAACTGGCGCTCGATGATGGCCAGCGTCTGGCCCGCTTCGCGCTCGGCCAGCGACTCGCCCACGCACACCACCGGCACCAGGCCCGCTGCCAGGGCGGCGCGCGCCTTGTCCGCCACCTGCTGGTCGGTCTCGCCATGCAGGCTGCGGCGCTCCGAATGGCCGGCCAGCGCCCAACGGCAGCCGAACTCCTTCAGCATGGCGGCCGAGACCTCGCCGGTGAACGCGCCCTTGGCCTGCGCGCTGACATCCTGGGCGCCCCAGCCGATGGCGCTGCCCGACAACTCGGCGCTGGCCTGGGCCAGATAGGGAAACGGCACGCAGACGCCGATCTCGCAGTGCGAGGCAGGGTCGGCGGCGCGCAGGGCGGCGAGCAGGCTGGCGTTCTCGGCCAGGCTGCCATGCATCTTCCAGTTGCCCAGCACCAGGCGGGTACGGCGAGTGGCGGCGTTTTCGGTCATGCGCTCAATGGGTTGGAGGCTGTTCACAGAAGGCAGAGCCGGCAAGCCAAAAGCGGCCCGCCCGGCGCCCGCCAGGCGTCAGCCATTACGGCCTATCCGGCGAGAAAGCGGGGCGCGGCTAACCCTCGCCCCCGGTCAAACCCATGATTGTATCGTGTTGGGGCGGTTTTCGCCGCCCCGTCCGTGTTACACGGTCAGGATGATTTTCCCGATCTGCTCGCCCGCTTCCATCATGGCGTGCCCGCGGGCGGCTTCCTCGAGCGGCAGCGTGGCGTGGATGATGGGCTTGATGGCGCCTTGCTCCAGCAAAGGCCAGACCTTTTCGCGCAGCGAACGGGCGATCGCGCCCTTGAACTCCACCGGACGCGGACGCAGGGTGGAACCCGTCACCGTCAGGCGGCGCCGCATGAGTTCGGCCGTATTGATGGTCGCCTTCGCTCCGCCCAGCTGGGCGATGATGACGATACGGCCATCGTCGGCCAGGCAGCTCAGGTCCCGGCCCACGTACTCGCCGGCCACCATGTCCAGCACCACATCGACCCCCTTGCCGCCGGTCAAGGTCTTGATTTCCTGGACAAAATCCTGCGTCTTGTAATTGATGCCCTTGGCGCCCAGGCGCTCGACGGCGGCAACGCGGTCATCGCTGCCCACCGTGGCGAACACCGTGTGGCCCAGCGCGCGCGCGATCTGGATGGCCGTGGTGCCGATGCCGCTTGCGCCGCCATGCACCAGCAGGCTTTCGCCGGCCGACAAGGCCCCGCGGTCGAACACATTGCTCCAGACCGTGAAATAGGTCTCGGGCAGCCCGGCCGCCTCGATATCCGACAGGCCCTTGGGGATGGGCAGGCATTGCAAAGCCGGCGCGACGCAATACTC
Organism: Bordetella hinzii LMG 13501; assembly: GCF_001548475.1. Classification (GTDB taxonomy): domain Bacteria; phylum Pseudomonadota; class Gammaproteobacteria; order Burkholderiales; family Burkholderiaceae_B; genus Bordetella; species Bordetella hinzii. The sequence goes on from NZ_LRUJ01000003.1 coordinate 101,185, forward strand.
GGCGTAGCCGCCGCCGGCCACCAGGGCGCAGACCTTGTCGCCCACCTTGAAACCGCCCGCCGCGGCATCGCCGGCGACAATCTCACCGGCCACTTCCAGGCCCGGCAGATCGGACGCTCCCGGAGGCGGCGCGTAATTGCCCTGGCGCTGGAACACATCCGGACGGTTGATGCCCGCCGCCGTCACCTTGATCAGGACCTCGCCCGGCCCCGGTTCGGGCGTCGGGCGCTGGGCGGGCACCAGGACCTCGGGACCACCAGGATGGCTGATTTCTACTGCGCGCATGACTTGTCTCCGTCCTTCGTTGAGCAAATGGATTATTATGACGCCCTTTGCGGAAAACCTGCGCCACGCCCCGGCGGGCATCAGGGTTTCCTGGCGCCTCGCGCGTCGCCAAATCAAGGAAGCGTGGCCGAGCGGTTGAAGGCACCGGTCTTGAAAACCGGCAAGGGCTTATACCCTTCGTGGGTTCGAATCCCACCGCTTCCGCCACATGCGCTGCCGCACCCATGGCGAAATTGGTAGACGCAAGGGACTTAAAATCCCTCGCCGCAAGGCGTCCCGGTTCGATTCCGGGTGGGTGCACCACATGAAAGCCCCGCACTTTGCACGCCGGCCGGCTCCGCGGACGAGGGTTCCGTTGCGCCGGGTGCTCCGCTCCCCGTACCGTCCTGCCGTGCAGGGTGCCTTGCGAGATCCCGACGCCAGGATGCGCGGCAACCGGGGTTTTCGATCTACAAGATAAAGCGCACATCGGTGTGCGGCCAGCGCCAGCCCGGGCTGCGCGCCCGCGCGCCCCTGTGGGCCGAGGCGTTGCCGCTGGCATATTCGCCGTGGCTTGGATCCCTCTGCCGCATCCGGCGTCTGGCCGAGTGGTGGCCAGGTTCAAGGCCGGGGCGGGGTCTCGAACGCGCGCCTGAGCGGCTCGACCAGCGGTTCGGCACCGTTCAGGGAGAGTTTCGATGGACTCTCCAAGCGGCTCGGGTCGGCGACGACAAACGGGATGGGCGAGGTCGCCCGGATGATCTCGCTGGCCCAATCGCACAAAGCGGGCGGGACGTCCTTGGCGGCCAGGATATCCGCGGCCAGCTTGACGTAGTCGCGCCCGATCTCACGCTCCTTCCAGGATGTCTGGAACAGCCAGCCCAGCACGGCCACCACCAGCGGGACCGCCACAGCGGCAACAATCTGCACCCAGTCCCGCAATGCGGCGCGTTGCTCCGGCGTCATAGGCACTCCTTCATCAAGACGGGCATGCTTGCCGAAAAGCCGCGTCCAGTCTCGCGGATACCCGCCATATCGGACGCGGCAGCGAAGACCCGTCCGGCCAGCGCTATACTGCCCCCGTTTCTGCCCCCAGCGCCGGCGCCCTGCCCGTTGCCATCGATCTTGTCCCAGCCCGCCCCCTATATCGTTCTCGACGCCTGCGTCCTCATGTCCAACATCGTGCGCAGGCTGATGCTGCGCCTGGCCGCGGCGCAGGTCTACCAGCCGGTCTGGACGGAGCGCATCGGCCAGGAATGGCGGCGCAATGCGGCGCGCCTGTGGGAGGTGCCGCCGGCCTTTCTGGCCGAACAATGGGCGGAGATGAATGCGCAGTTCCCGCAAGCCCTGGAACACGATATCGAGCCCTACGAGGCTGGGCTGCGCTATAGCGACCCCAAGGATTTCCATGTCATCGCGGCCGGACTGGCGCGTCGCGCGCGCTGCGGGCTGCAAGTGCCGCCGGTGGTGCAGGTCGCCACCTGGAATCTGAAGGATTTCAATCGCTCGGAACTGCGCCGCCAGGGGCTGGATGCCTTCAATCCCGACACCCTGATCGCGCGCTGGCACGCGCAACATCCGCAGGCCGTGCTCGATGCGCTGACGCCGGTGCCCCAGGACTACGTGGCGCTGGGCCGCGATGCCGAGCCGCTGGCCGCCATCCTGCACCGCGAGCGCCTCTACCGGGTCAAAAGCCTGGTTCAGTGATCGTGATTGCTGGCGGCAAAGCCCGCGTCGTTGAGGATGCCGATGACCTCCTCGATATGCTCGGGCCCGCGGGTCTGCAACACAAAATCCACCTCGACATTGCGCACCGGCAGGGCCGTGAACGCCCGCTGGTGATGGACTTCGGTGATATTGGCGTGGGCGTCGGCGATCAGGCGGGTGGCCTGGGCCAGGGCGCCGGGCAGGTCGCGCAGGTCCACCCGTATGCGGGCCAGCCGCCCGGCCCGCACCATGCCGCGCTCGATCAGTTCGCCCAGCATCAGGGGATCGATATTGCCGCCGGTGAGCACCAGGCCGACGCGCTTGCCCTTGAAATGATCGGCGCCGCGCGCCTTGTCCAGTAGCAAGGCGGCCAGGCCGGCCGCGCCCGCGCCTTCGACCACGGTTTTCTCGATCTCCAGCAGGACGACGATGGCGTGCTCGATGTCGGCTTCGCCGACCAGCTCGATGCGATCGACCAGCCGGCTGACGATCTCCTGGGTAAGCGTGCCGGGCGACTTGACCGCGATGCCCTCGGCGATGGTGTAGTGCCCGCTGTCCATGGACACCCCGCGCACCGCCGCATACATCGACGGGAAGCGCTCGGTCTGCACGCCGATGATCTCGATGCCGGGCTTGATGGCCTTAGCCGCCGTCGCCACGCCGGAGATCAAGCCGCCCCCGCCGATGGCGATGACGATGGCGTCCAGGTCCGGCTGGTCTTCGAGCATCTCGATGCCTATGGTGCCCTGCCCCGCGATGACGGCCTCGTCATCGTAAGGGTGGATCATGGTCAGACCGCGCGCCTGGGCGAGTTCGAAGCCGTGCGCCTTGGCGTCGTCGAAAGTATCGCCGGCCAGCACCACCTCGGCGCCGAAGCGCTTGGTGTTGGCAACCTTGACGGTGGGCGTGAACCGCGGCATGACGATGACGGCGGGCACCTGCATGCGCTGGGCGTGGTAGGCCACTCCCTGGGCATGGTTGCCGGCCGACACCGCGATGACGCCCTTGGCGCGTTCTTCGGGCGAAAGCGTCAGCATGCGGTTGAGCGCGCCGCGCTCCTTGAAGGAGGCCGTGAACTGCAGGTTCTCGAATTTGAGCCAGACTTCGGCGCCCAGGATGTCCGACAGCGTGCGCGACAGCGTGAACGGGGTCTTTTGCACCTGCCCGCGCAGGTTGTCGCGGGCGGCTTGGATGGCGGCAAAATCGATCATGGGATTTCTGGTGTCAAGGGAGTTGCGCGAAGGCCTGCGCCAAGGCGGCATGGAGCCCGGCGGATCACTGTAGCGGTAATTGGCGCCGGCGGTAAGGGACATTGCCACTGAAAGCCGCCCGGCGCAACAGCCGGCCGCGCCGGACCAGGTGCCTAGCGTTGGGCGCCCAGCTCCTGCATCAGGAACTCCGAGAACGCCCGCACCCGGGCGCTGCGGCCCTTGCGTACCGGCACCAGCAGGACCACCGGCGCGCTGTCGAACCGCCAATCGGCAAGGACACGCACCAGCGTGCCCTGGGCCACGGCTTCGGCCGCATCCCATTCGGAACGCAGCACCAGCCCCATTCCGGCCTCGGCCCACAGCCGCGCCACGCCGCCATCATTGGTCACGTAGGCGGGCGTGACGCGCACCGATTCTCCCCGGCGCCTGCCCGGCTGGCCCGCCGGGCGGAGATGCCAGAGCGTCACGTCCTCGTCGTTTTCGCGGATGCAGATGCAGGCGTGGCCGGCGAGATCGCGCGGCGTCCGAGGCACGCCATGCGCCTCCAGATAGGCGGGGCTGGCGCACAGCCAGCGCTCGTTGGGCGCCACCTCGCGCGCGACCCAGGAAGAGTCACGGACCCCGCCGATATGAATCACCGCATCGACATCGCGCCGGTCGGGCCATGGCGTCTCGCGCAGCTCGAGCTGGACCCGCAGATAGGGATGCCGGCGCGCGAACCGCGCCAGCAGCGGCGCGATGCGTTGCCGCCCATAACCAAAAGGCGCGGCCACCCGCAACGTCCCGTTCAAGCGCTGGTCGTCACGGTGCAGCGACTCGCACAGCCCGTCGATCCTGGACAGCAGTTCCTGCGCTTCGCGGCCAAAACGCTCGCCCTCGGGCGTCAGGGACAGGTTGCGGGCATCGCGCTTGGCCAAGGCCAGGCCGAGCTCGCCCTCCAGTTTGCGCAGCCGCGTCGATAGCGCCGGCGGCGTCACGTCCAGCGCGCGAGCTGCGGCGCTCAGTGACGGTTCGCGCAGCAGGGTCGCCGCCAAGCGCAGGTCATCAATCTGGATCATTTAATTTAGCTTAACGATTGATTCTCCAATATTTAACCATGACTACACGCTTCACGAACATAATGCCGCCATGCAACTCACGATCCTGTCCCCGGCCGCGCTCGCGGCCCCCAAGGAACTCCCATGACCGACGCCTACCCCAAAGCTGTCCTGTTCGACCTGCTCACCGCGCTGCTTGATTCATGGACTGTCTGGAACGCCGCCGCGGGTTCGGAAGAACAGGGCCGCGCATGGCGGGCCGAGTATCTGAAGCTGACTTATGGTTGCGGTGCCTACCTGCCGTATGAACAACTGGTGAGGGACGCGGCCGCCGCGGTCGGCCTGCCCGACACCGCCCCGGCGGCGCTGGAGGCGAATTGGGCCCAACTGCCCGCCTGGTCCGGCGCGCGCGAGCTGCTGCAAGCCCTCAAGCCCCATTGCAAGCTGGCGGTCGTGACCAACTGCTCGCAGCGCCTGGGCAGCCAGGCGGCATCGCTGCTGGGTATCGCGTGGGACGCGGTCGTCACCTCCGAAGAGGCCGGCTACTACAAACCCGACCCCCGACCCTACCGCCTTGCCCTGCAACGCCTGGACGTGCAGGCCGGCGAGGCGGCGTTCGTCGCGGGATCCGGCTACGACATGTTCGGAACGGCCGCCGTGGGTTTACGGACGTTCTGGCATAACCGCGTCGGCCTGGCCTTGCCGGCCGGCGCACCCTCGCCCGAACGCGAGGCCCCCGACCTGCAGCCAGCGCTTGCCTGGCTGCGCGGGTTCAGCGCGCCCGCCGCCTGAGCGCCGATTTCCACGCATGATTCTCATCGATGGGGTAAACCAATGTCTTGTCCTTCCCCCTGGCGGCGTCTGCTGGCCATCTGTTTGAGCGGCCTGGCGGCCGGCGCGGCGGCTCAATCCGCTGCGCCTCCTGACGGGGCGTTTCCCGCGCGCCCCGTGACCTTGATCGTGCCCTTTCCCGCCGGCGGCCCCAGCGATGCCCTGGCCCGGGGCATCGCCCAGAAAATGTCGGTGCAGCTGGAGCAGCCCGTCGTGATCGAAAATCTAGGCGGCGCCAACGGCGTGATAGGCCTGAACAAATTGCTCAAGGCGGCGCCCGACGGCTACACCATCGCCTTCGGCGGCATCGGGACTCACGTCGCCAACGTGGCGCTATACAAAAAACCGCCCTACGATCCGGTCGCGGACTTCGCGCCTATCGGCCCGGCCGGCTCCGCGCCCATGTTGCTGCTCGCGCGGGCCGACCTGCCCGCGAACAACCTGCCCGAATTCGTCGCCTGGCTGCGCGATCATCATGCCAATGCTTCTTACGGCAGCGCAGGCGTGGGCTCGATCTCGCACTATGGCTGCGTCCTGCTGCTGTCGGCCATCCAGCAGAATCCTACCCATATCCCGTATCGCGGCGTGGCTCCCGCCATCAATGACTTGATGGGCGGACAAACCGACTTCATGTGCGATCAGACCATCACGGCCTTGCCCCAGATCGCGGGAGGACGGATCAAGGCCGTGGCCGTGCTCGCCTCCAGCAGGCTCGCGCAGCTGCCCCAGGTCGGCACGGCCACCGAAGCAGGTTTCCCCCTGGATGCACGCTCCTGGAACGCGCTGTTTGCGCCGCGAGGCACGCCCGAGGCGGTGCTGCAGCGCCTGACCGCGGCATTGCGCGCCGCCATGGCGGACGGTCCGCTGCGCGCACAGATGGAAGCGCTGGGCGTGCTCTTGCCTCAACCCGACGGCGTCACACCCGCGGCGGTTTCCAAGCTTATCGAACATGGCCTGCGCAACGATGTGCCCGCGCTCAAGGCCAAGGGCGAATCTCTGAACTGAATCACGATGCAAACCTCCTCCTCTCCCATGGCCGCAACGGCGCCGTCTTCCCTGGCAAGCCTTGATACCCCGGCCGCATTGATTTCCGTGCCGCAGATGCAGCGCAACATCGGGCGCATGCAGGCCAAGGCCGATGCCTTGGGCGTGAGCCTGCGTCCCCATGTCAAGACCAGCAAGTGCATCCAGGTCGCCAAGGCACAATGGGCGGCGGGCGCGCGCGGCATCACCGTCTCCACGCTCAAGGAAGCCGAGCAGTTCCTCGCCGCGGGCATCACCGACATTCTCTATGCCGTCGGCATTGCTCCCCATCGTTTGCCGCAAGCGCTGGCCCTGCGCCGGCGCGGCTGCCAGCTCAAGCTCATCACGGACAGCGTGGAGGGCGCGCGGGCGCTGGCCAGCTATGGCCGCCAGCATGGCGAGGCCTTCGATGTGCTCATCGAAATCGACACCGATGGCCATCGCTCCGGCATCAAGCCGGACGCGCCGGAACTGCTCGCCGTGGGCGAGGTGTTGCAGCAGGCGGGCATGAACCTGCATGGCGTATTGACGCACGCCGGCTCCAGCTACGAGCTCAATACGCCCGAGGCGCTGGCCGCGCTCGCCGAACAAGAGCGCGCCGGCTGCGTGCGGGCCGCCGAGCGTCTGCGGGCCCAGGGCCTGCCCTGCCCCGTGGTCAGCGTGGGCTCGACGCCCACGGCATTGGCGGCCGGGGATCTTTCCGGCGTGACCGAACTGCGGGCCGGCGTATATGTCTTCTTCGACCTCGTGATGCACAACATCGGCGTGTGCGCGCAGGCGGACATTGCCTTGAGCGTGCTCACCACAGTCATCGGCCACCAGCGCGACAAAGGCTGGGCCATTGTCGATGCCGGATGGATGGCCATGAGCCGCGACAGGGGAACCGCGCGCCAGCAGGAGGACTTCGGCTACGGACAGGTGTGTGACGAGGCGGGCCGTCCCCTCCCCGGCTATCTGCTCATCGGCGCCAACCAGGAACACGGTATTCTGGCTTGCGCCGCGACGCCCGACCTCGAGATCGAGGCCCGCTTCCCGATCGGCACGCGGCTGCGTATCCTGCCCAATCACGCCTGCGCGACTGGTGCGCAGTTTCCCGAATATCACGCGCTTGCCGAAGACGGCGCGCTGCAAACCTGGAGCCGCTTCCATGGCTGGTGAACCGCAGGACACGGGGCGCCGCCCCGCCGCGCTGGCAACGCCGGCTGGCCACTACAGCCATTTCAAGACTGGCGGCGGCCTGGTATTCATCTCAGGCCAGCTTCCGATCACGCCCGAGGGCAAGCGGCTGGCCGATGCGCCTTTCGAGCAGCAGGCCCGACAGGCCCTGGCCAACGTGGCCGCCGCGCTGGCATCGGCCGGCTGCGACATTGACCGCCTGCTTCATGTGCGGGTCTATCTCGATGACATCGAGAACTGGCCGGCTTTCGACCGCGTATATGCCGAATGGCTGGGCCCGGCTCGCCCCGCCCGCGCGGTGGTGCCGACCCGGACCCTGCATTACGGATTCAAAGTGGAGGTCGAAGCCGTCGCGGCGGACCGCGCCGGCGGCGCAGGCTGACCCAGGCCCCAGCCGCTTCAGCGCACCGGCAGGAAATTGAAGAACATCAGGCCCTGGGCGTAATTGATCCCGACGCGGCGGGAGTTTTCGCCCAGCAGATTGGCGATCAGGTCCAGCCTGCCGATGATGGCGCCAAACTCGCGCTCAAAGCTCAGGTTCGTGGCGGTGGAGGACATTTCATTGGCCAGCAGCAGCGGCTCGCCCTGGGGGTTGCGGCGCGAGGACAGCAGCCAGGCGGCCGCCTCGACATTGCGCGCGGCATTGAAGATGCGCTGGCCGTCCAGCACATCGGAAACATAGAAACGGGTCTTGTCGTTATGCGCGGCCAGCAGGGTGTCGGCCATGCCGTAGATGAAGGCGGCCACCCGGTCGCCCTGGTAGTTGGGGTCCAGCGCCACGGCCAGCACCTGGATATCGCGCAGGCCCGCCAGCCCCGCCGGCGCGCGGCGCTCGTCGACCAGGCGCTTGACGTAGGCCACGGCGGCCGCCTGGTCAGCCACCCCGGACTTGCGCCACTCGCGCGGATTGCGCCGGTAGAGCTTGTCCAGCAAGGAATACAAGCTGTTGAAATTATCGCGGACTTCGAGGGTGACGGTGCGGTTGAAGTCGGTCTGGGCCAGCTGGTCGGCCGACATGGGCTCGCTGTGCGGCACCCGCGCCGACGATGAGGTCGCGGCAGGCGCCACGCAGCCCGCCAGGCCCCAGCCTGTTGCCAGTATCGTCGCGGCCAGCCGCCATCCTCTCATGCCCGATTCGCCAGTCCTCTGCCGTCATCCGCCGCCCGCGGAACTGCCAAGACTTTACCGGATTTGATTCCGCCCGCAAGCCGGGATGTTCCCGCTTTTTTGCAAAGAAAAGAAAAGCGGCGCCCGAAGGCGCCGCTTTTCTGCCGGGGCAAACCGATTACTCGGCCTGCGGCTCGGACTGGGCCGCTGCTTCGGCGGCAGGCTGTTGCTGCTGCTCGATGCCGCCGATGGCCTTGATCGACAGGCGCAGGCGACCCTTGTCGTCGGCCTCGATGACCTTGACGCGGACCTGCTGGCCGACCTTCAGCACATCGTTGATGTTGGCGATGCGGTAGTTGGCGATTTCCGAGATGTGCAGCAGGCCGTCGCGGCCCGGCAGCACTTGCACGATGGCGCCGAAATCCAGCAGGCGCAGCACGGAGCCATCGTAGATCTGGCCGACTTCGACGTCGGCGGTCAGTTCGACGATGCGGCGCTGCGCTTCCTTGGCCTGGGCCTCGTCCACGCTGGCGATCACGATGGTGCCGTCATCGGAGATGTCGATCTGCGTGCCGGTCTCTTCGGTCAGCGCGCGGATGGTGGCGCCGCCCTTGCCGATCACGTCACGGATCTTCTCGGGGTTGATCTTGATGGTCAGCATGCGCGGCGCGAAGGCCGACAGCTCGGTGCGCGAACCGTCCAGGGACTCGCGCATCTTGCCGAGGATATGCAGACGGCCTTCGCGGGCCTGGGCCAGCGCGACCTGCATGATTTCCTTGGTGATGCCCTGGATCTTGATGTCCATCTGCAGCGCGGTGATGCCGTTCTCGGTGCCCGCGACCTTGAAGTCCATGTCGCCCAGGTGGTCTTCGTCACCCAGGATGTCGGTCAGCACGGCGAACTTGCCGTTCTCGAGGATCAGGCCCATGGCCACGCCCGCGACGTGATCCGTGGTCGGGACGCCGGCGTCCATCATGGCCAGCGAACCGCCGCAGACCGAAGCCATGGACGACGAGCCGTTGGACTCGGTGATTTCCGAGACGATGCGGATGGTGTACTGGAAATCCTCGGGCTTGGGCAGCACCGACACCAGCGAACGCTTGGCCAGGCGGCCGTGGCCGATTTCACGCCGCTTGGGCACACCGATGCGGCCGGTTTCACCGGTGGCGAACGGAGGCATGTTGTAGTGCAGCATGAAGCGGTCGCGGTACTCGCCCATCAGGGCGTCGATGATTTGCTCATCCTGCTTGGTGCCCAGCGTGGCCACCACCAGCGCCTGCGTTTCACCGCGGGTGAACAGGGCGCTGCCGTGGGCGCGCGGCAGCACGCCCAGGCGGATGCTGATCGGACGCACGGTGCGGGTGTCGCGGCCGTCGATGCGGGGCTCGCCGTTCAGGATCTGGCTGCGCACCAGGCGGGCTTCCAGGTCGAACAGGATGTTGTCGACGGTCACGCCATCGGGCGCTTCCTGGCCGGCGGCGGCGGCCTGCTCGGCCAGCTTGGCCGACACTTCGGCGTAGACTTCGCGCAGCTTGGCCGTGCGGGCCTGCTTTTCGCGGATCTGGTAGGCGGCGTTCAGGCCTTCCTGGGCGGCGGCGGTCACCGCGCTGATCAGGGCCTCGTTCTTGGGCGCGGGCGCCCAGGTCCACTCGGGCTTGCCGGCGTCGCGCACCAGGTCATGGATGGCGTTGATGGCGGCCTGCATCTGTTCATGGCCGAACACCACGCCGCCGAGCATGATGTCTTCGGACAGCTGCTGGGCTTCGGATTCCACCATGAGCACGGCGTTTTCCGTGCCGGCGACCACCAGGTCCATCTTGGAGGTCTTGAGCTGCGAAGCGGTGGGATTGATGACGTACTGGCCATCGATATAGCCCACGCGGGCCGCGCCGATGGGGCCGTTGAACGGGATGCCCGAGATGGCCAGCGCGGCCGAGGCGCCGATCATGGCGGGGATGTCGGGATCGATTTCCGGATTGACCGACAGCGTGTGGATGACCACCTGGACTTCGTTGTAGAAGCCTTCGGGGAACAGCGGACGCAGCGGGCGGTCGATCAGGCGGGAGGTCAGCGTTTCCTTTTCGGAGGGCTTGCCTTCACGCTTGAAGAAGCCGCCGGGGATGCGGCCGGCCGCGTAGGTTTTTTCGATGTAGTCGACGGTCAGCGGGAAGAAGTCCTGGCCAGGCTTGGCCTTCTTGGCGGCGACGACCGTGGCCAGCACGACGGTGTCCTCAACGGACACAAGCACAGCGCCGGAGGCCTGGCGAGCGATCTCGCCGGTTTCCAGTACGACCGTGTGCTGGCCGTATTGGAAGGTCTTGGTCACTTTATTGAACATGACGATGGTTCCTTGCAAATGAAAAACCGTGGCCGTCGCGACAGCGTCGCAGCGACCACGGTTGCGTCATGGGGAGCCAGCCCCGTCGATCACTTGCGCAGACCGAGTTTTTCGATCAGAGCGCGGTACGAATCGGGATTGCGGCCCTTGAGATAGTCGAGCAGTTTGCGACGACGGCTGACCATGCGCAGCAGACCGCGGCGCGAGTGGTGGTCCTTCGCGTGTTCCTTGAAGTGACCGGTCAGTTCGTTGATGCGGGCGGTGAGCAGAGCCACCTGGACTTCGGGGGAACCGGTATCGCCTTGCGCGCGTTGGAACTGCGAAACGATTTCGGCTTTTTTGATGTCAGCAACAGACATTATTGACCTCTACGGACATGCGTCAGGGCCGAGGTGCCCGGACGTGGGTTGAAAAAACACTTCTTTATCATCGATACGGCGATGCGTTTCGAGGCGCCTCGCCCGACCACGCATCCCATGGCTTTCCATGCATGGAAGATGCGGATCGCGAGGGATTATAGCCGATTCGCTAAAATGGATCGCAGCGCCCTGCCCGGCCTGCGCCGGGAGAAGGCAAAATCGGGGCCGGTCCCCGTTCAGGAGAATACCCATGTCCCGCCTGCATACTCTGGCGCGTGCCTTGGCCGCGGGCGCCGCGGCCGCCACCCTGGCCGCCTGCGCGCCCATGACCCAGGTCCCCCCCGGCTCGCCCTACGCCAGCGTGGTGAGCCAATACGGCCAACCCAACTTCCATTGCCAGCTGCCCGACGGGCGCCAGCGGGTGATCTGGACACAACAGCCCATGGGCCAGTTCGCCTGGGGCACCAACCTGACCACCGACGGACGGGTCGAACAAGTCGAAGCCCTGCTGACCGACGCCCATTTCAAGCGCCTGGGCGAAGGCGTCTGGTCGGCCGAGCGCGTGCGCTGCGAATTCGGCCCGCCGGCGGAGATCCGCGAGGCCGGTCTGCCCAGCGTGCGCCAGATCGTCTGGGCCTACCGCTATCGGGAATCCAATGTCTGGAATTCGCTGATGTATGTCTACATGGGTCGCGACGGCCAGCAGGTCACCCGCTTCCATCCCGGGCCGGACCCCATGTACGAAGAGCGCGACCGCGGCTGGTGGTAGGCGCCCCAACGACAAGGCCGCCCCAGGGGCGGCCTTTTTCATGGACGGCTTACTGGCCGCGGCGCTCTTGCTGCAGCTTGCGCGCCCGGCTCCAGCGCCAGGCCATGATCACCCAGCCCGAAAACCCGTAGAGCACGAAAAGGCCGAAGAGCACGACCGGAGGATCGCTGGACACGAAGACGAAGACGGCCACGACCACCAGGATGCCCCAGAAGGGCACGCTGCGGCCCAGCGCGAAACTCTTGCCGCTGAAAAACGGCGCGTTCGACACCATGGCCACGCCGGCGTAGGTCGTCAGGCCAAAGGCCACCCAGGCCATGATGCTGTCATGGATGGGCAGTTTGTTGTCGATGGCCAGCCAGACAAAACCGGCCACCAGCGCGGCGGCGGCCGGACTGGGCAGGCCCTGGAAGAAACGCTTGTCGACGACGGCGATATTGGTATTGAAGCGCGCCAGCCGCAGCGCGGCGCCCGCCACATAGACAAAGGCCGCCAGCCAGCCCCAGCGGCCGAGATCCTGGAGTATCCACTCGTAGGCGACCAAGGCCGGGGCCACCCCGAAGGAGGTCATGTCGGACAGCGAATCATATTGCTCGCCGAATGCCGACTGGGTATTGGTCAGGCGCGCCACGCGGCCGTCCATGCCGTCCAGCACCATGGCCACGAAAATGGCGATGGCCGCGGTCTCGAACCGGTCGTTCATGGCCTGCACCACGGCATAAAAACCCGCGAACAGGGCCGCCGTTGTAAAAGCATTGGGCAGCAGGTAGATGCTGCGATGACGATTCTCGGAATCGCGCATGTTGAAATTGGGCATGGCGTATGGGTACTTCCGCAAGCTTTGTAAGGTGAAAGGTTAACTCATCTGGCCCTGCTTGAGGCAAAGCGGGCTGCCCGCCCCCGAGGCCGGCTTGCCGCCGCCGGGCGCCCCCGGGATGCAAAAAGGCCGCCCGAAGGCGGCCTGTCTTGCCGAACCGGGGCGATCAGTTCTTGGACTTGTCCACCAGCTTGTTGGCGGCGATCCAGGGCATCATGGCGCGCAGCTTGGCGCCCACCACTTCGATCTGCGATTCCGCGTTGATGCGGCGGCGCGAGGTCAGGGTCGGCGCGCCGGCGGCGTTTTCCAGGATGAAGCGCTTGGCGTACTCGCCGGTCTGGATGTCGGTCAGGCACTGGCGCATGGCCTTGCGGGTTTCCTCCGTCACGACCTTCGGGCCGGTCTCGTACTCGCCGAACTCGGCGTTGTTCGAGATGGAGTAGTTCATGTTGGCGATGCCGCCTTCGTAGATCAGGTCGACGATGAGCTTGAGCTCATGCAGGCACTCGAAGTAGGCCATCTCGGGCGCATAGCCGGCTTCGACGAGGGTGTCGAAACCTGCCTTGATCAGCTCCACGGTGCCGCCGCACAGCACGGCCTGTTCGCCGAACAGGTCGGTTTCGGTTTCTTCGCGGAAGTTGGTCTCGATGATGCCGGCGCGGCCGCCGCCGTTGGCGCTGGCGTACGACAGGGCCACGTCACGGGCAGCGCCCGACTTGTCTTGGTAGACGGCCACCAGGTGGGGCACGCCGCCGCCTTGCGAGTAGGTCGAGCGCACGGTGTGGCCGGGCGCCTTGGGGGCGACCATGATGACGTCGATGTCTTCGCGCGGCACGACCTGGCCGTAGTGCACGTTGAAGCCGTGGGCGAAGGCCAGCGCGGCGCCGGGCTTGATGTTGGCGTGCACTTCATTGCGGTAGACCGCGGCGATGTTCTCGTCGGGCAGCAGCATCATCACGACGTCGGCGCGCTTGACGGCTTCGGCCACTTCGGCGACTTCCAGGCCGGCGTTGGCGGCCTTGTTCCAGGAGGCGCCGCCCTTGCGCAGGCCGACCACGACCTTCACGCCGGAGTCATGCAGGTTCAGGGCGTGGGCATGGCCTTGCGAACCGTAGCCGATGATGGCGACGGTCTTGCCTTTGACGAGGGAGAGATCGCAGTCTTTGTCGTAGAAAACTTTCATGGTTGCTCCAGATGCTTATTTTTGAAAATCGTTGAATTCAGGGTGTAGGGTACTGCGGATGCCGGTCAGAGCTTCAGGATGCGCTCGCCGCGGCCGATGCCGGAAACGCCGGTACGGACGGTTTCCAGGATGGCGCTGCGGTCCAGCGCCTCGATAAAGGCCTGCACCTTCTCCTGGTCTCCGGTCAGCTCGATCGTGTAGGACTTGTCCGTAACGTCGATGATGCGGCCGCGGAAAATATCCGCCATCCGCTTGACTTCTTCACGCTCTTTGCCGACCGCGCGCACCTTGATGAGCATCAGCTCACGCTCGATGTGCGCGCCCTCGGTGAGATCGACCACCTTGACCACATCCACCAGGCGGTTCAGGTGCTTGGTGATCTGTTCGATGACCTCGTCGGAGCCGACGGTGACCACGGTCAGGCGCGACAGCGTCGCGTCCTCGGTGGGCGCCACGGTCAGCGTTTCGATGTTATAGCCGCGCGCGGAAAACAGGCCAACCACGCGCGAGAGCGCGCCGGGCTCGTTTTCCATGAGCACAGAAATCACGTGTTTCATGGTGGCCTCCTTACAGATCCTCGGAACCGAGCAGCATCTCGGTCAGCCCGCGGCCGGCCTTGACCATCGGCCACACGTTCTCGGTGCGGTCGGTGATGAAGTCCAGGAAGACCAGGCGATCCTTATGCTTCTTGAATGCCTCGCGCAGCGCCGGCTCGACGTCGGCCGGGCGCTCGATGCGCAGCCCCACGTGGCCATAGGCCTCGGCGACCTTGACGAAGTCAGGCAGCGAATCCATGTACGACTCGGAATAGCGCGAGCCGTAGTCGATCTGCTGCCACTGGCGCACCATGCCCAGGAAGCGGTTGTTCAGGCAGACGATCTTGGGCGTGAGGTGGTATTGCTGGCAGGTCGACAGTTCCTGGATGTTCATCTGGATGGACGCCTCGCCGGTGATCACGGCGATGTCCGTGCCAGGATTGGCCATCTGCACCCCCATGGCGTAGGGCAGGCCCACCCCCATGGTGCCCAGGCCGCCGGAATTGATCCAGCGGCGCGGCTTGTTGAACTTGTAGTACTGCGCGGCCCACATCTGGTGCTGGCCCACGTCCGAGGTGACGAAGGCGTCGCCGCCGGTCACTTCCCAGAGCTTCTCGACCACGAACTGCGGCTTGATGACCTCGTCGGAGGGCGCGTACTTCAGGCACTCGCGCGCGCGCCAGGCCTCGATCTGCTGCCACCATTTGTCCTGGGAGGCCGGCTTGGTCTCCTGGCGCGCCTGTTCGTAATGGCCGATCAGCTCGACCAACACGTCCTTGACGTTGCCGACGATGGGCACATCGACCCGCACGCGCTTGGAAATCGACGAGGGATCGATATCGATGTGGATGATCTTGCGGGCGTTCTGCGCGAAATGCTTGGGATTGCCGATCACGCGGTCATCGAAACGCGCGCCGATGGCCAGCAGCACATCGCAATGCTGCATGGCCATATTGGCCTCGTAGGTGCCGTGCATGCCCGGCATGCCGACAAAGCGATGATCCGTCGCGGGCAAGGCACCCAGGCCCATCAGGGTATTGGTGCAGGGCGCGCCCAGCAGGTCCACCAGCTTGCGCAGCTCATCCGACGAATCGGAGAGGATCACGCCGCCGCCGGTATAGATCATGGGGCGCTCGGCGGCCAGCAGCATCTGCACGGCCTTCTTGATCTGCCCCTGGTGGCCCTTGGTGACGGGCGCATACGAGCGCATGGCAATCTCGCCCTTCTTGGGCGTGTACTTGCACTGCGCGACCGTGATGTCCTTGGGGATGTCGACCAGCACCGGTCCGGGACGGCCCGTGCGCGCGATGTAGAAGGCGCGGCGCATGGTTTCGGCCAGGTCCTTGACGTCGCGCACCAGGAAGTTGTGCTTGACACAGGGGCGGGTGATGCCGACGGTGTCGCACTCCTGGAAAGCGTCCTCGCCGATGGCGGCGGTGGGCACCTGCCCGCTGATGATCACCATCGGGATCGAGTCCATATAGGCCGTGGCAATGCCGGTGACGGCATTGGTCACGCCCGGACCGCTGGTCACGATGCAGACACCGACCTTTTGCGACGCGCGCGAATAGGCATCGGCGGCATGCACGGCGGCTTGCTCGTGGCGCACCAGGATGTGCTGAAACTTGTCTTGCTTGAAAATCGCGTCGTAGATGTAGAGCACCGCGCCGCCGGGATAGCCGAAAACGTGTTCCACGCCCTCTTCGGCCAGGCAGCGCACGACGATATCGGCGCCATTGAGTTCCATGTTGTCTTTCCTTTCTGTACCGGCCCTGTTTCCCTGGCTGTCGCGCGCCCGGATACGGCGGCGACGGAACCCATACCTGGCACGACAGCATGATCCGGCGCTTTGCGGCTCACGGAGCCACGCCACCCGGACACCCTGCCGACCCGGCACACGCTCGTCAGAGACGCAGTGCAAACGCCCAAGAAGGCGTCGGAGGTCGAAATGGAAGCCTTGGCAACACACGCTTGTGGCGCGGCCAACAGCAGGTATTACTGGCGCAGCAGGCCGCGGAAGGTGGCCCGGGCCCTGCTCGCCCGCGCGCCGGATTCGGATAGCAGGCCGGCGCAAGAGGGGGCAATTTACCGCGTTGCGGCATCCTCCGCAAATCGGGGTGTGGCCCAGGCGCATCGACGGCCGTTTTCTGGCGCCGCCGCAAGACCCGCCGCCCCATCCGGCCCCCAAAAATCCGGCCGGATCTCTATACTTGGCATGTCAAGACTCGCCTTCGCCCCCAATGGACCTGCGCATCGCCAGCATCCGGCGCTTTCTCTACAGCCACTATTTCTTTGGCGGCGTGCGCCAGGCGATCGGCATGCTGCTGCCCGTGCTGCTGCTCGGCGGCATCTGGGGGCAATACAGCATCGGCCTGGTGGCCACCTTCGGCGCCCAATGCCTGGCCATCATTGACCAGCCGGGCGGGCCGCAGCGACACCGCAGCAACGAAATGCTGGGCGGGGCCTTGCTCGGCGTGTCCACCGTCACCATCACCGGGCTGGCCTCGACCTACCCGCTGCTGCTCTGGCTGGTGGTGATCGGGCAGTGCTTTCTGTTCTCGATGTTCACCGTCTTCGGCAAACGCGGCGGCCTGATCGGCTTTGCCGGCCTGCTGCTCATGACGCTCACCATGCACTCGCCCATGGCGCCCAGCCAGGTGCTGTGGCATTCGCTGGCCACCCTGGGCGGCTCGCTGTTCTATTTTCTGTTCAGCCTGTGCTTCCGTCATCTCTTCTGGCTGCGCGAAGAACGCCAGGCCATGTCGGTGGCGCTGTTCGCCACGGCCGACTACATGGCCTCGCGCGCCAGCTTCTACGATGAAAACGACGACCTGGAGGAGTCGTACCGCACGCTGATGCAGCGCCAATCCGCCATGACCGACAACCACCAGGCCGCGCGCGACCTGGTCTTGCGCGCCCTGCCCCGGGGCAAGGGCTATCGCGAAAACGACCGGATCATGCTGTGGAATATGTTCGTCGACATGCTGCAGCTGTTGGACACCCTGGTGGCCACCCACACCGACTACGCCTCGCTGCGCCGCTCGCTGGCGGGCAACGACATCCTGATCTTCATGCGCGACGCGCTGGTCAAGATGTCGCTGGAGCTCAACCGCATCGCGCTGGACGTCTCGCGCGGGAGGCCCACGCAATACCGCAGCAGCGCCAAGGCCGAACTGCGCGCCATCGAATACGAGATCGAACAGCTCAAGCAGCAGGGCCTGGGCGAGCGCGAACCCGAGATACTCGCGCTGCTGATCCAGGCGCTGCGCCGCCTGCGCAATGCCGCGCGCATCGTCGACCGCCTGGCCGACCACACCCAGGACCGCCCAGACGCCGTGCCCACCAGCACGCTGCGCATCGACAAATCCCTCACCCGCTTCATGTCGCGCCAGGAAGTGCGGGTGGGCATGATCACCAGCAACCTGCGCCTGGACTCGCCGCATTGCCGCTATGCCCTGCGCGTGACGCTGGCCGCGGCCATCGCCCTGGGCCTGATCGGCAGCTGGCTGCCGCAGAACATGGCGGCCCACAGCTACTGGGTGCTGCTGACCATCGTCATCATCATGAAACCCGGCTTTGCCCTCACCCGCCAGCGCAACGGCTGGCGACTAATGGGCACGCTGATCGGCTGCATGCTGGCCCTGGCCCTGTTCATGACCACCGACAGGCCGGCCGTGCTGTTCGCCGTCTTGCTGGGCGCCTGCATCATGGGCAACAGCCTGGTGCAGCTCAACTACATGGCCAGCGCCATCTTCAATACCCTGTTCGTGGTGCTGGTCTTCCATTTCGTGGCGCCGGGCTCGGTATCGCTGGAAGTGATCGGCGAGCGGGCCATCGACACGGTGCTGGGCTGTGTGCTGGCCCTGCTCTGCAGCTACATCCTGCCCTGGTGGGAAGCGCGCTACATGAAGCCCCTGGCCCGGGCCGCCTCGCGCGCCAACCTCGAATACCTGCGCGCCGGCCTGAACTATATCGACGTGGTGCGCCAACATGGCGGGGCGCCCGCCTCGGAAAGCGACAACGCGGTCGCCGACGCGGACCTCGCCTGGCGCCTGGCGCGCAAAAACGTGCACATCGCCTTCAGCAACTATGCCGAGGCCTTTTATCGCATGATGAGCGAACCCCGGCAGCACCAGGTCAATGTGCCGGAATTCAACAACCTGTTGATCCAGAACCACATCCTGGCCTCCCAGATCACGGCCGCCGTGCCCACGCTGGCCGGCATGCCACAGACGCCGGCCGAGATCCAGCAGGCGCTCGAGGCCATGCTGCGGCTCTTGCAGACCGATGGGCCGGAGCCGGCCGACCTGCCCACGCAGTTCGACACCACGGGCGAAGCCGCCGTCCTGGCCTATCCGGTCAAGCAGATGCTGCGCGCCGCCGTCATGATCCGCCAGGAGCTGACCGCCGTGGCCGACCCCGGCGAACCGGGGCTGGTCACCGCCTAGCTGTACCGGCGCCGGAAGACCAGCTTGTCCGCGCTGGAGGCCGAGGCATCAAAGGCATAGCCCTCGCTGTCAAAGGCCTGCAGCCCTTCGGGCTTGTTGATCTTGTGCTCGATGGCATAGCGCGCCATCAGGCCGCGCGCCCGCTTGGCATGGAAACTGATGACCTTCCAGGCCCCGTTCTTCCAATCCTGGAAGACGCATTGCACCACGCGGGCCCGCAGCGTCTTGAGATCAACCACCTTGAAATACTCTTCCGAGGCCAGGTTGACGATGACCGGCGTTTTTTCGCCCTCCTGCCGCTCATTGAGATAGCCGGCGATGGCGCCGCCCCAATACTCGTAGAGATTCTTGCCCTTGGACGTCTGCAGCCGGGTGCCCATCTCGAGCCGATAGGGCTGCATCAGGTCCAAGGGGCGCAGCGCGCCGTACAGGCCGCTCAGGATGACGACGTGGTCCTGCGCCCAATCCAGCTGCCTGGCCGACAGGCTGGAAGCCTCCAGTCCCTCGTAGACATCGCCATTGAAGGCCAGCACGGCCTGCCGGGCATTGTCCTGGGTGAACGTCTTCTTCCAGCTTGCATAGCGGCCCACGTTCAGCTCGGCCAGCGCCTGGCTCAGGCTCATCAGCTCGGCGATATCGTCGGCCGACTTGGTCTTGAGCACCTTGATGAGCGCGGCAGCCTGGTCCACGAACAAAGGCTGCGTATGCGTCTGCACATGCACCGGCGAGTCGTAGTCCAGCTTCTTGGCGGGAGAAAGCAAAAACAGCATGAGGGCAAAATCCTTGTTATCAGCGGGCGGTCCAGCCGCCATCGACGGAAATCGTCGTACCGGTGATCTGCTCGGCGGCATCCGAAGCCAGGAACACGGCGGTGCCGCCCAGTTGTTCAGGGGTGACGAACTGCAGCGAAGGCTGCTTCTCGCCCAGCAGCTCGCGCGAGGCGGCCTCCTGATCCACGCCGTCCTTGGCGGCCAGGGCCGTGATCTGCTTCTCGACCAAGGGCGTGCGCACCCAGCCCGGGCAAATGGCATTGGCCGTCACCCCGGTGCCCGCCGTCTCCAGCGCCGTGACCTTGGTCAGGCCCACCACGCCGTGCTTGGCCGCCACATAGGCCGACTTCTGGGCCGAACCCACCAGGCCATGCGCCGAAGCGATATTGATAATGCGCCCCCAGCCCTGCTTCTTCATGTGGGGCAACGCGGCGGCCGACCCATGAAACACGGCCGACAGATTCAGGGCCAGGATGGCGTCCCACTTCTCGGCCGGAAAATCCTCGATCAACGCGGTGTGCTGGATGCCGGCATTGTTGACCAGGATATCAATGCGGCCCAGCGACTTCACAGTGTTGGCCACCAATTGACGCACCGCCTCGCCCTTGGACAGATCGGCGCCGTCGTACAGCACCTGCACCTTGTGCTGCGCGGCCAGGTCGGCGCGCAACTTCTCGATTTCCGCGGCATCGCCGAAACCATTGAGCACCACATTGGCGCCCTGCTGCGCGAACGCGCGCGCGATTCCCAGGCCGATACCGCTGGTGGAACCCGTGACGACTGCAACTTTGCCTTTGAGCATGAAGATTCTCCGCTGGGTCAAGACCCGTCAAGTGTATCGCCGCCGCGGCCTTCCCGCATGACAAACCGGCCGTCAGCGCACCGAAGAATCCTCGCGCTCATCGAAACCCGCCGGGCGCACGCGCATCCCGCCTATACCGCCATAGCGCGCCGGCAACAGCTCCGCCAGCTTGAGCGCGCAGGGAATCAAACCCATGGAAACCGCCACGATCACCGACAGCACATCACGCTGCACGACCGTCATCAAACGGTTGCTTGCCGCCTCGGCAAAAATCGCATAGCTGAACTCGCCGCCCTGCGCCAGGACCAGGGCGAACATCAGGCGGTGATAATGCGGCAGCCCGCCCAGGCGCGCCATGCCATAGAGCAGCAAACCCTTGATCAGCAAAAGCGCCACCACCCCCAGGGCCACGTAATGCCAATACTGGTAGACCTCGTGCAAGTTGATCGACATCCCCACCGCCAGGAAAAACAGACCCAGCAACAGCCCCTTGAAAGGCTCGATGGTCTCCTCCAGATCGGCGCGATAGCGCGACTCTGCCAGCAACACCCCCATCAAGAACCCCCCCAGGCCGGCCGACAGCCCCGCCGCATCGAAAAGCTGCGCCGCGCCCAGCACGATCAACAACGTGGCGGCCGTGAACAGCTCGCGCAGTTCAGAGCGCCGGATCCACGTCAGAAAACGCAGCCGATACCCCGCCAGCACCACCAGCACCGCCACCAGCGCCACCCCGAAATGCGGCGGCTCGGCGTCGCCCGAGCCCAACATCCCGGCCGCCACCAGCATGGGGATGGCCGCCATGTCCTGGAACAGCAAAATCCCCAGCGCCATCCGTCCCAAGGGCGCCCGCAGCACCCCACGCTCCTCCAGCAGACGCAAAGCCACCGCCGTCGACGACAAGGCCAGCGACAGCCCGCACAACACCGCCACCGTCACACTCATACCGGCCAGATGACGCAGACCGGCGCCGAACACCACCCCCAACAGCCCCCCCGCCGTCAACACCTGCAAGGCCCCCAGGCCGAACACCTCCGCGCGCATCTCCCACAGCCGGCGGGGCGCCAGCTCCAGCCCGATCACGAACAACATCATGACCACGCCCCACTCCGACACACTCATCATGGCCGGCACATCGGTCACCAACGCCAGGCCCGATGGGCCCACCGCGATACCAGCCGCCAGATAACCCGGGATCGCCCCCAGGCCCAGGCGCTGCGTCAGCGGCACACAAATCACTGCCGCGAGCAACAACAGCGTGATCAGCCCCATGCCCTCGCCTCCCATCCGATCGAAGAAAAATTTGCAGAAAGAAAAATTTTGGGTAGAATAGCGGGCTTTCCTGCTTCGGCAAAAGCCACAGGAAACAAACCGCGTTAAATCATCGGTCTCATTGGTTTTGTGGACACCACACCAAGCAGACCGGGATCGGCACCCAAGGTTCGGACCACGACCGGGACTGAAACAGGTTTGAGCAAGACACCTGGAGAGGTGGCAGAGTGGTCGAATGCGCCGGACTCGAAATCCGGTATACGTTTAGGCGTATCGTGGGTTCGAATCCCACCCTCTCCGCCAGACATTGCAAGCCCCTGATTCGTCAGGGGCTTTTTTCATTGGGCTCACGTCCGTGGTGTACCTCCTTGGGGCACCTCTTCTCCACGGAAGAGCCCAATGAAAATCCCCGCTCGCGTCAGCCAGTCGCGCCACGGCATCTACTACTACCGTTTCCAGTTCACCGCTGCAGGCAAGAGGCAGGAACGGCGGGTACCCACCACCACCAGGATTAGGCCCCCAGGCCCCGTATCGTCGGGGTTCTTGGACATGCGCTGGTTCTCCAGCTCATTGAGAATCAGGAGATCGCTAATCCAGTTGTCGCTCACGTGGACTCCGAGAAGAGTTAAGTCTTTGAAATTTCTAAATTATTCGAAAATCGAATATTCGAATCCAGACTATAGCGTGCATTCATGCTCTATGGTCAACGCTACGAGGCGGTGCGACGCGAACTGCAGCAGGTGCGTCTAGATGCTGGCCTCACTCAGACGGAACTTGCCAATCGCCTTGGCAAGAGCCAGAGCTATGTCTCCAAAGTCGAGCGCGGCGAGCAATACATCGATTTAATCGAATTTATGGCGTGGTGCGAATCTTGCAAAGCCGAGCCCGAGAAGATAGTCAAGAAAATATAGTTAGCAGCTTGACAACTCGAATTCTTGCGTTAGATTAATTCTTGCTGGTCTCTCCCAAAAGGTTCCAGCTCCGTTGTTGTGTTGTTGTTATCAAAAAACCCGCCGAAGCGGGTTTTCTTGTTTATAGGTCCAATGCCTTCATCACACTGGTATCTGATGTGATAGCAATGCCGTGAGTCGTTCGGCCCCATAAGTAGATCTCCTTCTCAAAATCCAAGATACAGTAGCCAGCCTCCTATAGGCGGCGTGCCATATTGTCCGAAACAAGCCACCAACTAAAGATTTCCCTCTCTGGGCTATTTGGATAGTCCCACCAAGCAGGAACCTCTAATACTCCTGTTTTGCCCAGATGGGCTACCAAATGGTTGACACAGCCGTAAAGGTGGGCGTGAAGATAGTCATCACGCTTATTCATCTTCATCCTCCCACACAGGGCAGTCATACAGACCTTCTGACGGAGAGGCACTCCATTGAAGCTCAGGCAGCTCCTTCTCAATGCGCCCCGTAGGGTAGAAGTGTTTCCCTCCTTTGAACTTCACAACGAAAGAGCAAGCGGGAATAGCTTGGGGATGATTGCCAATGCGCTGCTCGTTATCGAGCTGCCATTGAATAGCTTCTTGCGGCTGCATATCAGGCACGACGACACCGCCAACCGCAAAGACCATGGCGACGGCATCTTTGTGAATGATACGGGGATCAAACTTCATCGCGGATTGCCATTGTTCAGTGGTAAGGGCATCAGTCATCATAGGGAAGAAATCCCCGGTAATGATGGCAATCCTAGGATAAAGAACCCCATCATTCTTACGAACGGCCATGCATGCTTGGGCATACATATCAAGCGTTTCCCTATCGTCTTGGTTCATGATTTGTTCAAGTTTCATATTCACTTCTCCTAAAGGTTGGTTTAAATCGAGCTGCGACCACCGCGATTCGATGAAGTGAAGTATGAAATCCGCCACAAAATTTCGATCTGCAGCACACCTACAGCAACTGAGGTACGATGCTGGCTCAGTGCTGTGTTGACAGGGCGAAAAAATCGTGAGTGATTCGGGCTTCTTTAATCAGTTTTTGGCTGACGAAGTGGAACCACCAAAGAAGGTAAAAAACGCCCCGTAGCCAGACGGTTGAGCTCGTGGGTATCGAGGCCATGAAGACCTTGCTCTGGGCTCGTACGGTGATGGCACTCGCGGACTGCGCCCCGAGTGCCATCCAGAACCGCTACAACTTCCAGCAGCAGCGCATCGAGTTCCCCATGTATGCCAAGGGGCAGCGCACACCCTCTGTGCAGACCTTGGTCGATGTGGAAGAGGCAGCGCCGGTTGGAAGGGACAAGGCGAAGCTCAGGCCCTTTGCTGGAACACGCAGGCTCTTTGAGGTGGGACCAGAAGGGATGCCGCTATGGAAGGTGCTGGAAGGCTCCATAGCGACTTGTGAGGGTGTTCTTGATGAGTGGCTTACTGAACGTTGGGCAGCGTCGATAGTGGCCCTCATGGACTTCCCGGAGAAGGTGGATCGCCTAGTGGCAGCCATGCTGCCTGCGGACCTTCTTGTCGAAATGACAGATCCGCATTTCTGGCCCCCACTTGGTCGGTTCTCGTACGGAGTTCAAGTCATGCTCAAGATGAAGGGCTCCATGCTCACCAGTAGGGACGAGTGCCACCTTAGCGAAGAGCTCACTGCGCAATGGCTTACCGTGGTTCTAGCCGCCTGGCAAATGGCCTATGCCCGAAAGGCGAAGCGTAACGAAGCCGATCTGCTTTTGGTGCTGTCGGTCAACGATCTGGAGCAAACCTTGCCGCACATCCATGTGGAGCTTGAGCACTGGTTAGAAGTCGATATGAACCAGAAGATGGCAGAAAGATTTTCGTAACTGCGCACGGTAAAAACAGATGTCCTTTCCCAGGGCCGAGTCTGTAAAAATCGGATAGACCGTCACCCCCTCCTCGATATAATTTTCGTTCGCCACTAGGGAGCTCGCTCCGTTAAATAAGCCCCAATTTAGAAAAAGCCTCCTGAATGAACTGGCTCGCGATTTCGGTTGCGGCGATTTCCTCATCCCATTCGTGTTGGCGCGTCGTTGGATTGTAGCGACGCCGCATGAAAACTCGGCCGTCTAAAACAATCTCTCGCAGCGCGATTCGATCTTCGGTAATTTCGTCCAGACTTTTGTATCCACCTGCACTGTCCTGCACCGATACCAGAAGATTGATAACCCCATCGTCGAAGTTTTTTGTGTCATCTGCTCGATGTATATGACGACCATGCCAAAAGATATACCGCTGATCGATATCTCTCCCATTTATATGTAAGCCGAACAGCCAGGTTCTGGGCGCTTTCCCTTTAGTTCGTAAATTTTGCCATTTCTCGAAGTCTAGCCCACCGTAATCCTTAAATCCA
This sequence comes from Bordetella hinzii LMG 13501, assembly GCF_001548475.1. Taxonomy (GTDB): domain Bacteria; phylum Pseudomonadota; class Gammaproteobacteria; order Burkholderiales; family Burkholderiaceae_B; genus Bordetella; species Bordetella hinzii. The sequence goes on from NZ_LRUJ01000003.1 coordinate 126,143, forward strand.
ATGCGTATATTGCTCAGCTCCTCACTCAGCAATTTACAAATATTGCTAAACTCCAGCTTTATTGCCTCACTGTTCTTCTGAAGTGAAATGAATTTTCGATGGTCAGTTTGTTTTACTTTCTCTGACGCGGCTCGGGCAATATTTTTTATCCAGTCCGTCTTTGCTTTTTCTGTGCGAATAATAGAGAGATAACGGTCCGCTGTGCGCAAAGTATTCTTCGCCGTAATCTCCAAAAACGACAGTCCGTCACCCTGATCTGCTTGCTCTAATGCATCATAATAATTCCGCTCCCGATCTTCCGGCTGAACCGTCGCAGGCACGTATCTAGCCTTAAGGAGGATAAAGTCTTGCAGCAGTCTCGATAGACGACCATTTCCGTCCACGAAGGGGTGAATTCTAGTAAAGGCCCAATGGACATAGGCCGCGTTCTGAACTGGGTGAGAATCCTTGTTGGAATTGCAAGTGCTTATTGCTTTCTCGACGAGGTTAGGCACGTCCAAGTGGGATGGCGGCAAAACACTGGCCCCAGAGATTGCAACATCCTTAGATCTAAAACGTCCTGCATTCTCGCAATCGATCTTATTCAATAGCTTCTGATGAAGTTCCTTAATCAGTTGGATGGAAAGAGGCTCACCCCGATCAAGGCATTCCTGCAAATAGAAACAGCAATCTGCTAAGTTTATTACTTCCTGCTGTTCTTTTCGCGAGCCAGCCTCAAGAATTCCAGAACTCAATACAGCAATTGTCTCTCGCCTTGATAACCTATTTCCTTCAATCACCGCCGACGAATAGACACGATCATACAGAATCTCCTCTTCAAGTTTTTGGATAATGGCTGACGGAAGGGGCCGCTGCAAGTCAATTTCACGGATGCTCTCGTCTACTTCATCGAGGTAATCCAGCGTTGCCCCAACTGGGAGGAACCTGTCATAGTTTTCGATATCTGACGTAATGTCCTGCATTCGCCTCACTCCCAATAGTAACGGACTGTATTTATAATTTAATATATTTCTCATTGCCCAGCAAGCTTTTCCCGCTTGGTTGAACGCCAGTTGCCCCCAAAACGTTAGCGTCGATGAACAACTGCATCTTTCTCCCCTGTAGCACCAGCATTCGCATCTAGGAAGCTCCTGAGCTTTTCACTTCCATACTCATAAGCAATCCGTGGGTCGGCACCTTGGTCAATGAGGTAGGCGACGACTTTTAGATAGTTATTCTCCGCGCTGTTCTTTAGCGCTTCGTCATTCTCTGCATGGATGTAAGCGCCTTGGCTGACCAAGAACTTCACAATAGGCAAATGCCCTTTTGCTGCGGCTGTGCGCAACGCCTGCTCTGAATGAGCATGGATGTTCGCGCCATGCTTGACAAGTGTCTTGATAGTGCCCAGATTCCCTGACATCGCACACCAGATAAGCGGAAAGCTTCCATGTGCATCTACGTCGGCTCCATGTTCGATGAGACACTTGGCTATCTCCATGTAGCCAGATCGGATAGCCGAGATAAGCGACTCATCCTCGTTAGTATGCACATCGGCACCGCACCCAATAGACGGACTACTGCTTCAAATTTTCCGAACTTAACTGCCGACCTCAGACGCTTATCTAGTTGGTCCGCAATGGCGGGTTCTGAGCGACGCATTTGTGCATAAACCAGCTTATTGATATCTAACTGGCTTCTTATACGAATCTTGTCTGGCTTCATGGTTTCTCCTTTGGTGAATTCTTGGAGAAACTGTAGTTTTGTCTGGCTAGAAGTCAACCACGCCTAGATGAGGCGTTCAATTTTTCGAACTATGGTGGTTTCCCTGGACATGACACAAACGGCGATAAATTCAAATAAAGGGCTCACCGCAATTTCTGTCGCTATTGCTCCTTTCCTACGGATGCTCACCTATTTAAGGGGAAGAGCGTCAGGGTACAACCTACTAATTCCTTACCCTAACGGGATTCTCTCTGCGGGACCCCTTTGGGGTAATTATCTGATGTACACCGTGTGGCACCATAGTTGGGAAATCCAACTAAATAGACTTCCGGTTAAATTTTATAGATCGAGAATTGGTACTCAACTTGACTCCAATTCCTTTTGACGGATCGAAGACTAAGCCCGGAATGGACGGCAATGGAGTTCTGCGTAATTGCGGTTCCTTGAGCCTTTAAGGCGGTCACACTAGCGATGATGCGCTTCTGTGTGTCGTTCATCTTCGCTTCGTTTGTATAGGCGGCGGCCTGTCGCTGTTTCTCTGCAAGCAGCATGTCAGCAGGCAGGGCCATCACACCACGGTTGACCCGCTTGTCATGGCGATGCCGCCAGGTCCAAGTTCCAACACTCTTGGCCGTAGATAGCACTTCCTTGTAGAAAAGTGTCCCTGCTGGGCTGCCTGCGAACTCGGCATTGATATTGAAGGCTTGTGTGTTCACATCCTCTTGGAAGTCCTCATAGGCATCGTAGAGCTTCACGGCGGGATAGGCCCAGAAGCGTAAGTTGTCAAAGAGGGTGCAATTCCTTCCCAGCCCGTTCTGGTAGCGCTGTAGCTCGCGCTGCGATGTTATGTCCACGTACTCCATGAAGTCTTCGAATTCGTAGCTCACACGGTGCTGTAGGACCTTCCAGTGAGGGTGGCAAGGGTTCTTGGTGAAGCGCCCCACATAGGCGGGATCTGCACCAGGCACAGCCCTAGTGAGTGCAATGTCCACAGCCTCATAGAAGCGCTGCGGTGCCCTCCTCCCTGCCTGGGTGTAGATCACTGGAGTTTTGAGCTCCCAGAGGTAGTGGCAGCGGCCTGACTCTGGACTGATGGTAATGATGGTAGGAGCGGGAAGATTCTTTTCTTCCCATAAGAAGGCACTGCTAGGGCTATCTATGTCCAAGACGATGTAGCGTTTATATAGCTGGTTATGCTCAATGTAGCGATAACCCAACGCCTTATCTTTTCTACGGTATTTCGTGCCGTCTTCAAAGTTATCAGTGCTATTTAGCTTGCCAAGCAGACTTTCTATCAATTCCTCTATCAATTAAGTTCTCCGATTCTTTATCGATTGAGAACTTATTTCGCGCAGAGGACTTGACTTTTATTTCATTTTTCGTAGAATATAAATCGTATCAACTGGTTGTGTTCGCCTGGAAGCTCTCAACCGATAAAAAGGCTCCGTTAATTCGGGGCTTTTTCTTTTATGGTTATACAAGAAAAAAACCAACTGTCAAATCTGGCTTTTTAATTGGCTGCCCAAGAAGTCAGCAGTCCATTCAATTTTCTCATTGAGAAGTGAAATTGAAACTCGGCAAAGCCCTAGCAATTGGTCAACAACGAGCATAGACAGAGCATCATCAGAATGGTGTCGGACTGTCTCATTATGCTGAAGGATGGTCAGCACTGCCCCGCCCCCTGTAGCTAATGCCCGTGAATCTTCTACGCAGCTTAAGAGATGCTTGGAGTCAAGGGTTTGATTCTGCGCAGCAGCATGCACTTTCGCTGAGAATCGGAGAATTGCACGATCTGAGAAATTGGGCATTCTGACCTCCAAAGACAGGACAGCGCGATCCTGGCGTACTCTGGAACAGTTGTCATCCCATCAATGAATGCGCACATAAAAAAAAGCACCCCGCAGGGTGCTTTTTGCTAACGAAGGCACGCTCAGACGGCGAAGTCTTCTTTCTTCTTTCCGCCTTCAATCGCGTTGGCTAGCCATTGGGGGCTACGCCCACGTCCCGACCACTCTTCGCCATTGGGACCACGGTACTTGACAGGAGCAGAGCCTGCCGATTTCTTGACACCGCCCTTCTTGGAAGCACCCAAGTCGGCGGTACTGATACCGTACTCAGCCATCTTCTGCTTGATCTCGTTGATGACTTCAGCCATTTCTTTCTGGCGAAGTTCTTCTGCTTCCTGAAGCAGCTTTTCGGCTTTGGCTTTGAGTTCGAGATAGGTTGCCATCTAAAGGCTCCAAGGTTAGTAGTAGCGTAATTCTAGCGCACTACTGCTTGGCGGGCTCGCAATCACGCTTAGCGGCGCCTTCATTCACTGTAGCACTGTCCAATCGTGTTGCCAAATACGATATGAGACTCAGCATGTTCAGGCAGTCTAACTCCGAAATGACAGAAGGGACAACAGTTGCCATAGGCGAGTGATTGACGGGATTACGAAAGCCTGTGATCAATCCACGAGTCAAATACTGCTGTCCCTCTTGCATATTTATGTCCGACTCGGTAACTAGGCCATTAATCTGCACCGTGGGAGCTTTTACGATGGTTTTTTTATCCCGCGCAACCGCAAATAGATCTGCCAACCCGACTCCATCCACGTCCCTCTGAGACAATTTCCGCAGCTTCTCAGCATACAGCTTAACCCCTTGGTCAGCGGCATGGCCAAATTGCTCGTTCTTATAATAAACTGCTACACCGTCCTTTATGCATTCATGAAGATGACGCCAATGAAGTAAAGGATACTCGGGTATAAGCGAGTAAAGGGCTTTAACAACCGGAGCATAAGTTTCCCCTACTTCCTCACTGTCACCCATCTGCTTGACAATCGTTTCGACGGATTGTCGAACGTCGGTTGGAAGTGTATTAAACCACTGCTCCTTGTCGATACCAGTATCGTGCTTGAATTGCCTGTCTTTTTTTTCGGCTCGCCTTTTTCGCCAATCTTGTCCAACACGTGCTATCAGTGCAGATAAATATTCCCTAAAGGCAGCCATTTCTGGATTCTCCCAGTTGATGGATTGCCTGTTGGTAGAAATCACATCCTCATCTAGAAGATCTATGAAATCGGCCTTAATCCAGCCGGTCAAATATTGGTAAAAATGGCTAGATGTGCTGTCTGAAAAATATTCAGGCGAATTTACCAACTTTCCGCGTGAGAAGATTGCAATCCCCCGCAGCCCTGAACTAGGTGGAATTGGCGTCTTTGCGGTAACGAAACTTAGTTCTACCTTACCATAATAATCACTATTGGACTCTATGAGGTCCTTTTCCGTCCACTTAAATTGCTCCTCTACATTTCCGTATCGCCTATCGTTCGTGATGGTGACCGTTTTGCCCTTCGAGTCTTTTAGGATTATTTGAAAAGCGGAGTGAACAATAAAGATCCGGGAAAGGCTATCGGCTATGGCCTCGATATCAAAAGGACTTTTTCGCTTGAGATCGTCTAGTTGAATTGTGGTGCCAGACGTCCTTTTGACGTTTTGATCGACTAAGTCCGTCTGCGGGTTATATACGCCTTGGGCCGCCCTTAGGGAATCCCAATTTAGAGTAAAGCGATTTCTTAGGTTGTTCTTTATGGTATCGACTTTCACCTCTTTAGCGAGCCCAAAAAGGGCTAGCTTTCCCAGCCCCTTTTTCCCGGTGGGAAGTCGTTTAAATTTAGGCGAAGGCTTGTCGCCTTCGTCCTGTCGGCGATTTCTCCCAATCACGAGGAATTTTTTTTGAATGTCCTCAGAGGACATCCCAGTTCCGTCGTCATAAATAGTTATAGCCTTAGGCGTTCCATTTTGCTCAAAAAACTCGACAATTACCTTGCTGGCATCGGCGTCATAAGCATTCGAGATAAGTTCAGCAAGCGCAGGCGGAAGTGTCGCATACATCTTCACGCCCAAATGCTCGATAGTTTTGGGATCAAACCTTAGCTCGTATTTGCTCACGCCTTACTCCCTGTAAGTGGGCTTTGTATTGAACCGCTTGACGCCTAATAAACTCTGGCGGAAGCGCATTCCCTATCATCAATGCAATTGCATCTTTGCCACGCGAGTCCGAAAATCTGTAATTGGACGGAAATGTCTGCAAGAGGGCGGCTTCACGAAGAGTAATAGCCCTATCTTGGTCGGGATGAATAAAACGGCCTTTGGATGGATTGGTACATCCCCCCGTTATCGTCGGGGCCACATCATTCCACGCCATTCGGCCATATACATCGTGATAGCTGTCTGGCCGCCTTAGATGGCACTCCAGCCAATACTCCTTTGGTATATCTGCTCTCGACCCACCGTCTTTTGGCACTAACGCGATAAGATTCTTTACCTTTTCGCTTCTCTGCGCGGGAAAGTCGTGCAAAGGGTCACCGCTGATTCCTGGAGGCAATAGGCCCGATATTGAGTCCAAAACAGTTTTCCGTGTTTTGACTGGCTTAGCATTCGGAATCTCTCCGAATCTAGAGGCTTTCACCAATAGCCTTTTGCGTCGTTGCGGAACTCCATAATCTGCAGCATCCTTCACCTGTGCAAAGGTGTCGTCCACGTAGTAGCCCAGGCTATGAAGTCGTTCTTTGAGCTCCCCAACCCGCCAATCTTTAGCCAATGCTGGAACGTTTTCAAGCATGACAGTTTTCGGCAACATAGCTTCAACGTAGCGGACAAATTCGAAAACGAGATCGTTTCGTTCATCTTCAATAGCAGCAGCTTTGTTGCGTGTTCGGTGCGAAGAAAAACCTTGGCAAGGCGGGCACCCGGCAAGTAGATCCAACTCCCCTCGCTCAAGCCCCAGATCCTGCATGATCTGGAGAGGGTTCAATCTGCGAATATCCGCCTGATATATCTTTGCCTTGCGATTATTCAATCGGTATGTTTCTGCCGCTACGGGATTATTCTCCACTCCGGCAAGAACGCAGAACCCAGCCCTTTTTAGTCCTACCGTTAAACCGCCAGCGCCACAAAACAGGTCAATTGCCGTGTAGATTGTTTTTGACATCGGTCGTTCTAAAGTTTGAAGTAGCATGGATTACCGGTGAGCAATGGTAACAAAAGAGCAAGATTTGGGCGAGAGGATGTGCGAGGATGTACGGGTTCGGTGCCTCTCTGGAATTGCGATAGCCCCGCTACAGCCCCGCCTCAGACGCAAGACGGCTGCAGCACTCCTAGGTACGCTGACCACCATTGGCCCTCTGTCGAAGTCCACACAACTACGACAGCCGACGCGGACTGCAGGACTCGATCCCATGGATAAACTTTTACCGGAACACAGAGGACGGCTAATGAGCCGCGTGGGTACTAAGAACACGGCCCCAGAACTCGCTGTCCGCCAAATTCTATTCGCAATGGGCTTTCGGTATCGGCTCCACGATCAACATCTACCAGGCACGCCAGATATCGTCTTTCGTGGACCGAGGAAAGTCATCTTCGTCAATGGCTGCTTTTGGCATGGGCATGAGGGATGCCGGTATGGCGCGCCGCCCAAGAGTCGAGTCGAATTTTGGACAGAGAAGATTTCCCGCAATCGTTCACGAGATCAGCGAAACATCGAGAGACTTCTGCGAGCAGGCTGGCGTTCTTTAACCGTATGGGAGTGTGAATTGAAGAATGTCCAAGCACTAGCTAAAAAGTTGGTTGGCTTCCTTGAAGACGAAGAGGAGTGAACAGACGTCCGCGAGCCTGAAGAAGTCGAATTCGAAGGAGGAACAGGCATCCACATCGGTTGACGCCCCCTTCCCTTCGCCGGTAGGGTACGGTACCTCACTCAGGTACCTCTTTGGAGGGACTCCCCGGAGAAGGTCCGAGAAAATCTCTCTCGTGCGGTCAGGTTCTTACAATTCGGCGTGGAAGTGTCCCACCCTCTCCGCCAGATTATTGCCCGGGCAAGCCCCGAGCGGCGAGAAACCCCCGTAAGTTCAACGACTTGCGGGGTTTTTTCTTTCCGACGCCCGGCGGCTTCCCAAATCGCCCGCCGCCGTGATCGCAAAGCTGAAGAGCCACGCTTATGCATTGCGCTCGGCTGCGCAGGCCCAACCCGCATTAACTCGCGGAGTTCACCTCACTTCAAGCGTCAGAGCCGTCTCCTCAATTCTGATGAAACGGCCGTCGGAACCCCGCTCGGCAAGCACATAAACCTCTTGGAGGATCCGCTCTCCGTCACGCTTGAGCATGTCAATGACATGGCGCTCTGCGTAACGGCCGCCGTCAGAAAATTCGTCCAGCACGGTGATCGCGGCGTGCGCGACCGTCTCTCGGAGCCTGTCCATCCGCGCAAGAAATCCCGAGCGGTCATCCCATGTCCCGTTCACACGTTGCCGGAAGGAAGGTCCGAAGTGCCGATCCACCGCTTCTTCCGTGGTGAACTGCGGGGCGTTGAAGAGGTCGTTGATGGCGTCTTTGATTGTGGTCATCGAAGTTGTCCGTGGGAGACCTGCATCTTTGGCGGCGGGACTCGCGGGCGAACGCGCCGCGAGTCGCTCGGACAGCCTCGCCTCATCGAACCTTGAGCACCAGCTTGCCCTGGATGTGTCCGCGAGCCGCCCGTTCGTGCGCCTTGCTGGCGAAGGCGAGCGGGTAGGTGCTGTCAATGACGACTCGAATTGTCCCGTCATCCAGCAAGCGGCCGAGTTGCGCAAGCTGGGCGCCGTTTGAGCGCACTTGGGTTGCCGAGACGGTCACGCCCCGCTTCTGGGCCTCTTCGGCGCCGGAAAAGCCCAGGGGGAATACGGGAAACAGCGCGCCACCGCGCTTGAGCGTGCGCATGAAGCGTCCCGTGGCCGGGCCGCCCACCGAATCGACGACGAGGTCGATGTCGCGAAGCACGTCCTCGGGCGTGGTCTTCGTGTAGTCGAGAACCTCGTGCGCGCCGAGCTCGCGCAATAGCGCTTCGTGTCGGCCTGACGCGATGGCGATGACGTGCGCGGCCTTCAGTTTGGCGACCTGCACCAGGAAGTGCCCAACGCCGCCCGCGGCCCCGTTCACGACGACAGTCTTGCCTTCGAGCGGCACGGGCACATGCCGGGTGGGTTGGAGCGGATTGGGCTCGTCATGGCCCAGGTCCACCAGGAACTGCCACGCCGTGAGCAGGGACATCGGCGCACCGGCGGCCCGCACGTGGTCGATTCTGGCCGGTTTGAGTGCGATATCTGACGCCGGCACGCTGACGTACTCGGCATAGGCCCGGCTGCCTCCCGCGGAACCGAGGGGAAACCGAACCATGGAATACACCTCGTCTCCGACGCTGAAGTCCTTGACGTCGTCGGCAACGGACTCAATGACGCCCGAAATATCGGTCCCCAGGACCAAGGGGAAGGACAGCCGCGGCCGCCACTGCGGCGGCAGCATCTTGTAGCCGTCACGCAGGTACCAATCCGGCGGATTGATGCCGACGGCGTGAACGCGCACGAGCACTTCGCCCGGCTTTGCCTGGGGCATCGGCGCATCTTCGTAGCGCAGGACTTCCGGGCCGCCGAATGCATGTTGCTGCACCGCCTTCATTGCCTTGGCTTGCATGGCTTTCTCCTTGAACTGAAATGCGGTATCGTGATCGGAACAGTGCTCCGATTATGTGGAGCACTGTTCCGTTTGTCAAGGAATCCCATGCGTGCCGACGCTCAAAAAAACTACGACCACCTGCTTGCAGTCGCGCGTGAGGTCTTCGCGGAGCAAGGGGCTGATGCCTCCTTGCGCGATGTCGCCCGCCGGGCCGAGGTCGGCCTGGGCACGCTGTACCGTCACTTCCCGACCCGCGAGGCCTTGCTTGAAGCACTTCTGCGCTCAAGCTTCGATGCTCTGGCGGCAAGAGCCAGGGAACTCGAATCGTCGAGCGCTTCCGACAAGGCCTTGGTGACGTGGCTGCAGGAAACCATTGCGTTCACGCACGAGCATCGGGGCGTGATCACGCCAATGATGGGCGCTATCGAGGATGTGAACTCCGCGCTTCATGCGTCGTGCGTCACCCTGCGGGCCGCGGGTGCCTCACTGCTTGCCCGCGCGCAGGCCGATGGCAATGCACGAGCCGACCTGGATGGTTCGGAACTGTTCGACCTTATCGCGGCGCTCGCCTGGCTTCGCGAGCAACCCTCGCACGCGCCACGCGCTGAACGGCTCTTTGGCGTCATTGCCAGCGCGATTCTGGTGAATCGCAAGCGCTAGCCAAATGGCCGCGAATGGCGAACGTCGACTGCGGCCCAAAGGACACTCTCGGCTTTCGTTTGGCTGCAAGATGGAAAAAGGGCGCTTACCTGGAGCCTGGGGCGGTTATGGCTGTCCCACTCCCTCCCCTCAAGCCGCCGCCGCGCACGCCTCGATTTCAATCAGCCAGCCAGGCTTGACCAGCCCGGCGACCTGGACGACGGTGCGGGCGGGGAAGACGGATACGCGCGCCTTGAGGTAAGCGTTGTAGGCGGCGTTGAAGCCGTCGAAGTCCATTTGGCCGGTGTCGGGGTCGGCCACGAGGTAGATCCTGGCGTGGGTCAGTTGTTCCAGTCCCAAGCCCATTTCGGCCAGGACTTTTTCGAGGCGGGCGAGTGTGGTCCGGGTCTGCGTGGCGGTGTCGCCGTAGGCTTGACGGGAGCCGGCCGGGGCTTGGGGGTCGATCACCTCGGGGTACTGGGCGCTGAGTTGGAAGTGGGTCAGGCCCGGGGGGACGCCGACGGCGCGGCTGATGGCGGAGGGGGAGCCGGTGGCGGCGATGTGTTGGAGCAGGGTCATGATGGTGTTTTCCCCGATTCGTGAAAGGTGCGCCAGACTTTATAGTATTTTCACATTAATGCTCAATCAGGGAGAGCCTGGGTGGACGCCTTTCTTCAGCATTTGGCCATGCACCGCAGTGTGCGCGCGTTTGCCAAGCGCGAGGTGGCAGCGGGCGTGCTGGCCCAGGTGTATGCGGCGGCCAGCCGTTGTCCTTCTTGGAACAATGCCCAGAATGTGACTCTGATCGAGGTGCGGGACGCAGCGCGCAAGGCGGAGTTGGCGCGGCTTTGCGGTGGGCAGGAGGCGGTTGCGCAAGCGCCTGTGTTCGCGGTGCTGTTGATGGATTTCCACAGGACGGCCGAGGCGGCGGCGCGGCACGGCCGGCGGCAGGTCGCGCACGAGGATGTCAATGGGCTGCTGATCGGGGCGGTTGATGTGGGCATCATGCTGGCCACGCTGATGGCGGCCGCCCGGGCGGCGGGACTGGCGGTATGCCCCGTCGGAGGGATCCGGCGCGAGCTGGACGCGGTCATCGATCTGTTGGCCCTGCCGCCGTTGACGTTGCCGCTGGCCGGGGTCTGCCTGGGTTATGCGGCCGAGCCGGCCGCCGGGCCGCTGAAGCCCCGGCTGCCCCTGGATGCGCTGCGGCATGCCGAACGTTATGACCGTTCGCGGGTGGAGCCGGCGCTCACGGCCATGGATCGCGATATGGCGGCCTATCGGCAGGCGTCGGGCGCGGCGCCGGCGCCGTCCTGGACCGACGCGGTGTCCTCGCGTTATGCCGCCATGCCCGCCTACGCGGGCGTGGCCCGCGCCCTGCAGCGCCAAGGTTTTCGCTTTCCGGCGTTTGATATGTAAATCATATAATCGGATTTTTGGGACGGAATAGCGATATGGCGCTTCTGAAACGACAGGCCCCCGCAGCCGCTCGCAGCGAGCTGAATCTCACGGACCGCATCACCGAAATGCTGATCGAGGAGATCACCAGCGGGCAGTATCAGCTGGGCGAGGTCCTGCCGCCGGAGCAAGTCATCGCCGACCGCCTGGGGGTTTCGCGCACGGTGCTGCGCGAGGCGGTCTCGCGCTTGAAGGCGGACGGCATCGTGACCAGCAAACAGGGGCGCGGCCTGACGGTCATGCTCAATACCCGCCCTTCGGTGCTGCGCATGCAGGCGGCCGAGGAAGGCAATGTCGAGCAGATCCTGCGCATTGTCGAGCTGCGCCGCGGGTTCGAGATCGAGGCCGCGGCGCTGGCCGCCCAGCGCCGCGACCGGCAAGACCTGGACGACATGCGCGCCGCGCTGGACAAGATGGCCACGGCGCTGGAGTCGGCCGATGTCATCACCGGCGTGGATGCCGACCTGAGTTTCCATCGCGCCATCGCGCGCGCCACGCGCAATGAGCACTATCTGAATTTCTTCGATTTCCTGAGCGTGCTGTTGCGGCGCAATCTGGAAGTCTCGCGTTCGCGTTCGGCCAAGACGGCCGGGCGCGGCGCCCTGGCGCAGTCCGAGCACGAGGCCCTGTACGAGGCCATCGAGCAAGGCGATAGCGAGCTGGCCCGCCAGCGCGCCCGCAATCATATCGAGAACACCGAAAAACGCTTGCATACCACCAGTTTCTTGAAACGCTAGCGGCGCTCATGACCGCTGCATACAAGGGGAAAAAATGGCGAGTAAGTCCATAGACGAATTGGTGATGGCCGACCAGGGCCTGGTCAGCCGCTCCATCTTTGTCGACGAAGAAATCTTCAAGACCGAGCTGGAGCGGGTGTTTTCCCGCGCCTGGCTGTTCGTGGGCCACGAAAGCCTGGTGCCGAATCCGGATGATTACTTCCTGTCCCGCATGGGCACGGAGTCCGTCATCCTGACGCGCGACCGGCAGGGCAATATCCAGGTCATGCTCAACAGCTGCGCGCACCGCGGCATGAAGCTGTGCCGCTATGACCATGGCAACAACCGCACGTTCACCTGTCCGTATCACGGCTGGAGTTTTTCGACCGACGGCAAGCTGGTCGAACGGCCCGGCGAGCTGGTGGGCGTTCCCGGCCATGCCACCCATTACAAGGGCGAGCTGGACAAAAAGGCCTGGGGCCTGAAGACCGTGGCCCAGGTCTGCGTGTACAAGGGCACGGTCTGGGCCACCTGGGATGCCGACGCCCCGCCTTTCCTGGACTATCTGGGCGATATGAAGTGGTATCTGGACGCGGCCCTGGATCACCGCGACGGCAGCCCGGGCGGCTCCGAGGTGATAGGCGGCGTGCAAAAGTGGCGCGTGAAGTGCAACTGGAAGTTCGCGCCGGAGAACTTCATCGGCGATCTTTACCACGATATCAGCCATCGTTCCGTGGACATCGTGGGCATCGGCCCCAGCGGCGGCAAGGGGCGCCGCGACCCCACGCCCAATCGCATGACCATCGGTTTTCCTCGCCGGGGCCATGGGCTGCTGGGCCAGCTGCCTTTCTACGCCGAGCCCGAGTACAAGCCGCTCTATGCCCAGCATCCCGAGGTGGAGGCGTATTACCGCGAGGTGCATGAGGCGCGGGTGCGGCGCTTCGGCGACAAGATGCGCGTGATGACCAGCGTGGGCACCATCTTTCCCAATATGTCTTTCCATGGGCGCCAGCCGCGCACCATCGCGGTGTTTCATCCCATCAGCCCGACCGAAATGGAAATGTGGCGCATGTACCTGGTCGACAAGGACGCCCCGCCCTCGGTCAAGGAAGCCGCACGCCATTATTACCTGCGCTATTCCGGTCCCGGAGGCATGACCGAGTCGGACGACATGGAAAACTGGACCGGCGCCACCGAGGCTTGCCAGGGCACGGTCTCTCGCGAGCTGTATTTCAATTATCAGATGGGCGTGGGCCATGCCCGCGCCGTGCCCGAGCTCAAGGGCTGTGTCGAGAACGGCGAATACACCGAGGAAAACGCGCGCATCTACTACCGGCGCTGGGCCCAGTTCATGAAGGGGTTGAGCTGGGACGCCCTGATGGCCGAGCCGGCGTGAGGAGGACAGACGAATGAGCACGACTTCGATTCCTTCGTCGCTGCTGCAGTGGTGGGAAGTGCAGCAGTTCCTCAGTCATGAAGCCGAATTGCTGGACAGCCGCCGCTTTGATGAGTGGCTGGGATTGTTCGATGAGCGGGCGCGCTACCGCATGCCGCTGGCGCGCAATGTGCGCCGCGACCGTATCGCCACCGAGGAATACACGACCCAGGACCAGGTCGCCTGGATAGACGAAAGCCTGCCCACGCTGCGCCAGCGCGTCGCCCAGCTCAAGACCGGCATCCACTGGGCCGAAGAGCCCGCCTCGCGCACCACGCATATGGTCGCCAATATACGTGTCGCCGAGAGCCTGGAGCAGGACGGCAGGCTGGCCGCGCGCGTGCATTCGCGCTTCATGCTCTACCAGAACCGCCTGCAAACGGAGACCAATGTCTTTGTCGGCAAGCGCAGCGACCTGCTGGTGCGCCATGACGATGGCTGGCGCATTCTCGATCGGGAGATCCATCTGGACCAGAACGTGCTGCAGGCCAAGGCCCTGACCGTTTTCTTCTGACCTTTCCTGTTTCCATATTGTCCTCCGGGATGGCCGCCAGGCCCTCCCCGGGGGAGGCTGTACCCATACCTGCTGTACCGGGGAGACGACACGCCGCGCCGCGGCCTTCCTTACATGGAGTGTTGCAATGAACCGCCGTACTGTTTTGAAGATGTTGGGATTCACCGCCGCCCTGCCCTGGACCCCGCTGGCGCGCGCCGCCGGCGGGGCCTACGCCAGCCGCCCCATCCGCCTTGTCGTGCCCTACCCGCCCGGCGGCGTGACCGACGTGGCGGCCCGCCTGGCCGGCGAGCTGCTGACAGCCAGATATGGCCAGCCGGTCGTGGTCGAGAACCGGCCCGGCGCCAGCGGCCTGATCGGCCAGCAGCTGGTCGCCGCCGCCGCGCCCGATGGCTATACCTTCATCATGGGGGGGCTGGGCGGCAATGTGCTGCCGCCCGTGACGGTGCGCGGTCTGCCGCTGGACGTGCCCAAGACTTTCGTGCCGGTCGCGCAGATCGCCGAGTTCGTCAATGTGCTGGTGGTGGCCAAGGAATCGCCACTGTCCAACGTCCAGGAGTTCCTGGCCTATGCCAAGTCCAAGCCGGCCGGCAGCCTGAGCTATGGCAGCAACGGCATCGGCACGTCCGCCCACCTGACCACGGAGTTTTTTGCGCAGCGCACCGGCCTGAAGATGCAGCATGTTCCCTACAAGGGCAGCAATGAGCTGAACATCGACGTGGCCAATGGCAATCTGGATTTTTGCTTCAGCAATCTGCCGCCCGTGCTGCCCCTGATCAAGAAGGGCAACCTCAAGGCGCTGGCCGTCACCAGCAGCTATCGCAGCAAACAGCTGCCCCAGGTGCCGACGTTCGAGGAAAGCGGCATGGCGGATTTCGACGTCACCAGCTGGCTGGGCGTGTACGCGCCGGCCGGCGTACCCGCGCCCCTGGTACAGGAGCTGGGCAAGGTGATCGCGCAGGGCGTGGACCAGCCCAGTGTGCGCGAGCGCCTGCAGACGGCCGGCTTCGAGCCGCAACCGCGCGACGCCGACGGCTTCGCCGCCCTGAACCAGCGCGAGCTCGAACGCTGGGGCGCCATCGCCAGGCAGGCCAATGTGGTCATCGAATTCGGCAAGGGCTGAGGCATGCAGCCTATCGGTGTATTGATCGTGGGCGCGGGCCATGCGGGCGTGGAATGCGCCTGGGCCCTGCGCGCGGCCGGCTACACGGGCAGCATCCTGCTGGCCGGCGAAGAAGTGCATGCGCCCTATGAGCGTCCGCCGCTGTCCAAGGGCTTGCTGCTGGGCGCCACCGAGCCCGCCCGCCTGCAGCTCAAGGCGCCGGCGCAATACGAGAGCCAAGGCATCATGCGCCTGGCCGGCCAAGCCATTGTCAGCCTGGGCGACGGCGTGGCGCGCTGCGCCGACGGCCGCGAGATCGCCTTTGAGCGCTGCGTGCTGGCCACGGGATCCCGCGCCCGCCGCCTCGCCGGGCTGGACGGCCCGCGCGTGCACGCCATCCGCAACCAGGAGGACGCCTTGGGGCTGCGCCAGGCCATCGCCGCCGGGCAGGGCCTGCTGGTGCTGGGCGGCGGCTACCTCGGCCTGGAAGCGGCCTGTTCGGCCGCCCGCCTGGGCGCCCGCGTGACCGTGCTGGAGCAAGGGCCGTCCCTCATGGGAGGCCGGGTGTCGCCCCACACCGCCCAGGCCATGGCGGCCCTGCACATCGGCGCCGGCATAGACCTGCGCCTGGGGTGCCGCGTGCAGCGCTGGGAGCGGATGGAAGCCGGTTGGCGGGCGCATATCGATGCGCAGCAGCGCTGCGAGGCCGAGCACGTGCTGGTGGCCATCGGCGGCGAACCCAACGACAGCCTGGCGCGCCAGGCCGGACTGGCCTGCGCCGACGGCGTGCGGGTCGATGAGCACTGCCGGACGTCGGACGCGCGCGTTTATGCCATCGGCGATTGCGCCAGCGCCTGGCGGGAAGAACTCGGGCGCCATGCCCGCGTGGAAAGCGTGCAGAACGCGCTGGCCCAAGCCCGCATCGCCGCCGCCCATATCGCGGGCAAACCGCCCCTGGCGCGCCGGACCGCCACGTTCTGGTCCGAACAGCAAGGACGCCGTCTGCAGATGGCCGGCCTGGTCGCTCCCGGCGCGCCTTGCCGCGATGTCGTCCTGTCCACGCCCAAGGGTTGGATCGTGGAACGCCATCTCGGCGACCGGCTTGCCGCCATCGAGGCGGTCGACAGCCCGGCCGAATTCGTCAAGGGCGTGGCGCGCCTGTCCGCGCCGCCCCAACTTCAGGAGAGCTGATATGCCCCAACTCTTTTTCGTGCTGCCGGACGGCAGCGAACAGGCCGCCCAGGCGCCCGCCGACTGGTCGCTGATGGAATGCGCGCGTGACCATGGCATCGAAGGCGTGGTCGCCGAATGCGGCGGCGGCGCGATTTGCGGCACCTGCCACGTCCATGTGGACCCGCAGTGGTTCGCCCAGCTGGAGCCGGCCGGCGCCACCGAGGAGGCCTTGCTTGAAGTGGTCCCCGGCCGCGGGCCCACCAGCCGCCTGGCCTGCCAGATCATGTTGAGCGAGGCGCTCGACGGCATGCGCGTGCGTGTGCCGGCCGAGCAGCTGGCGCTGTAGGAGGACGCGCCATGTCGTCAACCGTCAACCTGGTCGAGCTGCAGCCCGGCGCGGTCCTGCTGATGACCGATGGCGCCGTCGTCGAAGTCATCGAAAACCCGCAGGACGGCATCTGGATCACCTGCCGCTATCTCTCCCATCCCGGCAATCCCGCCTTGGTCAACGGCGAAGAGCAACAGGTCTTCGCCACCGACATCCAAGCCTACGCCGAAGCGCCTTGAGGCGCGCGGTTCGATTTCTCAGGAGTGTTTCATGTCCGCATCATCCCTTCCCACCATTGTCCTGTCCGCCCCGCTGCCGGCCGACCTACGCGAACGGCTGCAAGCCGGCTGCCGCATCCTGGAAGTACCCGCCGGCCAAAGCCCGGCCCAGGCGCTGGATGCCGCGCAACGCGAATCCGTCCAAGGCGTGCTGTGCACCATGAAGACGCGCATCGGCCCGGAAGAACTGGCCGCCCTGCCCCGGCTGCGCGTGGTGTCGAACTTCGCCGTCGGCTTCGACAATATCGATATCCCCGCCGCCACCCAGGCCGGGGTGCTGGTCTGCAACACTCCGGGCGTGCTGGACAAGGCCGTCGCCGACCTGACGCTGGGCCTGCTCATCTGCCTGGCCCGCAACCTGGTGCAGGGCGACGCCTTTGTGCGTTCCGGCCAATGGAGCAAGGGCGCCGCGCCGCTGACGCGTGACATCCGCGGCAAGACGCTCGGCCTGCTGGGCATGGGCCGCATCGGCCGCGAGGTCGCCGGCATGGCCCGGGCGCTGGGCATGCAAGTCCTCTATCACAATCGCCGCCGCGATGAAGCCGCCGAGGGCGAGGGCCTGGCGCAATACCGCGAACGCGACGCCTTGTTCGCCGAGTCGGACTTCCTGAGCATCCATATCCCGCTGAGCGCGGAAACCCGCCACAGCATCGGCGCGCGCGAGATCGGCCTCATGAAGCCCAGCGCCTATCTGATCAACACCGCGCGCGGCGCGGTCATCAACGAGGCCGAGCTGATCGCGGCCCTGCGCGCGGGCGCCATCGCGGGCGCGGGCCTGGACGTCATGGAAAACGAGCCGATCGACGCCGGCCATCCGCTGTGTTCGCTGCCCAACGTCATATTGCAGGCGCATGTGGGCAGCGCCACGACCGAAACCCGCCGCGCGATGATAGACCTGGCGGCGCAGAACCTGCTGGATGCGCTTCAGGACCGCCGGCCGGCCGCCATGGTCAACCCCTCGGTCTGGCAGGCCGGCGCCACCCTGGCGTGAGGAGAACAATATGCAGAAATCCAACCAGGCACTGGTGCAGGCCACCGGCATACAGCCCGAGATCGCCATCGCGGCCATCCCGGACGACGAGCGCGTCTGGGTGCCCCAGGCGCCGCAGGTCTGGTACCGCCCCCTCTTCCTGAACACCGTCACGGGCGGGTGGTGCAACCTGCTGCGCGTGCGCCGTTCAGGGGTGCTCAGCCGCCATATCCACCCGGGCATGGTCTTCGGCTACGTGATCAAGGGTTCATGGCGTTATCTGGAGCACAGCTGGGTGGCGCGCGCCGGCAGCTTTGTCTATGAGCCGCCGGGCGAGATCCACACCCTGGTCGTCGATGAAGGCGCCGAACAGGAAGAAATGATCACCTTCTTCAACATCAGCGGCGCCCAGGTCTACCTCGACGAACAAGGACGCCAGGTGGGCTATGAAGACGTCTTCAGCAAGATAGAGATGTGCCGCAAGCACTATATCGAAGTCGGCCTGGGCGCCGACTATGTCGATCAATTCATCCGTTAGCGGCGCGCCGTCCGGGCCGGCCGGCGGGGCGATGACATTCAAATGAGAATCCATGCTATTCTCATTTGATAATCATTCAAGCGCCGGCAGGCCCGCCCATGACGACTCCTTCTCCGACGGCAAGGTTCACGGTCGCCGACTTCGACCGCATGGGCGGCCCGGCGGGCTTTCGCTATCGCCTGCCGGCGCTGGGCGCTTGCGGCACCGAGGATCTGTGCATCGCCGAAGGCCGCGTGGAGGAGCATGAGATCCGGCCCGGCGTGAGCCTGGTGACTTCGGATGTGCGGGTGCACCATCATTATGAGTCGACCTCGATGACGGCGCCCCGCTTCTGCGCCATTGTGATGGTCCAGGGAGAGGCGCGCACGCGGCTGGACCGCCGGCCCGAGGCCCGCCTGGCCGCGCATGGCGGCGTCAGCGCGGTCCATGGGGACACGGTGGCCATGACGGGCATTCATCCGGCCGGGCAGCGCATACGCAGTGTCAACCTGTCGCTGTCCCGGCCCGAGGCCGTCGGCGACGAGCAGCTCAGCGAACGGCTCTGGAAAGCCATGCGCGCGCCCGATCCGCGCCTGCGCGGCTGGGCGGTGCCGGAACACCTGCTGCGGGCGGTCGAACACCTGCTGGATTGCGGCTGGGACCATCCCCTGCGCAATATGCTGCGTGAAGGCGTGGGCATGCAGCTGCTCGCGCATGCCCTGGCCTCGCTGGACCCGGCCCCGGCGCCGCGCCCCAGCCTGACGCAGCGCGACCGGCAATTGCTGGAACGGGTACGCGAACGGCTCCACGCCTGCCCCGGCGAAGACCATACGCTGGAGTCCCTGGCCCGGTTGGCCTGCATGAGTCCCAGCACCTTGCGCGTCAAGTTCCAGGCCATGTACCAGCAATCGGTCTTCAGCTGGCTGCGCGAGCGCCGGCTGGAGGTGGCCCGCGAGCACCTGGCCCGGGGCTGGAGCGTGCAGCAGACCGCGCATTTCGTGGGCTACCGCCACGCGACCAACTTTGCCACCGCTTTCCGCGAGCGTTACGGCATCGCCCCCAGCGAACTGGCCTGAGCTTCGGCGCCATCGGCGGCATCCGCCATACGCATCCCGTCAGCCGGCATACATCGCTCCCGGCACAAAAATTAATAATTCTTATTTCCGATACTTACTGCCCGAGAGCCTTGTCATGTCTTCTGCCCTGCGCGCGGCGCGGCCGAGCCGTTCCCTGGTCCATACCCTGAACACCGCATTGCTATGCTCGGTCTTCGTCCCTCCGCAAGCCGCCGCCCAGCGGGCGGCGGACGACGAAGTGGCCCAGCTGCCCGCCGTCAGCGTCACCGGCCGGGAGATCACCGGCACCACCGAGGGCACCCAGGCCTACACGACCGATGCCATGAGCACGGCCACGGGCCTGACGCTCTCGCCGCGCGAAACGCCGCAATCCGTGAGCGTGGTCACCCGGCAGCAGATCGAAGACCAGGGCTTGACCGACACCGGCGCCATCCTGGCGACAGCGCCCGGCATCTCCGTCACGCGCAGCGACAGCAACCGCTATTCTTTCTCGGCGCGCGGCTTCGCCATCGACAACTTCCAGTTCGACGGCCTGGTATCGCCCATCCTGAGTCAATGGAACTATGGCTCGACCGATATGGACGCGGCCATCTACGACCGCGTGGAGATCGTGCGCGGCGCCACCGGCCTGATGACAGGCTCGGGCAATCCTTCGGCCGCCGTGAATTTCGTGCGCAAGCGTCCTTTGCGCGAGTTCGCGGCCACTGTCAATGCGGCGGTGGGCAGCTGGAACTATGTGCGCGGCGATGCGGACATCTCCGTGCCCATCACGGACGACGGCCGGATACGGTCGCGCCTGGTGGCCGCCTACAGCCAGGGCGACAGCTATGTGAGTTTCCTGGATACGCGCCGCCGCACGTTTTATGGCGTGATCAGCGCCGACCTGACGCCGGATACGGTGCTGACCGCCAGCGTGGAATACCAACGCAACCAGAGCAATGGCTTTGGCAGCGGCTTTCCGCTGTTCTATAGCGACGGCTCGCGCACCGACTTCAACCGCACGGTGGCCAACAATGCGCCCTGGGCGCGGCTGGATACCGAGACCACGACGTACTTCGTGGACCTGACGCACCGCTTCGCCAATGACTGGAAGCTGCGCGCGGCCTACAGCCACACCGATGGCAGCTATCTCATGAAACAGGTGTACCGCGGCGGCTATCCCAACCGCGACACGGGCGTCATCACCGCGCGCCCTTCGTTTGCCAATTACGACGGCGACCGCGACCGCGACGACATCCACCTGTCCTTGTCCGCCCCCTTCGACGCCTTTGGCCTGCGCCACGAGATCGCCCTGGGCTGGATGAGCATCGACGACCACAGTGACATCCAGCAATACGCCATGGTCGGCCCGGCCCCGGCCATCGGCAGCTTTTTCAATTGGAACCGCGCGCATATCCGCGAGCCAGAATGGTCCAGCACCCTGTCGCCGGCCGATGACGTGCGCACCAAGCAGACCGGCGCCTATCTGGTCGGCCGGTTTGCGCTGGCCGAACCCCTGCACCTCATCGTGGGCGGCCGCTGGAGCAACTGGGACACGAAGCAGACCTATTTCGGCTCGCGGCGCGCGTACAAGATCAATGACCAATTCACGCCCTATGCCGGCCTGACCTACGACATCGACAGCACCTATACGGTCTATGCCAGCTACACGGAGATCTTCCAGCCACAGAACGCCCGCGACACCAGTGGCGGCATCCTGCCTCCCATCGAGGGCAAGAGCTATGAGCTCGGCCTGAAAGCCGCCTACCTCGAAGGACGGCTCAACGCCTCGGCCGCGCTCTTCCAGACGCGGCAGGACAACCTGGCCCAGGTCATCCCCGGATCCTCCATCCCGGGCTTTCCGAATATGCAGGCTTCGCGCGCCGTCTCCGGCGCCAAGGTCGAGGGGATAGACCTGGAGGCCAGCGGCCAGGTGCTGCCGGGCTGGAATATCAGCGCCAGCTACACGCACTTCACCGCCAAGGACGCCAACGGCAACCCGATCAACACCAGCCATCCGCGCAGCCTGTTCAAGCTCTACACCACCTACCGCCTGCCGGGCGCCCTGCACCGGCTGACGGTGGGCGGCGGCGTGGACTGGCAAAGCCGCATGTACCAGTCCGCGGCCAGCCCGCGCGGCAATGTCGACGTTGAACAGGGCAGCTACGCGCTGGTGAACCTGATGGCGCGCTTTGACTTCAGCAAGCAGCTGTCGGCCACCTTGAACGTGAACAATGTGTTCGACAAGAAGTACTACGACCAGATCGGCTTCTTCAGCCAGGGGTGGTGGGGTGCGCCGCGCAACGTGATGCTCAACCTGCGGGCGCAGTACTGAGGCCGCCCCGCCTAGAGCGCCCGGCCGACGATCAGCGGATCGGTGGCCAGATCGGGGCTGCTGCCGCGGCCCTCGTAGGGCAGGCGATTCAGGACGTAGCGCATGGCGTTGAGCCGCGCGCGCTTCTTGCAATCGGACTTGACCACGATCCAGGGCGCGTCGGCCGTGTCGGTATGGGCGAACATGGCCTCTTTGGCCCGTGTGTAATCATCCCATTTGTCCAGCGAGGCCAAGTCCACCGGGCTCAGCTTCCATTGCTTGAGCGGATGGACCTTGCGCTGCTGGAAACGCCGTTTCTGTTCTTCCTGGCTGACCGAGAACCAGAACTTGACGAGATGGATGCCGCTGTTGACCAGATGGCGTTCGAAATCCGGCACCTGACGCAAAAACTCCAGGTACTCCGCGTCGCTGCAAAAGCCCATGACGCGCTCCACGCCGGCGCGGTTATACCAGGAACGGTCGAACAGCACGATCTCGCCGGCCGTAGGCAGGTGCTGGACATAGCGCTGGAAATACCACTGGCCGCGCTCCGTGTCGGAGGGTTTCTCCAGCGCGACCACGCGCGCGCCCCGAGGGTTGAGGTGCTCCATCATGCGCTTGATCGTGCCGCCCTTGCCGGCCGCATCCCGCCCTTCGAAAACGATGATGACGCGCTGCCCGGTGGCCTTGACCCAGGCCTGCAGCTTGAGCAGCTCGACCTGCAGGCGGTACTTCTGCTTCTCGTAGTTCTTGCGCAGCATGCGATGCCGGTAGGGATAGGCGCCGTCGCGCCAGTCGCCGGCCAGCTCCAGGTCGGGATTGCGCGGCGAGGGCCGCGCCGCCGCCTGCACCAGCGCCTGGTGCACGGCCCGCGCATCGTCCGGCGATAGCGCCTCGATGACCGAACGCAAGGCCTCCTTGGCTTCGCCCTCGGCCTGGACGCGGGAGGCGATGTCCGCCATGACCGACATCGCTTCTTCGCGCGCGGCCTGCATGCGGGCCTCGGCCTGGGCGCGCCCGGGGTCCAGGACCGGCGCCTCGGGGGGCAGGCCGGTCTTGCGAGGCGTACGGGAGCGAGGCTTGTCAGTCATGGCGCGAAACTCCTTAATCAAGCACAGCGGAAACCGCAACCCTAGACCATCGCCGAATCCGCGCCTTTGCGCAAGATCAAGCGGCCCGCCGACGCAGCCCCAGCCCGGCCAGCAACAGCAGAACAGCCGCTCCCCACGGCAGGATCCGCGCGCCGCCCTGATCCAGCAGCATGGCACCGGCCAGCCCGCCGCCGGCGATGGCCAGATTCCAGGCGGTGACCAGCATGGACTGCGCCACATCGGCCGCCTCGCCGGCCGCGCGCACCAGCGCCGTCTGCAACAAGGTGGCCGCGCCGCCGAAGGCCAGGCCCCAGAGCAGGATGCCTGACAGGACCGCGCCCGGATCGCCCGGGGCGGCGGCCAGGATCAGCGCGGCCAGCAGGAACAAACCCACGCTCAGGCTCATCAGCAGCCGGGGACGGCGGTCCACGCCGGCCGCCGCCACGCCGATGGACAGCAGCGAACTCAGGCCGAACAGCAGCAGCATCGTCGCGGTGCGCTCGCGCAGGCCCGCCCATTCCAGCAAGGGCGCGATCTAGGTGTAGAGGATGTTGTGCGCCAGGACATAGAACAACACCGTCATCAGCACGGCCGCCACGCCCGGCAAGGCCAGCACCTGCGCCAGGCTCCAGCGCCGCCCGGCCGCCTGCCCCGGCGCATCCGGCAGCGCCAGGCGCAGCCAGAGCACCAACAACAGCGCCATCACGCTCATCAGGGCGAAAACCATGCGCCATCCCAGCCAGCCGCCCAGCCAGGTCCCGAGCGGAATCCCCAGCGATAGGGCCAGCGGCGCGCCCATCATCGCCACAGCGATGGCGCGGCCCTTCATGGCATCGGGCACCAGGCGCGCGGCATAGCCGGCCAGCAGCGCCCAGACCAGGCCTGCCGACACACCGGCCAGGAAGCGCGCCGCCAGCGTCAGCGAAAACACGGGCGAAATGGCCGTCACCAGATTGACGGCGGCAAAACCGGCGATGGCGGCCAGCAGCAAGGGGCGCCGCCGCCAGCCCTGGGTCGCCGCCACCAGCGGCATGGCGGCCAGGAGCGATCCCAGCGCATAGGCCGTGATCGACTGGCCGGCCCAGGCCTGGGAGATGTCCATGCCCGCCGCGATCTGCGGCAACAGGCCGGCCGGCAAGGCTTCGGTAAGAACGGTCAGAAAGCCGGCGCAGGCCATGGCGATCAGGGCGGACCAGGGAAAGGCAAGGGAAGACATCGGGGTACTCACGCGGAAGCAGAAAGCCGCATGCTAGAAAAGTCGCCATGAAAGAAAAATACGCTACAGTTCCTTTCACTTCGGACTTTTTTTCCGTAATCCATGCACAGCGACAAGCTCTCCGCCCTGGGTACTTTTGTGCAGGCCGCGCAGACGCTCAGTTTCACGGCGGCGGCCCGGCAGCTGGATATATCGGCCTCGGCCGTGGGCAAGGCCATCGCCCGCATGGAGGCCCGCCTGGAGGTGCGGCTTTTCCATCGCAACACCCGCAGCATGACGCTCACCGACGAAGGCCGGCGGCTGCTGGAGCGCGGCCTGCGCATCCTGAGCGAGGTGGAGGCCGCCGAAGCCGACATCGGCCGCAAGACGCCGCAGGGCGGGCTGCGCGTGGGGCTCCCACTGGCCAGCCATCTCTTCATGCCCCCGGTGCTCGATTTCATGCGCCGCTATCCCGGCATCGAGCTTGAGCTGGACTTCAACGAAGCCTTCGTCAATCTGGTCGAAGAAGGCTATGACGTGGTCATCCGCGTGGGCAAGCTGCGCGACTCGGGCCTCATTGCCCGGCCGCTGGCGCGCTTCCGTTACCGCATCGTGGGCGCGCCGGGCTATTTCGCCGCGCACGGCCAGCCGCGCCGGCCGCAGGACCTGCCGCGGCACGCCTGCATCCACTATCGCGCGCCCAGCAGCGGCAAGCTCCTGCCCTGGCCCCTGGTGGTCAATGGCAGCGCAGCCCGTCCCAAGCTGCCGCGCTCGGCCATCGCCAGCACGCTGGAGCCGCAGCTTTGCATGGCCGAACAGGGTTTCGGCCTGGCCTGCCTGCCGAGCTTTGCGGTTGACACCGCCATCGAACAGGGACGCCTGGTGCCGGTGCTGGACAAATACCTGCCGCTGGATGTGCCCTTGCAGGCCGTCTGGCCGGCCAGCCGCCAGCCCTCCCCGCGCATCCAGGCCTTCGTCTCGCACATGCAGGCTGCGCTGGTCCGCCAGCCCGGCCTGCGGCCCGCGCACGGCGCCCCCGCTGTCTGAGCCGCCGCGCCAGGCCGGACCGCAGCCGGGTTGCCAAATCCGGCAAAGCCATCGACACTAGTGCCGCGCGGTGGACCGGCCACCGCCCTGTCGTGTCGCGAGGCCTCATGAGCCAGTTTGTCTCCGAAATCCTGTTCGGCTATACCACGCTCATCAGCATCATCAACCCGGTCGGCCTCGCCTTCATCTTCCTCAACAAGACCGCCACCCTCACCGTCGAGGAAAGGCGCAAGCTCGCCTACAGCGTCGCGCTGAATTCTTTTTTCGTCCTGATCGTGGCTTTCTTCCTGGGCACCTTCGTGCTGCACATGTTCGGCATCACGCTGGAGGCGCTGCGTATCGCCGGCGGGCTGGCCGTGGCGGTGTCGGGCTGGACCATGCTCAACGCGCCGGAAATCCACAACAAGGATGCCCAGACTGTCCAGCAGATCGCGCCCAGCCAATTGGGCGAAATGGTGTTTTTCCCGCTGACGGTACCGCTGACTACCGGGCCCGGCACGGTGGCCGCGGCCATCGCGCTGACGGCCAACCGGACCAAGGAGCTGCGCGAGTTCGTGCTCGGCAGCCTGTCCTCGATTGCGGTCTCCACCCTGGTCGTCGTGACGATCTATCTGGTGTATAGCCGGGCGGACTCGCTCTCGCGCTTTCTGGGCGCCGGCGGCACCCGGGTGGTGACCCGGGTCTCCGCCTTTTTGCTGCTCTGCGTCGGTGTGCAGATTATTCTTACCGGCATCAGCCAGTTTATCAGCCCCTTGCTCGCCGGCTCTTGAACCGGGCTTTACCGGGCACCATCGAATGATTATCTTTTTGACCGGCCATGATTAACCATGGCCGGCTCATGGATTTATCCGCCTGCGTTCCCGCAAACGGCCCGGATATCAGTTGTGATGCCGCGCGCGCGGCTCGTCGGGACCGGTCGCCGGCCCATGAACCGCCGTGATGCGCTTGGGCCGCCATATCTTGCAGGCATGTTCCAAGCTCTTACCCTGCTGCAGGAATCTGGCGAATCCCATCGCCTGCTCGACCGTCAGAAACTCGTACTTGCGGGCTGAACAGCAGACAGCCCGGCCTTCCCGAATCACTTGCAAAAGAGCCTCCCTGTTGTTGGACCAATGATCAAACATATACCACGATTCAAACCTGAATCCTGTTATCTATTTAACGCAATGTTCCCTCCAAGGGGCATGGCGAGGCAGTTATCGCATATATAAAAGATTCTCTACAAAACACACAAAATCATGGGTGCCGATTAATCGCAAATTTGCGACCAAGATGCAGCATGTGGCAGATAAATCGGTGCTGCCGCAAAGCTTGACAATCGTTGACACTAGTTTTCTGGAGAAACATCTGGAAACGCCGTAGCCTTGAGTCTGAGCCTAACCCAAGCAGGCCCACACGAAAGATGCGCTTTGCCATGATCTCCTCAGACAAAACCTCTCGCGCCCACCGCATCCCCCTGCGCAAGC
Source organism: Bordetella hinzii LMG 13501 (assembly GCF_001548475.1). Taxonomy (GTDB): domain Bacteria; phylum Pseudomonadota; class Gammaproteobacteria; order Burkholderiales; family Burkholderiaceae_B; genus Bordetella; species Bordetella hinzii. Next base: position 152,614 of record NZ_LRUJ01000003.1, read on the forward strand.
GCGTCTCCACCCTGGCTTCGCGCCATTCCGGACCGAGCCTGCCGGCGCGGTGCCCGGCCGCGCTGTGTCAGCCGGCGCTGCGCCGCAAGCTGACCGAGCTGGAGGCGGAGAACCGCCGCCTGCGGCGCCTGGTGGTGACCGATGATTTGACGGGCATTTTCAACCGGCGTTATTTCGCCAAGCGCCTGCGGGAGGCGCTGCATGCGCCGCAACGCGGGCTGGGCGTGGCGCTCTGCCTATTTGACCTGGATGATTTCAAGGCCATCAACGACAGTCTGGGGCACGCCGCGGGCGACCGCCTGCTGCATGCGGTTGCCCAGGCGGTCAAGCTGCAATTGCGCCGCAACGACGATTGCGTCTGCCGGGTGGGTGGTGATGAGTTCGCGGCGATTTATTCGGCGGACTCGCCGGAGAAAGCCCTGCGCCAGGCCGAAGGCCTGATGTCGGCCATCCGCCAATTGAACTGGGGACAGACTGGGGCGGTCAGTGCGACGTTTGGCCTGGTATGGCTGCCCCCGGGAGTGATGGTGGACTGGCAGCACGCCTACGCCCGGGCCGATGACGCGCTGTACCGCGCCAAGCACAGGGAAAAGGGCGGCATCACGCTGCTGGATGCGGCCCAGGCGGTTTGAAGCGAGGTCAGTCGCGGGAGAGCTCGGGCGGTTCGATCCAGAAAAAGCGCTCACCCTGCCGGATCATGCTGGCGACGCCTTCGGGTTCCATGCGGAAATCCGTGCCCATGAGCGTGGCGCCCCCATCCGCATGGATGTGGATGATGGCCAGGGGATCTTTTTCCATGGTGTACCAGTAGTACCCAGGCTTGAGGTCGTGAGCGGTCGTCATGGGTCGAGTATACCGATAAGCCCCGCGAAACGCTTGCGCTGGCGCAAGCCGGCGCATGTTGGTGATCGGATGTAACTCGCCCGCCGGGCGATTTGATTTCAGCCGATGTCAAGTCCCTTCTTTCCCCTCTGGGCCGGCAATGGCGCGGCGCAGCACCGGCGCGCCCGCTGGTTGCGCTTTGTCGCCATTGCAATACCCACCGGGGAAGCTTTCGCCGCGAAAAGGACGAAAATACGATCGACGCAATCTCAAGACTGCATGTGCAGCAAGGCAGGTGAAATCATGAAGAAATGGCTAGTCGCCGGTTTGGGCGCCGCCGCCCTGACGATGTCAGCTGCGGCAATGGCGCATGTGGACATCGGCGTGTCCATCGGCATTCCCGGTATTGCGGTCGCCCCCGCCCCGGTCTACGTGGCACCGCCCCCGCCGGTCTATATGGCCCCGGCCCCGGTCTACGTCGCCCCGCCGCCGCGCTACTACGCGCCGCCGCCGGTCTATGTCCGTCCGGTGGTCGTGCCGGCTCCGGTCTATTACGGCGGCCCGCGTTGGCATGGCGGCCCGCGCCATTACGGCCCACCCCCGCGCGGCCACTGGCGCCGCGACTGAGGCGCGCAGGACAAACAAAAAGCCGCCCGAGGGCGGCTTTTTCCATGGCCGGCCTGGGCCGGATCAGGCATTGGCCTGAGCCGGCTTGGCCGGCAGGGCGGCAGCGGCCTCTTGCGAGGACGGTTGCCGTGCGGCAGCGCGCATGGCGTCGAGCCAACGGCGCGGGGTGCTGGTGTTCTTCCACCAGCCATTATGCGGTCGCATGTGCAAACTCCGGTTCACCATTAAAACGAACACCATTGATCTTCGAGAAGATTTCCTGACTGCCTGCTTCCGCCTCGCTGAGGCTGCGGTAGGTGGCCAGGTTGGGAAGATCCCACGCTTTTTCGGGAGCCGTGCCGCCCACGCGGCGCGTCCATATCCGCACACCGAAGGACTGCCCCTCTTTCGGGACAACAGTGCAACGAACGCGAAAATCGCCAATCATTCGTGAAGTCATGGTTAGCTTCCTCTATTGAAATGAAGGGACACGAGGCCAAGCAGACATATTGTGCCGCAAGATGCGGCCCTTTTAATCGCTCATTCACATTTGTTCACATCAATAGCGCAAGACAAAGATACCGGTCAAAGGCTACAGAATGATTTCGGCCACGGAAACGGAATGTGGCAAACCATTATCGGAACAATAAATCGATAAATAAAAAAACCCGGCCGCGGGCCGGGTTTTCAGGTTTGCTCAAGCCTCAGGGCTTGAGCACCTCGATGCCGCCCATATAGGGACGGAGCACCTCCGGCACTACGACACTGCCATCGGCCTGCTGATAATTCTCCAGCACGGCCACCAGGGCGCGCCCGACCGCCAGTCCGGAGCCATTGAGCGTATGGACGAACTCGGGCTTGCTCTTGGCGTCAGCGCGGAAACGCGCCTGCATGCGGCGTGCCTGGAAACTCTCGCAGTTGGAGACCGAGGAAATCTCGCGCCAGGTGTTCTGCGCCGGCAGCCAGACCTCCAGGTCATAGGTCTTGGCCGCGCCAAAGCCCATGTCGCCGGTGCACAGCAGCATGACCCGGTAGGGCAGGCCCAGCCGGCGCAGCACGGCCTCGGCATGCCCGGTCATCTGCTCCAGCGCCTCGTAGGACTGTTCGGGATGGACGATCTGGACCATTTCGACTTTGTCGAACTGATGCTGGCGTATCATGCCGCGCGTATCGCGCCCGCCGCTGCCGGCCTCGGAGCGGAAACAAGGCGTATGCGCGGTCATGCGCAAGGGCAAGTCGGCGCCGGGCACGATGGTGTCGCGCACCACGCTGGTCAGCGTGATTTCCGACGTCGAGATCAGGTATTGGTCTTCGCGCACGAAAGCCTTGCCATGCTCGTCGACCTTGGGGTCATCGTCGCCGCCGCCCTTGGTCACGAAGAACATATCGTCCTTGAACTTGGGCAATTGCCCGGTGCCGTACAGCGTGGAGCTGTTGACGATATAGGGCGTGTAGCACTCGGTATAGCCGTGCTCGCCGGTCTGCAGGTCCAGCATGAACTGCGCCAGGGCGCGGTGCAGGCGGGCCATCTGGCCGCGCATGAAGGAAAAGCGCGCGCCCGACAGCTTAGCGGCGGTGTCGAAATCCAGGCCCAGGGGCTCGCCGACGGCGACGTGGTCGCGCGGCTCGAACCCCAGCGCGGCGGGGTTGCCGTCCGGGCCGGCCTGGCCGGGCAGCCAGCGGCGGACTTCGACGTTCTCGTCGCTGGACGCACCCACCGGCACGCTGGCGTGCGGCAGGTTGGGCACCGACATCAGCAGCTCATTGAGCTGCTGCTGCAGCATCGCCAGCTCGTCCTCCAGCTGCTTGAGCCGGGCGGGCAAGGCCTGCGATTCCGCCATCACGGCCGAGGCATCCTCGCCCTTGGCCTTGAGCTGGCCGATCTGCTTGGCCAAGGCATTGCGGCGCGCTTGCAGGGACTCGGTCTCGGTCTGCACGGACTTGCGGCGGGACTCCAGATCGTTGAACCGTTCCGTGTCGAAGGCGACGCCCCGGCTCCGGAGGCGGTCCACGACGGTTTGCAGGTCTTTGCGCAGCAGTATCGGATCTAGCATGGTGATGGCGATTGAGTTGGGAAACGCGCCGCCGGCCGCGGGGACCGGGCGCCTTGGGTCGCGGCACGAAGCGCCGGCAACCCCGGGGATTTTACCCTCCCCGCCGGATGGGCTTGCCGCGCCCTGGCCGTCTGGCGGCCAACAGGACGCAAGGGATGACAAACCATGCGGATAAGGACTACTGATAAGGGTCGCAGGTCACGCTAGTCTAGAACCATCAAAAAAGCGACCGGGCAGCCAGTGGGTTGCGGGATCGTACTCAAAAGCGGCGGGAGGCAAGGAAACAGGATGCGTGTAAACCCATGCATCAGCGCATGACGCAGCACGTGGTCAAAGACGACATACGCCACCCGCATGTTGATGTGCCTAATCAAACCCTCGCGCCTGCATATTATTTTCCTGCACCGATTTGCCGCCCTCACCCTGCTGCTGGTGCTGCTGCACCAGAGCATGATTGCCGCGTCGGCCTATTTCCTGACCGAGGCGATAGGGCAATTGCAGGCTGGCCAGGCTTTCCAGCTGTCGCTGCTGCTCTATTTCGCCAGCATGATTCTGCCCTTCGTCCCGGGCTGCCTGTCCTACGTGACCATGCAGGCCTGGGCCAACGCCGCCCATGCCCGCTTGCTGCGCATGTTCGAACTGCGCTTTCAGGGCAGGACCGCGCGCTATCGTGATGCGGCCAGCCGGGAGGAGGTCGATTCCGTCGTCTCGCGCAATGCGTTTTCGGCCACCTTCGGCTACATCGCGCATATCTATGGCTTTGCGAGCTTCAGCCTGAACAGCCTCCTCAGCCTGGTGGTGATCGCCTACTTGCTCCCGCCCGGCATCTGGCAAGGCTATGTCATCAGTGTGATCGCCTGCGCCGCGGTGATCGCGGTCTTCAACCCGGGCATCTCGCGCCTGTCCGAGACGTCCCAGGCCGGCCTGGCCGGCTATGGGCATATCCTGGGCCGCTTCTGGAGCAACGTTACCCTGGGCAACCGCCACAATCTCGCCCACTGGCAAGCGCAGGCCGGCACCACGGGCCGTCTTTACTATCGTTCCTTGATCAGGCTGGAATGGCTCAAGCAATCCAGTAATTTCCTGCTCGGCCTGGTGACGCTCATCCCCACCTCTTATCTGATCTATGAGACGGTGACGGCGCCGGATATTGAACCGGCCCTGATCGCGGCCACTCTCGTGAACCTGACACGGATATTCCATATCCTGAATTCACTGGGCGCCCTGGTCTACCAAATCCTGGAGTTCGGCGCCGCCGATGCCGCTTTCAAATATCTGCTGAAGGCCGCCCGGCTTACCGAGGTGCCGCCGGCCGGCAGCCCGGCCATCGCCGGCATACGCATCAACGACGTGCCGGTCGCCGACCCGCGGGCCAGCGCCAGCGCCATCCAGGCGGCCAAGCAGGGCCGGTTCACGGTGCGCGGGCCCAATGGTTCGGGCAAAAGCACTTTCTTGCTTGAGCTGAAGGGTGCGAATCCCGACCAGGTCTTCTATCTGCCGTCGTCCTTCGAACAACTGGTCTGGCAAGGCAAGCAGGACGGGCTGTCCACCGGACAGCGCATGATGCGCATCCTGGCGGAAATCCGGCAGATGGATGAGGTGAAAGTCCTGCTGCTCGATGAGTGGGATGCCAACCTCGACCAGGAGAACACCCGCCTGGCGGATGATTTCCTGGATGCGCTGGCGCGCGAAAAAGTCGTCGTGGAAGTGCGGCACTAAGCCGCGCTAGCGCTTCTTGTCGCGGGCCTGGGCGTCGAGTTCGCGCAGAAACGCCAGTTTCTGCTGGATTTTGGCCTCCAGCCCGCGGTCCGTGGGTCGATAGAAAGTCGGGTTCAGGCCATCGGGGAAGTAGTGCTCGCCCGCGGCGTAGGCATGGGGCTCGTCGTGGGCATAGCGATAGGTGCGCCCATGGCCGAGCTGCTTCATGAGCTTGGTCGGCGCGTTGCGCAGATGCAGGGGCACGGGCGCGCTGCCGTGCTCGGCGGCGAATTTGCGGGCGGCGTTGTAGGCGTTGTAGACCGCGTTGGATTTGGCCGCGCAGGCCAGGTAGACCACGGCCTGGGCCAGGGCCAGCTCACCCTCCGGCGAGCCCAGGCGCTCATAGATATCGGCGCCCTGCAGCGTCAGCTCGGTGGCGCGGGGATCGGCCAGGCCGATGTCCTCCACCGCCATGCGGACCAGGCGGCGCGACAGGTATTTGGGATCGGCGCCGCCGTCGAGCATGCGGGCGAACCAATACAGGGCGGCGTCCGGGTCCGAGCCGCGCACCGCCTTGTGCAAGGCGCTGATCTGGTCGTAGAAGGCGTCGCCGCCCTTATCAAAGCGGCGCAGGTTCTGCGACAGCGAAGTCTCCAGCCAGGCGGCATCGACCTCTTCGCGGCCGGCGGCTTCGGCCGACTCGGCCACGACCTCGACCGCGCTGATCAGGCGCCGGGCGTCGCCATCGGCCCAGGCCGCCAGTTGCTCGCGCGCGGCCTGGTCAAACCGTATCGGCTTGTCGTCGCGGCCCTCATTGAAGGCCGCCACGGCGCGGTCCACCAACAGCGTGAGCTCCTCGGCGCTGAGCGATTGCAGCACGTAGACGCGGGCGCGCGACAAGAGCGCCGAGTTGACCTCGAAAGAAGGGTTTTCGGTGGTGGCGCCAATGAAAGTGAACAGCCCGCTTTCCACATAGGGCAGGAAGGCGTCCTGCTGGGCCTTGTTGAAGCGGTGGACTTCGTCGACGAACAGGATGGTGCGGCGGCCCTGCCCTTGCGCGATCTGGGCGGTGGCGACGGCGTCGCGGATGTCCTTGACGCCGCCCAGCACGGCCGAGATGGCGATGAACTGGGCATCGAATCCATCGGCCATCAGCCGCGCCAGGGTGGTCTTGCCCACGCCCGGCGGCCCCCAGAAGATCATGGAATGCGGCCGGCCCGATTCGAAGGCCACGCGCAGCGGCTTGTCCGGCCCCAGGAGATGGGATTGCCCGACCACGTCGGCCAGCGTGCGCGGACGCAGGCGCTCGGCCAGGGGCACATAGGGGCGGTGGGCGGGGTCGGCGGAAAACAGATCGTTGCTCATGGCAGCGGAAAACAGAAGGGCAGCGTCCAGGCGGCCATTACACCATGAGCGCGGCTAGGGGAAAGTCCTAGCTCCCGCCTGTAAATTTCTTTCAAGATAATCTTCCTACGAAAGATTATTGGTAAAAATTTTCAAGGAACCCGCATGGCAGAGGCGACGCCGCTGGACCCCGACGGCAAGGGACTGGGTCAATTTCCCGCAGGCTGTACCACCGCCCAGGCGGCCGGCCTGGGCTGGAATCTGCTGCGCGAGGACGTGAGCCTGCCGGCGGCCGTGCTCTATGAAAGCCGCATGCGCCACAACCTGCAGTGGATGCAGCGTTTCATGGAGGCCTATCAGGTCAAGTTGGCGCCGCACGGCAAGACGACCATGAGCCCGGCACTGTTCGCCCGCCAGATCGAGGCCGGCGCCTGGGGCATCACCCTGGCGACGGCGCCGCAGACCCAGGCGGCCTATCACCACGGCGTGCGCCGGGTGATCATGGCCAACCAGCTGGTCGGCCGCGCCAATATGGCCATCATCGCCGGGCTGCTGCGCGACCCGGCCTTCCGTTTCTGCTGCCTGGTCGACTCGGCCGCCAACGCCGCGCAGCTGGGCGCCTACTTCCGCCAGGCCGGCCTGTGCCTGCCCGTGCTGCTGGAGCTGGGCGTGGCCGGCGGACGCACCGGCGCGCGCGATGCCGTCCAGGCGCAGGAAGTGCTGGACGAGATCGCCCGCTGGCCGGACGCCCTGGCCCTGGCCGGCGTGGAGATCTACGAAGGCGTGCTGCAGGACGAGGCGGCCATCCGCGGCTTTCTGCGGCGCGCGGCCGATACGCTGCGCCGCCTCGCCGCCGAGGGCCGGCTGCGCGCGGAAGGCGCCGCCATCCTGACCGGGGCGGGCTCGGCCTGGTTCGATGTGGTGGCCGAAGAGTTCTCGGGCCTGGACATCGGCCGCGGCCTGGACATCGTACTGCGACCGGGCTGCTATCTGAGCCACGACGTGGGCATCTACCGCGGCGCCGCCGAACGCATCGCCGCGCACAATCCCGTGGCCCAGCGCCTGGAACCCGGCCTGCAGCCCGCGCTGCAGGTCTGGGCCTATGTGCAATCACTGCCTGAAGCGGGCCGGGCCATCATCGGCCTGGGCAAGCGCGACGCCGCCTTCGATGCGGGCCTGCCTGCCCCGGCCCGCCATTACCGGCCCGGCGCCGCGCTGCCGCAGGACGCGCCCGGCCACTGGAAGCTGACCGCCATGATGGACCAGCATGCCTTCATGTCCATCGGGCCGGATGACGATATTGCCGTGGGAGACATGATCGCCTTCGATATTTCCCACCCCTGCCTCACTTTCGACAAGTGGCGCCAGATCCTGCTGCTGGATGATGCCTACAGCGTCACGGGCGTGGCCGCGACTTATTTCTAACCGGCAGTTTGTTGTTGACTCCCCTGGAGACAAGCTCATGAATCTGCGCACCACCCGGCTGGCCAGCCTGTTTGCGGCCGGCATTCTCGGCCTGGGCCTGCACGCCACGGCCCTGTCGGCCGCCCCGGCCGAGGGCGGCACCATCTCGGTGGCCACCATCGGCGAGCCGCCGACCCTGGACCCGATGACCAGCACGGCCGACCTGGTCGGCATTCTGACGCAGCACATCTTCGAGACGCTGTACACCTTCGATGCGAAGTGGAACCTGACGCCGCTGCTGGCCGAGAAATTGCCGGAGGTCAGCGCCGATGGCCTGACCTACACCATCAAGCTGCGCCAGGGCCTGACCTTCCATGACGGCGCCAAGGTGAGCTCGGCCGATGCCGTGGCTTCGCTCAAGCGCTGGACCGAGATCGCCTCGCGCGGCAAACAGGCCGCCAAGTTGATCACCGCCATCGAGGCGCCCGACGCCGACACCATCAAGATCACTCTCAAGCAGCCCTATGCGCCGTTGACGGCCCTGCTGGCGATGAACAACAGCGCGGCCATCATCTTGCCGGCCAAGAACATCGCTCCCACCTTGACCACGTTTGTCGGCACGGGCCCCTATCAGCTCAAGGCGCGGGTGCCCGACCAGTACATCCAGCTCACGCGCTTCGAGGGCTATCAGTCTCGCGCGGGCGAGCCCGACGGCTACGGCGGCGCGCGCAAGCAGTATCTGGACGAAATCCGTTTCGTGCCGGTCAGCAACGCCAATACCCGCGTGGAATCGGCCATCGCCGGCCAGTTCGATTACGTCGACTCGCTGCCGGTCGAATCGCTGGCCAAGCTCAAGGGCGGGCGTTCGGACCCGGTCATGCTCAAGCCCTTCGGCTGGCCGCGCCTGGTGCTCAACACCAAGCAGGGCATCATGTCCAACCTGGCCGTGCGCCAGGCCGTGCAGCTGGCCTTGAACGAAGAGGACATGCTGTTCGCCGCCTTCGGCAACAAGGAGTTCTACAAGCTCAATGGCGACCTCTATCCCGAAGGTTTTCCCTGGGCGACCCGGCTGGGCGACAAGGTCTACAACAAGGGCGATGCGGCCGCGGCCAAGAAACTGGTCGATGGCGCCGGCGTGCAGGACCGCAGCATCCGCATCCTGACCAGCCAGCAATATGAGTTCCATTACAAGATGGCGCTGGTGGCCGCCGAATACCTCAAGGCCGCGGGCTTCAAGGTGGACATGCAAGTGGTGGACTGGGCCACGCTGACGCAGCGCCGCCAGGATCCGGCGCTATGGGATATCTTCATCACCCACAGCCCCTTCCTGCCCGAGCCGGCGCTGATCGACTTCCCGTCCAAGGATGCGCCGGGCTGGTGGGACACGCCGCGCCGCAACCAGGTGCTCGACGCCTTCAACCAGGCGCGCACCCAGGAGGAGCGCGTGCAGCGCTGGGCCGATGTGCAAAAGGCGGTGTTCGACGAAGTGCCCTTCATCAAGGTGGGCGATTTCAATGCCCAGGCGGCGCGCTCGCCGGCGCTGCTGGGCGTGCAGCCCGCCCCCTGGCCTTATTTCTGGAACGCCTGGAAGGCGGCCAAATAAGCGCCGCGGCGGCCCGCGCGGCCGCCGCCGTCCAACCCGAGCGAGGAACCCGCTGTGTCGCGTTACCTACTGAACCGGCTGATCGGCCTGGTCGCGGTGATGTTCATCGTCGCCACCATCGTCTTTGTGATCATCCGCGTGACCCCTGGCGATCCGGCCGCCGTCATGCTGGGCCCCGAAGCCAGCCAGCAGGACATCTCGGCGCTGCGGGCCCGCCTGGGCCTGGACCAGCCCCTGCCGGTGCAATACCTCACCTGGCTGGGCCAGCTGGCGCGGGGAGACCTGGGCCAGTCCATCTTCCTGAACAAGCCCGTGCTGTCGGCCCTGGCCGACCGCGCCGAACCCACTTTCTGGCTGACGCTGATGTCGCTGCTGATCGCCAGCGCCATCGCGCTGCCGGTGGGCATCTTGTCGGCGGTCAAGCGCGGCAGCACGCTGGACCAATCCGTGCTGACGTTCTCCATGTTCACCTCCAGCGTGCCGAGTTTCTGGCTGGGGCTGATCCTGATGCAGATTTTCTCGGTCAAGCTGGGTTGGCTGCCGGTGGCCGGCTACGGCGGCCCCGACGCCTCGATCGGCACGCGGCTGTCCCACCTGATCCTGCCGGCCGTGGTGCTGGGGCTGGTCAATTCGGCGCTCATCACCCGCTTCATACGGGCCAGCATGCTGGACGTGCTGCGCGACGACTACGTGCGCACGGCGCGCGCCAAGGGCCTGCCCGAGCGCCGCGTCATCCTCAAGCACGCGGTGCGCAACGCCCTCATCCCCATCCTGACGGTGCTGGGCTTGACCACCGCCCTGCTCATCAGCGGCGCCGTGGTCACGGAGACCGTCTTCGGCCTGCCCGGGGTGGGCAGCCTGGTGGTCTCGGCCGTGCTGCGCCGCGACTACCCCGTCATCCAGGGCGCCCTGCTGGTGATTGCCGCCATCTACGTCCTGATCAACCTGTTCATCGACCTGCTCTACCTGCTGGTCGATCCCCGCGTGCGGTACTGATATGGCCATCGCGACCCCCATGACCGCCGGCGGCAGCGACCGCTGGCAGATCCTGCGCCTGCTGGTGGCGCGCAAGACCGTCCTTATCGCGCTCATCGTGCTGGCGGTGCTGGTGCTGGCGGCCCTGCTGGCGCCATGGATCAGCCCCTACGATCCCTACAAACTGTCCATCATGAACCGCCTCAAGGCGCCGAGCGCCGCGCACTGGTTCGGCACCGACGACTTCGGCCGCGACGTCCTGAGCCGCGTCATCCATGGCGGGCGGCTGTCCCTGACGGTGGGCTTTGCCGTCGTGCTGCTGTCCAGCGTGCTGGGCATCGCCCTGGGGCTGGCCGCCGGTTTTTTCCGCTCGGCCGACAAGTTCGTCTCGCGCCTGATCGACGCCATGATGGCCTTCCCCGACATCCTGCTGGCGATTTCGCTGGTGGCCGCGTTGGGGCCATCGCTGGTCAATGTCGTGATCGCCCTGGGCATTGTGTACACGCCGCGCCTGGCGCGCATCGTGCGCGCCTCGACCCTGGTGATCCGCGAACTGCCCTTTGTCGAGGCCGCGCGCGCCCTGGGGGTGTCGACCTGGCGCATCGTCACCGTCCATGTCCTGCGCAACCTCGTCTCGCCCATCCTGGTGCAGGGCACATTCATCTTCGCCTACGCCATCCTGGCCGAAGCCGGCCTGTCCTTCCTGGGCGTCGGGGTCTCGCCCGACATCCCGACCTGGGGCACCATGATCAATGCCGGCCAGCAATACATGGGTTCGGCGGATTGGATCATGCTTTTCCCGGGCATCGCCATCGTACTGTCGGTGCTCTCGCTGCAACTGGTCGGCGACGGCCTGCGCGATGTGCTGGATCCGCGCCTGCGCAAGGAGCTGTAGACCATGAGCGGCAAAGAAATCGTCCTGGCCGTCGACGGCCTGAAAACCTGGTTCCACAGCCGCGACGGCGTGGCCAAGTCGGTCGACGGCGTGACCTTCGAACTGGCACGCGGCGAAACCCTGGCCATCGTGGGCGAATCCGGCTCCGGCAAATCGGTCACCAGCCTGTCCATCATGGGCCTGCTGCCCAAGCCGGCCGGCCGCATCGAAGCCGGCGCCATCCGCTTCAAGGACCGGCATGGCAAGGAACATGACCTGGCGCGCGCCGATGCGGCCACGCTGCGCCGTATCCGCGGCGCCGAGATCGCCATGATCTTCCAGGAGCCCATGACCAGCCTCAACCCGCTGTTCACGGTGGGCGACCAGATCGCCGAGGCGGTCCTGCAGCATGAGGGCGGCTCGCATGCCGCCGCCATGCGGCGGGCCCGCGAGATGCTCGAGCGCGTCGAGATCCCTGCCGCCGCGCGCCGGGTCAACGAGTACCCGCACCAGATGTCGGGAGGCATGCGCCAGCGCGTGATGATCGCGCTGGCCCTGGCCTGCAATCCTTCGGTGCTCATCGCCGACGAGCCCACCACCGCGCTGGACGTGACCGTGCAGGCGCAGATCCTGGACTTGCTGCGCCGGCTGCAGCAAGAAAGCGGCATGAGCATCCTGTTCGTCACGCACAACCTGGGCGTGGTGGCCGAGATCGCCCATCGCGTGGCGGTGATGTATGCCGGGCGCGTGGTGGAGGACGCCGATGTGTATTCCCTCTTCGAGCGCCCCACCCATCCTTATACGCGCGGCCTGCTGTCCTGCATCCCGACGGCCGCGCTGCTGGCCTCGCGCCAGCGGCTGCAGGCCATCCCCGGCAATGTGCCCAGCGTCCTGTCGCTGCCGCCGGGCTGCACTTTCGCGCCGCGCTGCCCCCTGGCTGACGAGGGCTGTGCCGCCGCCGTGCCCGAACTGCTCGCCGTCCAACCCGCGCACCGCGCCCGATGCTTCAAGGTAGCCGCCGCATGATGACCCGCGCCGCCGATCCGCTGCTTTCCGTCGAAGGCCTCAAGGTCCACTTCCCCACCGGTTCGGGCGCCCACGCGCCCGTGGTCCGGGCGGTGGACGATGTCAGTTTCCAGGTGCCGCGCAACAGCATCGTCGGGCTGGTGGGAGAGTCCGGCTCGGGCAAGACCACCACCGGACGCGCTCTGCTGCGTCTGTTCGCGCCCACGGCCGGGCGCATCGTTTTCGATGGCACGGACATCACGCACTTCGACGAGAAGCGCATGCTGCCCATGCGGCGCCGCATGCAGATCGTGTTCCAGGACCCCTATGCCAGCCTCAATCCGCGCATGACGGTCTCCGAGATCCTCGGCGAGGCGCTGGACACCCATGGCCTGGCGCGCCAGCGCCGCGACGCCCGCATCATCGAGCTGCTGGAGCGCGTGGGCCTCAACGGCGACCACAGGCTGCGCTATCCGCATGAGTTCTCCGGCGGCCAGCGCCAGCGTATCGGCATCGCCCGCGCCCTGGCCGTGCAGCCGGATTTCATCGTCGCCGATGAGCCCGTCTCGGCCCTGGATGTCTCGGTCCAGGCGCAAGTGCTCAATCTGCTGCAGGACCTGCAGCGGGACCTGGGCCTGACCATGCTCTTCGTGGCGCATGACCTGGCCGTGGTGGACTATCTCTGCGACGAGGTCGTGGTGATGTACCTGGGCCGCGTCATGGAGCGCGGCCCCACGCGGGCGGTCTACGGCCGGCCGCGCCATCCCTACACCCAGGCCCTGCTGTCGGCCGCCCCGGTCCCCGACCCGCGCGCCGCGCGCAAGCGTATCCTGCTCAAGGGGGAAATCCCCAGCCCCGTCGATCCGCCTTCCGGCTGCGTCTTCCGCACGCGCTGCCCGCATGCGGCCGACATCTGCGCCAGCGCGCCGCCCGCGGCGCAGGACCTGGGGCAAGGCCATTTCGCGGCCTGCGCCCGCCTGGACGAACTTGGATGAACCACTCATGAACTCGCACCGCGACATCGTCTACCAGATCCGCAGCTGCCGGGATGCGCTGAGCGCCACCGAACGCAAGGTGGCCGACGCGATTCTCGATGACATCGCCCAGGCATCGGGAGCCACCGTCGACCAGCTGGCGCAAAAGGCCGGCGTGAGCATCGCCACCATCTCGCGCTTCGCGCGCTCCGTGGGATGCGAAGACACGCGCGATCTCAAGCTGCGCCTGGCGCAGGCCAGCGCCATCGGCGAACGCTTCCTTGACCGCGCCACGCCGGATGAGGAAAGCACCTTCTACGCCCGCCTGTATGCCGATATCGAAAACAGCTTGCGGGCGCATCTGCCGTTGTTCTCCGAAACCCTGGTCGAGAGCGCCGCCGCCCTCCTGGGCCGGGCCCGCATGACCCATGTCTTCGGCATGGGCGGCGCGTCGGCCGCGCTCACGCACGAGGTGCAGTCCCGCCTGGTTCGCCTGGGTTATCCCGTGGCGCCCTATACCGACGCCGTGCTGATGCGCATGGTGGCGGCCACCCTCGACGAGCGCGACGCCGCCTTGCTGCTGTCGGTGTCCGGGCGCACGCCCGAGATGCTGTCGGCCGCCCGCATCCTCAAGCAATACGGCGCGCGCATCGTGGCGATCACCGATCCCGGCTCCGAACTGGCCGCCATGGCCGATGTGGTGCTGCCCGTGCACACGGCCGAGACCGATTTCATCTACAAGCCTTCGGCATCGCGCTACGCCATGCTGCTGGCCATCGACCTGCTGGCCACCGAACTGGCGCTGGCCCGCCAGGAAGACACGCAGGAACGTTTGCGCCGCATCAAACTGGCGCTGGACGAGTACCGCGGCGGGCCCAACCGCCTGCCGCTGGGAGATTGATCCGATGTATGACACCCTGATCCGCGGCGCCCTGGTCTACGACGGCACAGGCGGCGCGCCGCTGCGGACCGACGTGGCCCTCGAGGACGGCCGCATCGCCGCGCTGGGCGAACTGGGCGGGCAGGCCGCGGCCCGGGAAATCGAGGCCCGGGGCCTGGCCCTGGCACCGGGCTTTATCGATGTCCACACCCATGACGATACCAATGTGATACGCCAGCCGCAGATGCTGCCCAAGCTTTCCCAGGGCGTGACCACGGTGGTGGTGGGCAACTGCGGCATCAGCGCCTCGCCGGTCAGCCTGAAAGGCGAGCCGCCCGACCCCATGAATCTCCTGGGCGCCGCGGACGATTTCCGCTATCCCAGCTTCGCCGCCTATACCGCCGCCGTGGACGCCGCGCGTCCGGCCGTCAATGTGGCCGCCCTGGTCGGGCATACGGCCTTGCGCAACAACCACATGGACCGCCTGGACCGCAGCGCGAGCGCCACCGAAATCGAGGGCATGCGCGCGCAGCTGCGCGAAGCGCTGGCGCATGGCGCCATCGGCCTGAGTACCGGGTTGGCCTATGCCTCGGCCTTCCAGGCCAGCACCGATGAAGTCAAGGCGCTGGCCGAGGAGCTCGATGTCCACGGCGCGCTCTACACCACCCATCTGCGCTCGGAATTCGCGGAAATCCTGGAGGCCATGCAGGAGGCCTTCGACATCGCCCTGCACGCCCGGGTCCCCGTGGTGGTGTCGCATCTCAAGTGCGCCGGCGCCGGCAACTGGGGCCGCAGCGGCGAGGTCCTGTCCCTGCTGGACACCGCCGGGCGCATGCAGCCGGTGGGCTGCGACTGCTATCCGTACTCGGCCAGCTCCTCCACCCTGGACCTGAAGCAGGTCACGGCCGACTTCGACATCGACATCACCTGGTCCACGCCCTGCCCCGAGAAGGCCGGCCGCAAGCTGGCCGACATCGCCGCGGATTGGGGCATCAGCCTGCTGGAAGCGGCCAGGCGGCTGCAGCCGGCCGGCGCCGTCTACCACGGCATGCACGAAGACGATGTACGGCGCGTGCTCTCGCACCGCCTGACCATGATAGGGTCGGACGGGCTGCCCAACGATCCGCTGCCGCATCCCCGCCTGTGGGGCGCGTTTCCGCGCGTGCTGGGCCATTACAGCCGCGACCTGAAATTGTTCCCGCTGCAAGAGGCGGTGCACAAGATGACCGGCTTGTCGGCGCGCCGCTTCGGCCTGGCCGGACGCGGCGAAATCCGCGTCGGCCATCACGCCGACCTGGTGCTTTTCAACCCGGCCACCGTGGCCGACCGCGGCACCTTTATCGAGCCGGTACAACCCGCGGCCGGCATCGAAGGCGTCTGGGTCAACGGCGTGCTGTCGTATTGCCAGGGCCGGGCCACCGGGGAGCGCGCCGGCCGCTGGCTGCCGCGCGCCGGTGACCTGCGCCGCGGCTTCGCCCCCTGATATCCCCTTGAGGAGACCCCCATGACAACCCCTCTTCCAGACCGCAACGGCATCACGCGCTATGGCGTGGCCGGCGGCACCGGCCAAGGCGGCCAGCACATGCCCTTCGCGCGCGCCGTCCAGGCCGACGGCTGGCTCTACGTGTCCGGGCAAGTGCCCATGCAGAATGGCGAGGTCGTCGAAGGCGGCATCATCACCCAGTCGCACGTGGCCATCCGCAACCTGCTGGCCATCCTCGACGAGGCCGGTTATGGCGCCGAGCACATCGTGCGCTGCGGCGTCTGGCTGGACGACCCGCGCGATTTCGCCGCCTTCAACAAGGTGTTCCGCGAATACTTCGGCGAGCACCCGCCAGCGCGCGCCTGCGTGGAGTCGCGGCTGGTGGTCGATGCCAAGGTGGAAGTGGACTGCGTGGCCTACAAGAAGCCCTGATCCCCGGGGCCTGCGAGCAGGCCCGGTCTTACATCTTCACGACGTCCACGCCCTTGGGCGGGCTGAACTGGAACTCGGAGGCCGGCAGGCTGGGGTTGGCCTGGATGTTGGAGAGTTCCACGCGCGTGGTCTGGCCGAAGGCGTCGAGCAGTTCGATGCGGGCGGGCAGATCGCCGTTCATGCCGATGTCCACCTGCGAGAAGCCCGCGTCGGCGCTGCGCGGCTTGGCGCGCAGCCATTGCAGACCATCGCGGTCCGGCAAGGCGCTGACATTGAAGGCCTGCTCCAGATTGCCCGAGCCGAACAGAATCGCCGCGGGCGACGTGCCGATGGCCTGGTCCACCTTGCGCACGGTCACCTGGGCCAGGTCCGGGTCGTATTGATAGACCTGTTTGCCATCGGAGATGACCAGCTGCTCATAGGGGCGTGAAACCGACCACTTGAACTTGCCGGGCCGCTGGAAGGCAAAAACGCCGCTCTGGGCGGGCTGGGTGCGGCCTTGCGGCCCGACCGTGGCCTGGGTGAAGTTGCCGGTCGCGCCCTGCACCTTGGCCACGAAGGCCTTGAGCTGGTCCTGGGCCCCGGCGGCCAGCGCCAGGGCGGGGGCGGCGGCCAGCAGCGCGGCGCCGGCCAGGCGGGCAAAAAAACGTCGATTCATCAAGCTTCCTCTCGGGCGGGCACCAGGATGTCCCGGTTGCCATTGGACTGCATGGCGGACACCATACCCGCTTGTTCCATCTGTTCGAGTAACCGTGCGGCACGGTTGTAACCAATGCGCAGATGGCGCTGCACCAGCGAGATCGAAGCGCGGCGATGCTTGAGCACCACTTCGCAAGCCTGGTCGTACATGGGATCCGACTCGGCGTCGGCCATGCCGGTGACGCTGCTCACGCCATCGCCGGTCTCGCCCTCGGTGCCGCCTTCGAGCAAGCCCTCGACGTAGTTGGGTTCGCCCTGGCTGCGCAGATATTCCACCACCCGGTGGACTTCGTCGTCATGGACGAAAGCGCCGTGCACGCGCACCGGCAGGCCCGTGCCCGGCGGCATGTAGAGCATGTCGCCCTGGCCGAGCAGGGTTTCGGCGCCCATCTGGTCGAGAATGGTGCGCGAGTCGATCTTGGACGACACCTGGAAGGCGATGCGGGTCGGGATGTTGGCCTTGATCAGGCCGGTGATCACGTCCACGCTGGGGCGCTGCGTGGCCAGCACCAGGTGGATGCCGGCCGCGCGCGCCTTCTGGGCCAGGCGGGCGATGAGTTCTTCGATCTTCTTGCCCACCACCATCATCAGGTCGGCCAGCTCGTCGATCACCACCACGATGTGCGGCAGGGGCGATAGCGGCTCGGGCTGGTCGGGCGTGAGCGAGAAGGGATTCGGGATGGGCTCTTCGCGCTTGATCGCATCGCGGATCTTGGCGTTGTAGCCGGCCAGGTTGCGCACGCCCATCTTGCTCATGAGGCGATAGCGTTTTTCCATTTCGCCCACGCACCAGTTCAGGGCGTTGGCCGCCTGCCGCATGTCGGTCACCACGGGCGCCAGCAGATGCGGGATGCCCTCGTAGACGCTCATTTCGAGCATCTTGGGATCGATGAGGATGACGCGGGTGTGCGAGGCGTCGGCCTTGTAGAGCAGCGACAGGATCATGGCGTTGATCCCGACCGACTTGCCCGAACCGGTGGTGCCAGCCACCAGCAGGTGGGGCATCTTGGCCAGATCGGCCACCACCGGGTTGCCGGCGATGTCCTTGCCCAGCGCCATGGTCAGCACCGAGCTGCTGGCGTGATAGGTCTGCGAGCCGAGGATTTCCGACAGCTTGACCATCTGGCGACGCGGATTGGGCAGTTCCAGCCCCATCAGGTTCTTGCCCGGGATGGTCTCGACCACGCGGATGCTCACCAGGCTGAGCGCGCGCGCCAGGTCCTTGGCGAGGTTGACGATCTGGCTGCCCTTCACGCCGGTGGCCGGCTCGATTTCGTAGCGGGTGATGACCGGGCCGGCCTGGGCGGCCACCACGGTGACCGAAACGCCGAAGTCGGCCAGTTTTTTCTCGATGAGGCGCGAGGTGAACTCGATGGTCTCGGCCGATACGGTTTCCTGGCTGGGCGGCGGCATGTCCAGCAGGCTGATGGCCGGCAGGTCGCCCTCTCCGGCCGGCGGCAGGAAAAGCGTCTGTTGTTTTTCTTTCTCGACCCGGTCGGAGCGCGGCACCACGGTAATGGCCGGCTCGATGCGCACGGGCTGTTCGTGCACCATTTTTTCCTGCTTGGCGGCGACTTGCTCGGTGCGTTCGGTCTTGGCGACCTCGCCGACCCGGCGGTCTTCGCGCGCCGAATAGGAATCGCGCAGCTTGCGCACCAGGCCTTCCATCCAGCCGCCCACGCGCTCGGCGACCTGCAGCCAGGAAAAAGAGAAGAACAGCGACAGGCCGATGGCGACCATCACCAGCAGGATCAGGGTGCTGCCCGTGAAGCCCACGGCCAGCTTGAGCTGGGCGGCCAGCATCTGGCCGATGACGCCGCCCGCGCCGCTGGCGCCGTCGGTGCCCCCGGGCAGGTGCATGCCCCAGCTGTACAGGCGCAGGGCCTCCAGGCCCAGGGAGCCGACCAGCAGCAGCGCAAAACCGATGCCCTCCTCCCAGCGCACCCGCGGCAACACATCTATCGGCTTGCCATTGGCCGCGCGCAGGTGCGACGCCAGGCGGTGGTAGCCGGCGCGCACGCGGTGCAGCAGCAGCACGACCCACCACCAGGCGGAGAAGCCGAACAGATACAGGAGGATATCGGCCAGATAGGCGCCCAGCGTGCCGCCCTTGTTGTGCAGGGTTTCGTTGGAGACCGAGTGCGACCAGCCGGGGTCCGCCGGGCTCCAGGTGATGAGCACCAGGGTCAGCCAGGCCGCCAGCGCGGCGAACAGGATCCACCGGGCCTCGCGCAGCAAGGCGGAGATCCGCGTCTGCAGGGGGGAGGGCCCGTTACGGGTGTTGCGCGATGCGCGCGGGGAGACATTGGAAATCCGGGGCATGCGCCTCATTATAATTGGGTGTCACTCGAAGAATAGCTGCCATGTCCACACACGCCAAAGTCCTTATCCTCGGTTCCGGCCCGGCCGGCTACACCGCCGCCGTCTATGCCGCCCGCGCCAATCTCAAGCCTTTGCTGGTCACCGGCCTGGCCCAGGGGGGCCAGCTCATGACCACCACGGAGGTGGACAACTGGCCCGCCGACGTCGACGGCGTCCAGGGCCCGGCCCTCATGGAGCGCTTCCAGAAGCACGCCGAGCGATTCAATACCGAAATCGTTTTTGACCACATTGCAAAAGTAGACTTTTCGCAACGGCCCTTTACGCTGACCGGCGACACGGGCAACGTCTACACTTGCGATTCCCTCATCATCGCCACCGGCGCCTCGGCCAAATACCTCGGCCTGCCCTCCGAAGAGCAATTCATGGGCCGCGGCGTCTCCGGCTGCGCCACCTGCGACGGTTTCTTCTACCGCAACCAGGACGTGGTGGTCATCGGCGGAGGCAACACCGCCGTCGAAGAAGCCCTCTACCTCTCCAATATCTGCCGCAAGGTCACCCTGATCCATCGCCGCGACAAGTTCCGCGCCGAGCCCATCCTGGTCGACAAGCTCATGGACAAGGTCGCCAACGGCAATATGGAGCTGCGCCTGTTCAGCACCCTGGAAGAAGTCCTGGGCGACGACAGCGGCGTGAGCGGCGTGCGCATCCGCAACGTCCAGACCGGCGCCACCGAAGACCTGGCCGCCATGGGTTGCTTCGTGGCCATCGGCCACCAGCCCAACACCGGCATCTTCGAGGGCCAGCTCGACATGAAGGACGGCTACATCGTCACCCGCAGCGGCCTGAACGGCCTGGCCACCATGACCTCGGTGCCGGGCGTGTTTGCCGCCGGCGACGTGCAGGACCACGTCTACCGCCAGGCCATCACCAGTGCCGGCACCGGCTGCATGGCCGCCCTGGATGCTCAACGGTGGCTGGAGAATGCGGGGAACTAAGCTCGGCCTGGCCGGCCTCAAAAAGCTGCAGAAAGACGTCCAGCAGCAACGGGCCGAACAGCAGCGGCGCGAGGCCGAAGCCCAGGCCGAACGCGCCCGCGCCGCCAGCCCCGACGACGTCACCGCCTTTCGCCGCGCCATGGGACAGGCCACGCCGATCAAGCCCAGCGGCAAGGTGGTGCACGCCCCGCAGGCCACGCTCTCGCCGGCCATCGCCCAGCGCCGCGCCTCGGCCATCGGCGAGGCGTCGCCGCGCGCCGATCAGGGCGTGTCCGACGGCGGCGACATCGCCCCCCTGCTCTCCGAGAACGGCACGGCCTTCGTGCGCCACGACGCCGCGCCCGACACCGCGCGCAACCTCAAGCGCGGCCAGTGGCGCGCCGGCGCCGAACTGGACCTGCACGGCCTGCGCGTGGAGCAGGCCCGCCACGCGGTGCTGTCCTTCCTGGACGAGTGCCTGGAGCACGGCATCCGCTGCGTGCGCATCGTCCATGGCAAGGGCTATGGCTCGCTGGGGCTGGAGCCCGTGCTCAAGGACAAGGTGCGCACCTGGCTGGTCCAGAAGGCCGAGGTCATGGCTTTCTCGGAGGCGCCCGAACGCGAAGGCGGCGCCGGCGCCTTGCTGGTGCTGATGCGCGGCGAGACCCGCCCATGAAGTGGCTCTTCCTGGCGGTCGCCATCGCCGCCGAGATCGTGGCCACCAGCGCGCTAAAGGCCAGCGACGGCTTCTCGCGCCTGCTGCCCTCGCTGCTCACCGTGGCGGGGTATGTGGTGTCCTTCTACTTCCTGTCGCTGACGCTGCGGGAGCTGCCGGTGGGCATCGCCTACGCCATCTGGTCGGGCGTGGGCATCGTGGTCATCTCGCTCATCGGCGTCTTGCTCTTCCAACAGACGCTGGACCTGGCGGCCATACTGGGCATCGTGCTCATCGTGGCCGGCGTCATCGTGATGAACGTCTTCTCCAAGTCAGTCGGCCACTGAGGCCCGCGGCCCTCAGCGCGGCGAGCGCAGGTAGCCGACCAGGGCCCGCGTGGCCGGGTCCGGCGGCGGCGTGAGCAAGGACACCACGATAATGGTCAGGAAGGCCACCGGCGCGCCGAACACCCCGGCCGCGATGGGCTGTATGCCCCACCACAATTGCACCGGCTCGGTGCGGGCCACCCCGAACACCCATTCGCGCATCCAGGGCTGGGTATGGGCCATATAGGCGAAAGTCGTCGCCAGGCCCGCCACCATGCCCAGGGTGGCGCCCCATTTATTGGCGCGGCGCCAGAAGACGCCCATGACCAGGGCGGGGAAAAACGACGAGGCGGCAAAGGAAAAGGCCGCCGACACCATGAACAGGATGTCGGCCGGCTTGCGCGCGGCCACCCAGGCCGCGCCAAAGGCGACCAGCAGCAGCAGGATCTTGGACGCCATGACGCGCCGCGCCGCCGACATGCGCGGCGACACCATGCGATACCACATATCGTGCGACAGCGAATTGGACAGCGTCAGCAGCAGGCCGTCGGCCGTCGACAGCGCGGCGGCCAGACCGCCGGCGGCCACCAGGCCCGAGACGACATAGGGCAGCCCGCCGATCTCCGGCATGGCCAGCACCACGACATCGGCTCCCATGCTGATCTCGGAAGCCTGCACGATGCCGTCCCGGTTGATGTCCAGCACTTCCAGCAGATTGGCGTCCACCGCGCTCCAGGCATGCACCCAGCTGGGCAGGCTGAGGAAGCTCGTGCCCACCACCTGGGTGTAGATCTCGTACTTGACCAGCAGCGCCAGGGCCGGCGCCATGAAGTACAGCAGCAGGATGAACAGCAGCGACCAGCATACGGAGCGGCGGGCTTCGGCCACCGACGGCGTGGTGTATGAGCGCATGAGAATATGCGGCATGCCGGCGGTGCCCAGCATCAGGCAGAGCACCAGCGCCAGGAAGTTGATGCGCATGTTCTCGCGCTCGCGGGGGTCCTCGGCGGGATAAGGCTCGGCGTGCGGCACCGGCGGCGCGGCCCGGGCCTCGAACACGGCGCGGGCCTGCGACCAGAGTGTGCGCGCGTCCTCCACGGTGGCGGGGTAGCCGGTCAGTTCGCGCTCCAGCGAGCGAATCTCCACCATGGGCGCGTCCGTGGCGTTCAGGCGGGCCAGGCGGGCGCGGAGCTTTTCTTTCTCCTCGGCCCAGGAGCCCGGCAGGTTCTGCAGGCGGCTGGCCATTTCGGCGGCCCGCTCCGCCCACAGGTGGCGCACCTCGATTTCATTGGGGTCAATGACCAGCGCGCGCTCTTTTTCGGTGATCTCCTGCAAAAGCGGCGCACCCGAGAACTGAGGCAAGGGCGCATCGGTATGTTTGACCGACAGCCACACCACCGGCACGAGATAGGCGATCACGAGAATGATGTACTGCCCCACCTGTGTCCAGGTGACCGCGCGCATGCCGCCCAGAAAGGAGCAGACCAGCATGCCGCCCAGGGCCACGAAGATGCCCAGCTCGAAAGAGATGCCGGTCAGGCGGGTGGTGATGATGCCCACCCCGTAGATCTGCGCCACCAGATAGGTGAAGGAACACAGGATGGCGCAGGCCACGCCCGCCAGGCGCGGCATATTGCCGCCATAGCGCACGCCCAGGAAGTCCGGGATGGTGTACTGGCCGAACTTGCGCAGATAGGGCGCCAGCAGCAGCGCCACGAGCACAAAGCCGCCCGTCCAGCCCATGATGTAGGCCAGCCCGCCGTAGCCCGTCAGGTAAAGCGTGCCCGCCACGCCGATGAAAGACGCCACCGACATCCAGTCGGCGGCGGTCGCCATGCCGTTATAGAAGGCCGGTACGCGCCGGCCGGCGACGTAGTACTCCACCTGGTCGGAGGTGCGGCAGACAATGCCGATGCCGGCATACAGGCTCACGGTGACCAGCAGGAACACATAGCCTATCCAGGCGCGCGGCATGCCCAGCACCTCGGCCAGGGCAAGCAGCAGGATCAGCAGCACGAAGCCGACGGTGTACAGCGCATAGGTCCAGCGCAAGCGGCGCTCGAATTCCTGCGAGGTCGATCCTGAAAACGGCATCACTCGCTCCGCTCGGCCCGCGCGTCGGCGCGATTCGTGGCAAAAGCGTAGATGGCGATGATGATGAGATAGGCCGCTGGCGCGCCGTAGGCCGCCATCCAGAAGGCGAATGGCCAGCCGAAGAAGTCAAAACTCCATTGGCGGGCGAAATAGGCGGGAACGAAAGTCAGTGCGGCCCAGATGGCCAGCAACAGGCCGATGAGCCGCAGGTTGCGGCGCCAATAAGGTGTGGAGGAGGTGCTTGCATCGCGAGTCTCTGGCATCGCTTTCCGTTCTTGTGCGCGGAACGCGCAGCCTGGCTGCAACCCTAGCATGGCGTCCCGGAAGCGACAACGGCCGGCACCTAGGTGCCAGCCGTTGCGCGTTTACTTTTTATTTTGGGTACTGCTTCATTTTTTAACCGGTGCCGCCGGTTTTTTTCTGCCCATGCAGGGCTTGTCTCCTCACCTGCATGGGACGAAATTCTGCACCAGATACGGGCTTGCCACACTAGGGGAATGCCCTAATTCGGCGCATTTATTTCTATATAACGCGCACCACATTGGTGCATTTCATGACAGAACACTGAAATTCCCTGCTTCAGAAGCGATTTTCGGGCCGGAAGCGCCGTTCGACAGGATCGCCCGCTGGCCGTGCCCCATTTTGGGGCGGCGCGGCCGGCGCCGGCTTCGGTGCATTTTTATATCGCGTTTACACGCTCCCGCCCAAGCTTTATCCCGTTTTTATCCCCCCTTTCTTAATCTGCCGGCCATACCCCTGCCGGGGTCAATTCGGGCGCGCGCGCCGGGAGAACGAAAGTGGATTTTCTTTATGTTGCCTTGCTGGGTCTGTTCGCGGTCCTGACCTGGGGGCTGGTCTATTTCTGCGCCGCGCTCAAGGAAGGGGAACGCTCATGAACGGGCTCTACCTGGTCAGCGGCGCCTGCGCCGTGCTGCTGGGCGTGTATTTGCTGATCGCCCTGTTCAAGCCGGAGAAATTCTGATGGACAGCCAATTCTTCGGCCTGCTGGCCTTGTACCTCATCCTGCTGCTCGGCCTGGCGCCCGTGCTGGGCCGCTATATCCGGCGCGCGATGGAAGACGGGCGCTATGCGGCCACGGCCTGGGGCCGCTGGGCCGAGCGCCTGTTCTACCGCGCCGCCGGCGTGGACCCCGGCCGGGAAATGCACTGGCGGCAGTACGCGGTGGCGGTGCTGCTGTTCAATGTGCTGGGCCTGGCGGCCGTCTACGCGCTACAGCGCCTGCAGGGCTCGCTGCCCCTGAATCCAGCTGGCATGGGCGCCGTGTCGCCGGACTCCGCCTTCAACACCGCCATCAGCTTTGTCGCCAACACGAATTGGCAAGGCTATGGCGGCGAATCCACCATGGGCTATCTGACCCAAATGCTGGCGCTCACGGTGCAGAACTTCCTGTCGGCGGCCACCGGCATCTGCGTGCTGTTTGCCTTGATACGCGGCCTGGCGCGTCATGGCTCGGCCACGGTCGGCAACTTCTGGGTGGACGTCACGCGCAGCACGCTCTATGTGCTGCTGCCCCTGGCCCTGGCGCTGGCCCTGGCCCTGGTCAGCCAGGGCGTGATCCAGAACACCTCGGCCTATCAGGAGGTCGCCACGCTGCAGGCCCAGCCCTATGACGCCCCGCGGCTGGACGCCAACGGCCAGGCGCTCAACGACGCGGCGGGCAAACCGCTGACCGATCCGGCCATCGCCCGGACGCAGACGCTGGCCATGGGCCCGGTGGCTTCGCAGGAAGCCATCAAGATGCTGGGCACCAATGGCGGCGGTTTCTTCAACGCCAACTCGGCCCATCCCTACGAGAACCCGACGGCGCTGTCCAATCTGCTGGAGATGCTGGCCATCCTCATCATTCCCGCCGCGCTGTGCTTCAGCTTCGGGGAGATGGTGGGCAACCGGCGCCAGGGTATCGCCATCCTGGCCGCCATGACGCTGCTGTTCATCGCCTTTGCCTGGCTCACCCAGTCCTCCGAACAGACGCTCACGCCCGCACTGGCCCATCTGCCGGCCGACGCGGGGCTGGGCAATATGGAAGGCAAGGAAAGCCGCTTCGGCGTGCCGGCCTCCGCGCTGTTCGCCGTCGTCACCACGGCGGCCTCCTGCGGCGCGGTCAACGCCATGCACGATTCCCTCTCGGCGCTGGGCGGCCTGGGTCCCATGCTGCTCATGCAATTGGGCGAGGTCGTATTCGGCGGCGTGGGCTCGGGCCTGTACGGCATGCTGGCCTTCGCGCTGCTGGCCGTGTTCATCGCCGGGCTCATGATCGGCCGCACACCGGAATACCTCGGCAAGAAAATCGAGGCCTACGACATGAAGATGGTGTCCATCGTCGTGCTGGCCACCCCCTTCCTCGTGCTCATGGGCACGGCCCTGGCCATCAGCCTGCCCGCCGGCCTGGCCGGCCTCCTCAACCCCGGCGCGCATGGCTTTTCCGAGGCGCTCTATGCGCTGTCCTCGGCGGCCAACAACAACGGCAGCGCCTTTGCCGGCCTGTCCGCCAACACGCCCTTCTACAACGTCCTGCTGGGCCTGGCGATGTGGTTCGGCCGCTTCGCCATCATCGTCGCCATCCTGGCCCTGGCCGGCTCCCTGGCCGCCAAGAAACGCCTGGCCGACAGCGCGGGCAGCATGCCGACGACCGGCCCGCTGTTCGTGGTGCTGCTGATCGGCGCCGTCTTGCTGGTGGGCGCGCTGACCTATGTGCCCGCCCTGGCGCTGGGCCCGGTCGCCGAGCACCTGCAGCCCCGCCTCTAATTCCATGGATCGTCCATCATGCTTAAAACTGATCTGACCGCCGGGCATGCCGCGCTGGCGCGCGGCGCCACCTGGTCGCGCGGACTCGTCCACGCCGCGCTGCGCGATTGCCTGCGCAAGCTGGCGCCCTCCGCGCAATGGCGCAACCCCGTGATGTTCGTCGTCTATGCCGGCAGCATCCTGTGCACCGTGCTATGGGTGATGGCGCTGGCTGGCCGGGCCGACGCGCCGGCGGGCTTCATTCTTGCCATCGCCGCCTGGCTCTGGTTCACCGTCCTGTTCGCCAACTTCGCCGAAGCGCTGGCCGAAGGCCGGGGCAAGCAGCAGGCCGCCACCCTGCGCGGCCTGCGCACCACCATCGACGCGCGCGTGCTGCGCGACTGGCGCGATGAACAGGCCCGCCACCCCGACGTCCAGGCCTGGCGCGAAGCGGCCGGCACGCGCCCCTCGGGCGAGCTGCGCAAAGGGGACGTGGTGCTGGTGTTGCCGGGCGATACGGTGCCCGGCGACGGCCAGGTCATCGCGGGCATTGCCTCGGTCGATGAAAGCGCCATCACCGGCGAATCGGCGCCGGTGATCCGCGAGTCCGGCGGCGACTTCAGCTCGGTGACCGGCGGCACCCGCGTGCTGTCCGACTGGATCGTGGTGCGCATCGCGGCCGATCCAGGCGAGAGCTTTCTGGACCGCATGATCTCCATGGTCGAAGGCGCCAAGCGCCAGAAGACGCCCAATGAGCTGGCGCTGACCATCCTGCTGGTCGGCCTGACCCTGGTCTTTCTGCTGGTGGTGGTGACCTTGCTGCCTTTTTCGCTGTACTCGGTCAGCGCCAACGGCACCGGCACGGTCGTGTCGGTGACGGTGCTGGTCGCCTTGCTGGTCTGCCTTATCCCGACCACCATCGGCGGGCTGCTCTCGGCCATCGGCGTGGCCGGCATGAGCCGCATGATGCAGGCCAATGTCATCGCCACGTCGGGCCGCGCGGTAGAGGCCGCCGGCGATGTCGACGTGCTCCTGCTGGACAAGACAGGCACCATCACCTTCGGCAACCGCCAGGCCTCGGCCTTCAGCGCGGCGCCCGGCGTGGCCGAACACGACCTGGCCCAGGCGGCCCGCTGGGCCTCCGAGGCCGACGACACACCGGAAGGCCGCAGCATCGTGCTGCTGGCCGACCGCCTGCTGGGCGCGCGCGCCGTCGCGCTGCCGCAAGCCACCTTTATCCCCTTCACGGCCCAGACCCGCATGAGCGGCGTGGATAGGGAGGACGGCCGGCGCAGCGTGCGCAAGGGCGCGGTGGACGCCATCGCCGCCTGGCTCCAGGCGCAGGGCGCCGAACTGCCGGCCGCCGTGGCGCGCGCGGCCGAGGACATCGCCCGCCGCGGCAGCACGCCCCTGGTGGTGGCCGAAAACGGCCGCGCGCTGGGCGTCATCGAGCTCAAGGACATCGTCAAGCCCGACATCCAGCCGCGCTTTGCCGAACTGCGCCGCATGGGCATCAAGACCGTGATGATCACCGGCGACAACAAGCTGACCGCGGCCTCCATCGCGGCCGAGGCAGGCGTGGATGATTATCTGGCCGAAGCCACGCCCGAAGCCAAGCTCAAGCTCATCCGCGCCTACCAGGCCGAAGGGCGCCTGGTGGCCATGACCGGCGACGGCACCAACGATGCGCCGGCCCTGGCCCAGGCCGATGTCGCCGTGGCGATGAATTCCGGCACCCAGGCCGCCAAGGAAGCCGGCAACATGGTGGACCTGGATTCCAACCCCACCAAGCTGATCGAGATCGTGGAAATCGGCAAGCAGATGCTGATGACGCGCGGCGCGCTGACCACGTTCAGCGTGTCCAACGATGTCGCCAAGTACTTCGCCATCATCCCGGCCGCCTTCACCAGCGTCTATCCGCAGCTGGGCGCCCTGAACCTGATGGCGCTCACCACGCCGGCCTCGGCCATCCTGTCGGCGGTCATCTTCAATGCGCTCATCATCGTGATGCTGATCCCGCTGGCCTTGCGCGGCGTGCGCTACCGCCCCCTGGGCGCGGCCAGCCTGCTGCGCCGCAACCTGCTCATCTACGGCCTGGGCGGCCTCATCGTCCCTTTCGCGGGGATCAAACTCATCGACATGGTGCTGGCCGCGCTCGGCTGGGCCTGAACGGAGATCATCATGCAAACCAAGACTACCGGCCTCATCCGCCCGGCGCTCACGCTGTTCCTGGCGCTGTCCCTGACCACTGGCCTGCTCTACCCCTTTGCGGCCACGGGCCTGGCGCGAGTCTTCTTCCCCGAACAGGCCGCCGGCTCCCTGATCGAACGCGACGGCCAGGTCGTCGGCTCCAGACTGATCGGCCAGTACTTCAGCGAACCGCGCTACTTCTGGGGCCGGCCGTCGGCCACCGCGCCCATGGCCTATAACGGCGCATCCAGCGGCGGCTCCAATCTGGGTCCGACCAACCCGGCCCTGGCCGAGGCGGCCCGCGCGCGGGCCGACGCCCTGCGCCAGGCCGATCCCGGCAATCTCGCCCCCATCCCGCTCGACTTGCTCACGGCCTCGGGTAGCGGCCTGGATCCGCACATCAGCCCCGATGCGGCGCGCTACCAGGCCGCCCGCGTGGCGCGCGAGCGCGGCCTGCCGCTGGCCCGGGTGCAGGCGCTGATCGACCGCCATATCGAACGCCCCTGGCCGGCCGTCCTCGGCCAGCCGGTCGTCAATGTGCTGGCGCTGAATCTGGCGCTGGATGCCGGCGTATAGTAGGCGCGTCGCCTCTTCACGATTCCCCATCCCATGGCCGAACCCGGCGCCCGGCGCCCCGACCCCGACCGCCTGCTGCAATCGCTGCGGCAGGAGGAACAGGCCGCGCGCCGTGGCCGCCTGCGTATCTATTTCGGCGCCTCGGCCGGCGTGGGCAAGACCTACGCCATGCTGGCCGGCGCGCACGCCCAGATGGCCCAAGGCACCGATGTGCTGGCCGGCGTCGTCGAAACCCATGGCCGCCAGGAAACCCGGCGGCTGCTCGAAGGCCTGCCCCAGCTGCCGCCCAGGCAGCTGCCCTACCGCGGCCGCGAACTGCCGGAGTTCGATCTGGAAGGCGCCCTGCGGCGCCGCCCCGGACTGGTGCTGCTCGACGAGCTTGCCCACAGCAATGCGCCGGGGGCCCAGCACGCCAAGCGCTGGCAGGACGTGCAAGACCTGCTGCACGCCGGGATCGACGTATGGACCACGCTTAATGTCCAGCACCTCGAAAGCCTGAACGAGGCCGTGGGCGGCATTACCGGCGTGCGGGTCTGGGAGACCGTGCCCGACGACATCTTCGACCAGGCCGACGAGATCATCCTGGTCGACCTCTCGGCCGATGAATTGCTGCGCCGGCTCAAGGACGGCAAGGTCTATGTTCCCGAACAGGCCCGCCACGCCACGCGCAACTTCTTCCGCAAGGGCAATCTCATCGCGCTGCGCGAATTGGCCCTGCGCCGCACCGCCGAGCACGTGGACGAGGATGTCCAGGCCTATCGGCGCGACGCGGCCATCCAGCCGGTGTGGCGCACGCGCGAAGCCCTGGCCGCCTGCATCGGACCGGACGGCGATGCCGAGCACCTGGTGCGCAGCGCGCATCGCCTGGCCCAGCAGCTCGACTGCGAATGGCATGCCATCACCATCGAGGGACTGCGGGTGCAGCCGCCGCCCGAGGGCCAGGCCCGGCGGCTGGAGCGGGCCCTGGCGCTGGCCGAAAGCCTGGGCGCGCATTGCGAAACGCTGGCCGGCACCGATAGGGTGGAGGCCACGGCGCGCTATGCGCGGCGCCACAACGTCACCAAGATCGTAGTCGGGCGCGCACAAGGCGGCTGGGCGCGCGTGCCCTGGCTGGACCGGCTGCTCACCCCCGGCCGCCTGTGGCACGGCCGCGGCTTTGCCGAACAGCTCGCGCGCGCCTGCCCCGATATCGACATCCTGCGCGTGGCGGCGCCCGCCCATGCGCCAGCGCCGCCGGCCGGGCGCGAACCGCCCTCCCCGGCGCGCGCCGCGCCCCGCCGCTGGCCAGGCTACGGCTGGGCCCTGGCCTATTGCGCGCTGGCCACCGGCGTCTCGCAGGCCGCCTTCCCGCTGCTGCACCAGACCAATATCGTCATGTTCTACCTGCTGGCCGTGGTCGGCGTGGCACTGCGCCATGGGCGCGGCCCGGCCGCGCTGGCCTCGGTGGTCAGCGTGCCTTTGTTCGATTACTTCTTCGTCCAGCCGATCTCCTCCTTTGCCGTCTCCGACGTGCAATATGTGCTGACCTTCGCCGTGCTGCTGGGCGTCGGCCTGCTCATCGGCCAGCTCACCGCGGGGCTGCGCGTGCAGGCCGAGACCTCGGTCAAGCGCGAGGCCGATGCGCGGGCGCTGTATGAATTCGCGCGCGAGCTGTCCTCGGCGCTGCAATCCGAGCAGATTGTCCAGGCGGCCGAGACTTTTCTGAAGGCGGCCTTCGACGCCGACAGCGCGCTCTACATCCTCGGCCTGGACGACCGGCTGCGCCTGGCCGCGTCCTGCGGCATGGCCCCCGAACCGGCGCTGGCGCAATGGGTCCAGGACCACGGCCAGCCCGCCGGCGCCGGCACCCGCACACTGGCCAACAGCCCCCTGCTCTACCTGCCGCTGGCCGCGCCCATGCGCGTGCGCGGCGTGCTGGTGCTGCGAACCGCGCGGCCGGTGGCCGCTTCGCCAGCGGCCTGGCGCCAGGCGCAGGCCTATGCCACCCTGATCGCCATTGCCGTCGAACGCCTGCACTACGTGGAGGTCGCCCAGCAGGCCTTGCTGAATGTCGAGTCCGAAAAACTGCGCAACTCCCTGCTGGCCGCCGTCTCGCACGACCTGCGCACACCGCTCACCGGCCTTATCGGCATGACCGAAACCCTGGCCCGGGGCTCGCCGGATGCCGCTACGCAAGAGCAGGCGCTGGCCATCCGCGACCAGGCCCGGCGCATGCACCTGATGGTGGTCAACCTGCTGGACATGGCGCGCCTGCAAAGCCACGGCGCGCCGCTCAAGCGCGAATGGCAGTCCATCGAGGAACTGGTCGGCGCGGCGCTGGCCACCATGCGCGAGACGCTGCGCGCGCATCGCTTGCGGGTGCTCCCGCTGTCGGATCTGCCCTTGGTCGAATGCGACGGCATCCTTATCGAGCGCGTACTGTGCAATCTGCTCGAAAATGCCGCCAAGTACAGCCCGCCCGGCGGCGCCATCACGCTGGAAGGCCAAGTGCGGGGCGAAGTCCTGCAAGTCAGCGTCACCGACCAGGGCCCGGGCATCGCGCCTGGCCGCGAGGAACTTGTTTTCCAGAAGTTCACGCGCGGCGAACGCGAGTCGCCGCTGCCCGGGGTCGGCCTGGGCCTGTCGGTATGCCGCGCCATCATCCAGGCGCACCACGGCCGCATCTGGGTGGAACCCGCGCCGGGCGGCCAGGGCGCGCGCTTTGCCTTCGAACTGCCGCTGGGCCAGCCGCCCGCCATCGAGACCGAGACCCCGTGACGCCATGTTCGACTACCAACCCACCGTGCTGATCGTCGAGGACGATCCCCATATCCGCCGCTTCGTCAGGCAAGCCCTGGAATCCGAAGGCTGCGCCGTGTTCGAGACCGAGACCGTGCAGCGCGGGCTGATCGAGGCCGGAACGCGCCAGCCCGACGCCATCGTGCTCGACCTGGGCCTGCCCGACGAGGACGGCATGGCCCTGCTGCGGGAGCTGCGCGGCTGGACCGAAGTGCCCGTGCTGGTGCTGTCGGCCCGCGCCGAGGAAAGCGACAAGATCGCCGCCCTGGATGCCGGGGCCGATGATTACCTCACCAAGCCTTTCGGCGTGGGCGAGCTGCTGGCGCGCTTGCGCGTGCTGCTGCGCCGCCACGCGCGCGGCGGCGCCGGCCAGGCCGCCGAGGCGCGGTTCGGCGATGTCCACGTCGACCTGGCGCGCCGCCTGGTCACCCGCGCCGGCCAGCCCGTGCACCTGACGCCGATGGAGTACCGGCTGCTGGCCGCCTTGCTCTCGCGGCGCGGCAAGGTCGTCACCCACCGCGAGCTGCTGCGCGAAGTCTGGGGCCCCTCGCATGTCGAGAGCAACCACTACCTGCGCATCTACATGGGGCATCTGCGCCAGAAGCTGGAGGCCGACCCGGCCCAGCCGGCCTACCTGCTGACCGAGGTCGGCGTGGGCTATCGCTACGCGGGATAAAGCGCCTTTTTTTGCGCGCGCTTTGCGCGCACGGCCCGGTTTCATATGCGGCGTTTACGCGCATTTTCCTAGAGTGTCGCCTTGCTCACCGCGTCACTCAGGAGAACATCGATGCCACGCGCCTTCGCCCGTCTTGCCGCCCTTGCCCTGCTTGCCCTGCCCTTGCCTTCGCCAGCCTCGGAAGCGCCGGCCGCATCCAGCTTGACGGCCAATCTCGGCCTGGCCACGCAGTACCGCTACCGCGGGCTGATGCAGACCAATAATCAGCCCGCGGTCTCGGCCGGCGTGGACTATCAGCATGCCAGCGGCCTTTACCTGGGCAACTGGAACTCCAGCATCAGCTGGCTGGACGACAGCAACCCCGATGTGAGCGCGCCGCTGGAGATGGATTTTTATGGCGGCTACAAGGGCACGCTGGCGCCCGGCCTGCCTTTCGACATCGGCGTGCTCCAGTACTACTACCCCGGCGATTATCCGGCCGGCTACACCCGGCCCGACACCACCGAAGTCTACGCGGGCCTGGGCTATGGCCCGGTGTTCTTCAAGTACTCCCTCAGCCTGGGCAATCTCTTCGGTGTCGCCGGCAGCCGCCACAGCCAGTACTTCGACCTCGGCGTCAATATGCCCTTGGGCATCTGGGACCTCACGCTCAACGCCCACGCCGGCTACCAATACGTGCACGGCCTGGCAAACGGCTCTTACTGGGACGGCAAGCTGGGCCTGACCAAGGACTTCGGGCAGGGCTGGACGGCGCAGTTGGCCTATGTCGACACCAACGCCGACAAGCGCGTCTACACCAATAGCAAAGGGCGGGACATGGGGCGCGGCACGGTCATCCTGGCGGTCACTCGCAGCTTCTGACGTTGACAGCATTTTTACGCGCAACGTGGCGCTTTATGCGTGCCGTTTACGCGCGGATTCCTATAGTGAAGCCGTGTTCCACTCTTTCCTGAACATCATGGCGACCCCCTGCTTGCTGATCCGCGTGGAAACCCCGCAACTTCCCCTGCTGCGCCGCGCGCTGCGCCTGTGCGGCGCGCCCAGGAGCGATTACCGGCTGGTCGAGCATGGCGCGCGCATCGGCATTGCGCTGGCCGCGCGCGACCGCTCGCGCCTGGAAACGCTGATGACCGGCCTCATGCGCCTGCTGCCCCGCGCCGAATTCGGCCCGCTGTCCTGAGCCCGCGCCATGCACAAGACACTGCAAGGCATCTGGCTGCCCCTGATCACGCCCCTGCGCGCCGGGCGCGTCGACCTGGAGGCGCTGCGGCGGCTGGCCGCCTACTACCGGGATGCGGGCCTGGATGGCCTGCTGCTCTTCGGCTCGACCGGCGAAGGCAATCTGTTGAGCCTGTCAGAGAAAGTGGACATGATCAGCGCGCTGCGCGCCGACCCCGGGGGGCTGCCCCTGGCCTTCGGCGTGGGCGGCGTGGACACGCGCGGCGTGGCGGCCCTCATGCAGCGCCTGGAAAAATATGCGCCGGCGGCCTGGCTGGTCGCGCCGCCCTATTACCTCTGCCCCAGCCAGCAGGGCATGCTCTGGCACTATCGCGAGCTGGCCTGGACCACACGGCACCCCATCATTGCCTACAACGTGCCCAAGCGCACCGGCAGCGCGCTGACCGTGGCCACGCTGGAGCGGCTGCGCGCGGAGCTGCCCGGCGTGATCGGCGTCAAGGAGTGCGACCCCGTGGCCTTGGCGGCGCTGCGCGGCCGCGGCAGCATGCCCGCCATCTGCGGCGAGGACATGGCGCTGCTGGAACATTGGACAGCCGGCGGCCAGGCGGCCATCCCGGCCAGCGCCCATCTGTTTCCGGCGCTGCACGTCAGCATGCGCCGGCAGGCGCTGCAAGGCGACAGCCAGGCGGCCAGCGCCAGCTTCGCGATGCTGCGGCATCTGATCCGGCTGCTGTTTGCCGAACCCAATCCCGCGCCCCTGAAGAAGGCGCTGGCCTTGCAGGGCTGGATCGAGGACGAGCTGCGCCCGCCCATGATGCCGGCCAGCGAAGCGCTGGCCGAGCGCCTGCGCCGGGCCCTACGCGGCCCGGGGCTTACATGTTCCGGATCATTTGCTGGCCGAAGCCCGAGCACGACACCTGCACGGCGCCCGGCAGCAGACGGGCGAAGTCATAGGTGACGTGCTTGGACTGGATGGTTTTCTCCATGCTGGAGATGATGAGGTCGGCAGCCTCTGTCCAGCCCATGTGGCGCAGCATCATTTCGGCGGACAGGATCTCCGAGCCTGGGTTGACGTAGTCCTTGCCGGCGTACTTGGGCGCCGATCCATGCGTGGCCTCGAACATCGCCACGGAATCGGAGATATTGCCGCCCGGCGCGATGCCGATGCCGCCGACCTGGGCGGCGACCGCGTCGGAGATATAGTCGCCATTGAGGTTGAGCGTGGCGATGACATCGCACTCTTTCGGGCGCATCAGCACTTGCTGCAGGAAGGCGTCGGCGATGCTGTCCTTGATGAGGATGTCACGCCCGGTCTTCGGGTTCTTGAACTTGCACCACGGCCCGTTGTCCACCAGCTGCGCGCCGAATTCGCGGCGCGCCAGGGCATAGCCCCAGTCGCGGAAACCGCCTTCGGTGAACTTCATGATGTTGCCCTTGTGCACCAGCGTGACGGAGCTGCGGTCATGATCGATGGCGTACTGGATGGCCTTGCGCACCAGGCGTTCCGTGCCCTCGCGCGAGACCGGCTTGATGCCGATGGACGCGCTTTCGGGGAAGCGGATCTGGGTCACGCCGAGCTCGTCCTGGAGGAATTCGATGAGTTTCGTGGCCTCGGGGGTGCCGGCCATGTACTCGATGCCGGCGTAGATGTCCTCGGAGTTCTCGCGGAACAGCACCACATCGGTATTCTGCGGCTCGCGCACCGGCGAGGGCACGCCCTCGAAGTAGCGCACGGGCCGCACGCAGGCATAGAGGTCCAGCTGCTGGCGCAGGGCCACGTTCAGGGAGCGCATGCCGCCGCCCACCGGCGTGGTGATCGGGCCCTTGATGGACACGAGGTATTCGCGCACCACCTCCAGCGTCTCCTCGGGCAGCCAGTTGTCGCCCCCATAGACGCGCGTGGCCTTCTCGCCGGCATAGACCTCCATCCAGTGGATGCGGCGCTTGCCCTGGTAGGCCTTCTCGATGGCGGCATCCACCACCTTGAGCATGACCGGTGTGATGTCGGCGCCCGTGCCATCGCCTTCGATATAGGGGATGATGACCTGGTCCGGAACGTTCAGGCTGAGGTCGGGATTGACCGTGATCTTCTGTCCCCCCGGGGGGATCTTGATATGTTGATACGACATCGTGCTTGCTCCACTCTCCATTGACGCGCGTGCCCGCGGGCGCTGCGGCGCCGCCGGCGAACATGGAGCCATTCTATAGTGCAAAACGGAGGGAGGTCCGGCGCGGCCAGCACCAGGGGTAAAATATGGGCCTGCAAGCACTTTTCCCTGGCGCAACGATGTTCAATCCCTCGCGCGACCAAGTTCGCGAATTCTTTATCGAAACCTGGCGCAAGCATCGGGCAACCGAGGTCCTCACGCCGCTGGAGTCGATGGCGCTGGATTGGATGCTCGAACACCCCGAATACCACGGCGACCTCGAAAGCCCGGACGCCATGACGGCCGAGTACCCGGTCGAGAAAGGGCGCACCAACCCCTTTCTGCACCTGTCCATGCACCTGGCCATCGCCGAGCAGCTGTCCATCGACCATCCGCGCGGCATCCGCGACGCCTACCAGAGACTGGTACGCCGCATGGACGCGCACCAGGCCGCCCATGAAATCATGGAGTGCCTGGGCCAGGTGGTCTGGGAAGCGCAGCGCCTGGGCGCGGCGCTGGACAGCGAGGTCTACATCGACCTCATCCGCCAGCGCGCCGAGCGCTGAGCCGCCTTATTTGTGCACGCTCAAGGGGCCGGGCAGCGAAGCCAGCCAGGCCGTGACATTGGCGATGTCCTGATCCGAGAGCTGGGCGGCAAACGCCCCCATGATGGGGTTCTTGCGCACGTTGGCCGTGGCCGCGCTGCCCGCCGCGCCGCGCTTGTAGGCCTTGAGCGCATGCGCCAGATAGTCCGCATGCTGGCCGGCCAGCACCGGATACTCCGGCTGCACCGAGTTGCGCGCATCCGCGCCATGGCAGGACGCGCAATTGAACTTCTCGAACACCGCGCGTCCGGCGGCCAGGTCCTGGGCCTGCGCGGAGGCGGCCAACAGGGAAGCGCCCGCAAGGGCAAGCATCAAGCGTTTCATGGTTTGCCCCGTTTATTTGAGTTGGGAGTAGTACGCGGCCAGATCAGCGATATCCTGATCCGACAGGCTGCCGGCGATGGCGTCCATCGTCGGGTGGCTGCGCGCGCCTTTCTTGTACTCATTGAGGGCCGCCTCGATGTACTTGGCGTTCTGGCCCGCAATCATGGGGACATGGTACAGCTCGGGAAACGAGGCCTTGTATCCAGGGATGCCATGGCAACCTATGCACATCGAGATCTTGTCCCGGGCATTCTGGACATTGCCGGCCGGCGGCGCATCGGCGGCCCACAGGGGGCCTGAGATGGCACAGGAGGCTACTACGGACAGCACATACAGCTTGCACTTCATCGAGGTTCGCGACTTCATTGGAGTGACTCTTGGAATGGCTGAAACGGGGCTGTGAAAGGCTTCGGGCCAAGCCCGGCCGCAAATCCAGGCGATTGTACGATAATTGTTGCGAAACCAAGCCTTTCGTCTGTCCGCCGCACAGGCGGGCTAACCCGCATAGCCTAACCTGAGTTTCGCCTCCATGTCCCAATCCTCCGCCGCCGCAAGGCCCGAACGCTTCGAAGGCACCGACCGCTACGTTGCCACCGATGACCTCAAACTCGCCGTCAACGCCGCGCTGACGCTGCAGCGTCCGCTGCTCATCAAGGGCGAGCCGGGCACGGGCAAGACCATGCTGGCCGAAGAAGTGGCCCGCGCGCTGGGCCGCCCCCTGCTGCAATGGCACATCAAGTCCACCACCAAGGCCCACCAAGGGCTTTACGAGTATGACGCGGTCTCGCGCCTGCGCGACTCGCAGCTGGGCGACGAGAAAGTCCGCGACATCCGCAACTACATCGTGCAGGGCACCTTGTGGCAGGCCTTCGAAGCCGAAGAGCCGGTCGTGCTGCTCATCGACGAGATCGACAAGGCCGACATCGAGTTTCCCAACGACCTGCTGCGCGAACTGGACCGCATGGAATTCCATGTCTACGAAACGCGCCAGACCATCGCCGCGCGCCACCGCCCGCTGGTCATCATCACGTCCAACAACGAGAAAGACCTGCCCGATGCTTTCCTGCGCCGCTGTTTCTTCCACTACATCCGCTTCCCCGAGCGCGAGACGATGCGCGACATTGTCGCCGTGCATTTCCCGCAGCTGCGCGAGGACGTGCTGCGCGCCGCCCTGGACACGTTCTTCGCGCTGCGCGCGGCGCCCGGGCTGAAGAAAAAGCCTTCCACTTCCGAGCTGCTGGACTGGCTGCGGCTGCTGCTGGCCGAAGGCGTGGACGCCGAACGCATCGACGCCCACGCGGCGGTCCCCATCCTGGCCGGCGCGCTGCTCAAGAACGAACAGGATGTCCAACTGCTGGATCGCCTCTCCAGCATGGCCCGCAACGCGCAACGCCGCTGACCGACATGCTGACCGACTTCTTCTATCACCTGCGCGCGCACCGGCTGCCGGTCTCGGTCAATGAATACCTGACCCTGCTCGAAGCCCTGCGCGCCCAGGTGATGCCGCCGACGCTGGACGATTTCTACTTCCTCGCCCGCACCACCCTGGTCAAGGACGAAAGTCTTTTCGACCGCTACGACCAGGCCTTCGGCAGCTATTACAAGAAGATCGAGGCCGTCCTGCCGGCCGACCGCGAGATCCCCCTGGACTGGCTGATCAAACAGTTCGAGAAGAGCCTGACCGACGAAGAAAAAGCCGCCATCCAGCGCCATGGCTGGGACAAGCTCATGGAGCTTTTCAAGCAGCGCCTGGCCGAACAGAAAGAACGCCACGCCGGCGGCAACAAATGGATAGGCACCGGCGGCAGCTCGGCCTTCGGCAATGGCGGCTACCACCCGGAGGGCATCCGGGTCGGCGGCCAGTCGGCGGGCCATCGCACCGGCGTGAAGGTCTGGGACATGCGCCAGTTCCGCGACTACGATGATCAGGTCGAACTGGGGACCCGCAACTTCAAGGTCGCCTTGCGGCGCCTGCGCCGCTTTGCGCGCGAAGGCGCCGACCTGGAGCTGGATCTGGACGACACCATCGCCAGCACCGCGCGCAACGCCGGCTATCTGGATCTGCGCCTGGTGCCCGAACGGCGCAACAACGTCAAGGTGCTGATGCTGCTGGACGTGGGCGGCAGCATGGACGACCACATCGCGCGCGTCGAGGAGCTGTTCTCGGCCGCGCGCAGCGAGTTCCACAACCTGGACGTCTACTACTTCCACAATTGCCCCTACGAGTCCTTGTGGCAGAGCAATGCCCGCCGC
Source organism: Bordetella hinzii LMG 13501 (assembly GCF_001548475.1). GTDB lineage: Bacteria > Pseudomonadota > Gammaproteobacteria > Burkholderiales > Burkholderiaceae_B > Bordetella > Bordetella hinzii. The sequence goes on from NZ_LRUJ01000003.1 coordinate 191,311, forward strand.
AAGAACGAGCGTTTCGACACCTGGGATGTGCTGCGCAAGTACAACCCCGACTGGCGTCTCATCATCGTCGGAGACGCCACCATGAGCCCGTACGAGATCCTGCAGCCTGGCGGCTCGGTCGAACACTACAACAAGGAAGCGGGCGCGGTCTGGATGCGCCGCCTGCTCGATGCCTGGCCCAAGGCCGTCTGGCTCAATCCCGAGCCGTCGGCCTATTGGCAGTACCGGCAATCCATCGCCCTCATGCGCGACATCATGCAGGAGCGGATGTTTCCGGTGACGGTGGCGGGCCTGGAGCAGGCCATGCGGCTGCTGGCCAAATAGGCCGGCGCCTCAGGCCGCGCGGCCGCCGGCCCGCGCGGCGGGGCAGCCCCGCCAGGCGATCTCCTCGGCGTCCATGTCCAGGTCGAACAGGTCATTGGCCGCGACCCCGCGCGCGATCTCGACCTCAAGCACATGCCCCGAAAAACCGCAAGGCTGCACACCCGGCTCCAGGTGATAGCGCCCGCCATTGACGTCCACCACATAGGTGGTCGCATCATGCGTCAGGATGGCGACATAGCGGCCGTCCTCGCTGGCGTAGGCGTAGCGGAATTGCCCGCGGATATGGTCTTGGGTCAGGGAACGGCCGAACAGAAAAGAAAGGGCTCGCGTGACGGTATCGGTCAGCATGGAAAACATCCTCCGGAGGGGCGTGGCGGCAGCGGCCGGCCACGGCAGGGAGCGCGATCTGGCAAGCGCACGCGCCGGCAAGGCAACGGCGTGGAGGCGATGGACGGGTAGCCGGGGAGCTGTCGCACGACCCGTCTGGGTGGACGGCGATGCGTCCACTGTGGCCAGGGTACTGCGGCGGCTGCGTCCCCTACAAGCGTCCCCTTCTGGCGAAGGGGACGGTCCGAACCATTTCCAGCGTATACACTCAAAGCCACTTCGCCGTTGCAAAGGATCCTCAATATGCGTTTTACGCTGACCGGTTTCGCCAGCCGCCTGAGCGCCGTGCTGCTCGCTTCCTTCGTGGGCCTGCAAGCCGGGGCGGCTCCGTCCCCCAAGGCCACCGAGGTCACTTCCATCGAAGGCATCACCGAGTACCGGCTCGACAATGGCCTGCGCGTGCTGCTGGTGCCGGATTCGTCCAAGCCCACGACAACCGTGAACATGACCTATCTGGTCGGTTCGCGCAACGAAAACTACGGCCAGACCGGCATGGCCCACCTGCTGGAACACATGCTGTTCAAGGGCACGCCCACCACGCGCAACGCCCTGGGCGAGTTCTCGCGCCGCGGGTTGCAGGCCAATGGCTCGACCTCCACCGACCGCACCAACTACTTCGCCAGCTTCGCCGCCAATCCGGAGACGCTGCGCTGGTACCTCGGCTGGCAGGCCGACGCCATGGTCAACTCCCTGATCGCCAAGGAAGACCTGGACTCCGAAATGACGGTGGTGCGCAATGAGATGGAAAGCGGCGAGAACAATCCTTTCCGCATCCTCATGCAGAAGATGCAGGCCGCCGCCTACCAGTGGCACAGCTACGGCAAGAACACCATCGGCGCGCGCTCGGACGTCGAAAACGTCGATGTCGGCCAACTGCGCGCCTTCTATCACGAGTATTACCAGCCGGACAACGCCGTGCTCATCGTGGCCGGCAAGTTCGATCCCAAGACCGCGCTGGCCGACATCGAGGCCACCCTGGGCAAGCTGCCCAAACCCAAGCGCGAACTGCGGCGCGAGTACACCGTCGAGCCGGCCCAGGACGGCGAGCGTTCGGTGACGCTGCGCCGCGCGGGCGGCACGCCGCTGGTTGCAGCCATGTACCACATCCCGGCCGCCGGCAGCCCTGATTTCATACCCATGGACCTGGCCACCGTCATGCTCTCGGACACGCCGTCCGGGCGGCTGTACCATGCGCTGGTGCCCACCAAGCTGGCCTCCGATGTCTTCGGCTTCACGATGGACCAGCGCGATCCCGGCGTGGCCATGTTCGGCGCCCAATTGCAGCCCGGCATGGACCAGGACGCCGCGCTCGCCGCCCTGACCAAGACGCTGGAGACGCTTTCCACCCAGCCGTTCACTGGCGAGGAGCTCGAGCGCGCCCGTAACAAGTGGCTCACCGCCTGGCAACAGACCTATAGCGACCCGGAAAAAGTCGGCGTGGCCCTGTCCGAGGCCATCGCCACTGGGGACTGGCGCCTGTTCTTCCTGCAGCGCGACCGCGTCCGCGAGGCCAAGCTGGCCGATGTCCAGCGCGTGGCCGATACCTATCTGCGCCAGAGCAACCGCGTCGCCGGCCGCTACATCCCCACCGATAAGCCGCAGCGCGCGCCCCAGGATACCCGCCCTGACCTCAGCGCCGTCTTCAAGGACTACAAGGGCGACCCGAATTTCAAGGCGGTAGACGCCTTCGATCCCACCCCCGCCAATATCGACAAGCTGACCCAGCGCCGCCGCCTGGACCTGCCCAACGGCCCGGTCGACTTGGCCCTGCTGCCCAAGGCCACCCGCGGCAACCGCGTGCAGGCCGACCTGCTGGTGCAATTCGGCGATGCCGAGAGCCTGCGCGGGCAGCGCACCGCCATCGGCGCCGTGGCCGACCTGCTTGCCCGGGGCACGCCCACGCTGACGCGCCAGCAGATCAGCGACCGCATCGACCAGCTGCAGGCCGACGTCTCCATCAACGGCGCGGGCACCGATTTGTCCATCACCATGTCCACCACCGGCCAAAACCTGCCAGCGCTGGTCGAACTGATGCTGGACATCACGCGCAACGCCAGCTTCCCGCAGGACCAGCTCGACGAATACAAGCGCCAGTCGGCCACGGCCATCCAGAGCGCGATGACCGAGCCCACGGCCCTGGCCTCGCGCGCGCTGGCCCGCCACAACAACCCCTGGAAGCCCGACGACATCCGCTACGTGCCGACCTTCGACGAGGCGCTGTCCAATGTCCGCGGGCTGACACGCGAGGCCGTGGTCCAGGCCCATGAGCGTTTCTATGGCGCGGGCCAGGTCAAGTTCTCGGCCGTCGGCGATTTCGATCCCGCCGCCGTCGAAGCCGCCCTGAAAAAAGGCCTGGACGGCTGGAAGCGCGCCCCGGCCTATACCCGCATCCCCGACCCCTTCCGCCAGGTCAAGGCCGAGCGCTTCACCATCGAGACGCCGGACAAGGCCAATGCCTTCTATATCTCGCGCATGCCCTTGCAGCTGCAGGACACCAACCCGGATTACGTGCCGCTCTATCTGGCCAACTTCCTGCTGGGCACCTCCGAGACCTCGCGCCTGTGGCATCGGGTGCGCGAGACCGATGGCCTGTCCTATAACGTGCGCAGCAATCTGTCGATCTCTTCCTATGAGCCCAGCTCCAGCTGGACGGTCTACGCCATCTACGCCCCCGAGAACCGGGCCCGCCTGGAGACGGCCATTTCCGAAGAGCTGGCGCGGGTGCTGAAAGACGGCTTCAGCGACAAGGAAGTGCGTGACGGCATCGCCGCCCTGCTCAACTATCGCAGCCTGGCCCGCGCCCAGGACGACGTCCTCGCTTCCAACTGGATGAACTATATGCGCACCCAGCGCAGCTTCGCCTGGTCGGCCGAAGTCGATAAAAAACTCGCCGCGCTCACGCCGGCCGCGGTCAACGCCGCCCTGAAGAAATACCTCAAGCCCGAGGCCTTCAGCACCGCGGTGGCGGGCGACTTCACCAAGCAGAAAGCCGCGCCCTGATCGCTGCAAGCAAAAACCCCGAAGCCTGGACCGCGGTCCAGGCTTCGGGGTTTTTTTCACACCAGGCGGGGGGCGGGGCGATCAGCTGAAGAATTCCTTCACGCGATCGGTCCAGGACTTGCTCTGCGGCGAATGGCGATCGCCCCCGTCATTGAGCGAAGCCTCGAACTGGCGCAGGATGTTCTTCTGCTCTTCGCTCAGGCGCACCGGTGTCTCGACCACCACATGGCAATACAGGTCGCCCGGGTAGGAGGAGCGCACGCCGCGTATGCCCTTGCCGCGCAGACGGAAGGTCTTGCCCGACTGCGTGCCCTCGGGGATGGAGATCTCGGCCTTGCCGCCCAGCGTCGGCACCTGCAGCTCGCCGCCCAAGGCCGCCGTGGTGAAGGGGATGGTCAGCTCGCAATGCAGATCGTCGTTGTCGCGCTGGAAGATGCGGTGCTGCTTGATATGGATCTCGACATAGAGATCGCCCGCCGGCCCGCCATTGACGCCCGGTTCGCCATTGCCCGCCGAGCGGATGCGCATGCCGTCATCGATACCGGCCGGGATCTTGACCTGCAGGGTCTTGTTGCGGCGCGTGCGGCCCACCCCGTCGCAACTGGGGCAGGGATCGGTGATCTCCTTGCCGCTGCCATGGCAGGTCGGGCAGGTCTGCTGCACGCTGAAAAAGCCTTGCTGCATGCGCACGGCCCCCGAGCCGCCGCAAGTACGGCAGGTCTTGGGCGAGGTGCCGGGTTTGGCGCCCGAGCCATGGCAGGTATCGCAGTTTTCCCAGCTGGGGACGCGGATTTCGGTCTCAAACCCGCTGGCGGCCTGCTCCAGCGTGATCTCCAGCGCGTACTTCAGGTCCGCGCCCCGGTAGACCTGGGGTCCGCCGCCGCCGCGGCGTCCACCGCCGAAGATCTCACCGAAAATATCGCCAAAGGCGTCGGCGAAGCCGCCGCCCATGCCGGCCCCGCCCATGCCGGCGGCATTCGGGTCCACGCCCGCATGCCCATAGCGATCATAGGCAGCGCGCTTTTGTTCATCGCCCAGGACTTCGTAGGCCTCCTTGGCCTCCTTGAACTTTTCCTCGGCTTCCTTGTTGCCCGGATTGCGGTCCGGGTGGTACTTCATGGCCAGCTTCCGGTAGGCCTTCTTCAGTTCGTCGTCCGAGGCGTTCTTGGCCACACCCAGGACTTCGTAATAATCGCGTTTTGCCATGATCAATCAGGGCTCCGGAAAGAGCCAGTTTTCGGGGACGGATGAAAAACATCCGCCCGATAACCAGAATCCAGTTACCGGGCGAAGCCTTGCATCATAGAACGAACATCAGTTGTCGCGCTTGACTTCCTTGAAGTCGGCGTCGACCACATTGTCATCCACCGGCTTGGCGTTGTCGGCCGCCTGCTGGTGAGCCGCCTGCTGCGCGGCCTGCTGGGCCTGGGCATCGGCGTACATCTTCTCGCCCAGCTTCTGCGAAGCCTGCGTCAGCGCCTCGACCTTGGCGTCGATTTCGGCCTTGTCGCCCGACTTGAGCACATCTTCGACGTCCTTCAGGGCCTTTTCGATGCTTTCCTTCTCGGCCGCTTCCAGCTTGTCGCCGTACTCGGTGAGCGACTTGCGGGTCGCATGCACGAGGCCGTCGGCCTGGTTGCGCGCCAGGGCCAGCTCGGCCAGGCGGTGATCTTCCTCGGCATTGGCCTCGGCATCCTTGACCATGCGCTGGATCTCGTCTTCCGACAGACCGGAGTTGGCCTTGATGGTGATCTTGTTTTCCTTGCCCGTGCCCTTGTCCTTGGCCGAGACGTGCAGGATGCCGTTGGCGTCGATGTCGAACGTGACTTCGATCTGCGGCATGCCGCGCGGCGCCGGCGGGATCCCCTCGAGGTTGAACTCGCCCAGGCCCTTGTTGCCCGCGGCGATTTCACGCTCGCCCTGGAAGACCTTGATGGTCACGGCCGGCTGGTTGTCGTCGGCGGTCGAGAAGGTCTGCGAGAAGCGCGTCGGGATGGTCGTGTTCTTCTGGATCATCTTGGTCATCACGCCGCCCAGGGTTTCGATACCCAGGGAGAGCGGGGTGACGTCCAGCAGCAACACGTCCTTGCGGTCGCCCGACAGCACGGAACCCTGGATGGCGGCGCCAGCGGCGACGGCCTCGTCAGGGTTGACGTCCTTGCGCGGCTCGCGGCCGAAGAATTCCTTGACCTTTTCTTGCACCTTGGGCATGCGGGTCATGCCGCCGACCAGGATGACGTCATCGATGTCCGAGACCTTGACGCCGGCATCCTTGATGGCGACACGGCAGGGCTCGATGGTGCGCTCGATGAGCTCTTCGACCAGGGCTTCCAGCTTGGCGCGCGTGATCTTCAGGTTCAAGTGCTTGGGGCCCGAGGCATCGGCCGTGATGTACGGCAGGTTGATCTCGGTCTGCTGGCTCGAGGACAGCTCGATCTTGGCCTTCTCGGCGGCTTCCTTCAGGCGCTGCAGGGCCAGCACGTCCTTGGACAGGTCCACGCCCTGTTCTTTCTTGAACTCGCCGATGATGTAGTCGATGATGCGCTGGTCGAAGTCTTCGCCGCCCAGGAAGGTGTCGCCGTTGGTCGACAGCACTTCGAATTGCTTCTCGCCATCGACGTCGGCGATTTCGATGATGGAGATATCGAAGGTGCCGCCACCCAAGTCATAGACGGCGATCTTGCGGTCGCCCTTCTCGGCCTTGTCCAGGCCGAAGGCCAACGCGGCCGCGGTCGGCTCGTTGATGATGCGCTTGACTTCCAGGCCGGCGATGCGGCCGGCGTCCTTGGTGGCCTGGCGCTGGCTGTCGTTGAAATAGGCAGGCACCGTGATGACGGCCTCGGTGACCGGCTCGCCCAGGTAGTCCTCGGCGGTCTTCTTCATCTTGCGCAGCACTTCGGCCGACACTTGGGGAGGCGCTTGCTTCTTGCCGCGCACTTCGACCCAGGCGTCGCCGTTGTCGGCCTTGACGATGCTGTAGGGCATCAGGTGGATGTCCTTCTGCACCGCCTTTTCGTCGAACTTGCGTCCGATCAGGCGCTTGACCGCGTACAGGGTGTTCTTGGGGTTGGTGACCGCCTGGCGCTTGGCCGGGGCGCCGACCAGGATTTCGCCGTCTTCCATGTAGGCGACGATGGAGGGCGTGGTGCGGGCGCCCTCGGCGTTTTCAATGATCTTGACCTGGCCGCCATCCATGACAGCCACGCAGCTGTTGGTCGTACCCAGGTCGATGCCGATGATTTTGCTCATGGTAGGAGTACCTTGAAGAATCAGTTATTGATCGAATTAGTCGAAAGAATCACAGTCCCAGCCTAACTGGGGATGACCGCAGGGTTTTCAAGATCCGATTTGCAGCCGCCGGATGGCCCCGCTGAATTGCGGCAGGCCGGGCCAGCCGGTGATCCGGCCCAGGCGCTTGCCGCCACGGAACAGCACGAAAGTCGGCACGCCGTGCAGGCCGAAACGCTGCCCGAGCGCGGGATCCGCGTAGACGTCGGCCTGGAACCAGGACAGGCCCAGCTCCCGCAGGGCGTCGCGATGCAACAGCGCGGTCTGCTTGAAAATATTGCAGTTGTAGCAGTCCTCGCCCCAGAGGAAGACACAGCGCAGATCATCCCCCGCCGTATTGACGACGATTTCGTCGAAATTGGCGCTCGATACCGGCAACATACCGAAGGTTTCGAACACCTGGCTGGGATCAAAGCCGCTCATGGCCGTATCTTCGGCAGGGGCCGGTCAACCCGCCGACACCACCACCAGCGCGGGGCGCAGGGTGCGGTCGGCAATGACATAGCCCTTTTGCAGCAGCTGCACCACGGTATTGGCCGGCTGCTCGGCCGGCACCGAGGAAATGGCCTGGTGCAGGTGGGGATCGAATTTGTCTCCCTGGGCAGGCGCGACCTCCTTCAGGAGATTGCGCTCGAAGGCGGCCGCCAGCTGCCTGAGGGTGACTTCCACGCCTTCGCGCAGGGCTTCGACGGTCTGGTCGGGCTGGGCCAGGGCGGCCTCCAGGCTGTCCTTGACCGGCACGAGGCTCTCGGCAAAGGATTCGATCCCGAATTTGCGCGCCTTGGAAACGTCTTCCTGGGCACGGCGGCGAACATTCTCGGCTTCGGCCATGGCGCGCAGCGCCTGCTCCTGCTGGGCCTGGACCTGGGCCTGGGCGGCGGCCAGTTCGGCGCGCACGGCGGCCAGTTCGGCCTGCAGGTCATCGGCGGGCAGATCGGCGCCGGCGTCTTGGTCGACAGGCTCTTGGGGTGCCGTCATGAGAATCCTCCAGAATAGGGAAAGTGCGGTATCAGCCCCTAAATGAGGGCCGCTTCCCCGATTTCAAGGGGGGATGGGCCAAAAAAGACCAAGGCCCGTCGCATCGCGAACGGGCCCGGGGCTTATTTCTTGCGGGGCTGGACCGGCGCCGGGGGGTCGCTGGCCGGAAAAGACTCTTCCAGCGCTTCGTCGACTTGGTCTGGCCGGTCTTCCTCGGGGGTGATGGAAATGGGGTCGCTGGCCGGAAAGGTTTCCATCAGCGCCTCGTCGAGATCGCGCTCGACCACGTCTTCTTCGAGATCATCGTGGCCGGGCGCGCCGGAGGTGCCCACACTGGGGCGGGTCGGGGGTGTCATCTTGCCGTCTCCTTGAAAAAGGGCTTTCGCGGAATAGACAATGCCTGGGCACGCAGGGCGTGCCAGCCGACTTCAGTTTACGCGATTGGCCGGCGCCCGGCCGGCCAACCTTGCAACTGGTTCTGGACCAGGTCGGCCAGGCCCGCCACCCACAAGGGGCTGTCATTGAGCGCCGGAATGTAACGAAAACGCTTGCCGCCGGCCGCCATGAAGGCATGGCGGCATTCCTGGTCGATTTCTTCCAGGGTTTCCAGGCAGTCGGCCACGAAGCCGGGGCAGACCACGTCAACCTCGGTCACGCCCTGGCGGGCCAGCTCCCTGAGGGTGGGCTCGGTATAGGGCTCCATCCAGCGCGCCGAGCCGAAGCGGCTCTGGAACGCCACCTCGACCTGCTCGGCCGCCAGGCCGAGGCGCTCGCGCAACAGCCGGGCCGTCTCCAGGCAATCGCGGTAATAAGGGTCGCCCAATTCGATGGAGTAGCGCGGCAGGCCGTGAAAACTCATGAGCAGCTTCTGCGGCCTGCCTTGCGCATCCCAGAACGCGCGGATGCGCTCGGCCTGCGCATCGAGATAGGCGGGGTCGTCGTAGAAGCGCTTGACGAAGCGCAGCGCCGGCTGGTCGCGCAGGCGCGCGGCATGGCGCGTGACGGCGTCCACCGCGGTCGCGGTGGTGCTGGCCGCATACTGCGGATAGAGGGGCAGCGCCAGGATGTGGTCGCAACCCTGCTCGCGCAGGCGCGTGATGCCCTCGGCCACCGAAGGATTGCCATAGCGCATGGCCAGGGCCACCGGCACATCCAGGCCGCGTTCGCCAAGCGCGGCGGACAGTCCCTCGGCCTGCTGACGGCTGTACACCATGAGGGGCGAGCCGCCCTCCAGCCAGATGCCCGCATAGCGCGGCGCCAGCTTCTTGGGCCGCAGCGTCAGCACCAGCCCATGCAGGATGGGCTTCCAGAGGTAGCCGGGGATCTCGATGACGCGCGGATCGGAGAGGAACTCGCCCAGGTATCTGCGGATATCGGCCTTGGACGGCGTATCCGGGGTGCCCAGGTTGACCAGCAGCACGCCGGCCCGCCCGGGGCCGCGCGGCGGCGGATGATCATCGAACGGGTCTTCGCCGCGCGCCGGCTCCGCCAGAAAGCGCTCAGGCCACAAATACTTGAACAGCCGAAGAAACACAGACCTCTCCCGGGGGCATCCCCCGCGGGATGCCGTTGTTGGAATTATTGATTGTGGCTGAGCGCGTTGGACAGGAGCCGGGCGGTGATATCGACGATGGGTATCACCCGCTCATAGGACATCCGGGTCGGGCCGATCACGCCCAGCGTGCCGACGATCTGGCCGTCCACGCCATAGGGCGCCGTGACCACGGTGACCTCGTCCATGGGCACCAGCTGCGAATCCCCGCCGATATAGATTTGCACGCCCTGGGCACGGCTGGAGACGTCCAGCAGCTGCAGCAGATCGGTTTTTTTCTCGAACAGCGCGAACATCTTGCGCAGCCGATCCATGTCGGACGCGATGTCGGTCACGTCCAACAGCTTGCGTTCGCCGGAAATGACCACGGAATCGCCCTCGTCGGCAGCCTCGGCGCCGGCCTCGACGGCCGCCTGCATCAGGCGCGAGATGTCTTCGCGCAGCTGGGTCAGCTCGGTCGACAGCGTCCGGCGCACCGCGTCGAAGGACTTGCCGGAGAAGTGCTGGTTGAAGAAATTGGCCGCCTCGACCAGCTCGCTCTCGGCGTAGTCGCGCTGCACCTGCATGATGCGGTTCTGCACGTCGCCGTCGGGCGTGACGATGATGAGCAGCACCCGTTTTTCCGTCAGGCGCACGAATTCGATCTGGCGAAACACCTGCGCCCGCTTGGGCGTGAGCACCACGCCGGCGAACTGCGTCAGGTTGGACAGCAGGGCCGCGGCCGCATTGACGGCGCGGCTGGGCTCGACCATGGGCAGCAGCTCCCCCATATTGGCCGGCTCGAACTGGTAGGGGTGGACGGCCAGCAAGGAATCCACGAACATGCGGTAGCCGCGCGGGGTGGGCACGCGGCCGGCCGAGGTGTGGGGGCTGTGGATCAGGCCCAGCTCCTCCAGGTCGGCCATGACGTTGCGGATGGTGGCCGGAGAAAGGTCGAATACCTTCGAAAGCGTGCGCGAACCCACCGGTTGCCCGTCGGCGATATAGCGTTCAATCAACGCTTTCAACAAAGCTCGTGCGCGGTCGTCCATATGAGTATTTTATGGAAAGTTTTGCCAGGAGGCGATTTTTGTCCTCCGACATGATATGCGGCCCCATATAATCGCCTGATACGCCTCACGAATCCACTGAAACCCGCTCATGCACTTTCCTATCGTCGCCCTGATCGGACGCTACCAGGACACCGGCCTGGACGCTCCCCTGCGCGCCCTGGCCGACATGCTCACGCAGGCCGGCCGGCGCGTCCTGGTCGACGCCGATACGGCGCGCAACACCGGCGTCCATGAGTTCCCCGAGGCCACGCTGCAGGAGATCGGCGAATCGGCCTCCCTGGCCGTGGTCATGGGCGGCGACGGCACCGTGCTGGGCGCGGCCCGCCACCTGGCGCCGTACGGGGTGCCGCTGGTGGGCATCAACCACGGGCGCCTGGGCTTCATCACCGACATCCCGCTGCAGGATGCCCGCAATGCGCTGGCGCGCGTGCTGGACGGCAATTTCCAGATCGAAGAGCGCATGCTGCTGCAAGGCAGCGTGTGGCGCGGCGACGCGCAGATGTACTCCGCCTCGGCGCTGAACGACGTGGTGCTCAACCGCGCCGGGCGCGGCGGCATGATCGAAATGCGGGTCGAGCTGGATGGCGTGTACATGTATACCCAGCGCGCCGACGGCCTGATCATCGCCACGCCCACCGGGTCGACGGCCTATGCCCTGTCGGCCGCCGGCCCGCTGCTGCATCCAGGCCTGAACGCCATGGTGCTGGTGCCGGTGGCGCCGCAAAGCCTGTCGAACCGGCCCATCGTGATCCCCGACACCGGCGTGCTCAATATGACGCTCACGGCCATCGGCCGCGTCGAGACCGGCGCCTCGGTGCACTTCGACATGCAGACCTGGTCGGATCTGCAACTGGGCGACCGCATCACCGTGCAGCGCGCCCCGCATACCGCCCGCCTGGTTCATCCCCAGGGCTACAGCTTTTTCTCCACCCTGCGCCGCAAGCTGCATTGGAATCTGATGCCGCAGGCCACCGACAACATCGAGTAATCCCGGCAGCGCCCGCCATGTTGCGAACCCTGCATATCCGCGACTTCGTCATCGTCGAACAGACGGAAATCCATTTCGGCGCCGGCTTCACCGTATTCACGGGCGAGACCGGCGCAGGCAAATCCATATTGATCGACGCGCTGGCCCTGGCATTGGGCGAGCGCGGCGACGCCAGCGTGCTGCGCGAAGGCGCGGCCAGGGCCGATATCACGGCCATCTTCGACACGCCCGCCCACCTGTCGGCCTGGCTGGCCGAGCGCGAGCTCGAACCCGCCGAAGAGCTGTCGCTGCGCCGCGTCATCGATGCCCAGGGGCGCAGCCGCGCCTATATCAATGGCATGCCGGCCACCGTCACGCAGCTGCGCGAGCTGGGCGACACCCTGGTCGATATCCATGGCCAGCACGCCCACCAAAGCCTGATGCGCCCCGACGCGCAGCGCGAGCTGCTGGACGCGCATGGCGGACACGGCGAACTGCGCCAGGTCGTGGCTCAGGCCTGGAAGCACTGGCGCGGCCTGGCGCGCCAGCTCGAGACCGCCGAACAGGACGCCGAGGCGCTGGCCGCCGAACGCGAACGCCTGCAATGGCAGGCCGAAGACCTGGATCGCCTCAATCTGGCCGAAGGCGAATGGGACGCGCTGCAGGCCGAGCACAGCCGCCTGTCGCATGCGCAGTCGCTGCTCGATGGCGCGAGCCAGATCCTCGAAGCCCTGGACGGCGAACAGGATTCGGCGCTTTCGCGCCTGAACGCGGCCAGCCACCGCCTGCAGCAGATGCAGCGCCATGACAGCGGCCTGGGCGGCATCGCCGAAGAGCTGGAATCGGCGCGCATCGCCATGAGCGAAGCGGTCTCCGACCTGAACAACTACCTGAGCCGCGTCGACCTGGATCCGGAGCGCCTGAACGCGGCCGAGGCGCGCCTGAGCGCGGTCTTCGAAACCGCGCGCAAGTTCAAGACCGAACCCGACCAGCTGGCCGCCCTGCACCGCTCGCTGCGCGAGCAGCTGGCCCAGCTGCAAGCCGCCGGCGACGTCGATGCCCTGCGCGCCCAGGTCGAGGCCGCGCGGGCGCAATATGACAGCGCCGCGGCGCTGCTGACCGAGGCGCGCCGCAAGATCGCCCGCGACCTGGGCAAACAGGTCACCCGGGCCATGCAGACCCTGTCCATGAGCGGCGGGCGCTTCGAGGCGGCCCTCACGACCGGGCCGGCCAGCGCGCAGGGCAATGAAACCGTCGAATTCCTGGTCGCCGGCCATGCCGGCACCACTCCCCGGCCACTGGCCAAGGTCGCCTCCGGCGGCGAGCTCTCGCGCATCTCGCTGGCGCTGTCGGTCATCGCCAGCCGCGCGGCGCGCGTGCCCACCCTGATCTTCGACGAAGTCGACAGCGGCGTGGGCGGCGCGGTGGCCGAGGTCGTGGGCAAACTGTTGCGCGAGCTGGGCGGGCGCCATCAGGTGCTGTGCGTGACCCACCTGCCCCAGGTGGCGGCTTGCGGCAACCACCAGTTCCGCGTGAGCAAGAGCGAAAAAAGCGGGGTCACGCGCTCGCGCATCGCCGAACTCGACGCGGACGAACGCATCGAGGAAGTGGCCCGCATGCTGGGCGGCATCACCATCACGCCCACCACGCGCGACCACGCGCGCGAGATGCTGCAGAACACCCGCGCCGCCTGACCCCGCGGCGCGTGGGCAAAAAAAACCCGGCCGGAGCCGGGTTCGAGTGCTGCGCTCGGCGCGGTCAACGGGCGCGCTGGCAGTCCGAGCAAATACCGTACAGCACCATGGCATGGCTTTCGAGCACAAAGCCGTTGTCCTTGGCGACCTTGTGCTGGCGCTTTTCGATGTCGACATCGGAAAACTCCACCACCTTGCCGCAATTGGTGCAGATCAGGTGATCGTGGTGATCACCGTCGTTGAGTTCGAACACGGCCTTGCCGGTATCGAACTGGCTGCGGGTCAGGATGCCGGCCTGTTCGAACTGGGTGAGGACGCGATACACGGTAGCCAGGCCGATTTCGACGCTCTCGCCGATCAGGGCGCGATAGACGTCTTCGGCGCTGAGGTGGCGCTGATCCGACTTGCGGAAAATGTCGAGAATCTTGAGGCGGGGAAACGTCGCCTTCAAGCCCATGTTCTTCAATTCGCTTTGGTCGCTCATGTAGTCGCTCTCCGTCCACTGAGGCGCGGCGCCGGAGCCCGTCCCAACCTGGGTCTAGTAATGCGGCCCCATTTCCGCACCGCCGCCTCGCCATGACGAAGCAGCCTACAAGACATTGGCTGGCAGAGCCCCAATTCCCGCTGCCTTGCGGAACTATCCGTTATTTAAACCTTTATGATAACGGTTTTGTCCGTTTCCAATAATAGGGGCGCGTAGTGTCCATGATTGCTCGTAATCCCTCCCGGCCCGTCAAGGCGGTGCTGGGAACCCTGGTACTGGCTGCGGCCCTGGCCGGCTGCTCTTCCGGCAAATGGGGCTTCCCCTATCGCGCGGACATGCAGCAAGGCAACTGGATCACCCGCGAACAGGTCGCGCTGCTGCAACCCGGCATGTCCCGCGAGCAGGTGCGCTTCGCGCTGGGCAGCCCCACGCTGACCAGCGTGCTGCACGCCGACCGCTGGGACTACCCCTATTACTTCAAGCCCGGCTACGGCAAGGCCGAAGAACGCCACTTCACGGTCTTCTTCGAAAATGACCGCCTGGTGCGCTGGACCGGCGACGAGCAGCCCGAGCTGCAGCCGTTCCAGATCAACAAGCTCAACGCCGAACGCGCCGAGAAGGCCGAAAACACCGAAGACACCGCCGAGAAGCGCGACGAGCAGGCCGAGAAGGCCGAGCAGGTCCGGCCCCATATCCAGGTGAACTCGCCGACCTCGCCGACCACCTCCTACCCTGGCCAACCCGGCAATGCGCCTGAACCCCTCAAGTAAGCTCCAAGGAAAGACAATGCGTATTGCAATCGCCGGCGCCAGCGGCCGCATGGGCCACATGCTGATCGAGGCTGTCCTGAACGCCGAGGGCGTCGAACTCGCCGTGGCGCTGGACCGCAAAGGCTCGCCCTCGCTGGGCCAGGATGCCGGCGCCTTCCTGGGCCGTGATACCGGCGTACTGATCACCGACGACCTGGACAGCCTGTCCCGCGCCGATTGCCTGATCGATTTCACCCGGCCCGAAGGCACGCTGGAGCACCTGCAGGCTTGCCTGCGCCACGGCACCCGCATGGTCATCGGCACCACCGGCTTTGACGACGCCGGCCGCGCCGCCATCGAAGTGGCCGCGCAGAAGATCGCCGTGGTGTTCGCGCCCAATATGAGCGTGGGCGTCAATGCCACGCTCAAGCTGCTGGACATGGCCGCCCGCATTCTCAACAGCGGCTATGACGTCGAAGTCTTCGAAGCGCACCACCGCAACAAGGTCGATGCGCCTTCGGGCACGGCGCTCGCCATGGGCGAGGCCGTGGCCTCGGCCTGGAACGTCGCCCTGCCCGATGTGGCCACCTGGACGCGCCACGGAGAAACCGGGCCGCGCAAGCCCGGCACCATCGGCTTTTCGGTCGTGCGCGGCGGCGACATCGTCGGCGACCACACGGTCTACTTCTGCGGCACCGGCGAGCGCATCGAGATCACCCACCGCTCCAGCAGCCGCGCCACCTACGCCGAGGGTGCGGTGCGCGCCGCCAAGTTCCTCGACGGCAAGCACAATGGGCTGTACGACATGCAGGCGGTGCTCGGGCTCTGATCCGCGCCCCTACAAGAAAAAACCTCAACGCACGACGATGGGCTCGGGCTCCAGCCACACGCCATAGTGCGCCATGACATCCTCCTGGATGGCGGCCGCCAGCGCCAGGATATCGGCCGCCGCCGCCCCGCCCCGGTTGACCAGCACCAAGGCCTGCCGGTCGTGCACGCCGGCCGGGCCCAGGCTGCGCCCCTTCCAGCCGCATTGATCGATCAGCCAGCCGGCGGCCAGCTTGTAGCGGCCATCGGGTTGCGGATACGACACCAGGCCGGGAAACCTGGCTTGCAGATGCTCGCGCGTGGCGGCGTCGACCAGGGGGTTCTTGAAAAAGCTGCCGGCATTGCCGATCACGGCCGGGTCGGGCAGCTTGGCGCGGCGGATGCCGCAGACCGCCTGGAAGATGGCGCGCGCATCGGCCGGACCTTGCTGCAAGGCCGGCCAGCGCTGCAGGTCCGGATACTCCAGCACGGCGCGCCAGGGGCGCGGCAAGGCAAAACGCACCCGGGTGATGAGCCATCGGCCAGGCTCGCGCTTGAAGACGCTGTCGCGATAGGCGTAGCGGCAATCCGCGGCCGAGAAGCGCGTGGCGCGCGCCTCGCGCAAATCCCAGGCGCTCAGGCTATCGAAACGGTCCGACAGCTCCACCCCGTAGGCGCCGATATTCTGCACCGGCGCCGCTCCCACCGTGCCGGGGATGAGCGCGAGATTTTCCAGCCCGTCCCAACCCTGCTCGACACAGTGCGCGACCACCTCATGCCAACGTTCGCCCGCGGCCGCCTCGACGATCCACACGTCCGGGCGCGCCTCGACCAGGCGGATGCCGCGCAAGGCCACACGCACGACCAGGCCCGCCACCGACTCGCCCAGCACCAGATTGCTGCCGCCGCCCAGCACGAAGCACGCCGGATAATCCACGGCGAGCGCGGACAAGGCAGGCAACTGGGCCTCGTCCTCCAGGGTGACGAAAGCATCGGCGCGCGACGCCAGGCCGAAAGTGTTCAAACCGCGCAGGTCCTGGGCCGCGGGCACGAGGGATATTGACATGGGCACGAAAAGCTATGCTATAGTTTCTGTCTTCGCTCATATTACTTGAACGATTGATGGCCTGGCTGCCGCGATTCGCGGATTGCGAATAACGCAAAAAGCAGCAGCCAGCACAAATCAAAAAATTCATGTACAATGCGCGTCTTTCGTTGAAACAGCGGCGCTTGAAGGCACTGCCAGAAACGAAACCCAAGCGGGAATAGCTCAGTTGGTAGAGCGCAACCTTGCCAAGGTTGAGGTCGCGAGTTCGAGACTCGTTTCCCGCTCCAGAATTCAAGTCCCGGGCCGCAATACCCGCGACAGCAAAGGCCGAAAGATCATTCTTTCGGCCTTTTTCATTTGCGGCGCGCTTTCGCGCCACCTGTGCCCGGCTGACGCGGCCATCTCCACCGCGGCGCCTCCACCCCTATGGAAAAGGACGACGGCCCCGGAGCCTTCCATCTGCTGCATCTGCTTGTCAGCGTCCAGAGCGCAATTCCCGGTGAACGGCTCACACCCCATGAGCGCACTTTTTCCACCCAGCAAATTGAAAAACCGCTGATCAATCAGGGGGAACTACATTCCAGATCACTGGCAATGGCTCCGGTTGAAAAAATTAGCAGACCATTCCACACGACACGACGTGAACCCCTTAACGCTCCATTAATCCAAGTCGTGGATCCTTGTTTTTCGTATTGAGCGGGGCGGGTTGATGGGTTTGGATTTCCGGTCTTTGTCAGTGCTTGCGGGCATGGGCCTGCCCCGGGCGGCGGGCCATGCATAGCGTCGGCCCGTTTTCCCTGCCGGTGGCCGCCGTGGCGCTTGCCGCGGTGCTGGCCTGGCTGGCCGCGCGGCTGGTATGGCGCGAGGCGGCCGGCAGGCGCGCCGCCGCTTTGCTGCTCGATGCGCTGTTCATCGGCCTGGTGGCCGCGCGCGCGGCCTATGTGCTGCGCTGGTGGCCGGATTACAGTGCCGCTCCACGCGCCATCGTGTCCATCGGCGATGGCGGTTTTTATTGGTGGGCCGGCTTGCCGGCGGGCCTGGCCTGGCTGGCCTGGCGCACGCGCGGGCTGCCGCCGCTGCGGCAGGCGGCGCTGGGCAGCGCCGCCATCGGCATCGCGGCCTGGACTTTCGCGCAAGGCTATATCGTCCAGGCGCAGCGGGGGTCCCTGCCCGCCCTGGCGCTGGAGACGCTGGAGGCGCGCCCGGTTTCGTTGGAGCACTACAGCGGCCGGCCAGTCGTCATCAATCTGTGGGCGTCCTGGTGCCCGCCCTGCCGGCGCGAGATGCCGGTGCTGGAGCAAGCCCAGGCGGACTATCCCGGCGTGCGCTTTCTGTTGATCAACCAGGGGGAAAGCGCGGCCACCGTGCGCGAGTTCCTGGCCGGGCAGGGCCTGGCGTTCAAGGATGTGCTGCTGGACCCGGCATCCCAGGCCATGCCGGCGCTGCGCACCCGCGGCCTGCCGACGACGCTGTTCTTCGATGCGCAGGGCCGCCTGGCCCAGGCGCATATGGGCGAACTGACCGCCGCGCGCCTGCGCCAGACGCTGCAAGACCATCTCGTGCCACCGCCGGACGCGACCCGAATCCAGGAGTAACGCCATGTCCCCGAAGAAATCCCTAGTCCCCGTCCTGCTGGGCGTCGCCGCCCTGGGCGCCGCCGCGAGCGGCTTTGCCGGCGAGCAGGACCGCCCCGCCGTGATCCGCTCGCTGGAGCGCCAGGGCCTGAGCCATGTCCAGGAACTGGGCAATGTCAGCGGACTGCGCGGCTACGCCGGCATGGTGGGCCAGCAGCCCATCACCATCTATGTGGCGGCCGATGGCAACGCCATCGTGGGCAGCCGCATCGGTCCCGATGGCGAGAGCCTGGACGAGGCGCGCGTGCGGGAGTTGGTCGCCAAGCCCATGAGCGAGGCCATCTGGAAGCAACTGGACGATTCGACCTGGGTGGCCGATGGCAAGGCGCAGGCGCCGCGCGTGGTCTATACCTTCAGCGATCCCAATTGCCCCTATTGCAATCGCTTCTGGCAAGCCGCCCGTCCCTGGGTGGACGCGGGCAAGGTGCAGCTGCGCCACATCGTCGTGGGCGTCATCCGAGCCGACAGCAGCACCAAGGCCGCCGCCATTCTCGGCGCGCCGGACCGGACCGCCGCGTTGCTCGAAAACGAGCGCAATTTCCGCCAAGGCGGCATCAAGCCGGCGGCCAGTGTGCCCGCGGCCATCCGCGACAGCCTGGACAACAACCAGATCTTGATGGCGGAGCTGGGCTTCCGGGGAACGCCCGGCATCCTCTACAAGGATGAGCAGGGTCAGGTGCAGCGCGTCAACGGCATGCCGCGCCCGGATGTCCTGGCGCGCGTGCTCGGCCCCCGCTAGGCGCGGCCCCCGCGCGCCTACGTCCTGAGCGCATCGAGCAAGGCCGACTCGATGCGGTCCACATCGGCCCTGCAGTTGTAGCCGTGAAAGCTGATGCGCAGGCGTCCGCGGCCGTTCCAGGCCAGCACGCCGGCCTCGTCGAGCCGGCGGTGCAAGAGCGCCGCATCGGGCCGCGCGATGCAGACGCTGGCGCCATGGCGCGCCGGGTCGGCCGGCGTGGAGCTCTCCAGGCCATGCGAGGCCAGCCGGCCTAGCAGGTCCGTCGTCAGGCCTTGCACATGCGCCTGGATCCGCGCCGGCTCAAAGCCCAACAGGTAGTCCAGCGCGCTGGACAGGACATACAGGCTGGCGTGGGCCGGGTTGCCGCGCGTAAAGCGCAGCGCGTCGTCACGCAGGCGTATGCCCTGGTCGTAGCGCGTGCCGTCAGTGGCCAGGGAATACCAGCCCGCCGAGACGGGCGCCCAGTCCGGTTGGCGCCGCCGGTTCCAATAGGCCGCGGCGGTGCCCGTCATGCCCAGCATCCACTTATAACTGGCGCTGAAGGCGAAATCGGCGATCGAGGCCGGGATGGGCAAATAGCCGGACGCCTGGGTGAAGTCCACGATCAGCAAGGCGCCCACGGCGTCGGCGGCCCGGCGCAGGGCGCGCAGATCGAAACGCTCGCCGTTGAGGTAGGAGACATAGCTCACCAGCACGGCCCGGGTGCGGTCGTCTATCGATGCCGCCAGCGCCTCGGTGCCGGTGGCGGGCGCCAGGCGCAGCTCATGGGCCGCGCCGGGCCGCGCCAGCAGGGGCGCCACCACCGAGGGGTATTCGGTGTCCATGACGCATACGCGGTCGCCCTGCCCCAGGCCCAGGCTGTCCAACACCAGGGACATGCCTTCGGCCACATTGCTCACCCAGCCGATTTCGTCGGCGCGCACCCCCCAAAGCGCCGCCAGCTTGCCGCGCGTCTCCTCGACCACGGTCTCCTGCGACGGGCGGCCGCGCGCGCCCTGGCTTTTGTCATGGATATAACGCGCCAGGGCCTCGTCGTGTCGCCACAGAAATGGCGTTTCGCCGGCGGCGCAGACATGGGCGAGGCCGGCAGGCAGGCGGAAGTCGGCCGGATCGAACAGGGGAGTCTCGGGCGAAGCGATCATGGGGATAACCGTGAGAACGACCGTTGCCAGGTTGGATGCAGGCCCAGTTTAGGGGCGGCCATGGTCTTGTTCCAGGGAGATCCGCTACTATCAGCCATGCATTATCTGCATAGCTCGATGGGCCTTTTTCCGTGGCCGGCACCGCGGCAGGACGATGAATACGCAGCAGCTCGACTATCTCAAGCAGGCCGTCAAGGCGGGCAGCTTTTCCCGCGCGGCCGATGCCGCGGGCGTCAGCCAATCCCAGCTGAGCCGCCAAGTGGCGGCCCTGGAGCAGGAAATGGGCTGCCAGCTCCTGCGCCGCCATGGCCGGGGGGTCGCCGCCACCGCCGCCGGCGAACGCCTGCTGGCGCTGGCCGAGACTTTTCTGCAAGAGGTCGCCCGCCTGAAATCGGCGGGCGCCGGGCGCGGCCTGCAAGGGGAGTTCACGCTGGGCGTGCCCATGTTTTTCTCGCAATCCCTCGCGCCAGACCTGATGGCGGCCGTGCGCAGCCGTTATCCCGGGCTGAATTTCATGGTGCGCGAGGGGCATAGCGGCGATCTGCACGATTGGCTGCTGGCCGGCGAACTGTCGGCGGCGGTGATCTACGAGCCCAAGCGCCCGCGCCAGCTGGCTGGCGACGCGCTTTTCCTGGAGCCGGTTTTCGTGGTCGGCACGCGCGAACTGGCGCAGCGCCACGGCGTGCCCCTGGACCAGGGCCTGAGCCCGCGCAAGCTGGCCGAGCTGCCCCTCCTGATGCCGACCCGGCGCCACGGCACCCGCCTGGATTTCGACACTCTCATGCGTCGCCACCGGCTGGCGCCGCGCATCGTGCATGAAGTGGATGCGCTGGGCGCGCGCATGCGGCTGGCGCGCAGCGGCGCGGGTGTGACGATTTTCGAATCGGCGGGCCTGCTGGCCGAAAGAAAAGACGCTTCGCTCTTCGTGCTCCCGGTGGCCGGACCGGCCTTTTTCCACCAGCTCGTCTGGGTGGATGCGCGCGAACAGGAACGCGGCGCCCAATGGCGCGGCCTGGTGCGCTTCCTGAAGCGCAGCATCGTCCGGCTGCGCCAGGAACTGGCCGACGGCGGCCCGGCCGACCGCTTGCAGTCCTAGGCGTTCGGGGCTACATTGTTGACAATCCATTCATCCAAAGCGGTAAAAACCGGTTTATGCCGGCAAAACCCCTCAAGATTGTCAACACGATGGACCAACCCATCCTGCCATCCGATCCGCACGGAGACACCGAGACCCTCTCCGAGCAGCTGTTCCGCAAACTGCAGTCCGCCATCATCAAGGGCGAGATCGCGCCGGGCAGCAAGATGTCGGAACCGGAGCTGGCGCGTGCCCACGGCGTGAGCCGGGGCCCCTTGCGCGAAGCGCTGCACCGCCTGGAAGGCCAACGCCTGCTGGTGCGCGTGCCGCACGCCGGCGCGCGCGTCGTGTCCCTGAGCCCCAAGGAGCTCAGCGAACTCTACGAAATCCGCGAGTCCCTGGAAGGCATGGCCTGCCGCCTGGCGGCGGCCCGCATGCCGGCCGCCGAAGTCCAGCAGGTGCGCGATGTGCTGCATGCGCATGAAAAAGACGCCGCCTTCCAGGCCGGGCTGGGCTATTACCAGCAGGAGGGCGACTACGACTTCCACTATCGCATCGTCAAGGGCAGCGGCAACGAGATGCTGTTCCGCATGCTGTGCGACGAGCTCTACCAGCTCGCCCGCATGTACCGCATCCAGTATTCCAACACCCCCAACCGCCCGCGCCAGTCATATGCCGAGCATCACCGCATCCTGGACGCCATCGCCGACGGCGACGGCGAACTGGCCGAACTCCTGATGCGGCGGCACATCCGTGCCTCCCGTCTCAACATCGAGCAGCAAATCACCCAAGGCAAGCAGCCCAAGAGCGAAGCATGAACCATTCCTACCGCAAGCCCCTGGCGGGCACCCGCCTGGACTATTTCGACGCCCGCGCCGCCGTGGAAGCGATTGCCCCTGGCGCCTACGATGAACTGCCCTATACCTCGCGCGTGCTGGCCGAGAACCTGGTGCGGCGCTGCGACCCCGCGCTGCTCAACGACGCGCTCCGGCAGCTCATCGAACGCCGCCGCGACCTGGACTTCCCGTGGTATCCGGCGCGTGTGGTCTGCCACGACATCCTGGGCCAGACGGCCCTGGTGGACCTGGCCGGCCTGCGCGATGCGATCGCCGACAAGGGCGGCGACCCCGCCAAGGTCAACCCGGTGGTGCCGGTGCAACTGATCGTCGACCATTCGCTGGCGGTGGAATACGGCGGCGACGATCCCGATGCCTTCGCCAAGAACCGCGCGGTCGAAGACCGCCGCAACGAGGATCGCTTCCACTTCATCGACTGGACCAAGCAGGCCTTCCGCAATATCGATATCGTGCCGCCGGGCAACGGCATCATGCACCAGATCAATCTGGAACGCATGTCGCCGGTCATCTATACCCAGGACGGCGTGGCCTATCCGGATACGCTGGTGGGCACCGACAGCCATACGCCCCATGTGGACGCGCTCGGCGTCATTGCCATCGGCGTGGGCGGCCTGGAGGCCGAGAACGTCATGCTGGGCCGCGCCTCGTGGATGCGCCTGCCCGACATCATCGGCGTGGAACTCACCGGCCGTCCCCAGCCGGGCATCACCGCCACCGACATCGTGCTGACCCTCACCGAGTTCCTGCGCAAGGAGAAGGTGGTCGGCGCCTACCTGGAGTTCCACGGCGAAGGCGCCGCGGCGCTCACGCTGGGCGACCGCGCGACAATTTCCAACATGGCGCCCGAGTATGGCGCCACGGCGGCCATGTTCGCCATTGATCCGCAGACCATCGCCTATCTGCGCCTGACCGGCCGCGAAGAAAGCCAGATCGCGCTGGTGGAAACCTATGCCAAGACCGCCGGCCTCTGGGCCGACAGCCTGAAGACCGCGCGCTATGAGCGCGTGCTGCGCTTTGACCTCGGCAGCGTGGTGCGCACCCTGGCCGGCCCGTCCAACCCGCATCGTCGCCTGCCTGTGTCCGCGCTGGCCGAGCGCGGCATCGCCGGCAAGGTCGAAAACACCCCGGGGCAGATGCCCGATGGCGCGGTCATCATCGCCGCCATCACCAGCTGCACCAACACCAGCAATCCGCGCAATGTGATTGCCGCCGGCCTGCTGGCGCGCAATGCCAACCGCGCCGGGCTCAAGCGCCAGCCCTGGGTCAAGAGTTCGCTGGCGCCAGGCTCCAAGACGGTCGCCCTCTACCTCGAAGAAGCCGGCCTGCTGCCCGAACTGGAAAAACTCGGCTTTGGCGTCGTGGCCTTTGCCTGTACCACGTGCAACGGCATGTCCGGCGCGCTCGACCCCGCCATCCAGCAGGAGATCGTCGATCGCGATCTCTATGCCACCGCCGTGCTGTCGGGCAACCGCAACTTCGACGGCCGCATCCATCCCTACGCCAAGCAGGCCTTCCTGGCCTCGCCGCCCCTGGTCGTGGCCTACGCCATCGCCGGCACCATCCGCTTTGACATCGAACGCGATGTCCTGGGCGTGGACGCCCAGGGACGCGAGATCCGCCTGGCCGACATCTGGCCCAGCGACGAAGAGATCGACGCCGTGGTGAATTCGGCCGTCAAGCCCGAACAGTTCCGCAAGGTCTACGCGCCCATGTTCGGCATCCAGGACGACCGCAAGTCGGCCGTCGATCCCCTGTATCCCTGGCGCCCCAAGAGCACCTATATCCGCCGCCCGCCCTACTGGGAGGGCGCGCTGGCCGGCGAACGCACGCTGCGCGGCATGCGGCCGCTGGCGGTGCTGGGCGACAACATCACCACCGACCACCTCTCGCCGTCCAACGCCATCATGCCGGACAGCGCGGCGGGCGAATACCTCGCCAAGATGGGCCTGCCGGAGGAGGACTTCAATTCCTACGCCACGCACCGGGGCGACCATCTCACCGCGCAGCGCGCCACCTTCGCCAATCCCAAGCTCTTCAACGAGATGGTGAAGAACGAGGACGGCAGCGTGCGCCAGGGCTCGCTGGCCCGCGTGGAACCCGAAGGCAAGGTGATGCGCATGTGGGAAGCCATCGAGACCTATATGGAACGCAAGCAGCCGCTCATCATCGTGGCCGGCGCCGATTACGGCCAGGGTTCTTCGCGGGACTGGGCGGCCAAGGGCGTGCGCCTGGCGGGCGTCGAAACCATTGTCGCGGAAGGCTTCGAGCGCATCCACCGCACCAACCTGATCGGCATGGGCGTGCTGCCGCTGGAGTTCAAGCCCGGCGTGAACCGCAAGACGCTGGGGCTGGACGGCACAGAGACCTATGACGTGGTGGGCGAGCGCCGGCCCCGCGCCGACCTGACCCTGGTCATCCACCGCCGCGACGGCCGGCGCGAAGAAGTGGCCGTCACCTGCCGCCTGGATACCGCCGAAGAGGTTTCGATCTATGAGGCCGGCGGCGTGCTGCAGCGCTTCGCCCAGGATTTCCTGGAGGCGGCCTCGGCCGCCGGCGCCCGGCAGGCCGGCTGATTCACCGGGCGGGCGCCCCGCCCCAACCTTGACTCTCTACCAGGACTGCGACATGGCACAAGCCCCCCAGATCCGCATCCCCGCCACCTATATGCGCGGCGGCACCAGCAAAGGCGTTTTTTTCAAACTGGACGATCTGCCCGAGTCCGCCCGGGTGCCCGGCCCCGCGCGGGACGCGCTCTTGATGCGCGTGATCGGCAGCCCGGATCCCTATGGCAAGCAGATCGACGGCATGGGCGCGGCCACCTCCAGCACCAGCAAGACCGTCATCCTGTCCAAGAGCACCCGGCCCGGCCATGATGTCGATTACCTGTTCGGCCAGGTCGCCATCGACCAGGCCTTCGTGGACTGGAGCGGCAATTGCGGCAATCTGTCGGCCGCGGTGGGCCCCTTCGCCATCACCAACGGCCTGGTCGAGGCCGACCGCGTGCCGGCCAACGGCATCGCCGTGGTGCGCATCTGGCAGGCCAATATCGGCAAGACCATCGTGGCCCATGTGCCCATGACCGACGGCGCGGTCCAGGAAACCGGCGACTTCGAGCTCGACGGCGTGACCTTCCCCGCCGCCGAGATCCAGCTGGAATTCATGAATCCCGCCGAAGAGGGCGAAGGCGGCTCGATGTTCCCGACCGGCAACGTGGTCGACGATCTCGACGTGCCGGGCGTGGGCCGCTTCAAGGCCACCATGATCAACTCCGGCATCCCGACCATCTTCCTCGATGCCGAAGCGCTGGGCTACAAGGGCACGGAGCTGCAGGAAGACATCAATGGCGATCCGGCCGCCCTGGCCCGCTTCGAGACCATACGCGCCCATGGCGCGCTGCGCATGGGCCTGATCAGCAAGCTGGAGGACGCCGCCTCCCGCCAGCACACGCCCAAGGTCGCCTTCGTGGCGCCGGCGCGCGAATACGTGGCCTCCAGCGGCAAGCGCATCGCCCGATCGGATATCGACGTGCTGGTGCGGGCGCTTTCCATGGGCAAGCTGCATCACGCCATGATGGGCACCGCCTCGGTCGCCATCGCCACGGCCGCCGCGGTGCAGGGCACCCTGGTCAATCTGGCCGCCGGCGGCGGCCCGCGCGAAACGGTCTGCTTCGGCCACCCGTCGGGCACCCTGCGCGTGGGCGCCAAGGCCGAACGCGCCAACGGCGAATGGACGGTCACCAAGGCCATCATGAGCCGCAGCGCGCGCATCCTCATGGAAGGCCGCGTGCACCTGCCCCGCGACGGTTTCTGATTCCAGCGCGGGCGGACGCGGCTTGCGCCCGCCCGCCTGCCGGTTCTAGACTGGCCGCTTCCCTTTTTCCGGTTTCATTGTCATGGCGCTGCACAGCTGGCTGATCTATCTGGTCGCCGTCACCGGCCTGTCCCTCACCCCCGGCCCCAACACCCTGCTGGCGCTCACCCATGGCGCCCTGCATGGCCATCGGCGGGCCCTGTGCACCATCGCCGGCGGCGCCGTGGGCTTCATCGCCCTCATCGCCTTGTCCATGCTGGGCATCAGCGCGCTGCTCAAGGCCTGGGCGCCGGCGCTGACGCTGCTCAAATGGGCGGGCGGCGCCTACCTGGTTTGGCTGGGCATCCAGCTCTGGCGCGCGCCCGGCGTACAGCTGCGACCCACGCCCGGCCTGCCCGGCCTGCGCGCCACGCGCATGTTCAGCCAGGGCTTCCTGTCGGCCATTTCCAACCCCAAGGCCCTGCTCTTCTACGGCGCCTTCCTGCCGCAATTCATCGATCCGGCGCGCAGCCTGTTCACCCAGTTCGTCGTGATGGCGGCCACTTTCGCCTGCATCGAATTTGTCGTCGAATACCTGCTGGCCCGCCTGGCGCACCGGGTGCGCCCCTGGCTGGAGCGCAGCGGCCGCCGCTTCAACAAGCTGTGCGGCGGCCTGTTCGCCGCCATGGGCATCGCCCTGCCCACGACATAGCCGGGCCGCGGCGGCGTAAAAAAAGCCAGGCCTGCCAAGGCCTGGCTTGAAAGCAGCGCGGCGCTGCCGGCGACCGGCGAGACGCCGGCTCACGCCGCACCGTTACTACCGATACTCAATCCACGCTGGCGCCCGAGATCTTGACGGCCTCGGCCCACTTGGCGATTTCCTTGTCCACGAAGGCGCCGAATTGTTCGGGCGTGGACGGCGTGAACTCGCTGCCCGCGGCGATCATCTTCTGCTTGGCCACCGGGTCGGCCATGACTTCGCGCATATCGGCCGAGATCTTGTCCACCAGCGCCTTGGGCGTGCCCTTGGGCGCGAAGAAGCCCGACCACGGCGGGGCGGCAAAGCCCGGGAAGCCTTGTTCGGCCACCGTGGGGTAGTCCGGCGCGCTGGCAAAGCGTTCGCCGGTCGTGAGCGCGATGATCCGCAGCTTGCCGCTCTTGGCATAGGCTTGCACCGCCGGCAGGCCGGTGATGCCCACCTGGATCTGGCCGCCCAGCAGGTCGGTCACCATCGGCGCGCTGCCCCGGTAGGGAATATGGGTCAGGGCGAAGTGGCCCTGGTTCTTCAGCAGCTCCATGCCCAGATGCGAGGCCGTGCCATTGCCGTCCGAACCATAGGAGTACTGCACCACGCCTTTTTTCAGCAGCGCGATCAGCTCGGTCAGGTTCTTGGCCGGCACTTCGTTATTGACCACGATGGCATTGGGATACAGCGTGGCCTGGGTAATGGGCTCGAAGTCCTTGCGCGGGTCATAGCGCATGTTCTTGTAGAGCGAGGTGTTGATGCTGTGCGAGCCGGTCACGCCCAGCACCAGCGTATAGCCGTCCGGCGCGGCGCGGGCCACGAACTCGGAACCGAGGTTGCCGCCGGCGCCCGGACGGTTCTCGACGACAACGCCCTGGCCCCACTTTTTGGACAGGCCTTCGGCCACCAGACGGGCCGTGATGTCGGTCGCGCCGCCGGCCGGGAAGGGCACGATGATCGTGACCGGACGCGACGGATACGCATCCTGGGCCATTGCGCCGGCCGTGGCGGACATGCCCAGCACTCCCGCCAGCAAAGGCAGGGCGGCGCTCTTGAGCAGGCTGCGGCGCAGGTTGGCACCGGCAGTGGAGAAAATCCCCGTATTCATGTGTCTATCCTTCTGTGCTCGAATCAATGCAAACATCAAATACAAACCACAAACCGGCCACCGCTATATTGCGGTGTACCCCCCGTCCACGCGCACATCCGTGCCCGTGATGAACGCAGCGTCCTTGCCCATGAGGAACAAGGCCGTGCGCGCGACTTCTTCTACCTCGCCCAGGCGCCCTATCGGGTAGCGCGGGGCCAGCGCCTGGCGCGCTGTCTCGGCATCGCCATAGCGGCGCAGCACGCGGCCGGTCAAGACCGCGCCGGGCGACAGGCTCAGCGCCCGGATGCCTTCATCGGCATGATCGACCGCGATGGCGCGCGCCAGGGCGATCAGGCCGGCCTTGCTCGCGCCGTAGGCGCCGCGTCCCGCCGCTGCCACGCTGCCCAGCTGCGACGCGACATTGATCACCACGCCGCGTCGCGCCCGCCGCATCGGCGCCAGCGCCCACTTGCTCATCAGCCAGGCGCCGGTCAGATTGATGGCCAGGGCCTGGTGCCAGTTCGCGGCCGACAGATCGCCGATCTTGTCGCCCGGCGTCACCACCGCCGCATTGTTGACCAGGACATCGATGCGGTCCCAGCGCGCCAGCACCGCGTCGACCACACCGCGCGTCTGCATGGGGTCGGCCACATCGCATTGCAGCCGCAGGATGCGCTCATCGCCCTCCTGGCCCAGCCGGGCCAGCGCATCGGCGTCCAGGTCGATCAGCGCGACGCGGGCGCCGGCGTCCAGGCAGGCGCGGGCAATGCCCCACCCCAGGTCGCCGGCCGCGCCGGTGATCACCACGACCTGCCCGCAAAGATCTGTCGTCATACCGCCATGGCCCCCAATGAAGCGCCACCGCAGACATAGAGCGTCTGCCCGGTGACGGCGCCTGCCTGCGGCGCCAGAAAGAAATCAATTGCCGCGACGACTTCATCGGCGCGTATCAGCCGGCCCAGCGGCAGATCCACCTTGGGCGGCGCCCCGCGCCGCGGATCCTTCAGCATGGGCGTATCGACCGCGCCGGGCGCCACCACATTCACCGTGATGCCGCGCCCGATCAGCTCGGCGGCCAGGCTGCGCGCCATGCCGATCTGGGCCGCCTTGGTCGCGGCATAGGCCGCGCGATGCGCGCGGCCCAGCACAGCGCGGCTGGACACCAGGACGATGCGGCCCAGCGCCGGCGCCAGCCGCGGCCCGAGCACGCCGAGCAGCGCCAAGGGCGCCGCGCCGTGCAGGCGCCACAGCAACTCCGTATCCTCGGCACGCGAATCCTCGGCCCCGCCGCTGCGCATGACGCCGGCGCAGTGCACGAAAGCCCGCAGCCGCGCCGGCAGCGCATCGGCCAGGCCGTCGATGCCCGGGATATCCGTCAGGTCATGGAGGTGATGGGTATAGCCCGCATGCGCGCCCGCCGGCCAGGGCTGCCGGTCGATGCCGTGCACGCGCCAGCCGGCATCCAACAGATGCCGGGCCAGCGCCAGGCCGATGCCCGACGCAGAACCGGTGATGACGGCGACGCGGTCGACAGACATCGGCCCGCCTCACTCGTCCAGCGTGGTCAGGCGCTTTTCGAGCGCGCGCATCTGCTCATAGCCCATGAGCTGCATGATGTCCTCGATGCCCACGAGGAGATCAGGACGGTCGACCGGCTCGCCCGTGGCGATCACCTCTTGCATGACGCCCAGGGCCTGGCGCATGCCGTGGATGGCCGCGGCCGGCAGCATGCGGGGCAGGCTGATGCGCTTGACGCCGATCTCTTTCAGGCGCGCCAGGGGGATCAGCGGCGTGGTGGGACGATTGCGGATGCCAAAGCCCATGTTGATGGTCAAGGGCACGCCGGCGGCGTCCACCAGGCGCTTGATGTCGTCCTCGGTACGCACCGCGTCAGGGAAAATCATGTCGGCACCGGCGGCCGCATAGGCGCGCGCCCGCCGCACCGCGCCCTCGATGCCTTCGACGGCGATCGCATCGGTGCGGGCGATGATGACGAAATCATCGTCGCGGCGCGCCAGGCAGGCCGCCTCGATCTTCTTGACCATCTCGGCCTGGCTGATCACGTCCTTGCCCGGCATATGGCCGCAGCGCTTGGGACTGACCTGGTCTTCCAGGTTGACGCCCGCCACGCCCGCCTCTTCGAACATCTGCACCGTATGGAACACATTGACCGGGTTGCCATAGCCGGTATCGGCGTCGGCGGTCAGCGGGATGGACACCGAGCGCGCCAGGTGGCGGCAATGCGTGACGTTTTCGGCCAGGCCCATCACGCCGATATCGGCAATACCCAGCAGCGCATTGGACACCGCCGCGCCACTGGTGCAGGCAGTCTTGAATCCAGCCGCCTCGACCAGGCGGATGCTGTAACCATCGTAGACGCCCGGCGACACGATGAAGGGCTCGTTCTTCAACAGTTGCCGGAATTTATTGCGCGGATTCATGTCTTGCTGCTCCAGGACTTTCAGGCGGCCGTAACGGGATACCCGGAGAGATTGGGCGTCCCTTCGGCCAGATGATCAAAAAGATGCTGCGCCGCCCGCTCGATGTGTGAACGCATGAGCGATTCGGCCAGTTCGGGGTCGCGCGCGCGGATGGCGCGCAGGATTTGCCAGTGCTCCGCGTAGGCATCGTCCTTGCGTTCGAGCACCGTGCCCGAATGCCGGCGATAGACACGCAGCAGGTGATAGAGGTCGCCGCATAGGCTGTTGATGATGCGCTGGTTGCCGCTGGCGCGGACAATGCGCTCATGGAAGTCAAAGACCCTGGGCTTGGGGGCCAGGCCTTGGGCGGCCTGCTGGCGCCGCTGGCGATCCTCGTCGAGTTCGGCGAGCAACTGTTCGATGTCCGCGTCGCTCATGCGGCGGGTGGCCAGATTGCAGGCCACGCCCTCGAGCGCCATGCGCATCTGGAACAGCTCCAGCGCGGATTCCGCCGACAGGGTGACGACGCGGGCCTTCATATAGGGTTCGCGCGTGATCAGCTGGATGCCCTGCAGGCGGCGCACCGCCTCGCGGACCGGCCCGCGGCTCACCCCGAACTCCTGCGCCAGCGCCACCTCGTTGATGACGCTGCCGGGCGCCAGGCGGCCCTGGTAAATGGCGTCGAGCACCTGGTCGAACACCACATCGGCCAACGGACCGGCGGCGTCTTCCTTGATGATGAGGGCGGGCGAGGAATTGCTCATAGTGTTGACAGACTAGCAAACGAAACCGAAAAGTGTCAACTCTTTTGCCGTGACAGCAAGACCACGGAACCCCTCACCCTTGCGCCTCACTCCCGGAGAATGCGATTAAATCGGGTCAAAATACCCGGGAAAACCCTAAAACAACGCCTTGAAGCGCTTAGACACTTAGGCGCGACACTCAAAAACTGTCAAAAAATATCCGAGAGAACGAGCCCACTCGCACCGTAGTGTTGACACTATACCGGGATCAGTCTTAAGATGACCCCAGCCTGGAATTTCTTCTTTCGCCACCATGATTCGTGTTTTATCCAGCGGCGGCCGGTCGCTGCACTATATGGACCTGGCCGGCGCGGCCCGGGGCCGCGACCTGCAAGCGCAGCCTTACGTCATTCGCATCCTGCTGGAGAATCTTTATCGCCATCAGCACTGGGGCGACGCCATCTCCGACGAGGAAATCGCGCGGCTGTGGAACTGGCGCGACCATGTGGGCGCCGATCTCGCCCTGCATGTCGCGCGCGTCATCCTGCCGGACTCCAGCGGCTTGCCCGTGCTGCAGGACCTCGCGGCCCTGCGCGACGCCGTGGCGCGCAATGGCGGCGACGCGGCCCGCGTGGACACCCGCATCCCGGTCGATCTCATCGTGGACCATTCGCTGCAGGTGGACTACTGGGGGGATGCGCAGGCGGTCTCGCGCAACCTGAGACGGGAGTTCGAGCGCAATGACGAGCGCTACCGCTTCCTCAAATGGGCGCAGCAGGCCTTCAAGGGCCTGCGCGTGATTCCGCCCGGCATGGGCATCATCCACCAGATCAACCTGGAGTATCTCGCGCCCGTGGTGGCCACGCGCGACCGCGGCGACGGCAGCTGGGCCTATCCCGATTTCGTGATCGGCGGCGACTCGCACACCCCCATGGTCAACGCCCTGGGCGTGTTGGGCTGGGGCGTGGGCGGCATCGATGCCGAGGCTGCCCTGCTGGGCCAGGCCTATACCTTCCCCGTCCCCGATGTGGTGGGCGTGCGCCTGAGCGGCCACATCCGCCCGCCGGCCTTGACCACGGACGCGGCGCTGCTTATCACCCAGCGCCTGCGGCAAGCGGGCGTGACCGGCCGCATGGTGGAGTTCTTCGGCCCCGCGGCGGCCGAACTGAGCATCCCCGAGCGCGCCACCATTGCCAATATGGCGCCCGAGTACGGCGCGACCTGCGGTTTCTTCCCGATCGATGCCCAGAGCCTGGCCTACGCCCGCATGACGGGGCGACCCGAGGCCCAGGTGCAACTGATCGAAGACTACGCCAAGGCCAACCATCTCTGGCGCGATGCCGGCACGCCCGTGCCGCAGTACAGCCGCGTCATCGATATTGACCTGTCCGACGCGCTGCCCAGCATGGCCGGACCGCGCCGCCCGCAGGACCGCATGCCCTGGCAAGACGTGCCGGCGGACTTTCGCGGCCGCCTGACCCGGCCGCTGAACGAGGGCGGTTTCGGCCTGCCCGCAGCGCCAGCGGCGGCCACGCGCGAGACGCCAACGCACGGCTCGATCGTGCTGGCGGCCATCACATCCTGCACCAACACCTCCAACCCGGCCGTCATGCTGGCCGCGGGCCTGGTGGCCAAGAAGGCGCTGGCATTGGGGCTGACGCCGCCGGCCTGGCTCAAGCGCTCGCTGGCGCCCGGCTCGCGCGCCGTCACCCGCTATCTGCAGGACGCCGGCCTGCTCGAAGCCTTGCAAGCGCAGGGATTCGAAGTCATCGGCTATGGCTGCACCACCTGCGGCGGCAAGTCCGGTCCGCTGACGCCCGAAGCCGCCGAGGCCATCGGCGCGCAGGGCCTGGTCACCGCCGCCGTGCTGTCGGGCAACCGCAATTTCGAAGGCCGCATTCACAAACTGGTGCGCGCCAACTACATCGGCTCGCCAGCCATGGTCGTGCTCTATGCCTTGGCCGGCCGCATCGACATCGACCTCCAACAGGAGGCCCTGGGCCAGGGGCATGACGGCCGCCCCGTGTATCTGGCCGATGTCTGGCCCACGCCGCAGGAAATCCAGGCCTTGCTGCCCCACGCCGCCAATCCGCGCATCTTCGCCGAGGTGTATGCCGCCGACAGCCTGGACAGCACGATCTGGCGGGAGCTGCAGGCCCCCGCCGGGCTGCGCTTCCCCTGGGACCCGGCGTCGCACTACCTGGTCGAGCCGCCCTTTTTCCAGGACGGCCCGCGCCAACCGCTGCAAGACCTGGCAAACAGCCTGCAGCATGCCCGCGTGCTGGCCGCCTTCGGCGATTCGCTCACCACGGACCATATTTCGCCCAGCGGCGAAATCCCCGCCGATACGCCGGCCGGCCGCTATCTCACTCAGGCCGGCCTGGCGCCGCGCGATTTCAACACCTATGTGGCGCGGCGCTGCAACCACCATGTGATGACACGCGCCACCTTCGGCAATATCCGCATCAAGAACGAACTCGTGCCCGGCACCGAGGGCGGTTTCACACGGCACTTCCCGGATGGCGCCATGACCACGATCTTCGAGGCCGCGGCCGCCTACCGCCAGGAAGGCAGCGCCGCCATCGTCCTGGGCGGCAAGGACTATGGCATGGGCAGCAGCCGCGACTGGGCCGCCAAGGGCTCGGCGCTGTTGGGCGTGCGCGCGGTGATCGCCGAATCCTTCGAGCGCATTCACCGCGCCAACCTCGTCGGCATGGGCGTGCTGCCGCTGGCCTTCGAGCCCGGCCAGGGCTGGCGCCAGCTGGGCCTGGACGGCAGCGAGGAATTGGCGCTGCGCAATGTCGAGGCCGGCATCATGGCCGCCGAGCCCATCGAAGTCACCGCCCGGGCCGCCGATGGCAGGACGACCCGCTTTACCGTGCGCGCCCAGGTCCTGACCGAAGCCGAGCGCCACCTCATGGCCGCCGGCGGCATCCCCGCCAGCGTGCTGCACAGTTTCTTGAATGAACCGGCCGCCAACCCCGCCTGAGCAGGAAATGACAACCATGCTGGACCTCGTACTTATCAACGCAAGACTGATGCTGCCCGGCCAGGGCCTGACCGAAGGCATCCTGGGCGTGCGCGACGGGCGCATCGTGCTGATCGCCGAACCGGGCGATGCCCCCGCGGCGCGCGAAACCATCGACTGCCAGGGACTGTGGGTGCTGCCCGGCCTGATCGACCCGCACGTGCATTTCGGTTTCGGCTCGCCCGAGACAGACTTCGAGACCGAATCGCGCTTCGCCGCGCTGGGCGGCACGACCTCGGTGCTGTCCTTCCACCGGTCGGCCGACATCCGCGAGTCTTTCGACGCGGTGCGCGAGCGCGCGCTGGCCCAGAGCTGCGTGGACTTCGGCTTTCATTTCGGCATCACCAGCCACCTGCACGTGGACACGCTGGAAGACATATCGCGCCGCTTTGGCGTGTCTTCGTACAAGCTCTACATGATGTACAAGGGCGCGGCGGGGCTGTCCAAGGGTTTTACCGACATCGACGACGGGCTGCTGTACTCGGCGCTCAAGACCACGGCGGCCATCCCTGGCGCCATCATGGGCGTGCACTGCGAAAACGTCGAAGTGATCCCGGTGCTGCGCGATCCGCTGCGCGCGGCCGGCCGCGATGACCTGAAGGCCTGGAACGAGCAAAGCCCCGATTTCCTGGAAGCCGAGAACGTGCACCGCGTGTGCTACTTCGCCAACAAGGTGGGCGCGGCCGTCAACATCGTGCACCTGAGCAGCCGCGAGGCCCTGGACGAGGCGCGCCGCCACCGGCGCACGCCCGGCGCCCCGCCGATCTATGTCGAGACCTGCCCGCACTATCTCTTCCTGAATGACGAGTCCCCGGCCGGCACCTATGCCAAGGTCAACCCGCCGGTGCGCGGCCAGGACGACGTGGAAGCCATGTGGGAAGGCGTGCTGGACGGATCCATCACCACCATCGGCACCGACCATGTCCCGCGCAAGCGCGTCACCAAGGACAAGGACATCTGGGCGGCCACCAATGGCTTCCCAGGCACCGGCCTGATGCTGCCCATCCTGCTGCATGAAGGCTATCACCGCCGCGGCGTGCCGCTGGAGACCCTGATGAAGGTCGCCGCCGAGAACAGCGCGCGCATCTATCGCATGCCCGGCAAGGGCAGCATCGAGATCGGCAAGGATGCCGACCTGGTTGTGGTCGACCCGGACCTGGAGCGCGTGGTCGATCCGGCCACGCTGGAATCAAACTCCGACTACTCGCCGTATGAAGGCATGACCCTCAAGGGCTGGCCGGTGCGCACGCTGGTGCGCGGGCGCACCATCGCCCTGGACGGCCGCATCACCGACCAGGCGCGCGCCGAGCCCGGCGGCCGCTATCTCAACCGATTTTGATTTTTCCGCAGGAACCGACATGAGCGAAACCAAGAAACGCATCTGGGACGACTTTCTGACCGAGCGCGACAAGCAGGTGCTGGCCCAGGCCGGCTACGGCAAGCGCGGCGGCTTCGGCAAACGCCCCGCCCTGTTCATCATCGATGTCCAATACAACTTCTGCGGCGACACGCCCCAGGACATTCTCGAAGGGCTGAAGCAATACCGCACTCATTGCGGCCGAGAAGCCTGGGAAGCCGTCGAACATATCGTGCCCCTGCTGGAGCTGGCGCGCGAGAAGAACATCCCGGTGTTCTATACCGAAAGCGGCCGCCGCGCCGACCTGCTCGACAGCGGCGTGCAAGTGGGCAAGAACCATCGCGGCGGGGAAAAGACCGTGCTGGCCGACACCCATGCCACGCAGACCGTCGAGCCCCTGGCGCCGCGCCCGCAGGACATCCGCATCACCAAGCAGAAGCCGTCGTGCTTTTTCGGCACCATCTTCATGAGCCACCTGAACTTCCTGGATGTGGACACGCTGATCCTGGTGGGCTGCACCTCCTCGGGCTGCCTGCGCGCCACCACGGTCGATGCCTATTCCTATAATTTCAAGGTCATCATCCCCGAGGAATGCGCGTTCGACCGCTTCCAGTCCAGCCACGCCATGAGCCTGTTCGACCTGAACTGCAAATACGCCGACGTCATCCCCAGCGTCGAAGTGCAGGACTATCTGCGAGCCCTGCCCGCCCCCAAGGCCGATTGATGCCATGAACGCGGCGACCGCCCTGCCGGTCTATTTGTTGACCGGTTTTCTGGGAAGCGGCAAGACCACCCTGCTCTCCCGCCTGGTGCACAGCCCTGCCTTCCAGGACACCGCCGTCATCATCAATGAATTCGGCGAGGTCGGCCTGGACCATCTCTTGCTGGGCCAGGCCGATGACAGCGACGCGGTGCTGCTGGATTCGGGCTGCCTGTGCTGCGCCTCCAGCAGCTCGCTGGCCGAGACGCTGGAGTCCTTGTACTACCGACGCCAGCGCGGCGAACTGCCGCCGTTCGCGCGTGTCGTGGTCGAGACCTCCGGCCTGGCCGACCCCGGGCCGGTGATCAACACCCTGGCCTCGGACACGCTGATTGCGCGCCACTACCGCTTTGCCGGCGCGGTCGCCACGCTGGACGCCGTGCATGGCGTGCAATCGGTGCAGGACTACCGCGAGGCGGCCACCCAGATCGCCATCGCCGACCGCATCGCGCTCACCAAGACCGATGTCGCTGCGCCGCAGGCGGTGGCCGCCGCCCGCCAGCTTCTGGCCGCGCGCAATCCCACCGCGGGCGTGCTGGCCACGACGCCGGACAACATTGGCAGCAGCGCGCCGGCGCTGTTCGAGGACCTGCAGGCCGGCCATCTCGATGCCCTGCCCGCGCAGGCCGCCGGCCCGGCCACGCCCATCGCGCACGTGTTGCGCTATGGCATTGCCTCCTATGTGTGGCGGCAGACCGGGCCCATCGGGTGGGAGGCCTATGCGCGCTGGGTGCGCTATCTGCAGCAGCACATGGGCGAACGCCTGCTGCGCGTCAAGGGCCTCCTGCGCTGGCGCGACGGCTCGCTGCGGGCCGTCCATGGCGTGCACCATCTGTTCAACGCGCCCGAGCCCCTGGCCGGCCAGGACGCGGCGCCGCAGGCCGGCGCCCTGGTCGTGATCGCGCGCGACCTCTCGGCCGACGAACTGGCCCAGGCCATGCGCCATCTGGAAACGCCCACTTGAACACGTGCCCAAAAAATGTGTATAATTCTTTTCTTCGTTGAACACGAAGCCCTGCGGGAATAGCTCAGTTGGTAGAGCGCAACCTTGCCAAGGTTGAGGTCGCGAGTTCGAGACTCGTTTCCCGCTCCAAATTCAAAAGGGAAGCTTAAGGCATCTAGCCCTTGCTTCCTTTTTTCTTGCAGCAGCGTTTTTGCACTGCCGGCGCAATGGCAGAGTGGTTATGCAGCGGATTGCAAATCCGTGTACGTCGGTTCGATTCCGGCTTGCGCCTCCAAATCCCAAACCCCGTTCCGGCTTCTTCCGAACGGGGTTTTTCATTGGCCCTAGGCCCGGACCAGCTCCCAGATCTTGCCTATCGGCCCGTAGTCGCCCTGGACGGCCGCGGCCAGCAGGTCGTTCAGGTCGCTGCGCGAGCGCAGCTGCACCACGCTGCGCAGATTGGGATCGTAGTAATACATGTGGCCGCCGGGCGAAAAACGCCCTTGGCGCTTGCTGCTGACCACGCCGATGGCATGCGAACCCCGCGTTCCGACACTGACGCTGACCAGATAATAGCGGGGGACTTCGTCCAGGCGCATGAATTCCGATTGCACCATTTCCAGCGAGGTGCCTTCATAACTGCCCCGCGCGACCCTCATGCGGCGCAGGCGCAGCAGCCGGACCTTGGTATACGTGAAATTGGCGAGCTCGTCCACGACGGGACGGGAGGCTTCCAGCATCCGGGCGGCTTCGGCCGGATAGCGCTGGGCGAAGCCAGCCTTCAGGACCGCTTGCTGGAGGCGCAACTGCTTCATGAGGGAAACACCAGTCAATTCGTCCTGCTCCTGTAGGTGGCGCTGGTAGAACGCATCATCCGGCGCGGCGGCATGCGCCCGGGCGCACCATACCTGCCCCTGCCCCTCGCCCAACGTCATCTGGCTCAGCCATTCCGTGCTGAGCGACAGGCAGATGT
This sequence comes from Bordetella hinzii LMG 13501, assembly GCF_001548475.1. Lineage (GTDB taxonomy): Bacteria > Pseudomonadota > Gammaproteobacteria > Burkholderiales > Burkholderiaceae_B > Bordetella > Bordetella hinzii. Next base: position 228,936 of record NZ_LRUJ01000003.1, read on the forward strand.
TGGGCTGGATTCTGTTGGCGGGATAACGGACCATGGCACCCTCGGCGCGAAATGAACGACGCCGCAGCGTATACATCCACCGGCTGCCCGCGCAGGCGTAAGGCCGAAAACCGGATAGATCGAGCAACCAGGCGTAACACCCGCCGCGCGGAGGCGGCGAGCCCATCGCATTTGCTTACGCTTGCCTACCGCTGGCAGCCATATATCCGCCCCCGGCTTGCTATGGTGGCCCCGTTACTGACAAGAACATGAACACCATGAAAATCACCAAGCCGACCTGGCGCCGCGTCCTGCCCGGCGCGATGCTGGCCATGCTGGTTGCGCTATCGGCCACGCCCGCGCGGGCCGATGACCATCGCTACCATCGTGGCGGCGAGTACAAACAAAAGTACTGGGACGGGGCCTGCAAGGTGGAGCGCAAATGGAAGCGCAACGGCGAGTACAAGGAAAAGCGCAAGTGCCAGCCGGCCTACGTGCAGCCGGTCTATCCCCAGGTCGTCTATCCGCAGCCCGCCTATATGGCGCCGTCCATCGTCATCCAGCCGCCGCCCATCGTCATCCGGCCTTGAGCGCTTGCCTATAATGTCCCGGCGCGGCCTCTCGCCGCTTAGCCGCTCATCATGGACCAAGCCGTATTAGACGCCCTGCAACGCTGGCCGGATGTCCCCGCCGTCTACGGGTGGCTGTCGCTGGACAAGCGTGGACGCTGGCGGCTGCATCCCGACCAGGGCGCAGCCCAGGCCATCACCAATCCCCAGATCCTGGCCTTCATGGACCGCAACTACGCGGCCGACGCGGCCGGCCGCTGGTTTTTCCAGAACGGTCCGCAGCGGGTCTATGTCGACCTGCCGGGCGCGCCCTACATCTTGCGGCTGGACGACAGGGCCCGGGGCCTGGTCAGCCACAACGGCCTCGCGGTCCATACTGTCCGGCATTGGTGGCTGGACGACAGCGGCCAGCTTTGGGCTGAGACCGACCTGGGGCCGGGCCTGCTCGATGACCGGGATCTGCAGGCCGTGCTGGATCGCCTTGTGCTGGACGACGGCCGCCCCTTGCTGGAGGCGCCCGAGGCGCTGCAGAGCCCGCGGATCGTGCGGGGCTTGGGCGGCCTGGCGCCGCTTGCCCCGGCCGAGGCAGCCGGCCTGCCCGGACGGCTGGGCTTCGTGGCCCGGCCTAGACCCGGCGGCCGCTGCTGACCAGGGCGAACTTGCCATCGCCCAGCAGGGCCAGCACCAGGGCGGAGAAGGCCAGAAACACCGGATATTCCCAGCCGCCGCCGGGGTTGCCGAAACCCCAACCGTTGCCGAAGTGCACCGAAGCGGCCACCAGCAGCTGGACGGCGCCCGCCAGGGCGACCCAGCGCGGCACGATGCCCAGGATCAGGAAGACGCCGCCCACGATCTCGAAAAACGTCACCGGGTAGGCCAGCCAGCCCGCGAAGCCGATCTTGGCGAAGAATTGCGCCGTGCCGGGCAGGGTGAACACCAACCATTTGGTCATGCCATGGGCCAAATACATCACGCCCAGCATCAGGCGCAGAAGAAACGCCGCGTAAGGCGCGCTGCGGGTATCGATCATTGTTATCTCCAAGGGAACCATCGAATCGCCGTCAAAAGCGATGGCCGCATTTTGTCGATTCCAAAACGGGAGATAAACCGCGAAAATCGCAAATGGTTATTGCCGATTCAGGAACAATATGGACACCTACGGCGCCATGCAGACCTTCGCCAGGGTCGTGGAACTGGGCTCGTTTGCCGCTGCGGCCGACCGCGCCGGCATCGCGCGATCCGTCGTGACCCGGCAGATCGCCTTCCTGGAAGAAAAATATGGCGTGCGCCTGCTCAACCGCAGCACCCGCAAACTCAGCCTGACGGACGCGGGCCGCGCTTTCTATGAGCGCGTGCGTCCCCTGCTTAACGAGCTGGCCGAACTGGACCTGGCCTTGCAGGCGCAAGGCAGCCAGCCCACCGGCAGGCTGCGCATCGCCGCGCCCGTCTCGTTCGGGACCCTGCATCTGGGGCCGGCCATCGCCGATTACCTGCAGACCTATCCCCAGGTGATCATCGACCTCGACCTCAACGACCGGGTGGTGGACCTCGTGGAAGACGGCTATGACGTCGCGGTCCGCATCGGCCCGCTGACGGACTCCTCGCTGGTGGCCCGCCCGCTGGCCCCCCAGGCGCTGCATGTCTGCGCCTCACCC
>NZ_LRUJ01000004.1 GCF_001548475.1 Bordetella hinzii LMG 13501
GCCTATCTGGCCCGCCATGGCACGCCGGCCCACCCGGAAGACCTGCGCCAGCATCGCTGCCTGCATTACAGCTATGCCAGCGGCGGCAACGACTGGGCCTTCGAAAAAGACGGGCAGACCACGCTGGTGCGCGTCAATCCGGCGATGCGGGCCAACAATGGCGATGTCCTGCGCACCGCCGCGCTGGCCGGGCACGGCATCATCCAGCAGCCCGAATTCCTGGTCGGCGAAGACTTGCGCGCTGGCCGGCTGGTGCCGGTGTTGCCCGAGTATGCGCGCCCGCCCATCACCATGATGGCCGTCTATCCTCATCGGCGCCTGCTCTCGCCCAAGGTGCGCTCCTTCGTCGAGCACCTCGAAACGCATTTCGGCAAGCAAACTTCCCCTGCCGGCGGCGGACGCAACCGGTAGAATCAAGCCCATGACCGCGCCCACTCACTACTTCCCGGCCCCGCGCCGCGCCAATTTTTGCAGCCAATGCGGCTCGCCCATCCGCCACCGCGTGCCAGAAGGCGACAACCGCGAACGGGACGTCTGTGACCACTGCGGCGCCATCCATTACCAGAATCCGCGCATGGTGGTCGGCACGGTTCCGGTGTGGCAGGGACGTATCCTGCTGTGCCGCCGCGCCATCGAGCCGCGCTACGACACCTGGACGCTGCCCGCCGGCTTCATGGAGCTGGGCGAAAGCACCGCCCAGGGCGCCGGCCGCGAAACCCTGGAGGAATCCGGCGCGCGGATCCGGCTGGGCCAGCTCTACACCATCATCGACGTCCCCCAGATCGAGCAGGTGCACCTCTTCTATCTGGCCGAGGTGCTCGGCCCCGAGCTCGACCCCGGCCCCGAGAGCCTGGAGGCCCGCTTCTTCGACGAAGCCGAGATCCCCTGGGATGACCTGGCCTTCCGCACCGTCGCCACCACGCTGGAACGCTATCTGCGGGACCGCCGCTGCGGCAGCTTTCCGACGCATCACTACACGCTAGAGTCGCACCGCCCATCTTGAAGCTGCCCTGGCTGGACGCCGACACCCCGTTTCCGCCGGCCGACACGGCGCTGGCCGAACCCAACGGACTGCTGGCCGCCGGGGGCGAGCTGACGGTCGCCCGGCTGCGCCAAGCCTATTCCCAGGGTATTTTCCCCTGGTATTCGCAAGGCGAACCCATACTCTGGTGGAGCCCCAACCCGCGCATGGTGCTCGCCTGCGCGGATTTTTCACCTTCGCACTCCCTGCGCAAGAAGCTGCGCGGCCTGGCGCGTGCCGCACAGGACGCCTCGCCCCGGATCACGGTGCGCGTGGACACCGCTTTCGATGAGGTGATCGCGGCCTGCGCCGGCACGCGGCAGGGCCAGCCGGGCACCTGGATCACCGCCGAAGTGCAGGCCGCCTACCGGGCCTGGCACGCGGCCGGCCAGGCGCACAGCATCGAAACCTGGATGGACGGCCGATTGGCGGGCGGCCTTTATGGCGTCAGCCTGGGCGGCATGTTCTTCGGCGAATCCATGTTCGCCCATGCCACCGACGCCTCCAAGATCGCGCTGGCCCACCTGGTCGCCCTGCTCCAACGCCACGGCGTGGCCTGGATAGACTGCCAGCAACAGACACGGCACCTCGCCAGCCTGGGCGCGCGCCCCGTGCCCCGCGCCCGCTTCCTGGAGCACGTGGCGCGCGCCATCACGCTGCCCGCCCCGCCCTGGCGCCCGGGCACGCTCCTTCAAACCGGCGAGATCATCAGCGCGGCCGATCAGCGTTAATATGGATCTCGGCCGCGCCTCTATGCGCCGGCTGCCGAACGGATGAGCCAGCTCAAAGAACTTCCCTTTTCGACGCTACAGTTCTACGCCACCGCGCCCTACCCCTGCAGCTACCTGCCGGGCCGCCAGGCGCGGTCCCAGGTCGCGGCGCCCGGCCATCTGATCAATGCCGGCACCTATTCCCAGCTCGTGCAGCAGGGCTTCCGGCGCAGCGGCCTGTTTACCTACCGGCCGCATTGTGACAACTGCCGGGCCTGTACGCCGGTGCGGGTGGATACAGCCCGCTACGCGCCCAACCGCAGCCAGCGCCGCGCCTGGAAGGCCCATCAGGATCTGCGCGCCTTCGTGGCCGAGCTGGCCTGGTCGCCCGAACACTATGAGCTCTACACGCGCTACCAACAGGGTCGGCACCCGGGCGGCGGCATGGACGACGACAGCCGCAGCCAGTATGCGCAATTCCTCCTCACCTCGCGGGTCAACACCCGGCTGGTCGAGTTCCGCCGGCCCGACGGCGCGCTGATGATGGTGTCCATCATCGACGTCCTGGAAGACGGCCTGTCCTCGGTCTACACCTTTTACGATCCCGATGCGGCCGGCAGCCTGGGCACCTACAGCATCCTGTGGCAGATCGAACAATGCCGCATGCTGGACCTGCCCTGGCTATATCTGGGGTATTGGATCAAGGACAGCCGCAAAATGGCCTATAAGGCGGGCTTCCAGCCCCAGGAAATCCACGTCGACGGCCAGTGGCGCGCGCCCTGAGCGCGCTTGGCGCGGGCGCCGTCTCGCTTACAATTCCGCCTCATGTCTATCCTGTTCAATGCCTACCCCCTGGCCCGCCCGGCGCTGTTCGCCATGGACGCGGAAACCGCCCACGAAGTCACGCTCGCGGGCCTGCAGCGCGCCTATGACTGCGGCGCGACACGGCGCTGGCTGCATGACCAGCCCCGCCTGCCGACCACGCTGATGGGCATGCCGCTGCGCAATCCCGTGGGGCTGGCCGCGGGGCTGGACAAAAACGGCGCCCATATCGACGCCTTGGGCAATATGGGCTTCGGTTTCGTGGAAGTGGGCACGGTCACCCCGCGCGCCCAGCCGGGCAACCCCAAGCCGCGCATGTTCCGCCTGCCCAAGGCCAACGCCCTCATCAACCGGCTGGGCTTCAATAACCAGGGCCTGGATGCCTTCCTGGCCAATGTCACGCGCAGCCGCTTCCGCAGCGAAGGCGGCATCCTGGGCCTGAACATCGGCAAAAACGCCGACACGCCCATCGAGCGCGCGGCCGATGACTACCTCATCGGCCTGGCCGGCGTTTATCCGCACGCCGATTACGTCACGGTGAATATCTCTTCGCCCAACACCAAGAACCTGCGCGCCCTGCAAGGCGGCGACGAACTCTCCCAGCTGCTGGCCGCGCTGCGCGACAAGCGCGCCGAGCTCGCCCAGCAGCATCAGCGGCAGGTGCCCCTGGTGGTCAAGATCGCCCCCGACCTGACGCAGGAGCAGATCGACGTCATCGCCGACACCCTGCTGGCCAATGGCGTGGATGGTGTCATCGCCACCAACACCACCTTGTCGCGCGAGGCCGTGCAGGGCATGCCCCATGCCAATGAAGCGGGCGGACTGTCGGGCGCGCCGGTGCATGAGCTCTCCTTGGCCGTCATCGAGCGCCTGCGCCAGCGTGTCGGCACGGCGCTGGCCATCATCGGCGTGGGCGGCATCGTCTCGGGCCAGCAGGCCCGCGAAAAAATCGCCGCGGGCGCCGACGCCGTGCAGCTCTATACCGGCCTGATCTACCGTGGCCCCGGCCTGGTCGGCGAGTGCGTGGGCACGCTCAAGAATACGGCGCCCACCCGCTAAAGCGCGCAGCCGTCCGCCCGGGCAGCCGGGCGGGCCGCGCATAAAAAAAGGCCACCCCGTTACGGGTGGCCCTAATTCCAGCTCTGCTCTGTCACTCAACAGTACTACAGACACGGTCACAACAACAAGCCCACCGCGCGAAAAACCGGCGGCAAAAGCGCCGGTGGGCCATGGACCGTCAGCCAACCACTTGCATCAGGCCGAGCGGCGCGTGCGACCGGCGGCCTTGGTGGCGACTTCGGCGGCGTCCGAGGCCGCCTTGAACGTGGCGTTGGCCGCGGCGTTCAGGTTGGACTCGGCGACTTCGGCGGCCTGCTTGGCGGCCTTGGTCAGCGAATCGTAGGCGCTGTTGGCGGTCGCCAGCGAGGACTTGATCAGGGCAACCGCGCTTTCGGAACCGCTCGGCGCGTTCTTGGAGAACTGCTCGACGGCTTCCTGGAGCTGTTGTTGGCCTTCAGCGATCTGTTCTTCAGCCAGCTTGGCCAGATCGGCCTGGACGGTGTTGATGATGTCGTAGACATGCTTGCCGTAGGCCAGGGCCTTTTCGGCGCTGGGCTGCACCAGGCCGGAGGTGAAGGAAGCCGCATCCTGCGCATCCTTCAGATCGACCGCTTGCTGCGACTTCTGGGCAACCTCGTCCAGCGTGGCCTTGACCACCTTCAGGTTCAGGTCGACCAGCTTCTCGAAACCGCCGAAAACGGCGGTCTGGGCGGCGACCAGGGTCTGGATGGCGGATTTCTGGCGGGCCAGGACGTGTTGGGGGATGGCGCTCATAGGGGTTCTCCTTCACAGTAATTAGGATGGACCGGCCTCGTGGGCCGGTGACCTACCACCAAACGGGCGCGGACCTGGTGACCTCACCGCCGGCTCGTTTGCTGCAATGCACAATTCGTATTGTAGGTCGGAAAAAAAGGCTGTCAAGCTTTTTTTGTGCGTTGCAACAACAGAAGCAAATCCTTGTCTGCAAAGCATTTTTTGCCGGCCGTCAGGAATTTCCCCAGGGTGACGCATCAAGCAGAGTTTTCTACACTTGCCCCTCACCCGACTGATAACAATCCATTACAAGTCAGGCGAAGACAAGTCCATAAAAAAGTCATTCGCAGCGTTTTTCCCCTGCATTGGAGACTCCATGACCCGCCTTTCCCGCACGCTTACGGCAGCCTTCGCCGCTGGCACGATGTTCGCCGCCGGCAGCGCCCTGGCCGCCTACCCGGATCACCCCGTCAACATGGTGGTGCCCTTCGCCGCCGGCGGCCCGACGGATAACGTCGCGCGCTCCCTGGCGGAAGCGATGCGTCCTACGCTGGGCGAAACCATCGTCGTTGAAAACAAAGGCGGCGCGGGCGGCACCATCGGCACCAACCAGGTGGCCCGTGCCCAGCCCGATGGCTACCAGGTCCTGCTGATGCACGCAGGCTTCTCGACCGCGCCGTCGCTGTACAAGAGCCCCGGCTACGATCCCTACACCAGCTTCGCGCCGATCGGCCTGGTGGTGGACGTGCCCATGACCATCATCGCGCGCTCGGACTTCCCGGCCAACAACATCAAGGAACTGGCCGAGTACGTGAAGAAGAATCACGACAAGATCTCGCTGGCCAATGCCGGTATCGGCGCGGCCAGCCATCTGTGCGGCGTCATGCTGGCCGAAGCCTTCGGCGTGAACCTGCTCACCATCCCGTACAAGGGCACGGCGCCGGCCATGAACGACCTGTTGGGCAAACAGGTGGACCTGCTGTGCGACCAGACCACCAACACGACCCAGCAGATCACCTCGGGCAAGGTCAAGGCCTATGCCGTCACCAGCCTCAAGCGCGTACCCACGCTGCCCGACCTGCCCACGATGGACGAGTCGGGCTTCAAGGGTTTTGAAGTCGGTATCTGGCACGGCATGTGGGTGCCGAAAGGCACGCCCCAGGCCGTGCAGGACAAGCTCATCAAGGCGCTGCAGGCCGGCCTGGCCGACCCCAAGTTCCAAGACCGCATGAAGCAGCTGGGCGCCACGGTGCTGAGCTCGGACGCCAATCCCCAAGCGCTGGACGCCAAGGTCAAGCAGCAAGTCCCGCAATGGGAAAAGCTGTTCTCCAAGGCGGGTGTCGAAAAGCAATAACCCGTCAAGCGCCCGTCCGCGTGGACGGGCGGCTTCAAGGCAAATGCCCCCTTTCGGGGGCATTTGTCTTTGTGCCTGGACAGGCCGGTCCGTACTCAGGCCGCGGCCACGCTGCCGGGATGGCCGTCGGGCTCGAAGCCCAGGGCTTCGGAGATGGTCGCCGCCGCATCGGTGAGCAGGCGCACCCATTCGTCCTGGAGCCGTTCGGCCGGCGCGGAAATGGACAGGCCCGCCACCAGGCGGCCGGTATCGTCGCGGATGCCCGCGGCGATGCAGCGCACGCCCAGCTCCAGCTCTTCGTTGTCGCGCGCATAGCCGTGGCGGCGCACCAAGGCCAGTTCGCGCTCGAGGCGGTCCAGCTCGGTCAGGCTGTTGCGGGTATGGCCCGCCAGGCCGGTGCGCAAGGCATAGGCGCGCACCTGGCGCTGGTCCCAGGTCGACAGGAACAGTTTGCCGGTGGACGTCAGGTGCAGCGGCGCGCGGCCGCCAATGGCCCGCACGACCTGCATGCCGGAGCGCTCGCTCCAGGCGCGGTCGATGTAGACGATCTCGTCGCCCTGCTGCACCGAGAGGTTGATGGTCTGCCCGGTGGAGCGGTGCAGGTTGCGCATGATGCCGATGGCGGCCTCGCGCACATTGAGGCGGCCCTTGACCAGCGAACCCAGTTCAAGCAGGCGCATGCCCAGTTGGTACAGACCGTTGTCCACCCGCTCGACATAGCGGCCGATGACCAGATCGTTCAGGATGCGGTGTGCCGTGGAGGCATGCAGGCCCGTCGTGGCCGAGAGTTCTTTCAGCGTGACCGGCTCCGGCTGCGCGGCCAGGGCGTCGAGCAGGCTCATGGCGCGCTCGATCACCTGGATGGCGATTTGCGGCTGGCCGGCGTCGGGGTCCGGCGTGGTGACGGAGGCAGAAGGCAGACGGGACATGGTCTCAGGCGCGCGCCCAAATGCGGCAACGCAGCAAAATTTTATTTATCGTATTGTGAAATTCAGCCGGCGATTTGGCAACCGTTATTTGTAACCCGGCACGGCTGACATCAGCCTTTGACGGGCGGCACGAACTGTCCCCCTAATCGAAGGACCTCGGCGCGCAGGAACTCCAGCGCTTCGGCCGCCGGTTCGGGTTCGCCCTTGACGCCCAGCTCGATATGGCCCGGCGCGCCCGCCTCGCCCACGCTGGGCAGGCTGAAAGCCTTGACGGCGGGCCAGCGCGATTCCAGGGCCTGCAGGGACAGCGTGATGCGCGACTCCGGCATGTTGAACACCAGGAAGGAGTGCTCGCTGTGGCGCACGGTGTGCTGCAGCTCGCGGTAGCGGGTGTCCAGCGTCCATTCGAGCATGGGCCAGGCCATGACCGGAAAACCGGGCACGAAGCTGTGTTCGCGGATATAGAAACCCGGGATGCGGTTATACGGGTTGGGGATGATCTCGCAGCCGGCCGGGAAGACGCCCATCTGCAGGCGTTGCTGGTTCTCGGGCGTGCTCATGTCCACCGTGCCCTGCCCCTTGGCGGCGAGGTCATGCGTGCGCTGCACGATGGCCTCTTCGGCGGCGGGGTGCAGCGCAAGCGGAACACCCAGCGCTTCGGCGGCGGCCTGGCGGGTATGGTCGTCGGGCGTGGCGCCTATGCCCCCGCAGGAAAACACGATATCGCCGCTGGCAAAACTGCGCCGGTAGGCCGCCACCAGCGTGTCGCGGTCGTCCGGCAGGAACTCGGCCCAGGACAGCTTCATGCCACGGGCGCCGAGCATCTCGATCACTTTCGAAAAATGCTTGTCCTGGCGGCGTCCGGAAAGGATTTCGTCGCCCACGATGACAAGACCGATGCGGCGGGAAGCAGTATCTGCGGCCATGAGGATTCCTGAAGGGGGATTAGTTATCGATCACCAGCGGCTGGCGCGCGCGCAGGCGCTGCAGGCTGTCCAGGCCATAGTGCGCATACACCAGGCTGGAGTAGACCGGCAGGATGATCCAGGCCGGCGGCAGCAGGTTGAGCAGCGCGCAGACCAGGCCGATGATCCAGAAGCCGATGTTGTTGCGGGCCAGCAGCCAACGGCGCTCCTCGGGGCTGGCGTGCTCGACGATGGCGTCGACCCGCAGCATGCGCGAGAAGGCGAAGGCCCACCAGAACACCGACAGCAGCAGCGCCATGGGCGGCACCAGCCAGAAAGGCAGGGTCAGCAGCCAGCCGAGCGCGAACAGCACACTGACCCAGATGGCATTCCAGACGCTCACGGCGGTCGCGTTGCGGCCCAGCCGGGAAAGGCCGGCATATTCGCGCCGGCTCACATGGCGCAGCACCAGCGGCATGACGAAGACCGCGGCGATGGCCAGGCCCAGGATGCCCGATATCGGCAGCAGGATGGCGGCGGCCAGCAGCGGAACGAGATAGAGCTTGAGCGAAAACAGGCCAATGGCCACCAGCCAGTCGTCGACTCGGTTGACCATCTCCCATTGCGAGGCTTCGATGCGCAGCCAATCGGTCAGCGGCGTCCAGAACAGCCACAGCAGCAAGATGGCACCGACCAGGGCGATCAGGAAAGGCAGCAGCACGGCGAACAGCATGTTCGGGTGCAGCTGGGAGACCAGGGCGCGCTTGAAGGCGCGCGCGACATCGGCCCCGGTGCTGGCGGCGGACGCGGGCGGGTGGGGGGGGATGGTCATGGGCGCTGCCGGAAGAAATGCATGCCGGGTATGATAGTCAAACACGCTGCGATTTGCCCACATGCCTCTACTACTGCCCGGAACCGACTCCGCAAGCCTGCGCCAGGCCCTGGCGCGGCCCGACAGCTGGCTGGTCGCCTGTTTCTGCGCCGCCTGGTGCGATACCTGCCAGCAATACCGCCCCAAGCTCGAAGCCCTGGCGCAAACGCGCCCGGAGCATGTCTTCGCGTGGATCGATATCGAGGACCACCCGGATCTGCTGGGCGACGAGGATGTCGAGAACTTCCCCACCCTGCTGGTGCAGGCGGGAGGGCGCACGCTTTTCTACGGCACCATGCTGCCGCACATCGGCCACCTTGAACGGCTGCTCGACAGCCTCTCGGCCGACGCGCCGGCCGTCAAGACCGCGCTGCCGGATGTCCCTGCCCTGCTGATCCAGGCCTGATCCGCGCGCCGGCCAGGCCCGAAGGCATGCGGCCCCGCCCGCTCAGTTGGGCTTGCGGCTGCCGCCCAGCAGCACGGCCAGCTGGCGCTTGCCCGCGGCCGGCGCGCGCGGCGCCTCGGCCTCGGGCGCGGCGCTCGGCGCGGCAGGCACATAGGGCTTGTAGAAAAAGTCGTCGACCGGCTGGCGCGGCGCGCGGCGGCTGCTTTCGCGCCCGCCCTCGCGGCTGTCGCGATGCCCGCCCTCGCGGCCTTCGCGGCCGCTGCCGCGTTCGCCGCCGCGGCCGTGGCTGTGCGCCAGCAATTCGGCCGGAATCTCCAGCTTGCCGCGCGGCACCTGGCGCTTGATCAGCTTCTCGATGTCCAGCAGATAGCGTTCTTCTTCGCCTGTGAACAGCGCGATGGCCTCGCCGCTGGCCCCGGCGCGGCCCGTGCGGCCGATGCGGTGCACATAGTCTTCGGCGTTGTACGGCAGGTCATAGTTGATGACACAGGGCACGCCCGCGACATCCAGGCCGCGCGCGGCCACATCGGTGGCCACCAGGACTTCGAGATCGCCGGCCTTGAAGGCTTCGAGCGCCTTCATGCGGTCGGCCTGCGACTTGTCGCCGTGGATGGACTCGGCCTTCACGCCATCGCGCTCCAGCTGGCGCGCCAGGCGGGCCGTGCCGATCTTGGTATTGGAGAACACGATGACCTGCTTCAGGCCGCGCGACTTCACCAGGTGCACGACAGCGGCGCGCTTGGCCTCGCCCGACATCTGGTAGGCGATCTGCGTGACGGTGTCGGCGGTGGCATTGCGCGCCGCCACTTCGATCTCGACCGGCTGGTTGAGATAGGAGCGGCCGAGCTTGCGGATTTCATTGCTGAAGGTGGCGGAAAACAGCAGGCCCTGGCGCTGCGGCGGCAGCAGGCGGATGATGCGTTCCAGGTCGGGCAGAAAGCCCATGTCCAGCATGCGGTCGGCCTCGTCCAGCACGAGGATGCCGACCTGGCCGAGATTGACGTTCTTCTGCTCGACGTGGTCGAGCAGCCGGCCGGGCGTGGCCACCAGCACTTCGCAGCCGCGGCGCAGGGCTTCTTTCTGCGGGCCGATATCCACGCCGCCAAAGACCACTGCCGAACGCAGCGGCGTATGCAGGCTGTAGCGCTTGACGTTCTCGTAGACCTGGTCGGCGAGTTCGCGGGTGGGCGTCAGGATCAAGGCGCGCACCGGATGACGGGCGGGCGAGGCGCTGCTGTTGGCCAGCGGCATCAGGCGGTGCAGAATGGGCAGCGTGAACGCGGCCGTCTTGCCGGTGCCGGTCTGCGCGGCTCCCATGACGTCGCGTCCTTCCGCGACGACCGGAATCGCCTGCGCCTGGATAGGCGTGGGGCTGGTGTAGCCCGTCTCGGCAATGGACTTGAGCAGTAGCGGATGAAGTCCGAATTCGGCGAAGGTGCGCACCTCTGATGAGGGCGCGGCGGAGGAGGTAGATTCAGTCATCGGGATGGGCAGATACCGGGGCCACGGGAAAAGAACAAAACGGATTGCGGCTAGCCCGGATTGCTGTGGATAACTTTATTTTAGCGCAGCCGCGAGACAGGCCCCCCGCCGGGGCCCCGACGGGGCCTGGACGGGCGGGGCCGGCCCCTTGGGCGCCGCGGTTCAGGCCGCCAGCCAACGCAGGCCCCAGAGGGCCAGCATGCCGGCCACGATGACCAGCACGGCGCTGCGGGTGCGCAGGAAAACAATGACGCCCAGCAGGCCGGCGACCAGTTTGTAATCGAAAACCGGCCCCAACCCCGCTTTCCAGGGCAGGAAGTCCGGCACCACGATGGCCGTCAGAGCGGCCACCGGCGCATAGCGCAAGGCGCGGCGCACCGAATCCGGCAGCGGCAGGTAGTCGCCGAACAGCATGAAGCCGGCGCGCGTGATCACGCTGCACAGGGTCAGCAGCAAGATGGCGCCATAGACGTAGATTTCGTGGTCGTTCATCAGCGCGCCGACCGTTTGAAATACCGCTCGGCCCAGATCCCGGCGACGATGCCGGCAATCACGGCGGCGGCCAGCCCCAGGCGCAGCGGCAGCATCTGCCCGATCCAGGCCACCAGGCCGGCGGCCAGCACCGACACCACCATGGGCCGGGAATTGACCAGCGGCACGGTAATCGCCATCAGCGCCAGCACGGCGGCGAAATCCAGCGACCAGGCCGAGGGCACCATGCTGCCCAGGAAGATGCCGACGATGGAGGACGTCTGCCAGACCACCCAGCCCGGGCTGATGGTGCCCAGGAAGTACCAGAGCTGCTCGCGCGTGCCGCGCACGCTGGCCTCGCCGAAACGCGGCATGAACAGCACGAAACCCATGTCCGTCGTGAAATACCCCAGCCCCAGCCGCTTGGGCCAGCTGAGGTGCCGGAAATACGGCTGCAAGGCCGCGCCGAAGATGATGAAGCGCAGATTGACCACGAAGCCGGCCGCGAAGATCAGCCAAAGCGGCGCCCCCGAGGCGATGAGGGGCAGCGAAGTCAGCTGGGCCGAGCCGGCGTACAGCAGCAGCGTCATGGCCAGGGCCATGGACTCGGTCAGGCCGGACTTGACCATGGCCACGCCGGTCACCAGGCCCCAGGTGCCGGTGGCGATCAGGGCCGGAACGATCGCATGCACCCCCTGGCGGAAAGCATCGACCCGCTCGCGGCGGGCCTGCTGGGCATCTTCAAGCGTACAGTCGGAAGAATCAGAAGCCACGGCCAGGCCTCTGGGGGAACGACGACATGGGGCTCACGGGATTAGGATGAAAGCGGGGTTTGCGCCCCGGCACAGGACCAAGGCACGAATAGACCCTTATTGTAACCTTCCTGCTTGATACAATACGGCGCACTGGAAGGAGGAAGGCATGCCGATGGCTCATCGCAATGGATTCGTCTGGACGGCCGATGTCGCCGGGCGGGCCGTTTTTGCCGGCCGCGCCGTTGCCGGCCGCGCTGTTGCCGGCCGCGCCCTTCCGCCCTCCCTCCGATGCCAAGCCGCCGACCACGTCCCGGCGGCGATGAACCTTTCCCACGATTGATCGTCTTACGTTTTTTTAGGAACGTCCCATGACCGCAGCTGCCCAAGCCGCGCAAAATGCCATCGAAGTCGGCGCCGAAGATCTCCCGGTGTATTGCCCTGGCCCCAAGGCCCCCCTGTGGAGCATGCATCCGCGCGTCTTCCTCGACGTCGCCCACACCGGCAGCGCCCGCTGCCCCTACTGTGGCACCGAGTACCGGCTCAAGCCCGGCACGGTCGTCCACGGCCACTAACCGCCGCGCCACGCGCGCTTGCCCCGCAGCCATGTTCGCCACTCCCGACGAAGCCGAGCACGCTTTCTACGAAGCCCTTGAGCAGGCCGACGCCGACCGGCTCATGCAGATCTGGGCCGACGACGAAGAAGTCGTCTGCATCCATCCGGGCGGCCTGCGCATCGTGGGGCATACCGCCGTGCACGAATCCTGGCAGCAGGTGCTGGCCAATGGCCCGCTGCACATCCGCCCCCTGCGCCCGGTCGTGGTGCAGAGCATGATGTGCGCGGTCCACGTCCTGGTCGAACAGATCACCGTCCTCACGCGGGAAGGCACCCAGTTCGCCAACTGTTACGCCACCAACATCTATCACAAAGGGCCGACGGGCTGGCGCATGGTCATGCACCATGCTTCCCAGGCGCCGGCCGAAGCGGGCGTGCTGGATCTGCACGACGTCCCGGACCGGTTGCACTAGGTACGCTCCTTGGCCGCAACTCGGATAGACCTCACCGCCTGCCCCGTCCCGTCCTGGCTGCCCGACGGCCATAGCCAGACGCTGTACGCGGCCTCGCTGGCCCAATATCACCGCATTGCCTTCGTGCGCGAGCGGGTGGATACGCCGGACACCGATTTCGTCGATTTCGACTGGACCGGGCCGGGCCTGTTTCCGCACAAGGCGGCCGACGGCCGCGCCGTCACGGGGGATGCGCCGGTCAACGGCAAGACCGCCGCGGCGCGCTGGATGACGCCCGAAGACTGGAGCTCCCTGCCCCGCAGCGCCGACACCCCGGCGCTGGTGCTGTTCCACGGCCTGGAAGGCGGCAGCGACAGCCGCTATGCCCAGTCCATCGCGCATCATTTCCGCGCACGCGGCTGGATCGTGGCGATCGCCCATTTCCGCGGCTGCTCGGGGGTGCCCAACCGCCTGGCGCGCGCCTATTACTCCGGAGACTCCGACGAAGTCGGCTTCATGCTGGAGACGGTGCGCGCGCGCATTCCGCAGGCGCGCTGGCACGCCGTGGGCGTTTCATTGGGCGGCAATGCCCTGCTCAAGTACCTGGGCGAACACGCCGACCGCACGCAATGGCTGGCGGGCGCGGCTGGCGTGTCCGTGCCGCTGGACCTGGTGGCCGGCGGCAAGGCGCTATGCCAGGGCTTTTTCGGCCGGCGCGTTTATACGCCCTATTTCCTGCGCACCATGAAGCACAAGGTGCTCGAGAAGGCCAAGCGCTTTCCGGGCGCCATCGATGTCATGCGCATCGCGCACGCGCGCGACCTGCGCGACTTCGACGACGCCTATACCGCGCCCATGCACGGCTTTCGCAATGCGCTCGATTACTGGACACGGGCCTCGAGCAAGCCGTGGCTGGCCAAGATCGCCGTGCCCACGCTGGTGCTCAATGCGCGCAACGATCCTTTCTTGCCGGAAAGCGCGCTGCCAGTGCCCGCCGAGTGCGCTGACGCCGTGCTGCTGCACCAGCCCGCCGCGGGCGGCCACGCGGGTTTCCCGACCGGCCCCTTCCCGGCCCACCTGAACTGGCTGCCGCAGCGGCTGGGCCGCTTTTTCGAGACCGGCAAATAAGCCGGCGCCCCTAGCCGGAACGGAAACGCTCCAGCAGCGCGCGCTCGTCGGCCAGTTTCTGCTTGACCTCCCGGATCTGCACGTCGATCTGGGACTGCTCATAAAAATCCGTGGACATATTGCGCGCCTGCTGCAGCTGCGACTCGGCAGCGGCATAAGCGCCCGTGGCCACATAGAAGCGGGCCATGTCGCGGCGCGCCTGGACCGGCCGGCCGGTGCGCTCCTGGCTCTGCGCCAGCAATTGATAAAGCTCGGGTTCGTCGCTGCCCCATTGCTGGATGCGCTGGCGCAGATAGGCCTGGGCCTCGGGATTGCGGCCGTTGTCCTGCAAGGCCTGGGCATAGGCCATGCCCAGGGCGCGGCGGTCGGGCCACTGCTTGATGGCGGCCTGCGCCAGCGCCAGCTGGCGCGCACCGTCCTTGCGCGCGGCGGCGATATCGATGGCGAGCTTGGCCATCTGCGGCGAGGTCCGCCCGTCGGCCGAGGCCTGGTCGAGGAAATTCTGCGCCTGGGCCGGATCATTGCGCTGGAAGTGGTAATAGGCCAGGCCATATTGCGCGGCGGCGCGGCGCACGCCCGACAAGGCCCGGCTTTCGTCCTGCAGCTGCTGCTGCGCCGTGCGCAGGCCGGTGGTGTCGCGTCCCTGGACCACGCGCATCTTGGCGCGTATGAACCAGAAATCATCGCTGTCGATATAGCGCGAGGCAGGCTGCTCGCGGATACGGTTCTGCACATCCGACATCCGCTCGATGGACAAGGGGTGGGTGCTGGCCCAGGCGCCGCCGCCCATGCCCTCGTTCAGGCGCGAGGCGTTCATGAGGCGCTCGAACATGCGGGCCATGCCGGAAGGGTCATAGCCGGCGCGGGTGAGCATTTGCAGCCCGGTGCGGTCGGCTTCTCGCTCGGCGTCGCGCGAAAAACCCAGTTGCCGGTTGATGGCGGCCGCCTGTCCGAAGGCAGCCACGCCCATGGCCAAATTGCCGCCGCCGCCGGCCAGCGCGGCCAGCAAGGCGGCCGCGAGACTGGCCATCATGACCACGCTGTTCTGGTTCTGCTGCGTCATGCCACGCGCGATGTGGCGCTGCACGACGTGGCCGATTTCGTGGGCCAGCACCGCGGCAAGCTCGGACTCGCTGGCCGACGAGACGATCAGCCCGGTATTGACGCCGATGAAGCCGCCCGGCATGGCGAAGGCGTTGATTTCGGGATCGCGCACTCCGAACATCTCGACATCGGGCACGCCCCCGGGCGAGAACGATGCCAGCTTGCGCCCCATGGTGGTGAGATACTGCGCCAGTTCGGGGTCATTGACATAGGTGGGATCGCGCCGCCCCTGCGCCATGATGGCTTCGCCCAGCTGCCTTTCCAGGGCGGGAGACAGGTCGGCCGACGAGGCCGCGCCCATGGAGGGCAGCCCCATGGGCTGGGCCATGGCCGGCGCCACCGGCAAGCCCAGCGCCAGGCAAAGCAGCGCGGCCAATGAACGATTTCCAGCCTTGAGCGAAAATAAGCGGGTATGGCGGTTCATGGCACTATGATAGCCAGAGCCGGAAAAAGTTTTTGCCATCAACCTACCTATCGATCAATTTTGTTGGAGTCTCGATGAAAACCGTGCGAAAGGCCGTCTTTCCCGTTGCTGGCATGGGGACGAGGTTTTTGCCCGCCACCAAGGCCATGCCCAAGGAAATGCTGCCGGTGGTCGACAAGCCCTTGATCCAGTACGCCGTGGAAGAAGCCGTGGCCGCGGGCATCACCGACCTGATCTTCGTCACCGGCCGCAACAAGCGCGCCATCGAGGATCATTTCGACACGGCGCCCGAACTTGAAACCGATCTCGAGAAAAAAGGCAAAAACGAGCTGCTCGCCCTGGTGCGCGATATTCTGCCTCCCCAGGTGAACTGTATCTATATCCGCCAGTCCGCCCCGCTGGGCCTGGGCCACGCCGTGCTTACCGCCGCGCCGGCGGTGGGCGATGAGCCTTTTGCCGTGTTGCTGGCAGACGACCTCATCGACGCTGACACGCCGGTGTTGTCGCAGCTGATCGCCTGCGCCACGGAACACAACGGCAGCGTGCTGGGCGTGCAGGAAGTCCCGCGCGAGGACACCCGCAAGTACGGCATCGTGGCCGCCACCGAAGTCGCGCCGCGCACCGAGCGCGTCTCGCACATGGTGGAAAAACCCGCCCCCGAGCAGGCGCCGTCCACGCTGGCCGTGGTGGGACGCTATGTGCTGGAGCCTCAGATCTTCGATCATCTGCGTTCCACGCAGATGGACAAGAGCAACGAAATCCAGCTCACCGATGGTATCGCGGCGATGATGCGCGAACGCGCGGTGTTCGCCTATCGCTACGAGGGGCGCCGCTTCGATTGCGGCAGCAAGGCCGGGATGTTCCAGGCCACGGTGGCCTTCGGCCGCAAGTACCACGGCCTGATCCCCGACTGAACGGGGGCGGGCCTCACACCCCGCCCTGGGCCGGGCCCGGCGACTGCCGGGCCAAGCGATCGACGCGCCGCAGGCGCCCCTTGGCGGACAGGCGCATCAGCGTGCCCAGGGCCACCAGCAAGCCCACCACCTCGACCAGCGCCGCCGGGATCCACATCGTGAGCCCGCCTATGGTCTGGTCGGTCTGGGCCGACATGGCGATCGCGCGCCCGCACAATTCGAACAACGGATAGATATCGCTCTCGGTGAAGGCGATGACCGCGCCCGCCACCATCTGCGGCGCCATGGTCAGGATGGGGGACAGCACCCGCCCGCCCGGCGACATGGCCGCCGGCGGACTGGGACGGCGGTCCAGGATGAGGTTCCAGTACATGAAGCCGCTGATGACCACGGACCAGTTCATCAGCCGGTACAGCCGCCAGTCCAGCATCGAGTAGAACTGGACAGTGGGCAGCAGCCAGACCAGCACCAGGAAGACGAAGAGCGCGGGCACGAAGATGCGGTGCGTGAGCAGGCCCACGAGCGCCCGGCCCCAGGCGGTGGCCAGGGCGTCGCGCAGGCGCCGGCGCCAGGCCAGGGGCAGACCCGCGCGCATCACCGAGCCCGGAAAGGCCGCCATGACCAGCAAGGGCCCCAGATGATGCAGAACCAGGTGTTGCGCGCGATGGATGAAGAACATGCGCTCGGCGTAATAGTCCAGCCGGGTATGCAGGGACAGATAGAGCAGCACCATGCCGCTCCAGAAGAATAATTGGCGCGCCAGCGTGACGCGATGCACGCGCTGGCCGCGCACAAAGAGCACGATGGCCACGGCAAAGGCCAGCACCAGCGTAGGAGAAAACTCCCAGGGAATGAGCCAAGCGAGAACATCCATGCCGCGACCGGACCTCCAGGAAACCTGAACGCTGCGCCAGGCCGCAGGGCGGCCGCCTGGATCTGATTGTAGCTAGAACCGCTGAGTCAGTCCCACGGCGACGCGCGTCGTGCGGGTGGCCTCCGGCGTGAAGGTGTCGTCCAGCGTGCCGTTGAGCAGGCGGCCGACAAAGGCATACACGCTCGCGCGCGCCGACAGGTCCTGGCGCCACCCCAGCGTGTAGAGCTGCACGGTGCGCGCGCGCTGGCCGTTGTCCCAATGCCAGTCCGGACGCGCCAGCGACGCTTGCACGAGGATGGCCGAGGCCGCGCCGACCGGCAGTTCCGCGCCCAGCAGCCAGGCATCGGCCCGCCCGCCCTGCACGAAAGCCAGCGGCCCCAGCCCCTCGACGCCGCCGCCGTCCTGCCCGACAAAGCCGTCGCGCTGGCGCGACCAGGCCAGCGAGACCTTCCAGTCCTCGGCCTGATAGGCCAGCCCGGCCTGCCAGGCCGTGGGCGCGCGCCCGGCCGCCGCGCTGCCGGCGCCCGGGTGCAGGCGATCCCAGGTCAGCACGGCCAGCCAGGGATCGGCCTCGTACTTGAGACCGGCGCTCCAGGCATGGCCACGCCCCTGCAGCGAGGGGCCGCCGGGGCCGGCCGCGTCGAAGGCATAGCCCAGGCCGGCTTGCCAAGCGCCCCATTGCGGCGTGTAGACATTGAGCAGATTGTCGCGGCGATAGTTGTCGGAGGCCTTGAACAGCGCGCCCATGCCCATCTCGCGCCAGGAGGCGACTTCGAGGGCGTTGCCATAGCTCATGGCTATGGTGGACTGCCGCCCCAGGCGGATCTCGCCCAGGCTGTCGCTGGCCAGCCCGACCCAACTGCCGTAGTCGAACAACTGGCCGGGATTGTCGGACTGCCCGTTGCCGGCGTCGAAACCGCTCTCGAGGCCGGCATTGACCCGCCAGCCCTGGCCCAGCGGCTCGGTCACGCGCAGGCCCCAGAGACTGTCGGTCTGCCCGCCCGACAGGATGCCGTTGCGCGTGCCGGAAGACTCGCCGCCGCTGACATGGGTGCTGGAGACGGCGGCATCCACCACGCCATAGAGCTGCAAGCCGGCCTCCTCGGCGTGGACGCCACCCGTCCAGGCCGAGGCGGCCAGGAGCACGCCCAGGACCCGGCGCGGCCCGCCTGCCCTCTTCTTATTGCCAGCCATAGCGCCGCACCCACACGTTTTTGAGAAGCTGGGTCAGGCAGGCGTAGCCCAGCAGGATGGCCGCGAGGAAAGGGAAATACGTCCAGGATAAAGGCTGCATGTCGAAATAGGCCGCCAAAGGCGTGAAAGGCAACAGCAGGCCGGCCAGCATCACCAGCGCCGTCATGACAAGCAGGGCGGGTGCCGCGCGGCTTTGCACGAAAGGAATATTGCGCGTACGGATCAGGTGCACGACCAGGGCCTGCGACAGCAGGCCTTCGACAAACCAGCCGGACTGGAACAAGGATTGATGCGCCGGCGAGTCGGCCCCGAAAACGTACCACATCAACGCAAAGGTCATGATGTCGAAGATCGAGCTGATGGGGCCGAAGAACACCATAAATCGGCCAAGCCCGGCAGGATCCCAGCGCTGCGGCGCCTGCAGCTGCTCGGCATCCACGCGGTCAAAGGGAATGGCGGTCTGCGAAAAATCGTAGAGCAGATTCTGCAGCAGCAACTGGATGGGCAGCATGGGCAGGAAAGGCAGGAAGGCGCTGGCCACCAACACGGAGAACACGTTGCCGAAGTTGGAACTGGCTGTCATCTTCAGGTACTTGAGCATGTTGCAGAAGATGCGGCGTCCCTCCACCACGCCGTCCTCCAGCACGGTGAGGCTTTTCTCGAGCAGGATGATGTCGGCGGCCTCCTTGGAAATATCCACGGCCGAATCCACCGAAATGCCGACGTCGGCCGCGCGCAGCGCTGGCGCATCGTTGATGCCATCGCCCATGAAGCCGACCGTGGCCCCCTGCGACCGCAGCGCGCGCACCAGCCGCTCCTTGTGGGCGGGCGTGAGTCTCGCGAACAGGGTCCCCCGGCGGGCGGCCTCGGCCAGCTCGGCGTCGTCCATGGCGTCCAGATCGTCGCCCAGGTAGCCGTGCTCCACATCCAGGCCCACTTCGCGGCAGACCTTCCGCGCCACGGCCTGCACGTCGCCGGTCAGCACCTTGACCGCGATGCCCGAGGCCATGAGCGCGCGCAGCGCGGGCGCGGCCGACTCCTTGGGCGGATCCAGGAAGGCGATATAACCCACCAGCGTCAGCGCGTTCTCGTCGGCGATCCGATAGGGGCCATGATCGGCCGGCAGGCGCTTGATGGCCACGGCAATGACGCGCAAGCCCTCGGCATTGAGTTCGCTGGTGCCGCGCCGGATCGCATCGCGCGCCGAGTCGTCCAGCCAGGCCTCGCCGTCGGCGGTGCTCACGCGCGTGCACGCCGACAGGATTTCCTCCAGGGCGCCCTTGCAGATCAGCTCATGGCTGCCGTCGCCGTCGCGCTCGCTCACCACCACCGACATGCGCCGGCGCGAAAAATCGAAGGGAATTTCGTCGATCTTCAGGTAGTTGGCCGCTGGATTGAGCTGGCGGCCGATCTCGGCGTGCTCCAGCACGGCGACATCCAGCAGGTTCTTCAAGCCCGTCTGGTAGTGGCTGTTGAGATAGGCATAGGCCAACACGGCGTCACTGGGTGCGCCGTCGACATCGATATGGCGCTCGAGCACGATGCGGTCCTGGGTCAACGTGCCGGTCTTGTCGGTGCACAGCACCGTCATGGCGCCGAGATTCTGGATGGCGTCCAGGCGCTTGACCACCACTTTCTTGCGCGACATGGCCACCGCGCCCTTGGCCAGGGTCGAGGTCACGATCATGGGCAGCATTTCCGGGGTCAGGCCCACGGCCACCGCCAGGGCGAACAGCAGCGCTTCGAGCCAGTCGCCCTTGGTCACGCCATTGATGAGAAAAACCAGCGGCACCATGACGAGCATGAAGCGGATCAGCACCCAGCTCACGCGGTTGATGCCGCGCTGGAACTGCGTGGGTGCGCGCGTGGTGGCGGTGACGGTGCCGGCCAGCTGGCCGAAGCTGCTTTGCCCGCCGGTGGCCAGCACCAGCGCCAGGGCCGAGCCGCTGACGACATTGGTGCCCATGAAGACGATATTCTCCAGCTCCAGCGCATTGCGCAGGCCGGGGCGCGGCTGCGCGAACTTCTCCACGGGCAGCGATTCGCCGGTCAGCGCGGCCTGGGCCACGAACAGGTCCTTGGCCGTCAGGATGCGGCAGTCGGCTGGCACCATGTCGCCGGCCGACAGTGCCACCACGTCGCCCGGCACCAGGTCGCGCAGGGGCAGCTCCAGGCCACGGGCCACGCCCGGCCGCAGGACGGTCGCGGTGTTCTGCACCATGGCGCGCAAGGCGTCGGCCGCGCGGTTGGAGCGCCGCTCCTGGACGAAGCGCAGGACGGTGGCGATCAGCACCATGCTGCCGATGATGACGACCGAGGCCCAGCTGCGCTCATCGGGCTGCGCCAGATGCACATCGGTGAACCAGGACAGCGCCGCCAGGGCGGTGAGCAGCAGGTTGAACGGGTTGCGGAAGGACAGCCACAAGTGCACGGGCCAGGACAGGGGACGCTCGTGGTCGACCTGGTTGGGTCCGTGCGCCAGGCGCGCGGCTTCGGCCTGGGCTTCGGTCAGGCCCAAGGGGCTGCTGCCCAGACCGGCATAGAGCGAGTCCAGCGGCACGTAGGCCAGCTCCAGCGTGCGCCCGCCACTGCGGCGGGCCATGTCGGCGGCCGCGCCGGGGTCGGCGCCGATCTGTTCGAGAATGGGATCGCGGCGGAAATAGCGGCCAACATGGCGCACCTGCGCCGCCGTGGAAAACAAGGCTTTGAGTACGTGCAGCATCGGAATTCTCCGAGGAGGACGCTGACGACAGGCGTGCGTCAGCGCCGGGATTCGACCGGAAGAAAATCGGCGATGCGCCGGGAAAGCGAGGAGTCGACAAGCAGCCGGCCGGATGGCCGGCTTATCCAGGAGACGTCAGATCCGAGTCCTCCGGCGACGGAGGGGTCGGATGTCACATCGCTCGGAGAGGCGTCGCGCCTTGCGCGCCCGGCGCCATCGAGGCTCGGGATCGGCGGTAGCGGGCATGGACGGACGCTCCTGGCAAGGGGGGAAGGGATGCGGACGCGAGAGGCTCAGGCGCCCGCGGAATGCGCGCCGAAACGCACTTGGCGCACGACCGGATTGGCGCTCAGGCGCTTGGCCTGGGACATCAGTTCGCCGCGCAGCTCGGGCGGACACTTGACGGTGACGCAGGCCGAGGCCAGGTCGGCATGCTGAGAGCTGTCCACCTGGAAATGCGCCACGCTCAGGCCGGCGGCGGAGAAGTCCAGGCAGATCTGCTTGCGCACGTCGCCCAGCGCATCGCGCGGGCATACCACGGTCAACCGCGAAGTCCCTTGGCGGCGGTTCTGGGAGCCGGCACGATCCACACCGGCACGACGCAGGAACAAGTCGAAAAAGCGCATGACGACCTCCGTACAGCAAAGCGGAGACGCACTGCGAGCACACGCACCGGCTCTCGCGGCACGCGCTTGCGCAGACGGACGGCGCAAGACATGGGCACGCGATAAAACGGCGGTTCTGGCGTAGGTGTTGGGGAGACTGCCCGGTCCGATCAGCTTGCTGCTGAAAGGCTCACCAGCACATCGGCCGCATTACGTCAGGGACGCATGGGGCGGTTTACTGGAGAGTCGGGCGGGACGCCGCAACCTGCATTGCTTGACAGGCGCGGCAGAGACGTTCTGCGTGATCCTGTTAAGCAGCGATGTCGATACTAGATCGACTACTACTGTCGCCGGAATCGGTGTTCACAGAACAACTCCTGAGATTGAAAACAGCAAGATTTTACGCGGGTTTGTACTGATGGACAAGGTTTTGCGCAAAAAAATCCCGGCGCGCCGGCGCCGGGATCGCCACGCCACGGTTCAGGCGTAGAAATGCCAGCCCAGGTAGGCGGCAAAGACGCCATACAGGCCGCCCACGGCGGCCAGGGCCGGCACGCTCATGCGCGCCTGGCGAAAGCGCAGCCACAGCAGCATGATGGCCACCAGCGTCATCAGGCCGGCGACCAGCAACGGGCCGTCCAGCAGCCAGGGCGTCATGAAGATTCCGAGCGCGCTGGGGATGGTGGCCTGGATCATCATGGCGCCGGAGATATTGGCCAGGGCCAGGCGTTCCTTGCCCTGGCGCACCCAGATCAGGGCGTTCATGATTTCGGGCAGCTCGGTGGCCACGGGGGCCAGCAGCAAGGCGGCCAGATGGGGCGATGCGCCCATGGCCACGCCGAGGAACTCGATCTGGCGCACGAACACATGCGAGGCGACGCCGATCACCACCAGGGCGAGCAGCGTCTGCGTACAGGACCAGAACAGCGAGGGGTCGGTGTCGCGCGGGCGCAGCTTGAGCGGTTCGAGGTCTTCGCAGTCCAGGCATTCTTCGTCATTGGAGAGTTCGCGCTTGACGTACAGCGCATACGTGCCCAGAAAGAGCAGGCCCAGCCAGGGCTTCCAGGCAAAGGCCAGCAAGCCCAGTCCGACCTTGAACACGAAAATGCCCATGAACCAGGCCTGGTCGCGCGCCAGGCGCGGCTGGTCGGCATTGATGGCCGAAGCGCGGCCGGCGCCCCGGGCGCGCAGCATCGTCAGCCCGACCACGGCATAAGCCAGGGTCGCCAGCACCAGCGGCCCGCCCATGGCGGCGCCCACGCCGATGTCCTTCTGCTCGGGGGTCTGGCCGAACACCACGGCCATGAAGGTGACCGCGCTTTCCGGCAAGGCCGTGCCGAAAGCGGCGAGAACCGTGCCGGTGGCGGTGGCGCCGAGGCGGAAATGGTGTCCGACCCATTCAACGCCATTGACGAAGAACTCACAGGCGAAATAGATGATCGCCGCGGCCAGCAGGAACAGGAATATCGAGAGAAACATGATAGGCAGCCGAGCGAGCAGATGACTTTGGCGCGACAACGCGGCTCGCCCGGCTGGGGTGAACGCGATGTGGCCAAAGGTCTCGCCGGGCGCTTGGCGGCTGCCGCGACACGGCACCGCAAGGCTGCCAGCGCCATGGGGATGAACCACCAAGTTTGTTGACGCTGACTCCTTTGGGGATACAAAGGATGGCTACTCCCCAATGACAGTGGCGCGATTGTAGCAGCGTCGCGGCAAAAGGCCAGCGATGCCCTGCGCGGCTTACGGTACAGTAGGCAGGTTGCCCTTCCGTTACCCGAGCCCGTCCCATGAGCCTGCCCGCCGACGATCTCTCCCCCTTCGCGGCACGCCGCCGCCGCGTCCTGGACTGGATGCAGGCCCAGGGCGGCGGCGTGGCCGTCCTCGCCACCGCGCCGCAGGCCATGCGCAACCGCGACGCCGACTATCCCTATCGCCACGACAGCGACTTCTATTACCTGACGGGCTTCATCGAACCCGAGGCCTGGCTGGTGCTGATCGCGGGCGCCAGTCCGCGCGCCGTGCTCTTTTGCCGCGCCCGCAACGAGGCGCATGAGATCTGGGAAGGCTTGCGTGTCGGCCCGGAGGCGGCCGCCGCGCGGTTCGGCATGGACGACGCCCATCCGGTGGACAGCCTGGACGAGCTGTTGCCCGAATGGCTGCTGGACCAGCCTTCGCTCTGGCTGTCGCAGACGGCCAGCGAGGCCACGAACAAGCGCATCCAGGCCTGGATGCAGGCCGCGCGCGGCCTGGGACGCAGCGGCGCCCGCCCGCCCTCGGCGCTGCGTGACCTCAATCCGCTGCTGGCCGACATGCGCCTGGTCAAGGATGCCGCCGAGATCGCCTCCATGCGGCGCGCCGCGCGGATTTCGGCCGGCGCGCATGCGCGCGCCATGCGCCATGTGCGGCCGGGCATGCGCGAATACGAACTGGAGGCCGAATTGCTGCATGAATTCCGCCGCCATGGCGCGCAGGGCGTGGCCTACAACAGTATCGTGGCCTCGGGCGCCAATGCCTGCATCCTGCATTACCAGGCCGGCGA
Source organism: Bordetella hinzii LMG 13501 (assembly GCF_001548475.1). Taxonomy (GTDB): domain Bacteria; phylum Pseudomonadota; class Gammaproteobacteria; order Burkholderiales; family Burkholderiaceae_B; genus Bordetella; species Bordetella hinzii. The sequence goes on from NZ_LRUJ01000004.1 coordinate 24,048, forward strand.
CGCCGAGCTGCGCGATGGCGAGCTGGTCCTGATCGATGCCGGCTGCGAGTACGACAGCTATGCCTCGGATATCACCCGCACCTTCCCGGTCAATGGGCGCTACAGCGGCGCGCAGCGCGCCCTCTACGACCTGACGGCGGCGGCGCAGGAAGCGGCCGCGGCCGCCACCGCGCCGGGGCGCAGCTGGGACGACGGCCACCAGGCGGCGCTGCGGGTGCTGGCCCAGGGCATGCTGGACGAAAAACTGCTGCGCGGCAGCCTGGACGGGGTGCTGGAATCCGGCGCCTACACCCGCTTCTACATGCACCGCACCGGTCACTGGCTGGGGCTGGACGTCCACGATGTCGGCGACTACCGCGCCGCGGCGCCCTCCCCCGGGGCGGCCCGCCCCTGGCGGACACTGGAGCCCGGCATGATGCTGACCATAGAGCCCGGCATCTATGTGCGCCGCGCCGACGACGTGCCGGCCCGGTTCTGGGATATTGGCATCCGCATCGAAGACGACGCCCTGGTCACCGAGACGGGCTGCGAACTGATCACCCGCGGCGTGCCTGTCGATGCACGGGAAATCGAAGCGCTGATGCGGGAATGACGGCCGGCGGCCCCGGCGCTAGAACACGTAGCCGTCGAGCCAGCCCATGGCCGTCCATACGTAGACCACCACCATGGCGACCGCGAGCATGGAAACGATGCCGCCGGCCAGGCAGGACAAGAGGGCGACCAGGACGGCGGGCCAGCCGGTGCGCGAGACCGGGCCCAGGCCGGGGTTGTAGCGCTGGTCGAATTTCTGGTCGGCCATGAGGCTGTAGACGGCGGCCTCGATGAAACCGGCGATCATGGGGATGAAGAGCAGGAAGAAGGCCGGGTTGTCCCACCACGAGTCGAAGGCCCGCGTGCCGGCCAGGCACAGGGCGGCATAAAGCGTCACGATCCAGGCATGGCGGCGCCCCAGATACCAGCCCTGGGCGCCGACCACGCCCAGCAGACAGGCCAGCAGCCCCGCGACCACCTTGCTGCGCGGCGCGCGCGGCGGCGTTGCCAATGTCTGGGCCTGCGTCATCATGAGCCTCCGGAGCGGGCGGGCGCGGCCCGCGGGTCGAGCCACATTCTAGGGCCGGCGCGCGGCAAGTTGAACCCCCGGTAAAATCCCGGCTATGAATCTATCGGTGTATGACGTTGCGATCCTGGGGGCGGGGCCGGTGGGCCAGGCGCTGGCGCTGCTGCTGGCGCGCGCCTGGCCGCAGCCCGAACGCATTGCGCTGCTGGCGGGCCAGCCCGTCCAGGCTCGGGCGCTGCCGGCCGCCGACCCGCGCGTGCTGGCGATGAACCACGGCAGCCGCGTCTTGCTCGAAAGCCTGGACGCCTGGCCCGCGCAGCATGCCGACATCCGCCACATCCATGTGTCACAGCGCGGCCGCCTGGGCCGCACCCTCATCGACAGCGAGGATTTCGGCGTGCCGCAGCTCGGCAGCGTCGTGCCCTATGCCGGGCTGCACGGCCGCCTGGCCGAGCGCGTGGCGCAAAGCGGCGTGACCGTCCTGAACGGCCCGGCGGCCAGCGTCCGCGCCCAGGGTCCGGACGGCGTCCTGCTGGCTCAGGGCGAGACCCGGCTGTCCTGCCGGATCGCCGTGCAATGCGACGGCGCCGGCGGCACGGACCTGCGGCGCGATTACGGCCAGCATGCCGTCATCACCAGCGCGCGGGCCAGCCTGCCCCGCGCCGGCTGGGCCTGGGAACGCTTCACCTCCGAAGGGCCCCTGGCGCTGCTGCCGCATCCGCAGCTGCCCGACACCTATTCCGTGGTCTGGTGCGTGGCGCCGGCACGCGCCCAGGCGTTGGCCGCCCTGGACGACACGCAGTTTTCCGCCCAGCTGAGCGCCGCCTTCGGCCAGCGGCTGGGCCGGCTGCACAGCCAGGCCCCGCGCCACATCTTTCCCCTGGAGCTCAAGGCGCGCCACGCGCAGGCGCAGGGGCGTGTCGCCACCATAGGCAACGCCGCCCAGACCTTGCATCCCGTGGCCGGGCAAGGGCTGAACCTCGGCCTGCGCGATGCCGCGCAATTGGCCCAATCCCTGCAGGGCTGGCGCGACGGCGATGATCCGCGCGCCCGCCTGGCCGATTTTGCCCGCGCCCGCAGCGCCGACCGTTGGATCACGGCCGGCCTGACCGACCTCATGCCGCGCGTCTTCGCCACCGGCCTGGCGCCGGTCGAGCATGCCTGCGGCCTGGCCCTGCTCGCCCTGGACCTGTCCTCGCCCCTGCGCGCGCCGCTGGCGCGCCATCTTCTGCAGGGGTTGCGCGTCTAGGCTGTCCCAACGGGCGTGTTCTTCCCGAACGCCCTTCGCAATCGGCCTCTTCAGAGGGGTCTGGCGCCGCCGTTGCCTCCGGATTCATATTCCGCGGGGCCGGGCAAAACGGGGCCGGGCCCAAGACGGTTAAAATGTGAGCATGCGCATCGGCCCCTGGTCTCTTTCCAACAACGTTTTCGTCGCCCCCATGGCCGGGGTGACGGATCGTCCTTTCCGCCAGCTCTGCAAGCGGCTGGGCGCGGGCTACGCTGTGTCCGAGATGGCCGCGAGCAACCCGCGCCTGTGGGACAGCGTCAAGACGTCGCGCCGGTTGAACCATGAAGGCGAGATGGCGCCCGTTTCGGTGCAGATCGCCGGCGCTGACCCCGAAATGATGGCCGAAGCCGCCGTGTTCAATGTGAACAAGGGCGCGCGCATCATCGATATCAACATGGGCTGCCCGGTCAAGAAGGTCTGCAACCTGGCCTCCGGCTCGGCGCTGCTGCGCCACGAGGATCTCATCGCCCGCATCCTGGATGCGGTGGTGGGCGCCTGCGCGCCGCTGGGCGTGCCGGTCACGCTCAAGACCCGCACCGGCTGGGACCGCGAAAGCCGCAATGCCCTGCGCGTGGCCCGGCTGGCCGAGCAAAGCGGCATCGCGGCCCTGACCCTGCACGGCCGCACCCGCTGCGACCTGTATGCCGGGCAGGCCGAATACGACACCATCCGGGCCGTCAAGGCCGAGATCGGCATTCCGGTCGTGGCCAACGGCGATATCGACAGCCCCGAAAAAGCCCGCCAGGTGCTCGACTACACCGGCGCGGACGCCGTGATGATAGGGCGCGCCGCGCAGGGCCGGCCCTGGATTTTCCGCGAAATCGATCATTTCCTGCGCACCGGCCAGACGCTCGCCCCGCCCAGCCTCGCCGAGATGCGCGACCTGCTGCTCGAGCACCTGGACGATCACTATCGTTTCTATGGCGAACATACCGGCGTGCGCACGGCGCGCAAGCACATCGGCTGGTATATCGACGTCCTGCCGGGCGCGCAGGCCTTCCGCGCCCGCATGAACCTCATCGACAACACCGCCGAGCAGTTCCGGGCGGTGGCCGACTGGTTCGATCACTCGCTTATGGGTGGCGGCAATCCAAGCCCTGCCGCCACCTCGAACTTGCTGGCGGCATGAGCGCCAGCCCCACCATAAAAATATCTGTACTCAAAACCAAAATGAGCAAAAAAGATGTCCTGGAAGAATGCGTGCGCGCCAGCCTGGAGCGCTATTTCGAAGACCTGGGTGATTCCGAGCCCCACGATATGTGGGACATGGTGATGCGCTGCGTCGAGCGCCCGGTCCTCGAAGTCGCCCTGGAACGAGCTGGCGGCAACCAGTCGCGCGCTTCCGAAATGCTGGGCATCACCCGCAATACGCTGCGCAAGAAACTGCTGGCGCACAACATCCAGCCCTGAAGGGCGGATCGACGGATTTCCCTGTATCCGCGTCCCTCGCCGGACGCCCCTGACCCACCACCATCATGAAAATCGAAACTGCCCTGCTTTCGGTGTCCGACAAGACCGGCATCGTGGAATTCGCCCGCGCGCTGGCCGCGCGCGGCGTGCGCCTGCTCTCTACCGGGGGCACCGCCCGCCTGCTGGCCGAATCCGGCCTGACCGTCACCGAAGTGGCCCAGCACACCGGCTCGCCGGAAATCCTCGATGGGCGCGTCAAGACGCTGCACCCGAAGATCCACGGCGGCCTGCTGGCGCGCCGCGACAGCCAGGAGCACATGGACACGATCGCCGCCTCGGGCATCGACCGCATCGACATGCTGGTGGTCAATCTCTACCCCTTCCGTGAAACCGTGGCTAAGCCCGGCTGCACCTTCGCCGACGCGGTCGAGAACATCGATATCGGCGGCCCGGCCATGCTGCGCGCCGCGGCCAAGAACCACGGCACCGAGGCCGGCGGCGTGACCGTCGTCATCGATCCGGCCGATTACAGCCGCGTGCTGTCCGAGATCGACCAGGGCGGCGGCACCTCCTACGCCCTGCGCCTGGCGCTGGCCGCCAAGGTCTATGCGCACACCGCCTCCTATGACGGCGCCATCGCCGCCTACCTCACCAGCCTGGCCGAGCCCGCGCCGGCCCAGGACGCCGTGCCGGCCCGCCATGAATGGCCGCGCACCCTGACCATCCAAGTGCAGCAGGAACAAGCCCTGCGCTATGGCGAGAACCCGCACCAGACCGCGGCCTTCTACGTGGATCCGCAGCGCCCCTCCGGCCTGCTGGGCAATTACCGCCAACTGCAAGGCAAGGAGCTGTCGTACAACAACATCGCCGACGCCGACGCGGCCTGGGAATGCGTGCGCAGCTTCGATACCCCGGCCTGCGTCATCGTCAAGCATGCCAATCCCTGCGGCGTGGCCGTGGCCAGCGGCAACCTGGAGGCCTACCAGAAGGCCTTCAAGACCGACCCGACGTCCGCTTTCGGCGGCATCATCGCCTTCAACCGCCCGGTCGACGCGGCCACCGCCGAAGCCGTGAGCGGGCAGTTCCTGGAAGTGCTGCTCGCGCCGGCCTATGACGGCGCCGCGCTGGCCATCCTGGCCGCCAAGAAGAACGTGCGTGTGCTCGAAGTGCCGGCGGGCGCGGGCCAGAACGCCTTCGACGTCAAGCGCGTGGGCGGCGGCTGGCTGGTGCAGACGCCGGATGCCTTCCAGGTGCCGCGCGACGCCCTGAAGGTCGTGAGCAAGCGCCAGCCCACCGAAGCCGAGATGAATGACCTCGCCTTCGCCTGGAAGGTCGCCAAGTACGTCAAGTCCAACGCCATCGTGTTCGTCGGCGGCGGCATGACGCTGGGCGTGGGCGCCGGGCAGATGAGCCGCATCGATTCGGCCCGCATCGCCTCGATCAAGGCCGAGAACGCCGGCCTGACGCTGCAGGGCTCGGCCGTGGCCTCGGATGCCTTCTTCCCCTTCCGCGACGGCCTGGACGTGGTCGTGGCCGCGGGCGCGACCTGCGTGATCCAGCCCGGCGGCAGCGTGCGCGATGACGAGGTCATCGCCGCGGCCGACGAGCATGGCATCGCCATGGTCCTGACCGGCACCCGCCACTTCCGCCACTGATGCGCGTCCTCGGCATCGACCCCGGCCTGCGCCGCACCGGCTTCGGTGTGATCGATGCCGAAGGCATGCGCCTGCGCTATGTGGCCAGCGGCACCATCGTGGTGCCGCCGGAGCTGGCGCTGGCGCAGCGCCTGAAGGTCATCCTCGACAATCTGCGCGAGGTGGCGCGCGAGACGCGGCCCGATGTGGCCGCGCTCGAAATCGTCTTCCTGAACGCCAATCCATCCTCCACCCTGCTGCTGGGCCATGCCCGCGGCGCGGCATTGTGCGCGCTGGCCGAAAGCGCGCTGGACGTGCACGAATACACGGCGCTGCAAATCAAGAAGTCCGTGGTCGGCACTGGCCGCGCGGCCAAGGAACAGGTGCAGATGATGGTCCAGCACCTGCTGTCACTGGACGGCACGCCCGCGCCCGACTCCGCCGATGCGCTGGCCTGCGCCATCTGCCACGCCCATACCGGGCCGCTGCAAAGCCGCCTGGCGCCCCTGTCCACCGTCTCGCGCACGGGCAAGGCGCGGGTGCGCAACGGGCGCCTGCTGGGCTGAGCGTATAGAATCGCGCCATCGGGGCCGACCCACCGGCGCCCCCCTCTTCAGGCAAGATTCTCCCCATGATAGGTCGCATCACCGGAACCCTGATCGAAAAAGCGCCGCCCGTGGTCTGCGTGGACGTCAACGGCGTAGGCTATGAGATCGACGTGCCCATGAGCACGCTGTACGCGCTGCCGGACAATGGCGCGCGCGTCACGCTCTTCACGCACCTGGTGGTGCGCGAGGACGCGCATCTGCTCTATGGTTTCGGCACCCCCAGCGAGCGCGCCGCCTTCCGCGAGCTGATCAAGGTCAGCGGCATCGGCGCGCGCACCGCGCTGGCCGTGCTGTCCGGCATGTCGGTGGCCGAACTCTCGCAGGCCATCACGCTGCAGGAAAGCGGCCGGCTGACCCGCGTGCCCGGCATCGGCAAGAAAACGGCCGAACGCCTGCTGCTGGAGATGCGCGGCAAACTGGGCGCCGACATCGGCGCCACCCCGCATGCCGTGCCCGACAGCCAGGGCGACATCCTCAACGCGCTGGTCGCCCTGGGCTACTCGGAGAAAGAATCGCTGGCCGCGCTCAAGACGCTGCCCGAGGGCGTCGGCGTCTCCGATGGCATCCGCCAGGCGCTCAAGGCGCTGGCGCGCTAGGCGCGCCGGGCAGCCTTACTGGAACTGCACGCTCTCGTACTCGGTGACATACACCCCGCCAGTCGTCTTGCTGCTTAACCCCAGCGCCAGCTTGTAGTCCACCAGCCAGCCGTAGACCACTTCGCGCTGCGTGACGGCATTCTCGTTGGCATCGACGCAGGTCATGTCGATGGCCTGACCTGCCAAGCCGGGCAGCAGCTTGCTGGCCGGATAGGCGGCGCCCGTCCTGCATACGCGCAACCACGGCCGTCCCGTGTCCAGGGGGTCCTTGGTGCCCTCGCGGAACTCGAAACGGTACTCGCTGTTCTCCTTCACATCGGCCAGGCTGTCCCAGGCCTTGGCCGCGCGCGAATAGCGCGGCGGCGCGGTCATTGCCCGGCTCGGAATGGCGCTCTGGACGCCCAGGGCCACCGCGCCGTGGTAGACCGCGGCAAAGAACCGGTTGACCAACAGGCCGTTGGCCTCGTTCTTGCCGATCTGGCGCAGCATGCCATCATCCCGGTCGTTGATGAAAATGGTCTCGAAGACCAGCTTGTCTTCCGGCTTTTTCTTGTCGAAGCTGGACCCCTTGACCACGGCGCGCTTGAAGGGATAGGGATCGGCGCCCGGCGGCTTGATCAGCGCCTGGGTGGCCACAGGCAATGCAGCATAGGAAAACGTATTGGCGGAATAGCCTTCCGGGTCGGTCGTCATGGGCTGGACTTTCATATTGCCCGCGCAACCGCTCAACGCAACACTGGCCGCGACCGCGGCCAGGCGAAGCTTGTGATGCATCACCAAGCACCTCTGGATTTGACGAAAGTGGGAAGCCCGGCGGCGAGAACCGCCCCGGGTAAGGCTCAAACGGGAAAAATCAGGCAGGCGATCATACTACTGTCGCGCCAGGTAGGCCGGCGCGACGGCCTCCAGCGCCGTGGGCACCAGGCGCAGGGCCGGATCCAGCGGGCCGCTGGCGATGTTGTCGCGCGATAGCGAATCCAGGTTGTCGCGTGAAATCAGGGGTTCGCCCGGCAGGCACTCCAGCACGGCGGCCTGCAGGCGGGCCAGCGCGCCCGGCAAGCCCATGACCGGCCGCGGATGGCCGCTCCACAGGGCGCAGCGGCCGGCCAGCTCGGCCAGCGTGTAGATCTCGGGCCCGGCCAGTTCATGGCAGGCGCCGGCGGCCTCGGGGTCGCGCAACACGGTCGAGATGACCTGGGCGACATCGCCGACATAGACCGGCTGCACCCGGCTGCGGGCGCCCGGCACCATGAGCACCGGCAGCCAGCGCGCTAGACGCGCGAACAGATTGGTGAAATTGTCCTCCGGCCCGAACACCACCGAAGGACGCAGTATCGTCCAGCCCGGATGGGCGGCCTGGGCGTAGGCCTCGCGGATGGCGGCCTCGCCATCGCCCTTGGATCGGGCGTACATGCTGGGACCGTTGCTGTCGGCGCCCAGGGCGCTCACATGGACCAGCCGCCGCACCCCCTGGCGCAGGCAGGCCTGGGCCAGGCGCCGCGGCAGTTCGACATGCGCACGCGCGAAGCCCCCGCCATAAGGCCGGCCGCGGCCGCCATGCAGGATGCCCACCAGGTTGACCGCGGCATCGCAATCCCGCAGCAAGGCGTCCAGAACCGCGTCGTCGTGGACGTCGCGCTCCAGCACGGTGACGGTGGGCAGCACCAGCAGCTCGCGGCCATGGGCCAGCCGGCGCGTGGGCACGCGGACGCGATGCCCGGCGCGCGCCAGTCGCGCCGCCACCCGGCGGCCGATGAAGCCCGTGCCACCCATGACCAGGATACGCATATCACCGCCCTCCCCGCTGTCTTCCCGGCATTCTGCCCCGCCCGGCGGCTCTACCGCAAGCCGCTGGAGCCCGGCGGCCGGACATGGGACAATGCTGTACAAGCAACCAGTTCCGGCGCTTTCATCCATGGCAATCCAGTCCGATTCGCTCTCCTCCCGCCCCGATGCCCACCGCCTGGTGACACCGGCGCCTGTCTCGCCCAACGAAGAGTCCATCGAGCGCGCCCTGCGGCCCAAGGCCCTGCAGGAGTACGTGGGGCAGCAGCGCGCGCGCGAGCAGCTGGAGATCTTCATCGCGGCGGCGCGCAAGCGCGGCGAGTCGCTGGATCACGTCCTGCTGTTCGGCCCGCCGGGCCTGGGCAAGACCACCCTGGCCCACATCATCGCCCACGAGATGGGCGTGCAGCTGCGCCAGACCTCCGGCCCCGTGCTGGAGCGCCCCGGCGACCTGGCCGCGCTGCTGACCAATCTTGAACGCAACGACGTGCTCTTCATCGACGAAATCCACCGCCTCTCGCCGGTCGTCGAAGAAATCCTCTACCCGGCGCTCGAAGACTTCCAGATCGATATCCTGATCGGCGAAGGGCCGGCCGCGCGCAGCGTCAAGCTCGATCTGCAGCCGTTCACGCTGGTGGGCGCGACCACGCGCGCGGGCATGCTCACCAACCCGCTGCGCGACCGCTTCGGCATCGTCTCGCGCCTGGAGTTCTACAACACGGACGACCTGGCCAGCATCGTCACGCGCAGCGCCAGCCTGCTCAATGCCGACATCACCGCCGACGGCGCGCGCGAGGTCGCCCGCCGCGCGCGCGGCACGCCGCGCATCGCCAACCGGCTGCTGCGCCGGGTGCGCGACTACGCCGAAGTCAAGGCCAACGGGCGCATCGACACCGAGGCCGCCAGCCAGGCCCTGGCCATGCTCGAAGTCGACCCCCAGGGCCTGGACCTCATGGACCGCAAGCTGCTGGAAGCCATCGTGCATAAATTCGATGGCGGCCCGGTGGGCGTGGACAGCCTGGCCGCGGCCATCGGCGAAGAGCGCGACACCATCGAAGACGTGATCGAGCCCTATCTGATCCAGCACGGCTATCTGCAGCGCACGCCGCGCGGCCGCATGGCGACCCAAACCACCTGGCGCCACCTGGGCCTGCAGCCTCCGGCCGGCAGCCAGGCGGCCTCGGGCGAGCTGTTCTAGCGCTGGCCGGCCCTAGCGGGGCCGGGCCACGCAGCGCAGGATTTCCTCGCCATAGGCTTCGAGCTTGCGCGCGCCCACGCCGCTGATGTGGCCCAGGGCCTCGTGGGTGTCAGGCAGGGCCAGGGCGATTTCGCGCAGCGTCGCATCATGGAAGATCACATAGGCCGGCACGCCGTGATTGCGCGCCACCTCGGCACGCCAGCCGCGCAAGGCCTCGAAAACCGGCATGCGGTCGGCCGGCAGATCGATGACCGGCGCCTTGGCCCGCGTGCCGCCGCGGCTGCGGGGTTTTTTCTCGGATTCGCGGCGCAGCATTAATTGCATCTCGCCGCGCAGCACCGCCCGGCTGTCCTCTGTGAGCGCCAGCGTGCCATAGCCTTCGTGGTCCACCATGAGCAGGCCCTTGGCGAGCAGTTGGCGCAAGACCCCGCGCCAGGCGGTTTCCGACAGGTCCGCCCCCACGCCGAAAACGCTGAGCGACTCGTGATCGTGCTGGCGCGTTCGATCGCTGCTCTTGCCGCGCAGGATGTCGATGATATGGCCCGCGCCATAGCGCTGGCCGCGCTCCTTGCCCAGGCGGTAGATGGCCGAAAGCGCTTTCTGCGCGGCCACCGTGCCGTCCCAGGCTTCGGGAGGCTCCAGACAGACATCGCAATTGCCACAAGCCGTGATGGTCTGGCCGAAATAGGCCAGCAGGCGCACCCGGCGGCACTCCACCGTCTCGCACAGGCCCAGCATGGCGTCGAGCTGCTGGCCCAGGCGGCGCCGGTAGCTCTCGTCGCCGGGCGACTCGTCGATCATGCGGCGCTGCTGCACCACATCCTGCAGGCCGTAGGCCAGCCAAGCCGTGGCGGGCAGGCCGTCGCGGCCGGCCCGGCCGGTTTCCTGGTAATAGCCCTCCACCGACTTGGGCAGGTCGATATGCGCGACGAAGCGGACGTCGGGCTTGTCGATCCCCATGCCGAAGGCGATGGTCGCCACCATGACCACGCCATCCTCGCGCAGAAAGCGCGCCTGGTTGCCGGCCCGGACCTGGGCGCTGAGGCCAGCATGATAGGGCAAGGCGTTGACGCCCTGGCTGCACAGGAACTCGGCGGTTTCTTCGACCCGGGCGCGCGACAGGCAATAGACCACGCCCGAATCGCCCTCGTGCTCGCTGCGGATCAGGTCCAGCAACTGTCGGCGCACCTCGTTTTTCTCGACGATGCGGTAGCGGATATTGGGACGGTCGAAGCTCGCCACGAAATGGCGCGCCTGGTCCAGCGCCAGGCGCTGGGCGATCTCGCTGCGCGTGGCCGCGGTGGCCGTGGCCGTCAGCGCGATGCGCGGCACCTCCGGCCAGCGCTCATGCAGCATGGACAGGCCCAGGTATTCCGGCCGGAAGTCATGCCCCCATTGCGATACGCAGTGCGCCTCGTCGATGGCGAACAGGGCGATGCGGCCGCGCTCCAGCAATTGCAGGCAGCGGTCGGTCAACAGCCTCTCGGGCGCCACGTAGAGCAGGTCCAGCTCGCCGGCGACAAAGGCGCGTTCGACCTCGCGGACCTGCTGCCATTCCTGGGTGGAGTTCAGGAAGGCGGCGCGCACGCCCAGCTCGGTCAGGGCGTCGACCTGGTCCTGCATGAGGGCGATCAACGGCGAGACGACAATGCCGGTACCCTCGCGCACCAGCGCAGGCACTTGATAACAAAGCGATTTGCCGCCGCCGGTCGGCATCAGCACCAGCGCGTCGCCACCGCCGATGACATGCTCGACAATGGCTTGCTGGTCGCCACGAAAGGATTCGTATCCGAAGACGCGCTGCAACACGCCAAGCGCGCGGGGATCAGACATGAGAGACGGGAAGGAAGACTTGAATCATGGAGGGGCATTTTAAGGCGCATCGCGCAAACCGTGCGCGCTTTGCAAAACGGGCGGAATGACGCGCGGGCAATGCCGGGACGCTAGAACCCCAGCCAATGCCCCCGCATGAAGGTATCCACCGGCATCGACAGCCTCGCCTTCCATTCGTAATCGCCCGAGAGCAGGTCCCGGTCGGCGCCCAGCGCGAACTGGACCCGGGGCGCCAGTTCCATGCTGTGCTCCAGCCCCACCCGCCTGTCATTCGGGTCGCCCCGCCCCAGGACATCGGAGGTATAGGTGCCGCTCAACGTGCCCATGCCCCGCAGCGGCACGCCGGCCGACAGCGTGCTGCGCATCTGGCGCGTGGCCGCGCCTCCGGCGCTATAGGAACTCAGGTCGCCGAAACCGGCGCCGATGTCTTCGCCCGTCACGCCCAGCTGGACGGCGTCGGCCATGGTGACGTTGTAGCCGAAGCGATAGCGCCAGGCATTGACCGAATCGAAGCTGCTTTGCGTGACGCCCGCCTCGAAGGTGCCGATCTCCCCGGCGTTATAGCGCGTGCCCAGCCCGCGCGTGGTCAGGCCGCGCGTGGTCTGCAGCTGGCCTTCCAGGGTCATGGCGCTGGTCAGTCCGTAGCGCACCGTGCCGCTGCCGGCAGGCGCGCCGTAGTCCACCGCGCCCTGGGTCGCCGCGGGGTCCATGAGGTTGAGCCGCCCGAGCGAGGAGGAGTAGCCGAACTTGCCCGCGCCGATATTGCTCGCGCTGTCGAACTGGTCGGAGACCTGGACACCGCCCAGCGGGGCGCTCCCGCCCCAGGCCGGCGCGTTGGCCGTGAGATTGCCGATACCGACCGACGGCCCCTCGGGGCTGCGATAAAGCCAGTTGCGGTCGCCGTAGCTGAGCGTGGGCCGCGCGTTGATGGCGGAGAACCAGCGCGGACGGGGCAGGACCACGCCCTGGTTCAGGACCGGGCGCGTGCGGGCCAGTTCGTTGCGCTCCAGGTCCAGGGCATAGGAGGGGCTGAGCTGGGGCACTTCGTAGTCCGGGAAAGGCCGTTGGCAATCGCCGGGCGCGGCCTGCCCGGGGGCGGCCTCCAGCCCCGCTGGCGCGGGGGGCCCGGCCCACTCCGCGCAGGGATCGGGCTCGGGAGAGAGGGCATAGCCTTCGATGGGACCCGGAAGCTGCACCGCCTGCGGCATGGCGGGCGCGAGCACGCCGATACCGTAGCGCGCCGCCTCCTCGGGGGCCCGCGCCACGGAAGGCGAGGCAGGCCGTGCTGCGGCAGGCTGGGCGTCAGAACTATCGGGGACGGATTTATCGTTGCCAGGCATGGCGCAGGCCCCGAGGGCCATGTTGCCCGCCAGCGCGGCGACCAGCACCGTGCGCGATATCCGTTTACGCTCGCGTTCGCGGATCACCATAACGCGAATCAGTGTAGGAATTCCCGGGCGCGGCATCTGTAAACGAAGTTAATAAAACAGCACGGGATCTCCCATGCTGCCTGGCGGCTCGCTATTCTATGACCAATTTTGCCAGGGCTTATTTCAGATCGTTTCTTTCCCCTTGTCGGAGCGGGCCCTGCCCGGGCACTATCTCGCCATGGACAGCCCTCACACCAAACTGCTGGTCGTCGACGACGATCCCGCATTGCGGCAACTGCTGGCCGATTATCTTAATCGGCACGGCTATGACACCTTGCTCGCCCCCGATGCCAGCGACCTGCCGGCGCGCATCACCCGCTACGCCCCCGATTTACTGGTGCTGGACCGCATGCTGCCCGGCGGCGACGGCGCCGACGCCTGCCGGCGCCTGCGCGAGCAGGGCGAGGATATCCCCGTCATCCTGTTGACGGCGCGCGACGAGGCGGTCGACCGCATCATCGGCCTGGAGGCCGGCGCCGACGATTACCTGGGCAAGCCTTTCGACCCGCGCGAGCTGCTGGCGCGCATCGAGGCGGTGCTGCGCCGCAAGCGCGGCCCCTCGGCCCTGGTCAAGGACCAGCCGGTCAATTTCGGCCCCTTCGTGTTCGACCCGGCCACCCGCCAGCTGCTGCGCGAAGGCGCGGTGGTCAAGCTGACCGGCGGCGAGATCAATCTGCTCGAAGCCCTGGTGCGCAATGCCGGCAAGCCGCTGTCACGCGAGCGCCTGCTCGCGCTGGCGCGCGACGACGACAGCGGCGAGCGCAACGACCGCGCCATCGACATCGCCATCCTGCGCCTGCGCCGCGCCATCGAAGACGATCCCAAGCAGCCGCGCTGGATACAGACCGTCTGGGGTATCGGCTATCGGTTCGCGCCCTGAGCGGCACCGCGATGAAATTCCCGCTGTCCCTCGCCCTGCCGCGCTCGCTGCGCGCCAGGCTCATCCTGCTCGTGCTGGGCTCGGTGCTGCTGGCCCAGGCGGCGACCTTGGCCACCGTCTCCTACTACCGGCATAAATTCATCGAGGACGTGGCGATCGGCTATATCGCCACCACCATCCGCACCCTGCGCGCCGCGCTGGCGCAAGTGCCCAGCGAAGACCGGGCGGAATTCGTGCGCGTCGCCTCGCAGAATCAATGGCGCTGGTGGGCCCGCGGCCTGCCGGCCGAGGCCCGCCTGCAGCGCCTGAACCATCCGCCGCCCGAGCGCATGGGGCCCAGCGGCATGCCGCCGCCCGACGGCGACCCCGGCGCGCGCAGGCGCTTCGATGACGATGAGGTCCGCCGCCGCCCGCCGGCGCCGCCCAGCGACGACGTGCGCCGCGACCTGCGCCGCCTGGTCCAGGAGCTCAACGTGCGCCTGAACGACGGCACCCGCGTGGCCCTGTCGCGCGGCCCGCGCCCGGAAATCTTCATCTCGCTGGCGCCCAATACCGCCAGCGAGGACGTCCCCGCCCTGCGGGAATGGCTGGTCATCCCGCTGGACCGGCTGGATCCGCCCGTGGCCACGCCCATGATCGCCTTCTGGCTGGGCGGGCTGGGACTGGTGCTGCTGCTGGCGGCCGGCTTCTCCTGGCACATCACGCGGCCGCTGACGCGGCTGGCCGATGCCGCCGACCGGCTGGCCGCCGGCCAGCCGCAGCGCGTCGAACCCTCGGGGCCGCACGAAACCCGCGTGCTGGGCGAGCGCTTCAATGCCATGCTCGATGCCCTGGCCGAATCCGACTCCGTGCGCCGCACCCTGCTCTCGGGCCTGCCTCATGACCTGAAAGGCCCGCTGTCGCGCATGTGGCTGCGCATCGAGCTGGCCGACGACTCCGCGCTCAAGGACGGCCTGCGCAAGGACCTGCAGGACATGCAGCACATGGTGGACCAGTTCATCGGGTTCGTGCGCGGCACCGACCCGGCGGCCTATCGCTATGCGCCGCTGAACCTGAACGAGTGGATCAGCGAACGGGTGCAGAGCTGGAAAGGCGCGGGCACGGCGATTTCGCTGGCCGCCGCCGACGATGACGGCCTGACCATCCAGGGCGATGCCGTGGCGCTGGGGCGGCTGCTGGACAACCTGATCGGCAACGCCCTGCATCACGGCGCGCCGCCCATCGAGGTGCGGCTGGGCGGCGACGAGCGTCACGCCGTCATCGAGGTGGCCGACCACGGCAGCGGTATCGCGCCCCAGCGGCGCGCCGAAGCCCTGCGGCCGTTTGCCCGGCTGGACGACGCCCGCACCCGCAGCGGCAATGTCGGCCTGGGCCTGGCCCTGGCCGAGGCCATCGCGCGCGCGCACGGCGGTTCGCTGGAACTGGACGCCGATGCCGGCGGCGGCCTGCTGGTCCGGATACGCCTGCCGCGCGCCTGAAACCGCCAGGGTTCAGCCCGGCGGCGGCAACAAGGCCACCGGCCGGCGCTCCCGGCCGAAGACCGAGCGGTAGGCCAGGATATTGAAGACCAGCACCACCGGCACGCCGATGACCACGCCGGCCAGCACCAGGCGCATGGAGCCCAGCGCCCCGCTGCCGTCCCAGATCGTCATGTCATCCAGGATGAGATAGGGAAAGAAGCTGTAGGCCAGGCCGGCCAGCATCAGCAGGTAGAGCGCCACGCACAGCACGAAGGGCAGCCAGGCAAAGCGGTCGGCCTTGCCCGGCAGGCGCGCCAGCAGCATCTCGGCCGCCACGAAGCCCAGCAGCATCGCCGCCCAGACGCCCGCCGCCGCGCCCAGGTGGGCGGCATTGCTCCATTTGTAGAAGATGCCGGCGTTGGCCAGCCCCAGCGTGACGGCGATGGCCACCATGCCGGCCGCCGTCCAGCGTATGCCGTGTCGCGCCCAGGAGGCGGCGCGGCGCTGCAGCTCGCCGTCGACGCGCATGACCAGCCAGCAGGCGCCCAGCAGCGCATAGGCGGCCACGGCGCACAGGCCCACGAAAAGGGAGAACCAGCCATAGCCGGCATCGCTCTGGTAGTCGGTGGCGATACGCCCCAGCACCATGCCCTGCCCGATGGCGGCCAGCAGCGAACCCACCCAGAAGCCGAAAATCCAGCGCGGCTTGAGCTCGGTGCGGGCGCGGATGCGGAACTCGAACGCCACGCTGCGCAGGACGATACCCAGGACCATGACGACCAGGGGGCCGTACAGCTTGCCCAGGATGGCGCCCCAGGCAAACGGGAAGGCCGAGCCGAACAGCCCGATGCCCAGCAAGGGCCAGAATTCATTGGCGTCGCGCCAGGGACTCAGCAGGCCCATCATGCGGCCGCGCTCCTCGGCCGGCGCGAATTGCAGCAGGATGCCCACACCGATGTCGAAACCGTCGAGCACGATGCCCGCGGCAATGAGCAGCAGCAGCAGGCCCATGAAGACCATGGGCATCCAGAAGGTCGGGTCTTCGGGGCTCAGGCCCAGCGAAGCGGCCAGGGTGGCGATCATGGCGAGCCTCCGATCTTGCGCACGGGCACGACGCCGTAGCGCGCGGCGTGGAACAACATGCCGACAAAAGCGCTCAGCAACAAGGCATAGAGCGCGCCGTAGCCGGCCAGCCCCCACCACAGGGTGGAGGCCGGCACGGCGCCGAGCACTTCGGATTGGGTGATCGTGCGGTTGACGATATAGGGCTGCAGGCCGACCTGGGCGACCCAGATGCCCAGCACGACCGACAGGCCGCCGCTGAACATCATCGCGGTGAGCACGCGCAGCCACCAGCGCGGCATGGCCGCCGGATCGTAGCCGCGCCGGAAGCTCAGGCAGAAGGAGAACACCGCCGCAATGAACATCAGGCCGCCCAACAGCCACATGGCGCGCAGCGACAGGAAGACAAAGGCCACCGGCGGCTGCATCCCCGAATACTTGTCCAGGCCGATATAGCCCGCGTCGGTATCCCGGGCCAGCCAGCGGCCGCCGGCATCATGCCAGGCCCAGGCCCCGAGATTACGCTGTGACGCCGGGTCGGGCAGGCCGAGGATGACCACCGAGGGCGTCGTGCCGCTATGCCAATAGCCCGCCAGCGCGGCCGCCTTGGCCGGCTGCAGGCGGCCCGTCACCTCGCCCAGGCCCCAGGCCGCCGGCGCCTGCAGCAGGCTCGCGGCCAGGGCCAGCACCAGGGCGGTCTTGTAGGCATGGCGCTCACCGTCGTCCAGGGGGCGCCTGAGCGCCTGCAGGGCCGTCACTCCCAGGATGAGGAAGGCCGCGGCCAGGAAAGCGCCCAGCACCGTCAGGCCCATGCGCCAGCCGAAAGAGGGGTTGAAGATCACGCTCGCCCAGTCATAGACCTGGTAGCGCCCGTCGATGATGGCCGCGCCGTCCGGCGTCTGCAGCCAGGACTGCAGCGAAACGGCCCAGCCGACAGCGACGACCTGGCCGATGGCCACCATCAGCACCGCCAGGGTATGGGCCAGGTCGGAAACCCGGCGCTGCCCGAACAGCATCACGCCCAGGAAGCAGGACTTGAGGATAAAGACCGACAGCACGCCGAAACCGAGCAGCGGCCCTGCCACATTGCCGATCTTGTCCATCAGGCCGGGCCAGAGGCTGGCCAGCTGCACGAGCACCGGCATGGCGCTGGCCAGCGCCAGCACGAAGGACAGCGCGAAAATACGCACCCAGAACCGGTAGGCGGCGATCCACCCGGCCTGGGCGCCGCGGGCGCGCAGTTTGAAAAACAGCAATATCCAGGCCAGCGCCATGGACAACGCCAGGAACAAGGCCAGGAAGCTCAGGCTTGCCGTGAACTGGGTCCGGGCCAGCTGGAGGGGGGCGATATTCATGATGGGCGGTAGTGTAGAGCCAGTTTCCGGGGCGTGGGAGCCGGCTTTGCAACGGAAGTCCCTCCCGATCGTGGCAAAATGGGTCTTTTGTGGCCGCATTTTTCGACTTCGCCCCAGAATGACCCAGACCCCCACGCCTCACGCAGCCAGCAATTACCTGCGCAATATCATCGAAGAAGACCTGGCGGCCAACCGCTTCCAGGGTAAGCGCTGGGCCGGCAAGCCCGGTCCGGCTTCCGTGCAGGCGGCGGGCGCCCCCGATCCGGCGCGCATCCGCACTCGCTTCCCGCCCGAGCCCAACGGCTATCTGCACATCGGCCACGCCAAGAGCATCTGTGTCAACTTCGGCATGGCCAAGGAATTCGGCGGCGTCTGCCACCTGCGCTTTGACGACACCAATCCCGAAAAGGAAGACCAGGAATACGTCGACGCCATCATCGAGGCGGTCCACTGGCTGGGTTTCGACTGGAAGGCCGACGGCAATGACAACCTGTTCTTTGCCAGCGACTACTTCGAGTTCATGTACGAGTTCGCCGAAGCGCTGATCGAGGCCGGCCATGCCTTCGTCGACGAACAGAGCGCCGACGAGATCCGGGCCCAGCGCGGCACGCTGACCGAGCCCGGCACCAACTCGCCCTTCCGCGACCGTCCGGCCGCCGAATCCCTGGCGCGGCTGCGCGAAATGCGCGATGGCCAGCATCCGGACGGCAGCCTGGTGCTGCGCGCCAAGATCGACATGGCCTCGCCCAATATCAATCTGCGCGATCCGGTCATGTACCGCGTGCGCCATGCCACCCACCACCGTACCGGCGACAAGTGGTGCATCTACCCGATGTACAGCTGGGCGCATCCGGTCGAGGACGCGCTCGAGGGCATCACGCACAGCATCTGCACGCTGGAGTTCGAAGACCAGCGCCCCTTCTACGACTGGATCCTGGCGCGCCTGGCCGAACTGGGCAAGCTGGCCCGGCCCCTGCCCCACCAGTATGAGTTCGCGCGCCTGAACCTGACCTATATCGTCACCAGCAAGCGCAAGCTGCTGCAGCTGGTGCGCGAAGGCTATGTGGACGGCTGGGACGACCCGCGCATGCCCACGCTGTTCGGCATGCGCCGCCGCGGCTATACCGCCTCTGCCATCCGCCTGTTCTGCGACCGCACGGCGGTCTCCAAATCCGATTCGCGCATCGACTACAGCCTGCTGGAGCAGGCGGTGCGCGATGACCTGGACCCGGGCACGCCGCGCTCGGTGGCCGTGCTCGACCCGATCAAGCTCGTCATCACCAACTATCCCGAAGGGCAGACCGAGGCCTGCACGGCGCCGCGCAATCCGCACGACCCCGAGGCCGGCCACCGCGAGTTCCCCTTCTCGCGCGAGCTCTGGATCGAGCGCGACGACTTCCGCGAAGAGCCGCCGAAGAAATATTTCCGCCTCTTCCCCGGCAACCAGGTGCGCCTGAAGTACGGCTATGTGGTGCGCTGCACGGGCTTCACCAAGGATGAGGCCGGCAATGTGACCGAGGTCCAGGCCGAGTACCTGCCCGACACCAAGAGTGGCACGCCCGGCGCCGACAGCGTCAAGGTCAAGGGCAACATCACCTGGGTGAGCGCCGCGCACGCGATACCCGCCGAGGTGCGCCTGTATGACCGCCTCTTCGCCGATCCGCACCCGGACGGCGGCGACAAGGACTTCCTGGCCTGCCTGAACCCCAACTCCATCCAGACCGTCCGCGCCTGGCTGGAGCCGGGCACCCGGGTCGAGCCGGGCGCGACCTGGCAATTCGAGCGCCTGGGCTATTTCACGGTCGACAGCCAGGACTCGCGGCCCGAGGCGCCGGTGCTCAACCGCATCGTCACGCTCAAGGACTCCTGGGGCGCCTGAGCCCCTGCCGCCGGTCCGGACAACGCCCCCGCCCAGGGGGCGTTGTCGCATCCGGACGCCAGGCGTCACAAACCGGCGGCAAACCCCATGCCGGAGGCGACCGAAGCGGGTCAGCCGGGTTATCATGCCCGACATTCCCGACCGGTCCGCGCCGAGCCCGGACCGACCGCAAGAAACCCCTGATGAACACCGAACCCCTCGCCCTGGATTTCAAAAGCGCCACGCTCTATGCCATCCGCGTGGTGCTGCATAGCGCCGACCTGGAACAGCTGCAGCAGGCCCTGGCCAGACGCATGGCCGACGCCGGCAGCTTCTTCGAGAACGAACCCGTGGTGGTCGACGCCAGCCGCCTCACCGAACCGGTGGACTGGCCGGCCCTGGTCCGCGCGCTGGTCTCCCACAACCTGCCTCCCATTGGCGTGGTCGCCGAAGGCGCCAACCTGCAGGCCGCGCGCGACGCCGGCCTGACGCCGGTGGAGCTGTCCGCCACCGCGCCGCGCGCGCCCCAGGTGGTGGATCCGGCGCCGCCCAACCATGTGTCCACGCCCGTGCCGGCGACCCCCGAGGCCAGCCCGGCGGCCCAGCCCAACGGCGACGCCGAGGCCGTGCCCACCCGGGCCGCGCGCGAGACCACCGAGGCGGCCAACCACACGCCGGCCGCGCCCCAATCCTCGACCGCGCTGGTCATCACCAAGCCGCTGCGCTCCGGCCAGCGTGTCTACGCGCGCCACACCGACCTGGTGGTGATCGGCATGGTGAGCCAGGGCGCGGAGGTCATCGCCGACGGCAATATCCATGTGTACGGTCCCTTGCGCGGCAAGGCCATGGCCGGCGCGCGGGGCGACACCTCGGCACGCATTTTCACCACGCACCTGGACGCGGAACTGCTCGCCGTGGCGGGCGTCTACCGCGTGGTGGAAGACCGCCTGGACCGCAATCTGCACAACCAGCCAGCGCTCGTCCGGCTCAACGGCGACACGCTGCACATCGAGGCGCTAAAAGGCTGACGCGAGGCGCGGCGGCCATACAGTTGTAAGAAGCCATTAAGGGCTTTTTGC
Source organism: Bordetella hinzii LMG 13501 (assembly GCF_001548475.1). Classification (GTDB taxonomy): domain Bacteria; phylum Pseudomonadota; class Gammaproteobacteria; order Burkholderiales; family Burkholderiaceae_B; genus Bordetella; species Bordetella hinzii. Next base: position 44,581 of record NZ_LRUJ01000004.1, read on the forward strand.
TTTACGATAACGCGATTTATACGAACATAAGGGTTTGATCGTCATGACACGTATTGTTGTGGTGACTTCCGGCAAAGGCGGGGTGGGCAAGACCACCACCAGCGCCAGCTTTTCCTCGGGCCTCGCCATGCGCGGCTTCAAGACCGCGGTCATCGACTTCGATGTCGGCCTGCGCAACCTCGATCTCATCATGGGCTGCGAGCGCCGCGTCGTGTACGACTTTGTCAACGTGATCCAAGGCGAGGCAAGCCTCAAGCAAGCCCTCATCAAAGACAAGCAGCTCGACAATCTCTTCATCCTGCCGGCTTCGCAGACGCGCGACAAAGACGCGCTGACGCAGGAGGGCGTGGGCAAGGTGATCGAAGACCTCAAGGAAATGGGCTTCGACTACATCGTCTGCGACTCGCCGGCCGGCATCGAGACCGGCGCGCTCCTGGCCGCCTACTACGCCGACGACGCCCTGGTGGTCACCAACCCCGAAGTATCCTCGGTGCGCGACTCCGACCGCATCCTCGGCATCCTGGCCGCCAAGTCGCGCCGCGCGGTCGAAGGCGACGAGCCGGTCAAGGAATACCTGCTGCTCACGCGCTACAACCCCAAGCGCGTCGTCGACGGCGAAATGCTGTCGCTGGGCGATATCGAAGACATTCTGCGCATCAAGATGATCGGCGTCGTGCCCGAGTCGGAAGCGGTGCTGCAGGCGTCCAACCAGGGCTTGCCCGCCATCCACCTCAAGGACAGCGATGTCTCCGAGGCCTATAAGGATGTGGTGGCCCGTTATCTGGGCGAAGAACGCTCGCTGCGCTTTACCGAATACGAAAAGCCCGGCTTCCTGAAGCGCCTGTTCGGAGGAAAGTAAGCAATGTCCTTCCTGTCGTTTCTGCTCGGCCAGAAGAAATCCTCGGCCAGCGTCGCCAAAGAACGGCTCCAGATCATCCTGGCGCATGAGCGCTCGGGCCGGGGCGACTCGCCCGATTACCTGCCGCAATTGCAGCAGGAGCTGGTTGCCGTGATTTCCAAGTACGTCAAGATCAATCCCGACGATATCAAGGTCAACCTTGAGCGCCAGGACACCCTGGAAGTGCTCGAAGTCAAGATCGAAATGCCGCAGAGCGAAACACAGGCGTCGGCCTGAAACCTGGAGAAAGGGCGCCTGACGGCGCCCTGCCGAAAAAAGCAAAAAGCCCTGCTTGCGCAGGGCTTTTGTTTTCCGGCACGCCGGCGGGTTTACTTGCCGACCTGATCGCCGATCACGCCGCCGATGGCCGCGCCGCCCACCGTGCCGAGGATGCCGCCGTTGGTGATCACCGCGCCGGCCACGCCGCCCAGGGCCGCGCCGCCCACCGCGCTCTTCTGGCGACGGCTCATGCTGTCCCACGAGGAGCAGCCCGCCATCGAAGCGGCCAACAGCACCGCCAGGCACACTTTAGAAATCGTCTTTGTCTTCATGATGGTTCTCCTGTTGTCGTGCCTGGGACCGCGCACCAGCAGCAGGTCTTCCTTGCCACGCGCGACATGCGCGTCCCTTCCTGGGTCTACATGCCCAGGATGGCAAAAAGCGTGGCCATATGCTGTGAAGTTTGCCCAATTTTTGTGTCAAGGGATTGGAAAACCCTTACACCCCGGGCCAGATGTTGCGTGCCGGGGCCTTTACTTGACCAAACGTAACACGTCGCGGAAACGCGGGTGCTCGCAGGTCTCCATCCACTCGAAAATCGCCATTTCGCTGGTGACGATGTCCGCGCCGGCCGCGCGCGCGCGCCGCAGGGCGGCATGGTGGTCGGCAGGCTTGCGCGAGCCGGCGGCATCGGCCACCAGCACGGCATGCCAGCCCTGTTGGCGCAGGCCCAGCACCGTCTGCAGCACACAGATGTGCGCCTCGCAGCCCGTCACCAGCACCGTTTTGCGCGCCGGCGGCAGCCAGGCTTCGAATCCCGGCTCGCGCATGGCCGAGAAATGCATCTTCTGGAAAGTCGCCTGCACCTGTTCGCGCAGGGGCGCCACGGTCGCACCCAGCATGCGGCTATGGTGTTCGGTGGCCACCACCGGCACGTCGAGCAGCCGCGCCGCGCGCGCCAGCTTGTCGGCCGTGGCCAGCACCTGCTCGCCGCGGTCTATCACCGGCATGAGGCGTTCCTGCATGTCGATCACAAGCACAATGGATTGGTCAGCGCGCAGCAGCATGGCGGATCTCCGGAAGACGGAAGGCCGGACGGCCTTCCGTTCGGGCGGGTTTACTTGAGGGCCTTGTAGCGCAGGCGCTTGGGCTTGGCGCCCTCCTCGCCCAGGCGGCGCTTCTTGTCGGCCTCGTACTCTTGGTAGTTGCCGTCAAAAAAGACGACCTGCGACTCGCCCTCGAACGCCAGGATGTGCGTGGCGATACGATCCAGGAACCAACGGTCATGGCTGATGACCATGACGCTGCCGGGGAATTCCAGCAAGGCGTCCTCGAGCGCGCGCAGGGTTTCGACGTCCAGGTCGTTGGACGGTTCGTCCAGCAGCAGCACGTTGCCGCCGGCGATCAGCGTCTTGGCCAGGTGCAGGCGGCCGCGTTCGCCGCCCGAGAGCTGGCCGACGATCTTGTTCTGGTCGCCGCCCTTGAAATTGAAGCGGCCCAGATAGGCGCGCGAAGGCATTTCGAATTTGCCCACCGTCAGCAGGTCGGCGCCGTCGGCCACGGCATCGAAGACCGATTTGTCCGCGTCCAGCGAGTCGCGCGACTGGTCCACATAGGCCAGCTTGACCGTCTGGCCCAGATTGACCTCGCCCGAATCCGGCTGTTCGCGTCCGGCGATCATCCGGAACAGCGTGGATTTACCGGCGCCGTTGGGGCCGATGATGCCGACGATGGCCCCGGGCGGCACCTTGAAGCTGAGATCGTCGATCAGCAGGCGGTCGCCATAGGCCTTGCTGACATGGTTGAATTCGATGACTTCGTTGCCCAGGCGGTCGCCCACGGGAATGAAGATTTCCTGGGTTTCGTTGCGCTTCTGGTATTCGTAGGAAGACAGCTCCTCGAAGCGGGCGATACGCGCCTTGGCCTTGGCCTGGCGGCCCTTGGGATTCTGGCGCACCCACTCCAGTTCTTTCTTGATGGTCTTCTGGCGGGCCGATTCGCTGGCCTCTTCCTGCTTGAGGCGCGCCTCTTTCTGTTCGAGCCAGGAGCTGTAGTTGCCTTTCCAGGGAATGCCGTGGCCGCGGTCGAGTTCGAGGATCCACTCGGCCGCGTTGTCCAGGAAGTAACGATCGTGGGTCACGGCCACGACCGTGCCCGGGAATTTGTGCAGGAACTGCTCCAGCCACTCGACGCTTTCGGCATCCAGGTGGTTGGTCGGCTCGTCCAGCAGCAACATGTCGGGCTTGGACAACAACAGGCGGCACAGCGCCACGCGGCGCTTTTCACCGCCCGACAGATTGCCCACCGTGGCGTCCCAGGGCGGCAAGCGCAGCGCATCGGCGGCGATTTCCATCTGGTGTTCGATATCGTCGGCGCCGCTGGAGGCGGCGGCGGCGATGACGGCTTCCAGTTCGGCCTGTTCAGCGGCCAGGGCGTCGAAATCGGCATCCGGCTCGGCATAGGCCGCGTACACCTCATCGAGGCGCTTCTTGGCATTGAACACGGCGCCCAGGCCCTCTTCCACCGACTCGCGCACGGTGTGCCCGGGGTTGAGCTGCGGCTCCTGCGGCAGGTAGCCGATGTTCAGGCCGGGCATGGGGATGGCTTCGCCTTCGATCTCCTTGTCCACGCCGGCCATGATCTTGAGCAGCGTCGACTTGCCCGAGCCGTTCAGGCCCAGCACACCGATCTTGGCGCCGGGGAAAAAAGACAGGGAAATGTCGCGCAGGATCTGCCGCTTGGGCGGCACGATCTTGCCGACGCGATTCATGGTGTAGACGTATTGGGCCATGGGCTCGTGTCAGAATGATGCGGAAGAACCCTGGATTGTAGGCCGTAACCGTGCTGCCCGGGGACGAGGCGCCCCCGGGCCTGTTCAAGCGCCTTGCCGCCCAGCCCCGCTGAAGGGCGCGAGATCACGGTCGGGGCCGCGCCAGCCGTCCCGCTTGTGCGTGGAGGGCACAGGGGCAGATCACGAAGCGCACCGCCAGCGCGGCCAGGATGCCGGCATAGGCCTGAGACCGAAGAGCACCGAATCCGAGTCAGGCGGTCTTCAGCACTAGGATGCCGCGGCCGCGCGCGGTCGGCCGGGACGCAGCTGCGCCAGGCTGACCCCGGCCAGGGCGAGCAGGCCGCCGACGATATGATAGGCATGCGGATGCTCGCCCAGGGTCAAGGCGGCGATGGCCACTGTCGCCACCGGCATGAGGTTCAGGAAAATACTGGCGCGGTTCGGCCCCAGGTAGCGCACGCCCTGCATCCACAAAAAGGGCGCGAAAAGCGACGGGAAGATCGCCGCGTACAGCACCAGCGGCAGGTTCTGCGCGTTCAGCGGCGAAGGCGCGGCCAACAAGAAAAAGGGCAGCTGGAACAGGACCACGAAAGCGGCCTGCATGAACAGGGACTGCCACACGCCGATCTGCAGCCGCCATTTGCGCAGCAGCACGCCATACAAGGCATAGGACAGCGAAGCCAGCGCCATCAGGCCGTCGCCCAGGCTGCCGCCGATGGCCAGCAGGCGGGAGGGATCGCCCTCGCCCATCAGGATGCCCAGCCCGAACAGCGCCACCAGCGCGCCCAGCACGGCCATGACCGTGGGCCGCTCGCGCAGCAGCAGCGCACCGACGGCGATGGTCATCAGCGGCACGGTGGAAGTGATGATGCCCATATTCGTGGCCGTGGTCGTGGCTGCCGCGACATAGGACAGCCCCTGGAACACCGCCATGCCCAGGGCGCCCAGCGCCGCCAGGCGCCACAATAGGGGCCGGATCTGCGCCCACTGCCGCAGCACGCCCGGCAAGGTGAAGGGCGCCAGCAGGACGAGCGCGATCACCCAGCGGTAAAAGCCGATGGCCGCGGGGGAAATCACGCTGGCGGCCATCTTGGTCACCACCATGTTGACGGACCAGATAAGCGCGGCCAGTGCGGGAAAGGCCATATAGCGGGCGGAGGCGGGAGGCATAGCGACTTCGGATTGGGGGAAACCCCAGGATATTAGCGCGCCTGTCTCCCGGCGCCGGTTCCGCCCCTGCCGCCGTCCCGGGAAAGCGCGACAATAGGGTTTTTGCAACCCGACTTCCAGGTTTCCTATGTCCGCTTCCGCCAAACCGCCCGCCGCGCTCGCCCGTTTCAGCGAACCCGAACTCGAGATGCTGGCCAAGACGGCCGACGCCCTGAGCGCCTATCTGGGTCAGCCGGTGCTGGCCGAAGTCGCCGAAGGCGAGGAAGGCACGGAGTGGGTCGCTTTTGGCGTGGCGCTGGACGAGGCCGATGCGGACGAAGACGAGCGCCCCCATATGCAGATGGGCGGCGCGGGCGCCCGCATTCTAGGCGGCCGCGGCGGCCTGCCGGATACGGCCACCCAGGCCTATGACTGCCTCTACCTCTGGGCCATCCAGATCTCGCTGGCCGAGGGCGAACGCTTCATCAAGATCGACCAGGAGGGCGAGGAATGCGCCTGGTCGGACGTGCTGTCCGATGTGCTGCCCTTCGATCTCAACGAAAACGCCGAAGACGTGCTGGACGACGACGAGGAAGACGACGACAACGACGACGGCGGCCACGAGGACCACCACGACCACGGCCATCGCGGCCACCGCCACTGAGCGCCCCCGGGGCCGGCCTCAGTCCAGCCGCCCCTCCTGCACGGCGTGGCAAGCCACCGACACCCCGTCGCCGGCCGGCAGGGCCAGCGGCGCCTCGCTCTTGCAGCGCGCATTGGCATGCGGACAGCGCGGATGGAAGGCGCAGCCCGAGGGCGGGTTCAGCGGGTTGGGCACCTCGCCGGCGACGGCGGTGCGCGGCTTGCCCGTGCCGTTGAGGTCGGGGATGGCTTCCAGCAGCATGCGGGTGTAGGGATGCCGGGGCCGCTGGAACAGCGCGTCGCGCCCCGCCACCTCGACGATGCGGCCCAGGTACATGACGCCAACCCGGTCGGCCACGTGGTGGACCACCGCCAGGTTGTGCGAAATGAACAGATAAGTCAGGCCCAGCTCGCGCTGCAGGTCCTTCATCAGGTTGAGGACCTGGGCCTGGACCGACACGTCCAGGGCCGAGGTAGGCTCGTCGCACACCAGGAATTCCGGCCGCACCGCCAGGGCCCGCGCAATGGAGATGCGCTGGCGCTGCCCGCCCGAGAATTGGTGCGGGTAGCGGTTTTGGTCGGCGGGGTCCAGGCCGACCTGGAGCAGCAGCTCGGCCACGCGCTGCGCGCGTTCGGCAGGCGTCATCCGGGTGTGGGTCAGCAGGGGCTCGGCGATGATGCGCCCCACGCGCCAGCGAGGATTCAGGCTGGCATAGGGGTCCTGGAAGATCATTTGCAGCCGGCGGCGCAGCACCCGGCCCGCCCGGCCCTCCATGTGCGACAGCGGTTGGCCGTCGAAGGTGATGCTGCCGCGGGTCAGGCCGTACAGGCCCACCAGCATGCGCGCCACGGTGGATTTGCCGCAGCCCGACTCGCCCACCAGCGCCAGCGTCTCGCCCCGCGCGATCTCGAAGGACACGCCGTCGACGGCACGCAGCATGACACGGGGCTTGCGCGCGAGCGCGCGCTCCAGCCAGGGCGGCGAGACGTCGAACCAGCGCGCCGCGTCATTGACTTTCACGAGTGCGCCGCTCATGCCGCCCCCCCTTGCTCCAGCAGCCAACAGGCCGCGCGGGATGCGCCGGCCGGCATCAATTCCGGCCGATCGCGGCGGCAGCGGTCCATGCGCCGCCCGCAGCGCGGATTGAAGGCACACCCCGGGGGGATGGCGTTCAGGCGCGGCATGCTGCCGTCGATCTGCACCAGGCGCTCGGCGCCGCCTTCCAGCGTGGGAATGGAGCCCATCAGCCCGGTGGTGTAGGGATGGCGGGGCCGGTGGATGACATCGGCCACCGGCCCGATCTCGGCCAGCCGCCCGGCATACATGACGGCCACGCGGTCCGCGGTCTCGGCGATCACGCCCATATCGTGGGTGATCAGCATGACGGCCGCGCCCTGCTCGCGGCAGAGTTTTTTCAGCAGCTCGATGATCTGGGCCTGGATGGAGACGTCCAGCGCGGTCGTCGGCTCATCGGCCACCACCAGCTTGGGCTCGGCCGCCAGGGCCAGCGCGATCACCACGCGCTGGCGCATGCCGCCGGAAAACTGGTGCGGATAGTGGTCGATGCGCTCGCGGGCGGCCGGGATGCCGGTGGCGGCCAGCAGTTCGATGGCGCGCTCGCGCGCCTGCCTGGCCGAAAGCGGCAGATGGGTGAGGATGGTCTCGACCAGCTGGCGGCCCACGGTATAGAGCGGGTTGAGGGAGGTCAGCGGGTCCTGGAAGACCGCGCCGATTTCGCGGCCCCGCACGCGCCGCATCTGCTCTTCGGGCAGATTGTCGATACGGCGGCCCTCCAGCAGGATTTCGCCGCCGCTGATATGGCCGGGCGGCTCGAGCAGGCCGATGATGGCCGCGCCGGTCAGGGACTTGCCCGCGCCGGATTCGCCGACCACGCCGAGCACTTCGCCCGGCGCGATGGAGAAGGACACGTCGTCCAGGGCCTTCAGGGTGCCCCGGCGCGTGGGGAACTCCACCGAGAGATGATTCACTTGCAGCAATGCGCTCATGGTTGCCTCAATTCAGCCGCGGGTTGAGCGCATCGCGCAGCCAGTCGCCCACCAGGTTGACCGACAGCACCAGCAACACCAGCGCGGCGCCGGGAAAGATGGTGATCCACCATTCGCCGGAAAACAGGAAATCGTTGCCGATACGGATCAGGGTGCCCAGCGACGGCGCCGTGGGCGGCACGCCGACACCCAGGAAGGACAGCGTGGCTTCGGTGATGATGGCCGTGGCCAGGTGCACCGTCGCCAGCACCAGCACGGGGCCGGTGACGTTGGGCAGCACATGGCGGAACATGATGACCGGCGAGGCCACGCCGATCACGCGGGCCGCCTGCACATACTCGCGGTTCTTCTCGACCAGGGTGGAGCCGCGCACGGTGCGCGCGTATTGCGGCCAGCCGGCCAGCGCGATGGCTCCCACCAGCACCGGGAAGGCGATGACCTCGTGCATCTCGCGCGACACCACCGCGCGGGCCACGCCGTCGATCAGCAAGGCGATCAGGATGGCGGGGAAGGACAGCTGCACATCGGCCACGCGCATGATGAGGGCGTCGATCCGGCCGCCGGCATAGCCGGACACCAGCCCCAGCACCACGCCGATCAGCATGGACAGGGCGACCGAGGCCAGGCCGATCAGCAGCGACACCCGCGTGCCATAGAGAATGGCCGAATACAGATCCCGCCCCTGGCTGTCGGTGCCCAGCAGATACTTGGCCAGGCCGTTGCTCTCCCATGCGGGCGGCAGCAGGGCGTCGAGCAGTTCCACCGAGGTCAGGTCGAAGGGATTGTGCGGCGCCACCCAGCCGGCCCCGAAGGCGCCCACCAGCATGAGCGCCAGCAGGATGCTGGCCACGATGGCCACCGGCGTGTGGCGCCAGGACCAGCACAGGTCGCTGTCCCACCAACGTTTGAGCATGGCTTGCATCAGTGGCCTCCTCCTTGACGCGACAATCCGGAGCGCAGGCGCGGATCCACCACGAAATACAACAGGTCGACCGCCAGATTGATGATCACGAAGATCAGGGCGATCAGGCAGAGATAGGCCGCCATCACGGGGATGTCGGCGAACTGCACGGCCTGGATGAAGAGCAGCCCCATGCCCGGCCACTGGAACACCGTCTCGGTGACGATGGCAAAGGCAATGATGCCGCCCAGCTGCAAGCCGGTGATGGTGATGACCGGCACCATGGTGTTTTTCAGCGCGTGGCCGAAATGGATGGCGCGGCGCTTCAGGCCCCGTGCGCGGGCGAACTTGATGTAGTCGGCGCGCAGCACCTCCAGCATCTCGGAGCGCACCAGGCGCAGCACCAGGGTCATCTGGAACAGCGACAGCGTGATCGAGGGCAGGATGAGATGCTTCCAGCCGGTGGCCGTCAGCAATCCGGTGCTCCACCAGCCCAGGCTGACCGTGTCGCCGCGCCCATAGCTGGGCAGCCAGCCCAAGTGCACGGAAAACACCAGGATGAGCAGGATACCGATGAGAAAGGTGGGCAGGGACACGCCAAGGAGGGAGCCCGCCAGCACCATCTGCGCCAGCCAGCCCTTGCGGCGCAAGGCGGTATAGACGCCCAGCGGCAGGCCGACCACCAGCGCCAGACAGGCGGCGATCAGGGAGAGTTCAAGCGTGGCGGGCAGGCGGCTTTTGATCAGGCTGGAGACCGGCTCGCTTTGGCGCAGCGAGATGCCGAAATCTCCTTGGACCGCATTGCCGACGAAGCGGGCGAACTGCACGGGCGCGGGATCGTCCAGGCCCAGTTTGTGCCGCAGTTCGGTGCGCTCGGCATCGGTGGCGTCCTGGCCCAGCATGATGGTCACGGGGTCGCCCACGTACTGAAACAGCACGAAGGCCAGCAAGGCAACGGTGACCATCACCGCGGCGGCTTGCAATAGCCGTCGAAGAATAAATGCAAACATAGGGGCTCACTGCAAGGCGCGGCGGTCCGTGGGCCGGCCGCCGCGCGTGAAACAGGACAGGTCAGTCGACCTTGACCCAGTCGGCCACCAGGCGATTGTCGGCGCGATGGATCACGCTGACATTCTTGCGCATCGCCCACGGAATGACCTGATCATGCAGCGGAATATGACCAAACTCCTTGGCGTGGATCTCCAGCGCCTTGTGGATGTCCGCGTCGCGCTTGGCGACATCGGTTTCGGTCTTGACGCGGTCGATGATGGCATCGACCTCCTTGTTGCTGTAATTGCCGAGGTTGTACATGCCGTCGGCGCCCTCGCCCTTGCTGCGGATGAGGTTCTGCAGCGTGTACATGGCGTCGAAGGTCGGCACGCCCCAGCCGAAGAGATAGACGCTGGTGTCGTGGTTCTGCACCTTGGGGAAGTAGGTGGCGCGCGGCATGGCGTTGAGCGATGCCTTGACGCCGACCTTGGCCCACATGCCCACGACGGCCTGGCAGATGGCCTCGTCGTTGATGTAGCGGTTGTTCGGGCAGTCCAGGGTGAAGTTGAGCGTGCCGTCGTAGCCGGCCTCCTTGAGCAGGGCGCGGGCCTTGTCCGGGTCGTAGGGGATGCGCTTGTGCAGCTCGGCGGTCCAGCCATGCACCTGGGGCGCGATCATGGTGCCGGTCGGCGCCGACAGGCCGCGCATCACGGCGCGCTTGATGGCCTCGACGTCGATGGCGCGGTACAGCGCCTCGCGCACGCGCACGTCCTGGAAGGGGTTCTTGCCCTTGATGCTGGAGTACAGCAGCTCGGGACGCTTCTGGTCATAGCCGATATAGATGGTGCGGTACTCGTTGCCTTCCACGACCTTGGCTTGCTGGCGCAGGCGGTCCAGGTCCTGGGCGGCCGGATCGAGCACGAAGTCGATCTCGCCGGACAGCAGCGCGGCCGTGCGGGTGGCGTTCTGCTTGATGGGGGTGAAGATGACTTCGGTCACGTTGCCGACCTTGTCCTTCTTGTTCCACCAATCGGGGTTTTCTTCGAAGGTCGTGCGCACGTCGACTTCGCGCGACTTCAGTTTGTAGGGGCCGGTGCCATTGGTGTTGCGCGCCGCGAAGGTTTCTTCCTTGTTGACGAAATCCTGCGGCTTGGCGACGTTGTGTTTTTCCGACCAGGCGCGGCTCATGATGAAGACATTGGGCAACTGGCGCAGCAGCACGGGATTGGGCGCCGTGGTCTCGATCTCGATGGTGTGATCGTCGATCTTGCGCGCTTCCTTGATGCCGGTGGTGTAGGCCTTGTAGTTCGAGGTCGGGGCCATGGCGCGATGCACCGAGAACACCGCGTCGTCGGCGGTGAAGGCCGAGCCGTCATGGAACTTCACGCCTTCGCGCAGCTTGAAGCGGTACAGCGTGGGCGAGACCTGCTCCCAGGAGGTCGCCAGGCGCGGCACCACCTTGAAATCCTTGTCGTAATCGACCAGGGGTTCGTAGATATAGCTGTTGGCCGCGATGGTCATGCCTTCGTTCTGGGAATGCGGATCGAAGGTGAGGATGTCGCCCTGGGCGGCCCAGCGCAAGGTTTTGGCTTGCGTGGCGGCGGGCATTGCGACGGCGGAGGCGATAGCCAGCGCGATCAGGGTGCGGCGCATAGGAACTCCTGACATTAATCTGAATGACGGGCGGATATTGCCGTAGCGCCGAATCCCGCGTCAATTGAGGGTTTGCGCGCATAGGGGCCCAGTATTCACCACTATCGTGAAATCTGGGGACATATGAATATCACGGCAGGGAATATGCCAGGGGGCCGCCGCCTCGGCCCGTGCCGAGCCCGCCCGGACGGCTACAGCAGGCCGCGGCGCCGGTCCCGCAGATAGAGCAGATAGCCCAGCGGCCACATGAGCCAGACGAGCAGCCGGCCCGCGGGGTGAGTCAGACGGTGGCTGCCGACGGCGGTCTCGCGGCCCGAGTGGGCCAGCAGCAGCCGAAAACGGGTGTAGCGCGCCGCCGCCATCAAAAACCCCTTGGGCCGGAAGCGGAACATTCCGGTGTGGTGTTGCAGCATGTCCCAGGCCAGCAGGTACAGGCCTTGGGCATTGCCGCGCAGCGAGACCGCGCTCTGGCTCAGGCCATCGGCCGAGTCATGGTAGATGCGGACCACGCGGTTGATGAAACGGCTGCGGTAGCCCTGCCGGGCGATCGCCCACCACACCAGGCTTTCCGGCACGAAGCCGGGGACCTCTTGCGGAAACGGAAAGCGCCGCAGGACATCGGCGCGCATGCAGCCGAATTTCTCGCCCTGGATGCGCTGGCGGAAGTACATGTCCACGGCATTGCTGTCAAAGACATCGGCGGGAAAGCGGTCGCCCACGATGCTGCCGTCCGGGCGGGCGCACAGGCCCGTGACCGCCACGAAACGCTCGCGCTCGGCCTCGGGGATGGCACGCCAGGCCTCGTCGAGGATCGCCAGCGCGTCCGGGGTCATTTCGTCGTCGCTGTCCAGGGCCACGATGAGTTCGCCGCGGGCCTCGCGCACGCCGCGGTTGAAAGCGGTTTTCTTGTGCTGGTTTTTCTGCCAGACGTAGCGGATGGGAAAGGCGGCGCGCGCCTGCCATTCGCCGATGATCTGGTGGGTGTTGTCGGTCGAGCCGTCATCGACGACCAGCCATTCGAAATCGCGGAAGGTCTGCCCGGCTAGGGACTGGTAGACACGATGCAGCGTGGCCGCCCTGTTGTAGGTCGGTGTGAGCACCGTAAAGCGGTAATTGGGTTTGTTCATGCGTTCTGGCCTGTCGCCAAACTATGCCGCGCTCCGCCTGCAATAGTCATCAACGCCGCAGTTTAGGAGAGAAAAACCCTAAATTCGTGCCAAAAAACCCATAATTGAAATCGAATATATCACCGCGCCGCGGCTGCGCCCGGCTTGCGCGGGGTACACTTTGCCCTCGCGGACCTCTGCAAGCGCCCACTCATGGAACCGAACACCGTCCAGCTCAACGACATCGCCCTGTTCGTCGAAGTCGCCAAGCGCAAAAGCTTCAGCCTGGCGGCCAGGGCCCTGCATATGCCGACCTCGACCCTGTCGCGGCGCATCGGCCAGCTGGAACGCGCCATCGGACTGCGCCTGATCAACCGCAATACCCGGCGGCTGGAACTCACCGATGCGGGCTCCATCTATCTGCGCCGCTGCCAGGGCCTGATCGACGAGGCGCGCCTGGCGCAGGAACAGCTGCTGTCGCTGTCCAGCAAGCCCAAGGGGCGGCTGAGCATCTCCATGCCCTACAGCCTGGCCATCTGGCTGCTGCCGACCTCGCTGCGCGCCTTCATGGACGCCTATCCCGACCTGGAATGCGAGTTCGACCTCAACATGAAATCGACGGCGGATTCGCAGGGCGAGCCCTTCGACATCATGCTGCGCTTCGGGCGCGACGGCAGCGACTTCCATGACGACAACGCCGCCGTGATCGATGAGATCATCCGGCTGGAGAACTATCTCTACGCCTCGGACGAATATCTGGCCCAGCACGGCGAGCCGCGCACGCCGGCCGACCTGGTCGACCACCAATGCCTGCGCACCGCCATCGACGAAGCGCATTCCTTCTGGATTCTCACCAACGGCAAGCATACCGAGCGCGTGGAAATCGGCGGCCACCTCGCCGGCAACAACATCAGTGTCATGGGCACGCTATCCGGCCTCGGCCTGGGCATCGCCCGCCTGCCCTTCTGCCAGGCGCTCGATCCCATCATCGAGCGGCACTCGCTCAGGCGCGTGCTGCCGCACTGGCAGGTGCAACCGATCTCGATCTACGGGCACTTCCCGCAACAGATCCTGCCGGCCAAGACCCGTGCCTTCATGGATTTCATCCGCCCGCAGCTGGGCCCGGCGGGCAGCCTGCCGCCGGCCAGTCCGCTGGCCGCGGCCGACGATGAAAGCGATGCGGCCGACGCCGACATGCTGCTTGCCGAAGGCCCGCAGGCGGCGCTGCCGGCGCCGAAACGCCGCGGCCGGCCGCGCGCGCCGGATTCTTCGGCGCACTGAACCGGGCCGGCGCGCCGGCCTCCTCAGAGATAGTCTTTGTAGCGGCGGATGTAGTCGCGCGCGCTCTGGTTGAGCTCGCGCACGCAGCGGTCGGCCGCATCCACGTCATTGCGCACCATGGCCGCCAGCAGGCCGCGATACTGCTTGATGCCCATTTCGGCGCGGCCCGGCAACAAGGCCACGCGGCGCATCGTCACCTGGGTGCGCTCGTAGATGCGTTCGATCAGGTCGCTGAGCACCGCATTGCCGGCCAGCTCGTTCAGGCGGTTGCGAAAGCGCGCGATGGTGTCGACGTGGGCTTCGATGTCGCCCTGGCGCAGGCTGTCCTCGAACTGGCTGCCCAGCATTTCCTGCAGCTGGGCATAGTCTTCGGGCGTGGCGTTTTCCATGGCCAGCCGCACCGACAGGCCATCCAGGGCTTCGCGCACCTGGTAGAGGCGATAGGTGGTTTCCATGTCGACCGGCACCACCACGGCGCCCTTGTTGGGCACACGCTCGATCAGGCCCCGGTCTTCGAGCGTGGCCAGCACTTCGCGCGCCTTGGCGCGCGGGATGTCATAGGCCTGCGCCAACTCTTCCTCGGGCAGCCGCGAGCCGGGCAGCAAGGCCTGCGAGGCGATACGCCGTCGCACATCCAGCACGACCGCCTGCGTCGAGGCCATGGGTTTGCGCTCTTTGGCTGGGCCGGTTTCCGGCTTGGTTTTCTTGGAGGAAGTGGCCATGTGGGCGGGCACATCAAGGGTCGGGTGAGGGACGGTTCATGATAGCACCGAATCGCGTCCACGATTGTACACAATCATGAATTTTATTTTGCACATCATAGTTGACACAATGGATTGCACAGGCGCAAGATACGCCGCATCGCATCGCCCGACGCTTTTTCTCGAAGGAGAATGCCTTGCCATCCGCCACGCCAGCGTCCCTGCCGGGACCCCTGTGTCAGCAGTATCAACAGCAGCGCGAGCAGTTCGTCGCCCGGGGCGTGGCCAATGGCCCGCCCGTCTTTGCCCGCCAGGCCGCCGGCGCCGAGGTGACCGATCTCGACGGCAATACCTTTCTGGACTTCGCCGGAGGCATCGGCACCCTGAACGTCGGCCATGCCCACCCCGACGTAGTCGAGGCGGTCAAGCGCCAGGCCGACGCCTTTCTGCATACCTGCTTCAATATCGTGATGTATCCGGGCTACATCGACTTGGCCCGGACCCTGGCAAGCAAGCTGCCCGGCGAGGGCCCCAAGAAGGTGATGCTGCAAAGCACGGGCGCCGAAGCGGTGGAGAACGCCGTGAAGATCGCCCGCCGCGCCACGGGCCGCCAGGCCATCGTGGCCTTCGAGGGCGCTTTTCATGGCCGCACCAATATGGCCCTGGCGCTCACCGCCAAGGCGCCGGCCTATAAGACTGGCTTCGGCCCGCTGGCCAGCGAGGTCTATCGCGCGCCCTTCCCCGTGGTCTACCGCGGCGGCGCGGACGAGGAAACCGTGGCCCGCCAGGCCTATGAGCGCTTCGAGCGCATGGTGGAGACCGAGATCGGCGCCACGCAGGTCGCCGCCGTCATCATCGAGCCGCTGCAAGGCGAAGGCGGTTTCCATGCCGCGCCGGCCAGCTTCATGCGCCGGCTGCGCGAGTTCTGCACCCGCCATGGCATCGTCCTGATCGCCGACGAAATCCAGTCGGGCTTCTGCCGCACCGGCCGCTGGTTCGCCATCGAGCACAGCGGCGTGGCCGCCGACCTCTACACCCTGGCCAAGTCCATGGGCGGCGGCATGCCCATCGCCGCCGTGGTGGGCCGTGCCGAGCTGATGGACGCGCCCGATGTGGGCGGCCTGGGCGGCACCTATGCCGGCAATCCGCTGGCCTGCGCCGCCGCGCTGGCCGCCATCGGCGTGATGGAGCGCGATGACTATGCCGGCCGCGCCGAGGCGCTGGGCCGCCAGCTGGCGGCGCGTTTCGAGGCCTGGAAGCGCGATATCCCCATCGTGGGGGATGCGCGCGGCCTGGGCGCCATGCGCGCCGTCGAGATCGTGACCGACAAAGCCTCGCACAAGCCCGACGGGCCGGCCACGGCCCGCATCGTGCAGCGCGCCTATGAAAACGGCCTCATCCTGGTCAAGGCGGGCTTCCATGGCAATGTACTGCGCTTCCTGGGGCCGCTGAACATGAGCGCCGCGCAGCTGGAGCGCGGCCTGGACATCCTCGAACGCGCCATCGCCGCCGAGGTGCGCGCATGAACACCCTGCTGAAGCTGGACAATGCGCGCAAGGTCGTGCGCCTGCTGGGCGACACGCGCCCCGGGATGAATGTGCTGGTGCTGTACGACTTCTATACCGAACACAACGTGCAGCCGCTGGCCATCGCGCTCAATGAGTGCGGCGCCGTCCCGCACCTGCTGCAGGTGCCGGGCAGCCGCCAGCACGGCCGTCCTTTCTCGGGCATCGTGGCCGAGGCCATGTGCAGCGCCGACCTGGTCATCGCCCTGACCCGCGCCAACGCCGCCCATACCGAGGCGCGCCAAAAGGCCACGCGCGCCGGCGTGGGCGTGATCGTGCTGCCTGAATCCGACCTGCCCGACTTCTTCATGGCCGAGGGCTGGAATGCCGACTTCCAGGCCCTGCGCCCGCAGATCCAGGGACTGGCCGACGCGCTGACCCGCGCCGACACCGCGCGCGTGACCAGCGCGGCGGGCACCGACATCACCATGAGCATCGCCGGCCGCCGGGGCCGGGCGCTGCACGGTTTTGCCAATACCGAGGACATCTCGGCCGGCTACTGCCTGGAATCCAGCCTGGCGCCGGTCGAGGGCACGGCCGAAGGCGTGATCGTGGTCAATGCCAGCATCCCCGGCGTGTCGCTCATCCGCGACGAGCCGGTGCGCATCGTCTACGAGCGCGGCATGGCCGTCTCCATCGAGGGCGGCGCCGAGGCGCGCAAATTCCGCGAACTGCTTGCCGGCTTCAACGATCCGCTGGTCTACAACCTGGGCGAACTGGGCGTGGGCATGAACCCCTGCTGCCAGCTGGACGGCACCATGCTGTCCGATGAGAGCGTCTACGGCTCCATCCAGCTCGCGCTGGGCACCAGCGCCTATATCGGCGGAACCGTCAAGGCCGCGGCTCACTACGACACCATCGTCACCGACGCCCAGCTCTGGCTGGACGGCCGGCTGGTGCTCGACGGCACCACGCTCAAGCTCGGAGAAGCGCCATGAGCATACGTCTCGAACGCGGCGAACATGGCATCGCCACCGTGCTGATGGACCGGCCCGCCAAGCGCAATGCCTTCACGCTGCAGATGTACCGCGAGTTCGGCGAGGTTTTCGACCAGCTCAACGCCGACGACAGCGTGCGCTGCATCGTGGTGCGCGGCGCCGGCGGCGCCTTCTGCGCCGGCAGCGACATCGGCGGCTTTGACGAGAGCCGCAGCGGCGCGGCCCAGGCGCGCGAGTACGCCGAATTCACCTTGGCGATGACCGACCGGCTCAAGCTCACGCCGCATCCGACCGTGGCCTGCATCGAGGGCGCCTGCGTAGGCGGCGGCCTGGAGATCGCCGCCATGTGCGACATCCGCGTGGCCGGCCGCAGCGCGCGCTTCGGCGTGCCCATCAACCGCATCGGCCTGACGCTGGACTATCGCGAGCTGGCCGATCTCCTGGCCTTGCTGGGCGGGACGCGCACGCTGGAGATCTTGCTGGAAGGCGGCATCTTCGGCGCCGACGAAGCCCTGAGCAAAGGCCTTGTGACGCGCGTGGTGGATGACGACGTGGTGGCCGGCCAGGCCTATGCGGCCGCCCGCCGCGTCGCCGCCGGCGCGCCCCTGGTCAACCGCTGGCATAAGCAGTTCGTGCGCCGCCTGCAGGCCGGCGGCGAGCTGGCCGAGGCCGAGCTGGCCCAGGCCTACGCCTGTTTTGACACCGAGGATTACCGCAAGGGCCAGCGCGCCTTCCTGAACAAGGAAAAGCCGGTCTTCGCCGGACGCTGAAAGGAATGCAAATGAAGCCAAACACTGCCGCGATGCCGCTGGAAGGCATCAAGATCCTGGATCTGTCGCAGATCATGGCCGGCCCTTATTGCACCATGGTGCTGGCCGACCTGGGCGCCGAGGTCATCAAGGTGGAAAAGCCCGGCGCGGGCGATGATTCGCGCGAAATGGGTCCCTACGTCAATGGCGAGTCCAGCTGCTTTGCGCAGATCAACCGCAACAAGCTGGGCATCTCGCTCAATCTCAAGCGCCCGGAGCTGCGCGAGACCGTGCTGGACATGGTGCGCTGGGCCGATGTGCTGATCGAAAACTACCGCGTCGGCGTCGCCCGCTCGCTGGGCCTGGATTACGAGACGCTGAGCCAGGTCAATCCGCGCCTGGTGTATTGCTCCATCTCGGGCTATGGCCAGACCGGCCCCTACTCGGGCAAGGGCGGCTTCGACCTGGTGGCGCAGGGCATGACGGGCATCATGAGCATGACCGGCGAACCCGACGGCCGCCCGGTGAAGTCCGGCATCGCCATCTACGACGTGGGCGCGGGCCTGACCGCCGCCTACGCCATCCTGGCCGCCTGCCTGCACCAGCAGCGCACCGGCGAGGGCCAGCACATCGACATCTCCCTGGCCGAGTGCGGCCTGCCCTGGTTCATCTGGGAGGCGGCCGCCTATTTCGCCGAGGGCACCGTGCCCAAGGCCACCGGCAGCCGCCACCGCGTCTCGGCCCCCTACCAGGCCTTCAATACGGGCGACGGCTACATCATCATCGGCGCGGCCAACCAGCGCACCTGGGAAAGGCTGTGCACCGACGTGCTGGGCCGCCCCGAACTCATCCGGGACCCGCGCTTCCTGACCAATAGCGACCGCCTGGACAACATCGCCGAACTGGAGCCGCTGCTGGAGGCCGAATTCGCCCGCGCCGACGCCGCCACCTGGATCGCGCGCTGCGAACAGGCCCAGGTGCCTTGCGGGCCGATCAACGACTTCGGCCAGGCCATGCAGGACCCTCATTACGCGGCGCGCGGCATGGTCGAGGAATTGGACCACCCCAAGCTGGGCCGCATGAAAACGGTGGGCATCCCGACCAAGTTCTCGCGCACCCCGGGCCGGCTGCGCCGCCCGGCCCCGCTGCATGGCCAGCATACCGATGAAGTCCTGAGCCGCTTCGGCGTCCCGCCCGAGCGTATCGCCCTGTGGCGTGAGCTCGGCGTCGTGCAGTAGGACGCTTTTCGCCACCGACCGGTTGCGCCTATGCTGCCGGCACAAGAAGAAGAAGTCCAAGGGGCCGGAGAGTCAGCCGGCATATTCGAAGTTGATCATCGCGCGCCATGCGCAGAAGGAACGAATATGAAACTGCAGCAACCCATGAACCGCTCCCGCCGCCGCTTTGTCTCGACCGGCCTGGTGCTGGCCGGCGCGAGCCTGGCGCCCTGGAGCGTGCGCGCCTCCCAGCCGGCGCAGCCATTCCGCCTGGGCGCCCTGAACTCGATCACGGGCGTGGGCGGGCCCTATGGCGGCGCCATGCTGGAGGCCATCCGCATCGCCGTCGACGAGGTCAATGCCGCCGGCGGCGCGGCCGGCCGCCAGATCCAGCTCTATGCCGAGGACGACCAGACCAAGCCGGATGCCGCCGTGCTGGCGGCCAAGAAGCTGATCGAGGTCAACCAGGTCCAGGCCGTGGTCGGCATCTGGCCCTCCTCGGTGGGGCTGGCCGTCATGCCCATCACCAATAACGCGGGGCTCATCATGATGAACACCTGCGGCGCTCCCGAGATGTTGACCGAAAACCGCAAGGGCCTGACCTGGATGCTGCAGGCCTCCAATGCGGTGTTCGGCCGCGCCTTCGCCCAGGTGGCGCGTGAGCGCGGCTTCAAGCGCCCCGCCGTCATGGCCTTCAACAACTCCACCTTCGTGGGCCTGGCCAATTACTTCAAGGAAACCTGGGAGAAGGATGGCGGCAAGATCAGCAGCATGGTGATCTACGAGCCCAACCAGACCACCTACCGCACCGAACTGAACCGGGTGCTGGCCACCCAGCCCGATGTCATCGCGCTGGGCTCCTACCGTCCGGACGCCACCATCCTGCTGCGCGAGTGGTACCAGACCGGCCAGGACTGCAAGTTCATCATGCCGGGCTGGACGGCCAACGAAGCGCTGGTCAAGGCGCTGGGCAAGGAGGCCACCGAGGGCATCATCTCGATCTCCAACGTGGCCGCCAGCGAGAACGCCGCCTACAAGAGCTTCTCGGAGCGCTTCCGCGCCAAGTTCAAGCAAGACCCGGATATCTTCGCCGCCCAGAGCTACGACATGGTGATCGCCCTGGCGCTGGCCATCGAGGCGGCCGGCCCGGCGGCGGACACGGCCGCCATCAACGGCCGCATCAAGGCGGTCACGCGGCACGGCGGCGAGAAGGTGTCCTCCTTTGCGCAGGGGCGCGAGCGGCTGCGCGCCGGCAAGGCCGTGGACTACGACGGCGCGTCCTCCAACCTGGAGTTCGGCGAGCATGGCGAGACGGTGCCGGACTTCGGCGTCTCCGAAATCGAGAACGGCAAGCTGGTGCTCAAAGAGACCGTGCCGGGTACGCGCTGAAGGCGGAACGAAGATGGAATTCATCGCGATCATCAACGCGGTCATCAATGGCATCGTGCTGGGCACCCTGCTGTCGCTGCCCATCCTCGCCATCACCATGGTGTTCGGCATCTCGCGCTTTCCCAACGCGGCCACCGGCGATTACATGACGCTGGGCGCCTACACCGCCGTGGCCACGCAGACCTGGATCAGCGGCTCGCTGGTCCTGGCCGTGCTCGGCGCCGGCCTGGTGACGGCCCTGGTGTCGGTGTTCTTCTACCTGTGGGTCTTCCGCGCGCTGGCGCAGCGCTCCAACGTGGCGCGGCTGATCGCCTCGCTGGGGGTGGCCTTCGTGGTGCGCACCACCATCACCTTCTTCGCCGGCCAGGACCAGTACAACCTGGAGATGCCCCGCATGATGCGCGCCTGGAACTACCACGGCATCCGCATCCTGCCCATGGATGTCTACATCCTGCTGACCGCCATCGGCGCCCTGGCCATCGCCTTCCTGATCCTGCATGCCACGCCCCTGGGCCGGCGCATGCGGGCCGTGGCCGACAACCCCGACCTGGCAGCGGCCAGCGGCATCCGCGCCCGGCGCGTGATGCTGTACCTGTGGATATTGAGCGGGTTTTTCTGCGGACTGGGCGGCGTGCTGCTGGCCATCAAGGCCGTCGTGGTGCCCGAACTCGGCTTCGAGCTGTTGATGCCCATGTTCGCGGCCGTGGTGCTGGGCGGTATCGGCAACCCCATCGGCGCGGTGGTGGGCTCGCTGGTATTCGGCATTTCACAGGAGATCGCCACGCTGTATGTCGGCCCCTCCTACAAGATCGTCATGGCCTTCCTGGTGTTGCTGCTGCTGTTGCTGTTCCGGCCCCAGGGACTCTTCGGCCGCCCCATGATGGCGAGGTAAACGGACATGGAAGCCTATCTGATCGCAATCTCCATCGGCATTCTGATCTACATGCTGATGGCCGTGGGGCTGTCCCTGCACTACGGTTTCACCGGCCTGGTCAACTTCGGGCATGTCGGCTTCTTCGCCATCGGTTCCTACACTTCGGCCCTGCTCGCCTTCCAGGGCGTGCCGATTCCGCTGGCCATGCTGGGCGCCACCCTGCTGACGGCCCTGGCGGCCTGGCCGCTGGGCATGGTGGCCTTGCGCCTGGGCAGCGACTACCTGGCCATCGTCACGCTGGGTTTTTCGGAGTCGGTGCGCATGATGCTGCAAAGCGAGGAGTGGCTCACGCGCGGCATGCACGGCCTGCCCGGCATCCCGCGCATGTACGAGGGCTGGCTGCCGGCCAACCAGATCGACCTGGCCATCATGATCACCCTGCTGCTGGTCAACGGCGTGGTCTTCTGGCTGGTGACCCGCGTGGTGAAGAGCCCCTTCGGGCGCGTCATCGAGGCGGTGCGCGACAACGAGGTGGCGGTGCGGGCCCTGGGCAAGGACCCGGCGCGCTTCAAGACGCGCTCGCTCATGCTGGGCGCGGGGCTGGCCGGCCTGGCCGGCGCCTTCCAGGCGCACTACCTCACCTTCCTGAGCCCGGAGCAATTCGTGCCGCTCATCACCTTCTACATCTGGATCGCCATCTTCGTCGGCGGTGCCAACCGGCTGCTGGGCGTGGCCCTGGGGACGGTCATCATGGTGGGCTTTCTCGAAGGCTCGCGCTTTGTGCGCGACTTTGTCGGCGGCATCTCCGAGGTGCAGATGGCCAGCGTGCGCATCTGGGTCATCGGCATGGCGTTGATCCTGATCGTGCTGTACCGCCCGCAAGGGATTCTGGGAACCAAGGCGAGGAAGTCGGCATGAGCCTCCTGACTGTCAGAAACATAAGCGCCGGCTTCGGCGGCATGCTGGCCCTGGACGATGTCAGCCTGGACCTCGCGCAGGGCGAGCTGCTGGGCCTGATCGGCACCAACGGCGCCGGCAAGAGCACGCTGTTTTCGGTCATCACGGGCTATGTGCCGATGCGGGCCGGGTCGGTGCGCTTTGCCGGCCAGGACATCTCGCACATGGCGGTGCACAACCGGGTGAGGCAGGGGCTGGCGCGCACCTTCCAGGTGCCGCGCGAATTCTCCCAGCTGTCGGTGATGGCCAATATGATGGCCGCCGCCCCCGATGCCCAGGGCGAGAAATTGCTGTCCATCTTCTTCGCGCCCGGACAGGTCCGGCGGGAGGAAGAGCGCGTGGCCGCGCGCGCCCAGGAGCTGCTGCGCTTCCTCAACCTCGCGCGCGTGGCCGACACCCCGGCCGGCAAGCTGTCCGGCGGCCAGAAGAAACTGCTGGAACTGGGCCGGCTACTCATGCTGGAGCCGCGCTGCATCATGCTCGACGAGCCCTTCGCCGGCGTCAACCCGGTGCTGATCGGCGAGCTGTCCGAGCGCATCGTCGAACTCAACCGGCGCGGCATGAGCGTGCTCATCATCGAGCACAACCTGGAAGAACTGGCGCGCATCGTGCCGCGCATGTATGTGATGGACCGCGGCAAGGTCATTGCCCAGGGACAGCCGCGCGAAGTGCTTGCCCAGGACGCCGTGCGCGAAGCCTATATGGGAGGAGTGATATGAACGCCGCCAGCGCAGCCGCGCCGCTTCTGGTCATCGACAAGATGGCCGGCGGCTACGGCGATGTGGACATCGTCAGCGGCATCGACCTGCATGTCGCCCCGCGCGAGATCGTGACCATCGCGGGAACCAACGGCGCGGGCAAATCCACGCTGATCAAGGCCGTCATGGGCCTGTTGCCGCGCCTGTCGGGCGCCCTGAGTTTTGACGGCGGCGACCTGCGCCGGCTGGCCGTGGAAGACCGCGTGCGCATCGGCATTTCCTATGTGCCGCAGGTGCAGAACGTCTTCGGCGACCTGACGGTGCTGGAGAACCTGCAGGTCGTCGAACATGTCAGCGACGCGCGCCGGCGCATGGAGGAAATGTTCGAGCTGTTCCCGGCGCTGGCGCGCCGGCGCCGCACCCATGCGGCCAATCTGTCCGGCGGCGAGCGCCAGCAGCTGGCCTTCGCCCGCGCCCTCATGCCCTCGCCGCGCATGGTGCTGCTGGATGAGCCGTCCGCGGCGCTTTCGCCGGCGCTGACGTCCCAGGTATTCGAGGAAGTGCAGCGCCTGCCCGGGCTGGACATCGCCGTGCTCATGGTCGAGCAGCGCGCCCGCCAGGCGCTGGCTTTCAGCGACCGCGGCTACATCCTGGACTCGGGGCGCATCGTGCTCACCGACTCCGGCGCCAACCTGCTGGCCAATGAAGAGATGGCGGAGCTTTATATCGGGCAACGCCACGATCCCAAAGGAGAAACCGCATGACTGCAATCAAGGCAGCGGCCCGGCCCGCGCCTTCGGAACGCGCCCACCTGACTCTGGCCCAGGGCCTGCGCGCCCTGGACCAGGGCACGCTGAGCGCCGAAGCCTGGGCCGAGGCCTGCCTGGAGCGCATCGCGCAGCGCAATGATGAGGTCAAGGCCTGGGTCCATGTGGCCGGCCAGGCCGCGCTGGCCCAGGCCCGCGCCATCGACCGGCGCGGCCGCCAGGGCCGCTATGAGGGCGCGCCCATCGGCATCAAGGACACCATCGACACCGCCGACATGCCCACCGAGCTGGGCGAACCCGAGATCTTCGCGGGCCGCCGGCCCGCGGCCGACGCGCCGGTGGTCGCGCGGGCGCGCCAGCAGGGTTTCGTGCTGCTGGGCAAGAATACGGTCTCGCGCCATGCCATCATGCTGCCGGGGCCGTGCCGCAACCCGCATGACCTCAACCGCAGCCCGGCCGCCTCGTCGGCGGGCTCGGGCGCGGCGGTGGCGGACTTCATGGCGCCGCTATCCATCGGCACGCAGACGGCCGGCTCCATCCTGCGGCCGGCTTCGTTCTGCGGCGCGGTGGGTTTCAAGCCCACGCTGGACGCCATCCCCTATGTCGGCATACGCAGCTACTCGCGTCCCCTGGACGTGATCGGCCCCCTGTGCCGTTCGGTGGAAGACGCGCAGCTTTTCATGCATGCCTTTGCCGGCGACCCGCGCTTCGTGCCGGGCGCCGACGACGCCGCCGCGCGCGGGATGCGCCTGGGCATCTGGCGCCCGCGCGACTGGCCCGCCGCCGAGCCGGCCGCCCAGGCCGTCTTCGAGGACAGCTTGCGCCGCCTCTCCGAGGTGGGCGTGCCGCTGCAGGTGCTGGCCATGCCGCAGGCCTATGAAGACATCGGCGAGATCCAGGATGTCATCATGGCTTACGACCTGGCGCGCGAATACGCCGCCATCCGCCGCGACCATGCCGCCCTGTGCGACCCGGAACTGCTGGCCTACCTGGACCTGGGCGCCACCTATACCGATGCGGACTACGCCGCCGCCCTGGATGCCGCCGACCGCTGCCGCCGGCAATTCCATGACATTGCCCGCGAGATCGACGCCATCCTCATGCCGGCCACGCTGGGCGTGGCCACGCCGGTCTCCAGCACCGGCAGCTCGGTCTTCATCCGGGCCTGGTCGCTCCTGCACAACCCCGCGATCTCGCTGCCCGTGGGCCGCAGCCCCGAAGGCCTGCCCCTGGCGGTGCAGTTGGTGGGATTCCAGAAGGAGGACGCCCGCCTGCTGCGCCACGCCAGGCGCGTCGAAGCGGTATTGGGCAACCGCGCCGGGGAGACCTGAACGCGGCCAGCGCAGGAAGCGCTCAGCGCTTCTTGCGCAGATGCGGCAGGGTGTAGGCCTGGTCGCGATAGACCCGCTGCGGCCACAGGGCATGGGCCAGGGTCTTGCGGATCGCGGCCGGATCCGGCGGGATGATGGGCTGATAGTCGTCGCCGCCCTGGTAGAGATACTGGGAGCCGGCCTTGCCGGGCTCCAGGATGGTGAGCGTGCGTTCCTGCAGGAGGCCGTACACGTCGCCATACTGCATCAAGGCCCGGCCGCCGGCGCGCTCGTCGGTGAGGTCGAAGCCGATCATGGGATGCTCGCCCTCGATGCCCAGCAATGACAGCAGCGTCACCGGGAAGTCGATCTGGCTGACCACGCGCTCGTCGAAGCGCGGGCGCACCGGGCCGCCGAGGATCAGGGCCGGGATATGGAAGTGGCGCAGCGGGATGCGCTGCTTGCCGCCGACCCGCACGTCATGGTCGGCCGTCACCAGGAACACCGTGTCGTCCCAATAGGCCGATTGGCGCGCGCGGTCGAAAAAGCGACCGATGGCCCAATCGGCATAGCGCACCGTGTTGCCCACCGTAGCCGGGTCGCCCACCGGCGTGATGCGGCCCTGCGGATACTCCCAGGGAGAATGGTTGCTGACGCTGAAGGCGAGGATGAAGCAAGGCTCGTCGCCCGCCTGCTCCAGCACGGCATGGACGCGGTTGAACATGTCCTCGTCGCTGGCGCCCCAGGTGCCCACAAAAGCCGGGTTGTCGAAGGTCTTCAGGTCGTAGAGCTCGGTGAAGCCATTGCCCAGGAAGAAGGCCTTCATATTGTCGAAATGGGCCTCGCCGCCATAGACGAAGCCGTTGCGGTAGCCCTGCGTGCCCAGCAGCTGCGCCAACGTGAAGAAACGCGATTGCGCCCCCGGCAGCCGCAAGGCCGCCTGCGACAGCGATGGCGGAAAGCCGGCCGACAGCGCCTCCAGGCCACGGACCGAACGGGTGCCCGTGGCATAGGCCTGCCTGAAGGTCCAGGCATGGGGCGCCAGGCGGTCCAGCTCAGGCGTGCAGCCGCTGCCGCCCAGATGGCCGACGAATTGCGCGCCCAGGCTTTCTTCGACGATGAGCACGAGATGGCGTTTTTTCTTGGGACGCTCGGCTGGCTGCTGCCGGTGCAGCGTGGGGATGGCGGGATCGGAGGGCGCGCCCGCGATGCGCGAGGCCTCGCGCACCAGCGCCTGGATCTCGGAGTCATCCATGTCGCCATAGGCGCGGCTGGCCGAGGCTTCGTTCTTGAGGGAGTACACCGAGAACATCACGTTGTAGAGCGAGTTCAGGGCCAGCGCGTTGACCAGGCCGTCGCCGCAGAAGGCGACCGTGGACGGATTGATGGGCCGATGCTTGAGCGTGCCGCGTATGGCCAGCACGCAGGCCGCGATGCCGGCCAGGGTGAGGAGGGGACGCAGCCACCAGGCGATGGACGGTTCGGGAAAGAGCCAGGCCTGGCCCAGCAGCCGCCAGCCCAGGGCCACCATGGCCAGCAGGGCGGCCACCCCAAGGAACAGCGCCAGCCGGTACTCCTTGAAGAGCATCGAGAAGACTTCCCGGGGGTATTTCAGGTAGATGACGTAGAGCTGGTTGGGGCGGGTGTCGTACTCGATGACGTATTGGGGGGTGGAGAACTCCAGCAGGCAGATCACCGACCAGGCGAAGACCAGCCAGACCCCGTTGGCGGCGATGGCGCCCGGCCAGGGGCCCAGCCACGGCGCCAGGGCCAGCGGCAGGACGACCATGATGCCGATCAGGTGGGCATCGATGCGCAGGCCGCCCACCAGGATGCGCAGCGGATGCCCGGCCTCGGCCACGCGCTTGCGCTGCCACAGCATCAGGGCGAGACGGCACACCGTCAGGAAAACCAGCGTCGAGACGATGAAGACCAATATCTGTGAATACATGACCTGCTACCTGAACCCCGGGCGCGGGCTTGCGCCAAACACAAGACCATAGAAGAAAAGCCGTCAAATTTTCATGATCGGCGGACAATCAGCTAGGCGGCAAGCCACCCGCCGCCCAGGGCCGTCAAGACGACGACCAGCAGCGGCGACAGGCGGCCATACACCAGGAGCCCGAAAGCCGCGAGCGCCAGGCCGAAATCGGCGCGCCCCAGGATGGCGCTGGTCCAGACCGGATCGTAAAGCGCGGCGGCCAGCACGCCAACCACGGCGGCGTTGATCCCGGCCATGGCGCGCTGTATGGCCGCGCGCTGGCGCAAGGCCTCCCAGAAGGGCAAGGCGCCGGCCACCAGCAGGAACGCCGGCAGGAACATGGCCAGCAGCAGCAGCAAGGCGCCCAGGGGGCCGCCCAGCGGCGCGGGCATCACGGCCCCCAGGTAGGCCGCGAATGTGAAAAGCGGGCCGGGCACGGCCTGGGCCGCGCCATAGCCGGCCAGGAAGGCATCATTGCCCACCCAGCCCGGGCCCACCACCCCGGCCTGCAACAGCGGCAGGACGACATGGCCGCCGCCGAAGACCAGGGCGCCGGCCTGGTAGAAGGTGGCGATGGCCGGCAGCACGATGGAAGAAGCACCCGCCGCCAGCAAGGGCAGCAGGATCAGCAAGGCCGCGAAGACCGCCAGCAGCGCCGCGCCCTGGCGCCGCGACACGCCGTAGTCGCGGTGTTCCGAAGGCGGCAAGGCGTCCGGGCGCAGGACCCGCCAGCCCAGCAAGCCGCCCAGCACGATGGCGCCGAGCTGCCCCGCCGCGCCGGGCAGGGCCAGCGCCAGGAGGGCGGCGCCGACCGCCAGCCCGGCCCGTGGCCGGTCCGGGCAGAGCGAGCGCGCCATGCCCCAGACCGCCTGGGCGACCACGGCCACCGCCACGACCTTCAGGCCATGCAGGACGCCGGATGCGGCCAGCCCGGACCAGCGCCCCACCCCGTAGGCAAAGAGCAGCAGCAGGAGGGCCGATGGCAGGGTGAAGCCGGCCCAGGCCGCCAGCGCGCCCGGCCAGCCCGCCCGGCCCAGGCCCAGGGCGATGCCCACCTGGCTGCTTGCCGGCCCCGGCAGGAACTGGCAGAGCGCCACCAGGTCGGAGTAGCTCTTGTCGTCCAGCCAGCGGCGGCGGGCGACGAATTCAGCCCGGAAATAGCCCAGGTGCGCCACGGGCCCGCCAAAAGCCGTCAGGCCCAGCTTGAAGAAGGCGGCAAGCACCTCCCGCGCACCGCCCTTGTGATCCCCGCCCATAGACCTGTCGCCGATATGCAATAGCCGGCGATTGTTCCATGGGCATGCAGGCCGGGCAAGCGCGCTTTTCAGCGCTTGGGACCGTCCTGGACCCCGGACCCGAGAAAGCGGCCGAC
The DNA here is from genome assembly GCF_001548475.1 of Bordetella hinzii LMG 13501. GTDB lineage: Bacteria > Pseudomonadota > Gammaproteobacteria > Burkholderiales > Burkholderiaceae_B > Bordetella > Bordetella hinzii. The sequence goes on from NZ_LRUJ01000004.1 coordinate 72,736, forward strand.
CACGCTCTCCAGATGCTCTTCCAGCCAGCGCGCCATGGCGATTTCTTCTTCGAGGATGTCGCTGCACACCGCGGCGATGTCGGGTTCGCCGACTTGCCGGGCCGCCACGATCAGGATGCGGTAGGCGGCGACCTCCATGTTCTCGAAGGCATAGCTGAACATGCATCCCTTGACGACCTCGTCGGAGGCCATGGCGCCCGAGAAACCCTGCATGGTGGCCATGAACTTGCCGGCGGCGTCTTTCAGGGTCGACGTATCGCCGCCCAACCGTTCAATGCAGGTCCGCACCCTCGCGGCCTGGCTGCGCGTCTGCTCGATATGCTCGCGGATCCTGGACTCCAGTTCCGGATAGTTTTTCAGGCGCGAGGCCATGGCCTCCAGCATGGTCTCGGCCTGGGCTTCCATCGCGTGGGCATCGCGCAGCCAGTCCAGCACCTGTTCCCTGCCCTCATCATTGCGCTTCATTGTCATCTCCTTGTGAATGGCGATCCCCGCTATCGCGGACCGCGCCCTGCCGGGGCAAGCGGCATGCCCGTCCGCGGCGGGAACGCCGCTTGCGGACAGGTCGGCGCCACCCAGGAGATGACCATGGCCCCCAGACCCAAGCCCCCCGCCCCTCCAGAGGCCTACTCGGAGATACCTCCCCCCGAACCGTCGGCCAAGCCGCAGACAGATATCGCCACCGACATCCAGCAGGAAGCCAAAAAGGCCCGGCCCGGGCGCAAGCCGCCGGCCGAACCGGCGACGCAGTTCGACGGCTCGCCCCAGCCGCGAACCGAGCGCGAGACAGGATGGTTCAAGCCCAAGGACGATACGCCAGCCGTCCTGCCCACGAAGAAAGGCGATTGAAGGCGGGCCGCCGGCCGGAGCCGGCGGCAAGAATTACCGCCCGCCGCTGCCGCTGAGAGGACCCCGATGAAAAACCGCAAGACCCTGTTGCTGGTCCTGGCCGCCCTGCTGGCCATCGGCGTGCTGCTGATGTTCCCGCCGTGGTGAGCGGACTTAGCCCCGGGCCGCCGGGCCGATGTTCCAGGTCTCGCCCACCCATAGCGTGGCCGCATCCATCATGCGGCCGACATAGGAGGCCGGCGCCACCGGCTCGCGCGCGAGCAAGGGCGCCTGGCCGACGAGACGGCCGTCGACCAGCCAGCGCACTTCGCCGACCTGCTGGCCCGCCTGCAAGGGCGCGCGCAGCGGCGTCCGCAGGCTGACTTGGCGCTCCACCTGACGTCCGGCAGGGATGGCGAGATAGGGACCGTGCAGAGGCGCATAGCCGACCTGCTCGGCCGCGCCCATCCAGACCCGGGCGCTGGCCGGTTCGCCCCAGGCCGGCGCGAGGTCATAGGCCTGGTAGCCCCAATCGAGCAGGGTCTGCCCGGCCTGGGTGCGGCTCTTGTCGGAATCCGTGCCCATCACCACCGCGATCAGGCGGCGCGGCACGCCCTGGTCGGGGCGGCTGGCCGAGGCGATGATGCAATAGCCCGCCGCGCCGGTGTGGCCGGTCTTGATGCCGTCCACGCTGCTGTCCTGCCAGAGCAGGCGGTTGCGGTTGCGCTGCTTGATGCCGCCGTATTCGAACTCGCGCTGGGCGTCAAAGCGCGCGGACCACTGCGGAAAATCCGCCACATAATGCTGCGCCAGCCGGGCCAGGTCGCGCGCCGTGGAATAAGTGCCGGGATCGGGCAGGCCGGCCGGGCTGGCAAAGCGCGTATGCGCCAGGCCCAGCTCGGCGGCGCGGCGGTTCATGCGCGCGACGAAAGCTTCGACCGAACCCGCGCTGGCCTCGGCCAGCGCCACGGCGGCGTCGTTGCCGGATTGCACCATCAGGCCGGTCAACAGGGCCTCGATGCTCACCGACTGCCCGGCCTCCAGGAACATGCGTGAACTGCCGGCCGGCACGCGCCAGGCGCGCGTGGAGACACGCACCCGCTGATCCAGCGCCAGGCGCCGCGCGGCCAGGTCTTCGTAGATCAGGTAGGCGGTCATGATCTTGGTGAGCGAGGCCGGCTCGATGCGCAGGTCGGCCTGGCTGGAGGCCAGCTCCTGCCCCGTGGTGACGTCCAGCAGCAGCCAGGCGCGGGCGGCGACGGCGGGAGGGGTGGCGGCCTGGGCGCCCAAGGCCCAGGCGAACAGGGCGGCTCCGAGAATATTGTGCAGTTTCATTCAGCTTGTCTGCGCCGCAAGGGCGCTTGTCGTATCGACTCTTCGATCAGGCGACGCTGGCGCGCGATGAACAGATCGCTGCGCGCCACCATGCCCAGCATGCGGCCGCTTTCGCGGTCCACGACGGCCACCCGGGAAGGGCCGCCGCCGGCCATCCGATCCGCGATCGCCGAACCGAGTTCCCCCGGATAGGCGAGCGCGGGCACCTGGCCGGCCACCATATCGCGCAGGCGCGGCCGCCGGGCGATGTCTTCGGCGCCCCAGGCCAAGGCCTGCGCATGCCGGATCCAGCCCAGCGGAATCCCCGCGGCGTCGAGCACCGGGTAGGCCGTGTGCGCCGCGTCGAGCGCGGCCAGCTGGCGCTGGGCCGCGGCGCTATCCATGTCAGCCGCCAGGCCCTGCACCGGCGCGCGCATGATATCCGCAACGCGCGCGACCTGCAGGGGATCGACATGGTATTCGCGCGTCAGGTGCAGGCCGCGGCGGGCGATCTTTTCGGTGAGGATGGAACGGCGCAGCAGCAGCACCGACATGCCATAGGCCGTGGTGCAGGCCACCGCCACCGGCAAGAGCAAGGACAGATTGCCCGAGAGCTCCAGCGCGAACAGCGTGGCTGTCAAAGGCGCGCGCATGGTGCCGCCCATCATGGCCGCCATGCCCAGCAGGGCCCAGAAACCCGGCGCGGCCGGCGGCAGCCAGGGCGCGGCCAGCGTGCCCATGGCGCCGCCGAAGATCAGCAGGGGCGCCAGCACCCCTCCCGAGGTGCCCGAGCCCAGCGAAACCGTCCAGATCGCCAGCTTGACCAGCAGCAGCGACAGGGCGGCCTGCAAGGCCAGATTGCCCGACAGCATCTGCCGGATATTGTCATAGCCCACGCCCAGCGCGGCCGGGTCCAACAGGCCGCCCAGGCCGATGGCCAGGCCGCCCAGGGCCGGCCACCACATCCAGTGCAGCGGCAGCCGTTCGAAGAGGTCTTCCACGGCATAGACCCCCAGGGTCAGCACGCCCGCGCCCAGGCCGGCGCCGATGCCCACGGCCACCCAGCCGGGAAATTGCGCCAGGGCCAGATCGGGCGCGGCGGCAAAAGGAAATAGCGGCGCGGCATCGAGCAGCCAGGGGCGCACGGTGGCCGCGAGCAAGGCGGCCGCGGCCACCGGCAGGAAGCTGCGCGGCTTCCATTCGAACAGCAACAGCTCCACCGCCAGCAGGATGGCGGCCAGCGGGGTGCCGAAGATCGCCGTCATGCCGGCCGCGGCGCCCGCCACCAGCAGGCTTTTGCGTTCGGCCGAGGTCAGGTGCAGCGTCTGGGCCAGCAGGGAGCCGATGGCGCCGCCGGTCATGATGATGGGCCCTTCGGCGCCGAACGGGCCGCCCGTGCCGATGGAGATGGCCGAAGAAAGCGGCTTGAGCACGGCCACCTTGGGCGAAATGCGGCTCTGCCCGATGAGGATGGCCTCCATGGCCTCCGGTATGCCATGGCCGCGGATTTTTTCGGAACCATAGCGCGCCATCAGGCCGATGACGAGGCAGCCGGCCACCGGCACCAGGACGGACAGCGGGCCCAGCCGGGCAGGATCGGGATCGGCCGCCTGCCAGGACCATACGCCGTGATAGGCCAGGTTGGTGCACAGGGCGATGAGGTGCAGCAGCAGCCAGCCGGCGAGCACCGCGAGCAGGCCGATGGGCAGCGCCAGGATCAAGAGCAGGAGGACACGGCGGTCGGCGTTGAAATCCGCCAGGCGCGCCCCTCTGGGGGTGGACAGCGACATGGAATGCGGTCAAAGGAAACAGGACGCCGAAGTATATCGTATTACGATATAAACTACACTTCGTTCCATGAACACCCGCCCTAGCCGCCCGCGCAAGCTGACCCCGGCCGACTACGCCATGCTGGCCGACTTCCGCTATGCCTTGCGCAATTTCATTGCCTTCAGCGAGGAGGCGGCCACCTCCCTGGGCCTGACGCCGCAGCAGCATCAGGCCCTGCTGGCCGTCAAGGGCGCGGGCGGGCTTTATGTGGGGCAGATCGCTGAACGGCTGCATATCAAGCCGCATACGGCGGCCGAGCTGGTGTCGCGGCTGGAGCGCCAGGGCCTGGCGAGCCGGGTCCCGGACCCCATGGATGGGCGCCGCGTGATGGTCGTGCTGACTCCGCAGTCCGAGCGGACCCTGGCCGAACTCTCGGCCGCGCACCTGGAGGAGCTGCGCGCCATACGCCCCCTGCTGCAACGCCTCCTGGAACATATCGATGCGGCCGGCTAGGCGCGGCCGGCTAGGCGCGGATCAGGCCGGCACCTGCCTGGCGGCCAGCCTCACATAGATCAGCTCGGCCACCAGCTCGATGAGGGTCTGCGTGACGATGACGGCCGGCACCAGCGGCAGCGCGCCGGCGACCGCCAGCCCCAAGGGCAGGACCACCAGGGAGTTGCGTGTCGACACGCTGAAGGCGACGGCCAGGCGCTGCCGGGCGGGCAGCCGGCGCGCCAGCGTCCAGCCCAGCAGCGGCGCCAGCACGGCAAACGCCAGGTAGACGGGCGCCACGCCGCGCACCGCGTCCAGCGCCAGGCCGAGCCCGGGCGTGACGGCCGCCACCACGACGGCCAGCACGGCGGCGGTGGCCGGCACGGGCAAGAGCCCCAGGCCATCCACCACGCGGGCTCCCAGGCCACCGCGCCGGGCCCAGGCCTGGCAGGCGGCGGCCAGCGCCAGCGGAACGGCGATCAGCCAGACGAAGGCCGCGGCGAAGGGCTCCCAGCGCACCAGCTGGCGGGCGTCCTCGCCGAGGAAAATGCCCAGGTAGGCCGGCAGGAGCAGCATCTGTCCGGCCAGCAGCAGCGGCGTGGCGGCCAGCAGCGAACGCGCATCGGCCCGCCCCATATGCGCGAAGGCGACCACATAGTCGACGCAGGGGCAGAGCATCACCAGCAGAAACCCCAAGCGTATCAGCGGATCGCCGGGCACCCAGGGCAGGAGCGCGGCCACCAGCAGCGGCACGCCGGCGAAATTGGCCGCCAGCAGCACGCCGACAAAACGCAGATCGCGCATGGCGCGGCGCAACTCGCCCAGGGGCACCTGCAGGAAGGTGGCGAAGAGCATCAGTGCCAGCAGCGGATCGACGGCCGCCGACAACAGGCGGGTGGCCGGCATCAGCCAGGCCGCCACGAAAGCCAGCAGCACCGCGCTGAAATAGATGGCGGTCTGCCGGGCCTCCAGCCGCGCGCGCAGGCCGGACATCAGGCGGCGGCCCGGCCGGCCGGTGGCGCGGCGGCGGGAATGCGGTCGGACAAGCGGCTGTGCATGGTGCGCTCCGGGGACAACAGCGCGAAATCTTAGCCCAGACTGCTCTACACTCGGCGCGGAGATAGGGAGCACGAGTTTGTCTGGATCACCCCCCACAGGATGGAAGCGCTATGCCTGGGCCTGCCTCGGATGGGCCATGGTGGCGCTGGGTTTTATCGGCGCCTTCCTGCCCGTGATGCCCACGACCATCTTCCTCATCCTGGCGGCCGGCTGCTTTGCGCGCTCCTCACCCCGCCTGGAAGCCTGGCTCCTGCATCATCCGCGATTCGGCGCGCCGCTGCGGCAGTGGCGCGAACAAGGCGCCATCAGCCGCAAGGGCAAGGGCTATGCCGCGGCGGGCATGGCGGCCGGCTATGTCGTCTTTTTGTGGGGCGCGCGGCCCGGCTGGCCGCTGGCCTGCGGGGTGGCCGCCGGCATGGCCGCCTGCGCGGCCTGGGTGCTGACCCGCCCGGCGCCCAGGGACTGAGCGCGCGGCGGCGCTAGGCGGCCGCGGCCGCCCGCCTGGCCCTTCGCGCTTGCCGCGCCGCCCCCGCCGCCAGGAAAGCGAGATCCGTGCCGGTGGACACGAAACACACGCCCATCTTCACCAGCCGGCGCACCAGCGCCGGGCGCTGGGCCACGCCGCCCGCGCCCACGGTCTTGCCATGCCGGCGCGCGGCGGCCAGCACCTGGGCGAAGGCGGCCGCCACCGCCTCATCGTCATCGGCGCGCCAGCCCAGTTCCGCGCCGAGGTCGCCCGCGCCGACGAACAACATATCCACCCCGTCCACGCCGGCCAGCGCCTCGGCCTGGGCCAGGCCCGCGGCGCTCTCGACCATGACGGCGATGAACAGCGAGCGGTTCAGGGCCGCGCAGGCTTCGCCGGCCGGGAAAGCGCGATAGTGCAGCAGCGGCTGGCCGGTGCCCACCGAACGCCGTCCCCGCGGCGGATAGCAGGCCGCGGCCACGGCCTGGCGGGCGGAGGCGGCATCCTCCAGGTGCGGCAGGATCAGGCCCATGGCGCCGCCATCGAGCACGCGGCCGATCAGCGCGGCATCGACAGCCGGCAGGCGCACCAACGGCACCACGCCGGCCTCGCGCGCCGCGTGACAGATCCGCGCCGTGGTTTCCAGCGACAGGACGCTGTGCTCCAGGTCCACATACAGCGTATCGAACCCGGCGCCGGCCGCGATACGGCCGATTTCGTGGCCGCGCATGATGCGCACGCTCATGGAGACCGCCACGCCGCCGGCGGCCAGGAGCGTCTTGAGCGGATTGCGGGTCAGGCTGTCCAGGTCCTGCGGCATGCCGGCCTCATAGATAAGTGGGGCAGAACGGGGCCGGGGTCAGGATCTTGACCTCCTGCGCCACGAAGGTGCCGCGGTTGCCCAGCTTGAACGCCTGCCATGCCGGGTCGGCGTCCATGGCCTGGCGCCTGGCCTCGCGGTCGGCCAGGCTGTCATAGACCCAGATATGCACGACCTGGTTGAGCGGGCCGATCTCGCTGACAAAAAAGCCCAACAGCCGGCCCAGGTGCTTGCGCTGCAGCGGCAGCGCATCGCGCTCATAGCGCGCTAGATAGTCCTCCATGCGGCCATGGGCGACGGTATAGGTGCGTTGCTCGAAAATCATCGGGGCTGGGCCTCAAACCGGCGGCGTGAGGACGCGGCCGGTCTCGAAAAAGGATTGCAGATTGCGCATCACCAGCGCCTCCATGGCCGCGCGCGTCTCGCGCGTGGACGCCGCGATATGCGGCAGCAGCACGACGCGCTCGCTGGCGATCAGGGCGGGCGGCACCTGGGGTTCCCGCGCATAGACATCCAGCCCGGCGCCGCCGATCGCGCCCTCCTGCAGGGCCTGGACCAGGGCCGGCTCGTCGACGACGCTGCCGCGCGCGATGTTGATGAGAAAACCATCAGGGCCCAGGGCCCGCAGCACCGGCGCATCCACCAGGTTGCGCGTGGCCTCGCCCCCCTGACAGGCGACCACCAGGAAATCCGAGTCGCGCGCCAGCGCCCGCAGATCGGGCTCGAAGCCGTAGGGCGCATCGGCGCGCGCCTTGCGGCCGTGATAGCGCACCGACATGTCAAAGCCCTCGGCGCGGCGCGCGATCGCCATGCCGATGCGGCCCAGGCCCAGAATACCCAGGCGCTTGCCGCTGACACGGGCGCCCAGCCCGAAGGCGCCGGACAGCCACCGCCCCTCGCGCACATAGCGGTCGGCATCCACGATGCGCCGCGCCACCGACAGCATCAGCGCCAGCGCGGTGTCGGCCACGCAGGCATTGAGCACATCGGGCGTGGTGCTTACCGCCACGCCGTGGCGGCGGGCGGCGGCCAGGTCGATGCCGTCATGGCCCACGCCGAAACAGGCGACCACGCCGCCGGCCACGGCCTGCATGACCTCGGCCGCGCAGCCATGGCGCGACATCGTGACCGCCCCCGCATAGCGGCCCGCATTGGCGCGCAGAAACGCCGCCCGGTCGGGCTCCAGCCAATAGGGGTGCAAGACATAGCGCTCGCGCAAGGACTGTTCCAGCCCGGGCGGCAACGGGCCGATCTGCAAGAGCGTCCTGTGAGTGTCCATGGTCATGATGCCCGCGCGTCATTCCGTCCGGATGCCGGCGGCTTGCAGCCACGGCACCCAACGGTCGAAATCGGCTTCCAGCTTGGCCTTGAAAGCCGCCGTGTCCTGGGGATTGCTGAAACCGGCATCGGCCAGCTTGGCTTGCACATCGGGCAGCCTGACGGTCTGGGCCAAGGCTTGCGCCAGTTCCCGCTTGCGCTCGGCCGCCATGCCGCGCGGCACCATCACGCCATACCAATTGCTCATCCGCAGCTCGGGCATGCCGGCCTCCTGGGCGGTGGGGATGTCGGGCAGTAGCGGCGAGCGCTTGGTGTCGAAGATCACCAGCCCCTTGATCCGGCCATCCTGGATATAGGGCTTGAGCACCGGCACATCGGCGTTGACCAAGTCCACATTGCCCGCGATGAGGTCCATCAGCGCCGGCGCCGCGCCCCGGTAGGGAATGTGCACCAGGGGCACGTGGGCCGTGCGCGCGAACAGCTCGGCGCCCACATGCATGGTGCCCCCCACGCCGGTGGATCCGTAGTTGAGCTTGTGCGCCCCCTTGGCCTTGGCGACCAGGTCCTGCAGCGAGTTCACGCCCAGATCGGGGCGCACGGCCAGCATGGTCTGCACCTCGCCCAGCAGGTAGACCGGCTCCAGGTCTTTGCGCGGGTCATAGGGCAGCTTGGGCGTGGTGCCGGCGCTCAGCACCAGGCTGGAGGTCGTCAACAGCAGGGTCGCGCCATCGGGCGCGGCCTTGGCGGCAAAGGCCGTGCCCACGGTGCCGCCCGCCCCGCCCCGATTCTCCACCACGGCGGTCTTGCCCAATGCCTTGCTCAGTCCGGGCGCCACGATACGCGCGATCTGGTCGGCCGGGCCGCCCGGCGCGAAGGGGACGATGATCTTGACCACATCGGCGGCCAGGGTGGGCGTGGCGCAGGCGGCCAGGGCCAGGGCCGCGCATCGCGCGGCGTGTTTGAAAGTCAGTCGCACAGCTTGTCTCCTCGGGCTCGCCGGCCCGCTATGGGTCTGTTTGCGCCCGGTTCAGCCGCCGAAACGCGGCTCGGGCAGGCCGCGCACGCCGACATCCAGGGCCAGCAGCGCGCCGGCCAGCGGCTCGGCGGCCTGCTGCTCGGGCGTAAAGCGCTGGGAATGGCTGGTGATGTAAAGGGTGTCGAGCTGCTCGCCGCCGAAGGCCGGGCAGGTCGGGTTGGTCACAGGCAGCTGGATGACGCGGTCGACGCGGCCATCGGGCGCCAGCCGCACCAACTGGCCGGTGGCCACCATGCAATTCCACACAAAGCCCTCGGCATCCACGGTGGCGCCGTCGGGGCGGCCTTGCTGGTGCGTCCAATCCTTGAATACCCGCCGGTTGGAGATTTCGCCCGCGTCGATGTCGTAATCGAAGACCCAGATCATCTGGTTGTGCGTATCGGCGAAATACATATGGCGGTCGTCCGGGCTGAAGCTGATCGCATTGGGCAGCACGAAGCCGTCCAGCCTGGCGGTGCAGCGGCCGTCCGGATCCAGGCGATAGAGCGTGCCCAGCGGCTCGCGCCGGGTGTCGTGCATGCTGCCCACCCAGAAACGGCCGCGCCGGTCGCATTTACCGTCGTTCAGCCGCATGCCGGGCGCACCCTGCAAAGGATCGGCGATGCGCCGTCCGGGCTGGCCGCTGGCCGGGTCGAAGACATACAGGCCGGTCGGCGCGGCCAGCAAAAAACCGCTCTGCTCGCGCAAGGCGATGGACCCGGTGACGAGCTCGGGATGCAGGCGCTGCGCGGCGTGGCGGCCGGTGGCCGGCTCATACCATTGCAGCGCCGGGCGGCGCACGTCGATCCACCACAGGCGCTGGGTGCGCGCGCACCACAAGGGGACTTCACCGAGGATATCGGCCGTCTGCGCGGCCACCCGGACGGGGCTTTCCATCATGCTGCACTCCCTGGTTTGCAATCACTTGTATCGGGTGGCGGCCAGCGCGGCCAGGCTGATGCCGGCGGCAATGTCGGCCTTCTGCCGCTTGTCGCCGGCGTCGATCTTCTCGGCCTGCTCCAAGACCTGCCGCGCCTGCGCGAAGGGCACGAAGACCACGCCGGCCTCATCGGCGACCACGAGGTCGCCGGCATCGACCGCCACGCCGGCGATGCGCACCCGGCCATTGATCTCCACCGTCCGCAGGCGCCATTTGCCGGTGATCGGCGTCGCGCCGCGGGACCAGATCGGAAAATCCCGTTCGCGGCCGCTGTCCGGATCGCGGAACGATCCGTCGATGACCGCCCCGGCGCAGCCGGCGCGATGCGCCACGGCCGCCGACTGGCCGCCCATGTTGGACACGCCGGTCAGGCCCTCGATCACCACCACATCGCCCGGCTCGGCCTGGTTGTAGGCCTCGTGTTCGCCCATCAGCCCGCGGCCGCCGGCCGCGGCCGCGCCGGGATCCTCGGCGCGTTCGACATTGCGCACCGTCACGGCCTGGCCGACCATGCGGCGCGGCCCTAGCGTGGGCGCCAGCACCGACGCCGGTATGGCGCCGCGCAGGCCCAGCGCGTCCATGGCATCGGACACCGCGCCGGTAAGGTCCTGCAGCGCGGCGTAGCGCGCGAGCCATTCAGGCGCCAGCCTGGGCAGGTCCGTGCAGCGTATGGCTTCGGGCGGCACGCGCCCGGTCAGGGGTTTGGGATTCATTTCCGCTCAGGGGAGGATCGACTGCCGCGAAAATTAACTCGCCATTTCGGAAACGGCATAGATTCCAAATCGTGGGATTTTTTCGTTTTTGCCACAATGCGGCGTGCCGGCGCGCTATGCTGGCGCCGTGAAATACGCTCCCGCCCCCACCAAGGACAGCGGCACCAGCCTGGGCCGCGCCTTCGCCGTGCTCGATCTTTTTACGTTGGCCCATCCCATCGTGACGGTCGAATATGTCACCGAAGCGCTGGCATACACGCGCTCGACCGCCTACCGCTATCTGCGAGAGCTGGCCGGCGCCGGCCTGATCACCCAGGCCGCGCCCGGCGTCTACAGCCTGGGGCCGCGCATCATTGAACTGGAGCGCCTGATGGCCTTGACCGACCCGCTCTACCGGGCCGGCCTGGACGTGCTGCCCCAGGAGCGGCAGACCAATACGGCGCTGCTCCTGCACAACCTCTACGAGGACAAGGTGCTGTGTATTCTCAAGGCCGGTCCCGACGCACTGGAGTGCGGCGGCCAGCGCATCACCATACGGCGCGCGCGCGGCCTGCCCTTTCCCCTGTTCCAGGGCGCGGCCTCGCTGGCCATGCTGCCCTGGCTGTCGGCACACCGGATACGCCAGACCTATCTACAGAATCCGAAATCCATCGCGCGCGCCGGCCTGGGCGAAAACTGGGAGCAGTTCCGGCGCAGCATGGTGGCGGTGCGCCGCACCGGCTACGCCACCAGCCACGGCACCATCACACCCTTGATCAGCGGCGTGGCCGTGCCCATTCTCGCGCCCAGCGGCCGCCTGCTGGGCAGCCTGGCCCGCACCCTGCCCACCGAGGCGCTGGACGAGGCCGCCGAAGCCCGTCACGCCGAGGTCCTGCACGGCCTGGCCCGGCGTATCGCCGAAGGCTGCGTCAATGCCTCGGCGCGCTGAGCGTGCCATGGGCGGGCCACATGGCGGGACACCTCGTGACAGGGTCTCGCGGCCTGGAAACGCGCCCGGCGGTGTCTGACACCGCCACCGGCAATGCGCCGCCGCCCGCGGCGCTCAGCCCGCGTCCACGGCCTGGAGGATCTTGCCGAACAGTTCGTTGGCATGGGCCGAATCGAGCCAGCGCACGATCACGACCATGCGCCGCTCGGGCTCGACCCAGGTGAAGGAGCTGCCCGCGCCCACGCCGAAGAAGCTGGATTCCGGCAAGCTGGGGAACATCTTGCGCTGGTGGTTCAGCCAGATCAGATAGCCGTAGTACGGCGCGATATCGACCGGCTGGCGCATGGCCTGTATCCAGTCGCGCGAAAGCACCTGGCGGCCCCGGGCCTGGCCCTCGTCCAGCAGCATCTGCCCGATCAAGGCCTGGTCGCGCGCGCTGACGGACATGCCGCCGCCCCAATGCGAGCCGCCCGGCACCGAGGGCATGCGCTTGCCGTCGATCTCCACCCAGGCATTGTCATAGCCCACCCATTGCCAGTCCTCGCTCGCGCCGATGGGGCGCATCACCGCCTCGCGAAAGACCTCGGGCAAGGGCTGGCGGAACAGATGCAGCAAGGCATAGGAAAGCTGGTTGATGCGCACATCGTTGTATTCCCAATAGGTGCCGGGGCGCTGCAAGGGCCGCGCATCGCCCTTCTTGCCATTGGGCGGCACACCGAAGGTCACGGCGCGATAGCGGTCGACCTGGTCCGGCACGCCAAAGCGCTCGCCCTCCCATTCGCTGGTCTGCTGCAACAGCTGGCGCCAGGTGATCTCGGCGTTCTGGCCGGCGTCGAAACCGATGCCCGGCACGCGCTTGCGCACGGGCTCTTCGACATCGGGCAGCAGGCCCCGGTCGTGCGCCACGCCCGCCAGGATGGCGAGATACAGCTTGGCCACGCTGAAGGTCAGGTCGGCGCGGCCCGGCTCGCCCCATTCGGCCAGGGTCTTGCCGTCCACGCACACCACCCCGCTATTGGGGCCCCGGTCGTGCACCGGCCCCAACAGGCGGTTATAGGGCGCGGGGTCTTGCTGGTGCACGCCCCAATTGCCCTTGACGCTGCGGTCCCAGGTGGATTCGTGGTCGCGGGCGAACTGAATCGCCTCCTGCATCAGTGCATTCATGTGATGTCCTTGAGAAAAATTCAGATACGGGCCAGGCGCTGCATGACGGCGGCCATGCCGCCCGCGCGATGCGGCACGCCCAGCAACGACAGCCCCATCTCCACGCCGGCCAGGGTGCCGCACAGCGTCAGGTCATTGAAGTGGCCCAGGTGGCCGATGCGGAAAACCTTGTCGGACAGCTTTCCCAGGCCCTGGCCCAGCGACATATCGAAGCGTTCCAGCACCACGGCGCGCAGGCGGTCGGCGCTGTGGCCCTCGGGCATCATCACCGTGGTCAATACGGGGCTGTGGCCGCCGGCTTCCTGGCACAGGATATCCAGGCCCCAGGCGCGCACCGCGGCGCGCGTGGCCTCGGCATGGCGCTGGTGGCGCGCGAACACGGCCGGCAGGCCCTCGGCCTTGAGCATGGCGATGGCTTCGTGCAGGCCGTAGAGCAGATTGGTGGCCGGGGTATACGGGAAATAGCCCTTCTCGTTGACCGCCAGCATATCGCGCCAGTCCCAATAGGCGCGCGGCAGGCGGGCGTCCTGGGCCCGCGCCAGCGCGCGCGGGCTGACGGCGTTGAAAGAAAGCCCGGGCGGCAGCATCAAGCCTTTCTGCGAGCCGGACACGCTGACATCCACGCGCCATTCTTCGTGGCGGTAATCGATGGCGCCCAGCGAAGAAATGGTGTCGACCATCAGCAGCGCGTCGTGGCCGGCGCGGTCGATGGCCGCGCGCACGGCGGGGATGTCGCTGGTCACGCCGGTGGAGGTCTCGTTGTGCACCACGCAGACCGCGGCGATCCCGGGGTCGGCGCGCAAGGCCGCTTCGATGCGGCCCGGATCCACGCCATGGCGCCAATCGCCCTCCAGGAACTGCACCTCCAGCCCCAGGCGTGCGGCAAGCCGGCGCCACAGCGTGGCGAAATGGCCGGTCTCGGCCATGAGGACCCGGTCGCCCGGCGACAGCGTATTGACCAGGGCGGCTTCCCAGGCGCCCGTGCCCGAGGCCGGATAGATGATGACCGGCCCCGATGTCTGGAAGATGTCCTGCATCCCGGCCAAGACCGCCCGGCCCAGCTCGCCGAACTCCGGGCCGCGGTGATCGATGGTGGGATGGTCGATGGCGCGCAAGACCCGGTCGGGCACATTGCTCGGCCCGGGTATCTGCAGAAAGTGGCGGCCGGAAGGATGGCGGTTCAGGACGAGCATGCGTGGCCTCGGTCAGAGAGTGGTATACCAAAAAGCACGACATGGACAGCAGGGCGACAGGCGGCCGGCCGCGCAAGGCGGCGGACCTCCTGCCGAAAAACCTTCGCGCACACTCTACGCCATGTTTTTTACGGCGTGATCTAGGGTATCCACGCATGCAGCAATCCCGCCCGGCGGGTCTATAGTGGCCGCTATTCACAGCCGGATTTTGGTATACCAATGAGCAGTGAAGCCTACACGGAAGACAGCGGCGAGCTTCTGGCCGGCCCCGAGCGCGGCGGCGGCACGCTGCCCGCGACGGTGGCCGCGTCCTTGCGCGAACGCATCATCCAGGGCCTGCTCGCCCCCGGCGCCCGGCTGAGCGAGCGCTACCTCTGCGAGCTGATGGGCGTCTCGCGTACCCCCTTGCGCGAAGCGCTGCGCCTGCTGGCCGCCGAGGGATTGGTACACCTGCAGCCCAACCGCGGCGCCCAGGTGGTGGCGCTGTCCGAGCAGGACATCCGCGAAGCGTTCGAAGTGATAGGCGGCCTGGAGGCCATGGCCAGCCGGCTCGCCTGCGAGCGCGCCAGCCAGGCCGAGATCGCCGAGATCCAGGCCCTCACCTACGAAATGATGGCCAGCCACGCGCGGCGCGACCTGCCCAGCTACTACCGCCTGAACCACGCCATCCACGAAAAAATGAGCCATGCGGCGCACAACCGCCTGCTCAACCAGGTGTACGAGGCGCAGAACGCGCGCATCCAGCACCTGCGCTTTGCCTCGAACGAAGACCGCGCCAAATGGGACCAGGCCATGGCCGAGCACGTCGCCATGGCCGAGGCCCTGGCCGCGCGCGATGCCGACCGCCTGGCCGCCATCATGCGCCAGCATCTGCAGCGCAAATGCGATGCGGTGCTGCGCGCCATGTGGCCGCCGCCGGCCTAGCCCCGCCCAGGCCATACGGGACTGGCACGCCAAGAGGCCAGCCACGGAGAAGACAGATAGTAAGCAGTGCGCAGCACCCGGCAGCATCTTGTCCAACCACCACGGCCATGCAATGGCCGGCACATGGGGAATCCGATCATGGCTTTTTCGCTTGCCTTACTCTCCGCCGGGCGGTCCGGCCTGCGCCTGGGCGCCTGCGCGCTCGCGCTGGGCCTGGCGTTCAATGCCCACGCGGCCAAGAAGGACGACACCCTGCGCATGGCGTATGACCAGGCGCCCGAGAGCGTGGACCCGTACTACAACAATGTGCGCATCGGCGTGATCATCGCGGCCAATGTCTGGGACACGCTGCTCTACCGCGACCCCATGACCAACGAGTACAAGGGCCAGCTGGCCAAGAGCTGGAAGCAGGTCGACGACAAGACCATGGAGTTCGAGCTGCGCCAGGGCGTGAAATTCCATAATGGCGAGGAGTTCGACGCCGACTCGGTCGTCTATACGCTGAACTTCGTGGCCGACCCCAAGAACAAGGCCGTCACGCAGCAGAACGTGGCCTGGATCGACAAGGTCGAGAAGATCGACAAATACCATGTGCGCCTGACTACCAAGGAACCCTTCCCCGGCGCCAAGGAATATCTGTCCACCACGGTTGCCATCCATCCGGCCAAGTACTACCAGGAAGTCGGCCCCAAGGGCATGAACGCCAAGCCGGTGGGCTCGGGCCCCTACAAGGTGGCGGACTACCAGCCCGGCAAGTCCATCACGCTGGAGCGCAATACCGATTACTTCAAGGACTCGCCCAAGGCCCAGCCCAAGATAGGCAAGGTGGTCATCCGCTTCATCCCCGACCGCCAGACGCAGATGGCTGAAGTCATCTCCGGCGGCGAAGACCTCATCATGAGCGTGCCCAAGGACCAGGCCGACCAGCTGCGCGCGGTGCCCACGCTGCAAGTGGTCAACGGCGAAACCATGCGCATCGTCTTCATGCAGATGAACATCCTGGAGAATTCGCCCGCGCCGCAGCTCAAGGACGAGCGCGTGCGCCGCGCCATCGTGCATGCCATCGACCGCCAGGCCATCCTCAAGAACATCGTGGGCGATGGCGGCGCCATCCTGAACGCCATCTGCACCCCGTCGCAGGTCGGCTGCACCCAGGACGTGCCCACCTACAAATACGACCCGGCCCAGGCCAAGAAACTGCTGGCCGAGGCGGGCTATCCCAATGGCTTTGACATCGACATCCTGGCCTATCGCGAGCGCAACCAGACCGAGGCCATCATCAACTACCTGCAAGCCGTGGGAATACGCGCCAAGCTCAACTTCCTGCAATACGCCGCCATGCGCGACATGATACGCGCGGGCAAGGCCTCCATCACCCACCAGACCTGGGCCTCCAACCTGGTCAACGACGTCTCGGCCTCCACGCCGGTGTACTTCGGCTTCGGCAACGACGACATCACGCGCGACGCCAAGGTCAAGGCGCTGCTGGACAAGGGCGATCACACCATCGAGGCCGCGCCGCGCGCGGCGGCCTACAAGGAAGCCTTGTCCATCATCGCCGACAAGGCCTATGCGGTGCCGCTGTGGACGCTGCCGGTCTATTACGTCGCCAACAAGGATCTGGCCTTCAAGCCTTATCCGGATGAGCTCACCCGCTTCTGGGACATGAGCTGGAAGTAGGCGTCAAGGGCATAAGGGGAAAACATGTTGGGATTCGCGCTCAGACGCCTGGGGCTGGCTTTGCTGGTGGCCCTGACCGTATCGGTGCTGGCGTTTCTGCTGCTGCATCTGTCGGGCGACCCGGCGCTGGCCCTGGCCGGCGAAGGGGCGCGCCAGGCCGACATCGACGCGGTGCGCCGCGCCTACGGACTGGACCGGCCCATGCTGGTGCAGTATGCCGACTGGCTCTGGCACATCCTGCAGGGCGATTTCGGCACTTCGGTGTACTTCAAGACCGAGGTCGGACCACTGATCTGGTCCAAGCTGAAGACCACGCTGCTGCTGGGCATGGGGTCGCTGGCGGTGGCCTTGCTGATCTCCATCCCGCTGGGCGTGCTGGCCGCCCTCTACAAGGGCAGCCTCGTCGACCGGCTATGCCTGGCCGTGGCGGTGCTGGGCCAGGCGCTGCCCAACTTCTTCTTCGCCCTTATCCTCATCATGCTGTTCTCGATCACGCTGCGCGTGCTGCCCGTCTCGGGCAGCGGCAGCTGGCAGCATTTCGTGATGCCTTCGATCGCCCTGGGCTATTACGTGGCGCCCGCCTTCATGCGGCTGATACGCGCCGGCATGATCGAGGTCCTGGGCGCCGACTACATCCGCACCGCGCGCGCCAAGGGGCTGCCCGCCGGCAAGGTGGTCTTCAAGCACGCGCTGCGCAATGCCATCGTGCCGGTGGTGGCCCTGGCCGCCGTGCAGCTGGGTTATCTGCTGGGCGGCTCGGTGGTGGTGGAGACCATCTTCGCGCTCGATGGTCTGGGCTACCTGGCCTACCAGAGCATCACCTTCAAGGATTTCCCGGTGATGCAGCTCATCGTGCTCCTGCTGTCGGTGCTCTATGTGCTGCTGACCCTGGCGGCCGACCTGGCCAACGCCTGGCTCGACCCGCGCATCCGCGTGACCTGAGGAAAACGCATGCAGACACCCGCGATTCCCTCCCCTGCCGCCCCGCTGCCCAAGCGCAGCCAGGGCTGGCTGCGCCACCTGGGCCGCAACAAGGCGCTGTCGGTGGGCGGCGGCCTCTTGCTGCTCATCGTGCTCGTCGCCGTGTTCGCGCCCTGGCTGGCGCCCCACGATCCCTACTTCCAGGACCTGGCCTATCGCACCGCCCCGCCGGTCTGGTACGACAAAGGCACCTGGCTGCATCCCCTGGGCACCGATCAGCTGGGCCGCGACTATCTCTCGCGCCTGATCTACGGCGCGCGCATCTCGCTGTTGATCGGCGCCAGCGTGGCCTTGATCTCCGGCCTCATCGGCACCGCCATGGGCATGGCCGCCGGCTACTTCGGCGGCAAGGTCGACATGGTGGTCTCCTTCCTGATCACCACGCGCCTGTCCCTGCCCGTCATCCTGGTGGCGCTGGCCACCGTCGCCCTGGTGGGCGGCTCGCTATGGGTGGTCATCCTCGTGCTGGGCCTGCTGAAATGGGACCGCTTCGCCGTGGTCATGCGCAGCGCCACCCAACAGGTGCGCTCGCTGGAATACGTCGCGGCCGCCCAGGCCGCCGGCGCCTCGACCTGGCGCATCATCCGCGGCGAAGTGCTGCCCAATGTCGTGCCCCACCTGATCGTGATCGCCACGCTGGAAGCCGCCAGCGCCATCCTGCTCGAAGCCGCCCTGTCCTTCCTGGGCCTGGGCGTGCAGCCGCCCCTGCCTTCGTGGGGGCTGATGATCTCCGAAGCCAAGGCCTATATGTTCTTCTCCTTCTGGCTCATCGCCATCCCGGGCAGCGCGCTGGCCGTGCTGATCTTCGCCATCAACCTGGCCGGCGACGGCCTGCATCAGTTGCTCACGCCGCAAGAAAGGAGCTGACATGGCCGACTACGCCCTCGACGTGCAAGGCCTGTGCGTGGACATCGACACTCCGGCCGGCGCCCTGCACGCCGTGCGCGACGTGTCCTTCCGGGTCAGGCCGGGCGAGACCCTGTGCCTGGTGGGCGAATCGGGTTGCGGCAAGTCCATGACCTCGCTGGCCATCATGGGCCTGCTGCCGCGCGCGGCCCGGCGCAGCGTGCGGCGGCTGGCGCTCATGGATGAGGACATCGGCCAGGCCGGCCGGCGGCGCGTGAATGCCCTGCGCGGCGCGCGCATGGCCATGGTCTTCCAGGAACCCATGACGGCGCTCAACCCGGCCTACACCATAGGCTCGCAACTGACCGAGCACTATCTGTATCACCGCCGGGCCAGCGCGGCCCAGGCCCGCGAGCGCGCCGCCGAGCTGCTGCACAAGGTGGGCATCGCCTCGGCCGGCGAGCGGCTGGCCCAATATCCCCACCAGCTCTCCGGCGGCCTGCGCCAGCGCGTCATGATCGCCATGGCGCTGATGTGCGGCCCCGAAGTGCTGATCGCCGATGAACCCAGCACCGCGCTGGATGTCACCATCCAGGCGCAGATCCTGCGGCTGCTGGCCGACCTGCAGGCCGAATTGGGCATCGCCATGGTGCTGATCACCCATGACCTCGGCGTGGTGGCGCGCATTGCCCATGAGGTCGCCGTGATGTATGCCGGCCAGATCGTCGAGCAAGGCCGCGCGGCCGATCTGTTCGCCGCGCCACGCCACCCCTACACCCGGGGCTTGTTGAGCTGTATCCCCGTGCCCGGCCGCAGCGTGCCGGGCTCGCAGCTGGGCACCATCCCGGGCGTGGTGCCGGCCCTGGTGGGTGAGTTGGCCGGCTGCGCCTTCGCCGACCGTTGCCGCCATGCCGGCGCGGCCTGCCGCGGCGCCATCCCCGTCCACGCCAATCCCGCAGGCCAGTCCTGGCGCTGCGTCCATACCGACTTCGAGGTGGCCGCATGACCCTGCCCCTGCTCCGCGCCAGCCAGGTGAGCCGGCGCTTTGACATCAGCGCTGGCATGTTCCGCGCGCGCCGCACCCTGCACGCCGTCAACGGCGTGGATCTCCAGGTCGAACGCGGCTCGGTGCTGGGCATCGTGGGCGAATCGGGCTGCGGCAAGTCCACCCTGGCCCGCCTGCTGCTGGGGCTGACCCCGCCCAGCGGCGGCAGCATCGAACTGGACGGCCAGGACATCCGCGGCCTGGACCGCCGCGCCATGGCGCGGCGCGTGCAGCCGGTTTTCCAGGATCCCTATTCCTCGCTCAACCCGCGCCGCAGCATCGCCTCCATCGTCTCGCTGCCGCTGGAGGTGCACGGCATCGACAATCCGCGCCAGCACAAGGCCATCGAAATGCTGGAGCGCGTCGGCCTGCCGCCGCGCCTGGCGCAGAATACGCCGGGCCAGCTGTCGGGCGGACAACGCCAGCGCGTGGCCATCGCGCGCGCCTTGGTCATGAAGCCGGATCTGGTCATCTGCGACGAGCCGACCTCGGCCCTGGACGTCTCCGTCCAGGCGCAGATCATGAACCTGCTGATGGCCCTGCGGCGCGATTTCAACCTCACCTATGTCTTCATCAGCCATAACCTGGCCGTGGTCGAACATATCGCCACCCACGTGGCGGTGATGTATCTCGGCCGGGTGGTCGAGTCCGCGCCTACGGCCGAACTCTATGCCCGTCCGCGCCACCCTTATACCCAGGCGCTGCTGGCCTCGGTGCTCACGCCCGAGCCCGGCCTGGGCATCCCCGACATGGGCCTGGGCCTGTCCTTTCCCGACCCGCTCAACCCGCCGGCCGGCTGTCCCTTCCATCCCCGCTGCCAGCACGCCACGCCCTCGTGCGCGCGCAGCCGTCCCGAACTGCGCGCCCACGAGGGCGCGCGCGTCGCCTGCCATCTTTATTCCGGAGCCCAGAACTCATGAGTCGCGAACAGGCTTTGCAACACGCCGCACAGTGTTTTGATTCCGGCGAATTCCAGCAGCTCCTGGCCCGCCGCATCGCCATCCCCACCGAAAGCCAGAACCCCGAACGCGCCGGCGAGCTGGCGCGCTATCTGGACGACGAGATGACGCCGGCCTTCCAGGCCATGGGCTTCGAATGCCGGCAGCTCACCCATCCCAAGGCGCGCGCGCCCTTTCTCTTTGCCCAGCGCATCGAGGACCCGGCCCGGCCCACCGTGCTGGGCTATGGCCACGGCGATGTGATACGCGGCCTGGAGCCGGAATGGCACGCGGGCCTGTCGCCCTGGACGCTCACCCCGCGCGACGGCCGCTGGTACGGCCGCGGCATCGCCGATAACAAGGGCCAGCACAGCGTCAATATGGAAGCCATGCGCAGCGTGCTGGCCACGCGCGGCAAGCTCGGCTTCAACGCCAAATACCTCATCGAAATGGGCGAAGAGACCGGCTCGCCCGGCCTGCGCGAACTCTGCGAGGCCCATCGCGAGCGCCTGGCCGCCGACCTGCTGATCGCCTCGGACGGCCCGCGGCTGGCGCCGGCGCGGCCCACCGTCTTCCTCGGCGCGCGCGGCAGCCTGAATTTCGACCTGAGCATCGAGGCGCGCGCCGGCGGCCATCATTCCGGCAACTGGGGCGGCCTGATTTCCAACCCCGGCATCCAGCTGGCCCACGCCATCGCCAGCCTGGTCTCGCCCACCGGCCAGATCCGCATCCCCGAATGGGTGCCGGCCAGCCTGCCGGACTCGGTGCGCCGCGCCCTGGCCGATTGCGAGGTCGACGGCGGCGCCGACGGCCCGCAGATCGAACCCGAGTGGGGAGAGCCCGGCCTGAGCCCGGCCGAACGGGTCTTCGGCTGGTGCTCCTTCGAGGTGCTGGCCTACAAGACCGGCAACCCCGAGACGCCCGTCAACGCCATCCCGCCGCGCGCCTGGGCGCGCTGCCAGCTGCGCTTCGTGGTCGGCGTGGACGCCGATGAACTCCTGCCCGCGCTGCGGCGCCACCTGGACCGCCAGGGCTTCCCGATGGTGCAGATCGCCACCACGCGCGAGACCATGTTCAAGGCCACGCGCATCGATCCGGACGACGACTGGGTGCGCTTCGCGGTGGACTCGCTGGCGCGCACCAGCGGCAAGAAGACCGCCGTGCTGCCCAACCTGGGCGGCTCCCTGCCCAACGACATCTTCACCGACGTGCTGGGCCTGAAAACCATCTGGGTGCCGCACTCCTACCCCGGCTGCTCGCAGCATGCGCCCAACGAACACCTGCCGCCCGAATTGCTGCGCGAAGGCCTGCTGGGCATGACGGGCCTGTACTGGGACCTGGGCGCGGCCGCTAACTGAAGCGGCCGATATGGAAGGGCTCGATCGGCACGCCGCTGTGGCCGCGGTCGATCAGTTCGGCCATGGTGTACCCCACGCCCGGTCCCAGCTGGAAGCCATGTCCGCAGAAGCCGAAGGCATAGAACAGGCCCGGCACCTTGGCGCTGGGCCCCATGATGGGCACATCGTCCGGCATGTAGCCTTCTATCCCGCTCCAGACCCGGATGATGCTCAACCGCCTGAGCGCCGGAATGATGCGTTCGAGCTGCACGAACTGCTTGAGCGGGCTATCGGGCAGCACATAGGCGCGGCGCGCATCGGGATAGGCCGGGCCGCGCGCGCAGCCTCCCATGACGATGTTGCCGCGCTTGACCTGGCGAAAATAGAACACCTCCTCGATGGAACTCGAGGTCGCTCCCACCACCGGCTCCAGGCAATACGGCACGGGCTCGGTCACCGCCATCTGGGGCCCATGCACCGCGATGGGCACGGGCTCGCCGAATTGCGCCGACAATTGATTGCCCCATGCGCCTGCGGTAATCAGCAGCGCCGGCGCGCGGTACTGCCGGCCGTCCACGCTGGTGGCAAGAAAGCCGCCGCCCGAGCGTTCCACTTGCGCCACCTCGATGTTCTCGACCACCTCGGCGCCGGCCCGCGCGGCGGCGCGCGCGAAAGCGGGCGCCGCCAGGCGGGGGTTGGCATGGCCGTCACGCGCCGAGTACGATACCGCGACCACCTCGGGGCCCAGATACGGAAAGCGCGACCGCATCGCCTCGCCGCGCAGCATCTCCAGTTCCAGATCGTAGGCCCGCGCATCGCGCGCATAGGTCTCCAGCCGGTCGGCCTCTTCCTGGCCGTAGCAGACTCGGATATGCCCCGACGGCAGGAACTCCACGTCATGGCCGATCAACTCGGGCAGGCGGCCCCAGATCTCGCGCGAGCGGTTGGCCAAGGGCAGTTGCCCGAGGAAACGTCCCTGGCGGCGCACATTGCCGAAGTTCGTGCCGCTGGCCTGCTGGCCCACCAGGCCGCGCTCCAGCAAGGTCACTGACTTGCCGCGCTGGCGCAAGAAAAAGGCCGCCGATGCGCCCATGAGGCCACCGCCGACGATAAGGACTTCGGATTCGTTCTTCATGGTTGGGCCTGGCGGGTCGTGGCGGGCAGGGGTTTGACGGGCGCCTGGGTACGCAGGCGCCCGACATCGCGGATATCGACCGCCGCGGCGGCGGCGACGATTTCGGCGCCGGCGTGGCCGCAATAGCGGCCCTGGCAACGGCCCATACCCACCCGGCTGAAGGCTTTGGCGCGATTGGCTTCGCGCGCGCCTTCCTCGCTGACCACGCGGCGCAGCTCGCCGGCGCTGATGCCCTCACAGCGGCAGACCACGGCCCGATCGGGCAGCGAAGCCGCCGACGCATGCGGCCAGGGGAAGGCCCGCGCGATACCCTGACGAAAGCGCTCCATGCGCGCCAGCACGCGCAGCAAGGCCCGTGCGCGCCCCTCGTCGATCTCGCGCCCCAGGTCCTTGAGCACAGCCAGCGCGGCCAGCTCGCCCGAGGCCTCGGCGCCGTCGGCGCCCTGCAAGCGGACGCCATCGCCGGCCAGATAGACGCCCGCCACCGACGCGCGTCCCCAGGGGTCGATCCGCGGCAGCCACTGGCGGCTGGCCTCGTCGAAACGGAAGGGGCAGCGCAACAGGTCGGCCAGCTGGGTTTCGGCGCGCAGGTGATAGCCCATGGCCACCGCGTCGCAGCGCAGTTCGCGCGTAGCGCCCGATGCCTCACGCAAGAGCAGGCCGTTCACGCCTCCCGCATCCTCGCCCAGCACCTCGAGCACCTGGGCGCCCTGGTAGACCGGCACGCCGCGCAAAGCGCCCATCAACGCCAGGCCTTTCTTCAGCACATCGGGCCGCGCCAACATGCCGGGCAGGCCGCGCCAGAGATCGGCGCGGCGCGAGGTGTCGACCACGGCCGCCACTTGGGCGCCCGCCTTGCGGTATTGCGCGGCCACCAGGTAGAGCAAAGGCCCCGTGCCCATGAAGACCACCTTTTCGCCGATGGCGCAGGCCTGGGACTTGAGCGCGATCTGCGCGCCGCCCAGGCTGTAGCAGCCGGCGCGATGCCAACCCGTCACCGGCATCAGGCGATCGGTCGCCCCGGAGCAGATCACAGCGGCATCGAAGGCCAGATCCCGGCTATGTCCAGCGTGCAGCAGATGCAGCCGTCCCGGGCTGGCGTTCCACACCAGCGTCTCGGATTCGTACTGAATCGCGCCGCGCAAGGCATCGAAGGTCTGGTGCAGGGCCTGGGCCCGCGAGGCCTCGGTGCCATAAAGGGCGGCGTAACCCCGCTTGAAGCCCTCGGGTTGGCGCCGATAGATCTGCCCGCCGTCGCGCAGGCCTTCGTCGATCACCACCGGGCGCAGCCCCGCCCGCACCAGCGCCTGGGCGCAACGCACGCCGGCCGGACCGGCGCCCACCACGGCCACGGTCTTCATAGCAGCGCCGGCATGGCGGTGTAGACCGCCAGCCCCTCGGTCACGGGCGTGCTGCAGGCGCGCACGCGCTCGCCCTGCGCCGTCCAGACGCTGCAATCCTGACAAGCGCCCATGAGACAGAAGCCCGCGCGGTCTTCGCCACCGAATTCGGCGCGGCGCAGCATTGCGCCCTGGGTCAGCAGGGCCACCAGCAAGGTGTCGCCAGTCAGGGCCTGGGCCGGCCGGCCATCGACGGAAAAGTTCACTGGGGCTCGGTCGGTCTCGGCCAGCCGGCGGAATCTCGCAATCATGAATCGGACCTCGGCATGAGGAGACGGGGTTTCAGACCCGCCAAAGAATTTTCAATATATTGGTTGTATCACGGCCAAATTTCATCTAGGGAACACCCTAATACGGGGAAATTGGGATTTCGTTGACCGTAATTTCAATATGATGAATACTTTCCCGGCGACTTTTCAATCAGGACCATCACGATCATGGCTTATCGAGTGGGAGTGGACATCGGGGGCTCGTTCACGGACTTTGCGGTCCTGGATGCGGCGGACAACACCATCCGGACCCTGAAGGTGCTATCGCGTCCGGACCAGCCCGGCGCGGAGGTCATCCAGGGCCTGGGCATACTGGGCGAACGCGATGGCATCGCGCCGGCTGAGGTGGAATATTTCACGCATGGCACCACGGTGGGCGTGAACACCGTCATTCAACGCAGCGGCGCCCGCCTGGCGCTGTTCACCACGCGCAACTTCGAGGACGTGCTGGAACTGGCCCGCCTGAAGATGCCCAATTTCCACAACCTCTATGCCCGTCGGCCCGCGCCGCTGGTCTCGCGCGACCGCGTCTTTCCGGTCGACGAGCGCATCGACGCCAGCGGCGCCGTCCTGCAGGCCATCGATGAGGCCAGCCTGCGCCAGGCGCTGCGGGGTGCGCGCGAGGCCCGCTGCGAGGGCATCGTGCTGGCGTTCTTGCATGCCTACCGCAATCCGGCCAATGAGGCCGCCGCGCGCGCCCTGCTGCAGGAATGGGCCCCCGAGATGCCGGTCTGCGCGGCCAGCGAAATCTGGCCCATCATCCGCGAATATGAACGCACGGTCACGGCCTGCATCAGCGGCTATGTGCAGCCCAAGGTCGCGCACTATCTGACGGCCTTCGAGCAGGCGCTGTCCGGGCTGGGTGTGCCGGCCGCGCCGCATATCACCAAGTCCAATGGCGGCGTGATGGGCGTGGAGCAGGCCAAGTCGGAATGCGTGCAGATGATTTTGTCGGGCACGGCTTCGGGCGTGATCGGCGCGGGCTTCCTGGCCCAGGCCACCGGCCTGGGCAAAATCCTGAGCCTGGACATCGGCGGCACCAGCGCCGACGTGGCGGTGATCGTCGATGGCCAGGCCGAGTACGGCAGCGGCGAGCTGATCGGCGAGTTCCAGATCCATATCCCCTCGATCTCCGTCACCTCCATCGGCCAGGGCGGCGGCTCCATCGCCTGGGTGGACGAGCTGGGCATCCTCAAGGTCGGCCCCGAAAGCGCGGGTTCGCGCCCCGGGCCGGCCTGTTTCGGCAAAGGCGGCACGCGCCCGGCCGTTACCGACGCCTTTGCCGTCTGCGGCTGGATCGGCCATACCGACCTGGGCTACAACGCCGTGCAGGTCGATGCCGAGCGCGCCCGCCAGGCCATCGCCCCCCTGGCCGGGCACTTCGGCACCACCGTCGAGGAGACCGCCGAGGACATCATCCGCATTGCGGTCTCCGGCATGTTCGCCGACACCAGTGGACTGGTCTCGCGGTTCGGGATCGACCCGCGCGAATTCCATTTCCTCGCCTTCGGCGGCGCCGGGCCCATGATGGCCTGCTACCTGGCACGCGAAATCAACGTCAAGGGCGTGGCCGTGCCGCCGACACCGGGCGTCTTGAGCGCGCTGGGAGGCCTGATCGCCGACCTGAAGAACGACTTCATCCGCACCATCTATCGCCCGCTGAGCGATGAAACCCTGCCGCTGTTGCGCCAGGCGCTGCAGGAGCTGCAGGCGCGGGCCCGCGCCTGGCTGTACGACGACCAGGGTTTTCGCGGCGAAAGCCGCCTGAGCTGCTCGGCCGACATGCGTTACCGGGGTCAGTCGTATGAGATCGACACGCCCATCGAACCGGAATGGCTGCTCGAAGGCCAGGCCGAACGCCTGGCCCAGGCCTTCCACGAACAGCACCGGCGCCTCTTCGGACACAGCGACAGCGACACTGAAGTGCAGATCATCAATCTGCGGCTGGTGATCGCCGGCGCCACGCCCAAGCCGCGGCTGCTGCCCCTGGCCGCCGCGCGGGCGCCGGCCGAGCCTCGCGGCCGCACCCGCGTGCATGTCGACGGCACCTGGCGCGAAGTGCCTGTCTATCACCGCGAAGACCTGCGCGCCGGCCACGCCTTCGAGGGGCCGGCCATCATTGCCCAGGCCGATTGCACCACCTGCGTGCTGCCGGACATGGGCGTGCAGGTCGACGCCTACGGCAACCTGGTGATCTCCGTCCATCCCGCCTGAAGCCCAGAGGAAACCGCAATGGCTATCGACCGCCGCAATCTGCAGGTCCTGGCGAACTACTGCTCGGCCGCCGCCGACGCCATGGCCTACACCCTGATGCGCACCGCGCACTCGACTTTCGTCAAGGAGACGGAAGATTTCTCCTGCGCCATCGTGACCGACACCGGCCTGTGCTTCGCCAACCCGCGCAGCTACGGAGCGCCCTGGTACAGCGGCATCGACTACGGTCCGGTGCTGCGCATGATCGATGACTACGAAGAAGGCGATATCTGCATCACCAACGACTCCTATAGCGGCAACGTCGCCACGCACTCGCCCGACCTGCACATCTGGAAGCCGGTCTTCCACGAAGGCAAGCTGGCCTGCTTCGTGGTCGGCCATATCCATAACACCGACGTCGGCGGCGCGGTGCCGGCCTCGCTGTCGCGCACGCTCACGGAGATTGTGCAAGAAGGCTTGCGCGTGCCGCCGCTGAAGATCGTCCGGGCCGGCGTGCTCAATGAGGAGGTCGCCGCCATCATGCGCCTGAACGTGCGCGCGCCAGACCAGAACTGGGGCGACTTCAAGGCCCAGCTGGCTTCGGTGAACATCGGTGAGCGCAAGATCAAGGAGATCATCGATCGTTTCGGCTTCGACGGGTTCAAGGAGGGGGCCTTGGCCATCCTCGACTACGCCGAGAACCAGGCGCGCAACATCATCCGCGATATCCCCGATGGCGACTACTTCTTTGCCGACTATGCCGACGAAGACGGCGACGGCGGCCATCCCTGCCGCGTGGCGCTGACGCTGCGAGTGCGTGGCGAAGAGGTCGAGCTGGACTACAGCGGCAGCGATCCGCAGCTGGCCTCCTCGCTCAACATCCCGACCGGCGGACGCGAGCGCCACCCGCTCACCCTGGTGGGCCTGACCTATGTGCTGGTCACGCTGGACCCCAGGCTGTGGCTCAATGCCGGCACGCTGCGCGTGGCGCGCGCCATCCTGCCCAAGGGCTCGGTGGTCAATTGCGAAGCGCCGGCCGCGGTGGGCATGCGCTCGCTCACCTGCATGATCACCCAGGTCGTGACCTTCGGCGCATTTTCGCTGGCGCTGCCCGAGCGCATGCCGGTCACCGCGCCAGGCGGCAATGCCATCATGAACGTCAAAACTCAGGATCGCGAAGACCGCAGCGTCATGGCTTCCATCGGCCCGGTGGGCGGCGGCGGCGGCGCCACGCCGATCTCCGACGGCCCCGAAGGCTGCGGAGGTGCCTCGGCCTTCCTGAAGAACACGCCCATCGAGATCACCGAGGCCGAAGTGCCCATCCATTTCCTGCGTTACGGGCTGTGGCCGGACTCGGGAGGCCCGGGCAAGTTCCGCGGCGGCATGTCCACCGTCATGGAATTCCGCGTCTCCTCGCCCAATACCGTGGTCACCGCGCGCAACCGCAACCGTTCGCGTTTCGCCTCCTGGGGCGTGCGGGGCGGCCGCAGCGGCATCCTGTCCACCTTCACCAAGAACCCCGGCACGCCCGAGGCGCTGGAGCTGGGCAATATCGATGTCGTGGCCTGCGATCCGGGCGATGTCATCCGCGTCATCGGACCGGGAGCCGGCGGTTATGGCGATCCTTTGCAGCGCGATACGCGCCGCGTGCGGGAGGATGTCGCCAGCGGCCTGGTATCCATCGGTCAGGCCCGCGAATCCTACGGCGTCGTGCTCGATGAGCGCGGCGACGTCGATGAAACGGCCACCGCGGCCCTGCGCTCACAATTGGCGCGCCAGACGCCCGCCGGCGACGCCCACTTCGATCACGGCACGGCGCGGCAGGCCTTCGAATCGCTCTGGACCCGCGAGCGCTACGACATGCTCACCCGCTTTCTGGCCAGCGCGCCCATCGCCTGGCGCCACTACCTCAAACGCAAGGTCTTCGACGCCGTGCAGGCCGGAGAATATGCGGACGACCCCAGGCAGATGCAGCATATCTTCACCGCGCTGGCCGACAAGTACGCCACCCTGTCCCTGAACCGCCACGCCGCGGAGCCGCAATGAGCACGACGTTGGATTTCCAACCCGCGGACCTGGCGCGAGCCGAAGGGCATTACATCGGCGGACGCCATGTCGGCGCGGCCGAAACGCTGGAGGTGCTGCGACCCTGCGACGGGCAGCCGCTGGGCCGCATCGCCCTGGCCGACGAGAGCACGGTGGATTTCGCCGTGCAGGACGCCCGGCGGGCCTGGACGGCCAGCGGCTGGGGCCACAGCGCGCCACGCGAGCGCGCGCGTGTGCTCAACCGGTGGGCCGACCTCATCGACCGGCACGCGGTCGAACTCGGGCAGTTGGAGGCCGCGGCCTCGACCCGCCCCGTCAGCGAAGCCGTGCACGGTGATGTCCCGTTTACCGCCGAAGCCATCCGCTTCTTCGCCGAGCTGGCCGACAAGGTCGGCGGCGACGTCGCCGCCACCCGGCAGGACAGCCTGGGCATGATCGTGCCCGAGCCCTATGGCGTGGTCGCGGCCATCGCCCCCTGGAACTTCCCATTGTCCATGGCCTCCTGGAAATGCGGGCCCGCGCTGGCCGCAGGCAACGCCGTGGTGCTCAAGCCCTCCGAGTTGACGCCCTACTCCACCTTGCGCCTGGCCGAATTGGCGGTGGAAGCCGGCCTGCCCGAGGGCGTGTTCAATGTCATCAACGGCCGCGGCCCGCAGGCTGGCGGCGCTCTGACGCGCCATCCCCTGGTGGGCAAGATTTCGTTCACCGGCTCGACCCGGACCGGCGGCGCCATCATGAGCGAGGCCGGCCGGCACGGCGCGCGCCCCATGACACTGGAGCTGGGAGGCAAAAGCCCCCAGCTGGTTTTCGAAGATGTCCCCGACCTGGCCCACGTCGCGCGCTGTGTGGCGCGCGGTTTCACGGCCAACGGCGGTCAGGCCTGCGTGGCCGGCACCCGCCTCATCGTGCACCGCCGGCTGGCCCGGGACCTGGTCGAGGCCGTGCTGGCCGAGCTGCAAAGCATCGCGCCGGGTCCCACCTGGGTGGCCGCGACGGCCTACAGCCCCATCATCAGCAGCGCCCAGGCCGACCGCATCGCGCGCATCGTGCACGACGCCCAGGCCCAGGGCGCGCGCCTGCTGACCGGCGGTGCCCGATTCGCGGATCATCCGGCCTTCTACCGCCCCACGGTGCTCGACGGCGTGCGGCCCGGCATGGATGTCCTACGCGAAGAGGTCTTCGGACCCGTGCTGACGGTGCAGACCTTCGAGACGGAGGCTGAAGGGCTGGCGCTGGCCGACCATCCGGTCTACGGCCTGGCCGCCGGCGTGCATACGCGCGACATCGGCCAGGCATTGCGCGCCGCCCGCCGCCTGGAAGCCGGCACGGTCTGGATCAACCGCTATGGCCGCAGCGGCGACATGATCATGCCCACGGGCGGCTTCAAGGGCTCGGGCATAGGCAAGGACCTGGGCCGCCAGGCCATGGAAGCCAGCCTGCGCTACAAGAGCGTGCTGGTGGATTTCGATGCGGCCTGACGGGCGGCCTCAGAGGTGGATCACGGGACGCTCGGTATTCATGATCCACAGCAGACGCGCTGGGGTGTCCGTGGGATTGGATACCCCGTGCGGAATGGCGCTGGAGAACTGAAAGCTATCGCCCACGTTGAGAATGGCTTCGCGGTTGGCCAGCACCAGGGAGATAGTGCCTTCCAGCACCATGCCAGCCTTCTCCCCGCGCCCGAGCAGGACCTCTTCGGAACGCGAGTGCGGCGGAATCAGGATGACCATGAATTGCAGGTCATGGTCGCCTGGCGGCGAGAGCAATTCCTTCAGAAGGCCATTGGGGCCGACGCGAAAGCGTGGACGCTGGTCCGCGCGCCGCACGAAATCCGGCACCTGGGGCGGCACCGGCGCGGGGCCGGTCGTACCCTCGCCCTCGAGCAGCGCGGACAGCGGCACGTGCAGGGCCGTGCGCAGCTTCTCGAGCACGCGGATGGAAGGATTGGCCTGGTCGCGCTCGATCTGGCTGATCATCCCCACCGACACATCGGCCAGCTCGGCCAGGGTCTTCAAGGAAAGATTCAGGTCGCGCCGCAGGCGGCGCAGGCGGCTGCCGACAGTGCCGGCCGGCTCGGGAGGAGTCTCTTGAGTGTTTTTTCGTGCCATAGGTTTCTGGTAGCGTGGCGGGTTGCACGTCAGAGCATCGTATGCGGATAGCAATCCGGACTCAGGCGGTATTGAGCTTGGCAATGCCGTAATAACGATTGACCAACAGCAGCACCAGCACCGAAAGCAGCATCTGTACCGTGCTGATGGCCGCGATGGAGGGATCGAACTGGTTCTGCATATAACTCAGCATCACCACCGGCAGGGTATTGGTGGTGGCCGTACCGAAGAAGAAAGAGATCGGCAGATTATCCAATGAAGTCAGCACCGCGAACACCGCGCCGGCGAAGATGCCCGGCTTGACCAGCGGCAGCGTGACATGGCGCAACACCTGCCAGCGGTTGCCTCCCAGCACGGCGGCGGCCTCCTCCAGATCGGGCGACATGGAGCGGTAGACCGACAGCACCGTGCGGGTGATGTAGGGAATGGCCAACACGGTATGCGCGATCAGCAGCGACAGGAAAGACACCCCGTGGATCAGGGCGGACAGGAAGTACAGCAGGGAAAAACCCAGCACCACGGCCGGAATCGAGATCGGCGCCAGCAAAAAAGCCGACAGGCCGGCCGCCAGGCGCCCGGGCGAACGCGCCAGGGCCAGCGCGCCGGGCACGCCGATCAGCACCCCGGCGGCCGCCGAAGCGATGGCCAGCTTGATGCTCACCAGCAACGAATCCAAAAAAGGCCTGTATTCGATGATGCGCTGATACCAGCGCCACGAATAGCCTTCCAGCGGAAAGGCGATGAACGAGGCCGACGTGAAAGACACCACCACCACCAGCACGATGGGGCCCAGGATGAACAGCACGAAGAGCGCCACATAGGCTCCCAGCAGCCATTTTTCCAGCGAGTGCGCGCGACGGCGCCGCGTCAGGCTCATGTCTTCACTCCTTTGCGTCGGATAAACCGCAACTGCGCGGCCAGGCAGAGCAAGGCCGCCACCAGCAGCACATTGCCCATGGCGCTGGCGAACAGGGTGTCCTGGGTGAGATTGAACTGCTGGTAGATCAACAGGGGCAGTGTCACCACCTTGCCGCCGCCCAAGAGCAGCATGGTCACGAAGCTGCCATTGGTCAGCACGAAGACGAGGATGCAACCCGTGGCCACGCCATCCAGACTCAGCGGCAGGGTGACACGGAAGAAGGCCCCCAGCTTGGTCGCCCCCAACACCCGGGCCGACTCCTCCAGGCGCGCGTCGATGCCGCGCAGCACGGCCGCGATGGACAGCACCATGAAAGGGATGAGCACATGCACCAGGCCGATGTAGACGGCGATAGGCTGGCGCGCCAGGTCCATGGGCCGCTCGATCAGCCCGCTGGAGAGCAGGAACTGATTGAGCAGCCCCGTGCGCGACAACAGGACCTGCCAGCCGAAGGTGCGCATGATGACCGAGGTCAAGAGCGGCGTGATCAGGCAGAACAGGATAAGCGCGTTCCATTTTCCGGCATGTCGCACCATGAAATAGGCCACCGGATAGCCCAGCAGCAGGCAGGCCAGCGTCACCACCAGGCTGACCCGCAACGTCTCGCCCAGCACGCCCAGGTAATAGATATCCGTGAAGAGCTTGCCGTAGTAGAACCAATAGCCCTGGCTGTCGCCGCCCATGCCGCGCAGGAAATTGCCCGCCAGGGGCAGGACGAAAAAGACCACCAGGAAGATCACCGCCGGCAGGGCCCAGAGCGGGCGGATCAGGACATAGGGCCTGCGCTTGCGCGCGGTCGCCCGGCGCTGCGGCAGCGCCACGGATGGCTGGCCGCCCATCATTCGCGGGCCTCGTTGAGGACCACGGCGGAATGGGCGTCCCAGGTCAGGGCCACGTTCTCGCCCACACCGGCCACCGGGCTGTGCGCCTGGTGGTAGACAAAGACCGGCTGGCCGCGGCCGGCCACGTCCATTTCGTAGGCATAGTGGCTGCCCCGGAAGATCACCGCCCTCACCTTGGCGGACAGCTCGCCCTGCTGGGCCAGCCGGATGCGCTCGGGCCGCACCGCCACCTGCACGCGCGCGCCGCGGTCGGGCACGCTGCCGGCGGCATCGACCGGCAACAGCCGGCCCGGAGCGATGTCCAGCTGGACCGCCGGATTGCCATCGCCGTCGGCGCCGAAGACGCCCTCGAAGATGTTAGAGGTGCCCAGGAACTCCGACACAAAGCGTGTCAAGGGCCGCGCATAGACCTCGCGCGGCGCGCCGATCTGCACAATGCGCCCGGCGGACATCACCGCCACCCGGTCGCTCATGGTCACGGCCTCTTCCTGGTCGTGCGTGACCATGACCGAAGTGATGCCCAGGCGCTGCTGCAGGGCGCGCAACTCGAACTGCATGCCTTCGCGCAGATTCTTGTCCAAGGCGCCCAGCGGCTCGTCGAGCAGGAGCACGGCGGGGTTGGTCACCAGCGCGCGCGCCAGCGCGATACGCTGCTGCTGGCCGCCCGAGAGCTGGTGGATCTGCCTGTCCTCGTAGCCGCCCAGGCGCACCAGGTCCAGCATTTCGCGCACCCGGGCCGCCTGGTCGGCGCGGCTCATCCGCCGCATCTTCAGGCCAAAGGCGATGTTCTCGCCCACCGTCATATGGGGAAAAAGGCTGTAGTTCTGGAACACCATGCCCAATCCACGCCGATTGGGCGGCAGATCGGTGACATCGCGGCCGTCGATATGGACCGAGCCCGTATCGGGCGTCTCGAAGCCCGCCAGAATGCGCAGGGTCGTCGTCTTGCCGCAGCCCGAGGGGCCCAACAAGGCGATCAGCTCGCCGCCCTCGACCCGCAAATCGAGCGGACTAAGGGCCTGGGCCGCGCCGAAGCGCTTGCTGATCTGGATAAGTTCAACCGGGGAAGGCTTCATGGTCGCACGCCGAAAACGAGTGAACAACGATGAGAAATTTACAATAAATTGAAATTTCCACAAGCCTTAGCGACTAAGGGCTTTCACTAGCGACCCGCCTTTTTCTCGGCACAAACTGGCGAAAACAAAGGGGAAACACCAATAACGGCGGCGGTTCTTTGTTCGTATTCTCGCCATGAGCGCAGTGAAAATCACCAAGGTTTCATTGAACAGATACGCTCTAGATTTTCAACATATTGTTTGTGTTTGGGCCGGGCAGGCGCAAGGGGAAGCAAGATGAAGCGATACGGATGGGCCGCGGCGGCCCTGGCATGCTGGAGCCTAGGAAACAGCGCCCAGGCGGCCGATCTCACGGTGACCGCCTTTGGCGGCATCTGGGAACAGAACTACCGCAAATGCGTGATCGAGCCGTTTGAAAAACAGACGGGCAAGAAGGTGGATGTGGTGCTGGGCACCCCGGCGCAATGGCTCAACCAGATTGCCGCCAATCCGCAAAAGCCGCCCATCGACGTGGTGACCAACACCACCGACACCGGCTACGAGGCGATCCGCCGCGGGCTGGTCGATGCCTTCAGCGACAAGGACGTTGCCAATCTCGCCGACGTCGCGCCGCAGTTCAAAGACGTGACCAAGGGCCACGGGGCGCTCTACGGCTACGGCGCCATGGGTCTGGCCTACAGCCAGAAGCGCGTCAAACAGCCTCCCAAGAGCTGGGACGAATTCGTCGAAGGCACCATCCGCGGCGACTGGACCGCCGCCATGCCTGGGATTTCCTATCCTTCGACCACGATTACCGCCCTATGGCTCTTCGTGCACCTGTACGCCAAGGACGATCTGGACAACATCGCGCCGGCACTGCAGAAAATCAAGGCCATGCACGACTCCGGCCACCTGATCTTCTGGAACGACGTCAACGAATTCCTGAGCCTGATGAAGACCGGACAGATCGACATCGGCATGTATTGGGACGGACGGGCCTGGGCTTTCCACGACGAGGGCAATCCGGACGTCCTCTACTACAACCCGCAGCCCGGCGCGCCCATCAGCTCCAGTTTCATCCAGAAGGTCAAGAACGGCTCACCGCTGGCCTACCAATTCATCAACACCGTGCTCTCGCCACAGGCGCAAGGCTGCTGGGGCTCGGCCATGCGGTATGCCATGTCCAACACCAAGACCCAGTACGCCGAAGCGGTCAAAGACCAGATCACGCCGGCCAGCCAGATCCTGATCGCGCCTTATGAAGAGATCGGCAAGCGGGCGGGGACCTGGGTCGAACAGTGGAACAAGACCGTACGCTAGCGCGCCCTTCCAGCGCGTGACCGCGGGTCTCCGTAGCGCTACGGAGACCGCCCGAGGCGTCCCGCTGCGATAATGGCGCCATCGTGATCACTTTCGCCAACCGCTGGCGCAGCATCGGAGCCTGGCTGCTGTTGAGCCTGGCCGGCATTCTGCTGCTGGGCCGCCAGGACTATCTCGCGCAGCGCGACCGCTTTCTGCAGGGCGCCAGCATCGCGCATCGCATGCTGAGCCAGAAAGCCGTGCAGCACGAGGCGGTGCTCGAGACCCTGGCCGCGCTCTCGCATCCCCCGGCGCCCGAGCGCCTGCTGCCCAGCCTGCGTCCGGCGCAGGCCGAATTGCTGGGCCTGGGATGGCGCTCGCCGCAAGGCTGGCAGGGCAGCCAGCCCGCGCCGGCCGGCCTGGATGAAGCCGTTGCGCGCGCCGCGGCCCGCGGCCATGCCGTGACCCTGCCTCTGGACGCGCGCCATTACTGGCTGGTCGCGCCCTCGTCCTGGAGCATGCTGGTCGACGCCGGCCAACTGCTTGCGGCCGGCGACATCGCGGCCGAGATCGGCACGCTGACCGTGGCCGTGGGCGGCGAGGCGCTGGCGCTGCGGCAGGCCGCGCCGGCCTGGGGGCCCCTGCTGTCCATCACCAAGCCCCTGGGCTCGGCCAGCCAGCCTTTCGTGATGCAGGCCAGCCGCCGGCTGGGTCCGGCCAGCTGGCCCTGGCTGGCCTGGGCCGCCTGGATCGCGGCCAGCGCCGTGCTGGTGGGCGCGGCCCGCTATTGGCGCAACAGCCGCCGGCAGGCGCGCCGCCAGGCCGAGCAGGCGCGCCTGGCCGCCCTGACGCGCCTGAGCACGCTGGGCGAGATGGCCGCCGGCATCGCCCACGAGCTCAACCAGCCCCTGACGGCCATCCTGGCGCAGACCCGGGCGGCCCAGCGGCTGATGGACGAGCCCGGCGAAGCGCCGGCGGTGCGCCAGGCCCTGGAAGCCAGCGCCCAGCAGGCGCGCCGCGCCGCCGATATCATCCAGCGCCTGCGCGCCTTGGTCGGCCCGGGCGCGGCCGCCGCGCGCCAGCCCTTGGCCCCGGACGCCCTGGCCGCCGATCTCGCCTTCCTGTGCGAGCCGGAACTGGCCCGCCACCAGATCGCCTTCGACTGGTCCAATGCCGCGCCCGGCACCCGCCCCTTGGGCGACCCCGTCGCGGTGGCGCAGATCCTGCACAACCTGGCGCAAAACGCCATCGCCGCGCTCCAGGCCCGCCCCGGACCGCGCCGCATCCGCCTGCGCGGGCAGGCCGATGCCCAGCACTATCGCTTCAGCCTGAGCGACAACGGTCCCGGCATCGCCGAGAGCCATCTGCCGCATCTGTTCGAGCCGTTCTACACCACGCGGCCCGACGGCATGGGGCTGGGGCTGGCCTTGTGCGAAACCCTGGCAGGCGCCATGGATGCGCGCATCGAGGCCGCCAACCTGCCTGGCGGCGGCGCCTGCTTCACGCTCAGCCTGCCCCTGGAGACGCCGCCATGAACGCTCCCGACACCCCCGTGGTCTATCTGGTCGACGACGACGACGCGGTGCGCGAGGCGCTGGCCCTCCTGCTGCGCAGCGTGGGCCTGCGCAGCGCGGGCTATGCCGATCCGCTGCGCTTCCTGCACGACCTGGACGCCCAGGCCATCGGCTGCGTGGTGCTCGACATCCGCATGCCTGGCATCAGCGGACTGGACGTCCTGGCGCGGCTGGCCGGACAGAGCGACCTGCCGGTCATCATGCTCACCGGCCACGCCAACGTCGATCTCTGCCGCCGGGCCTTCAAGGGCGGCGCCATCGAGTTCCTGCAAAAGCCCATGGACGA
This sequence comes from Bordetella hinzii LMG 13501, assembly GCF_001548475.1. Classification (GTDB taxonomy): domain Bacteria; phylum Pseudomonadota; class Gammaproteobacteria; order Burkholderiales; family Burkholderiaceae_B; genus Bordetella; species Bordetella hinzii. The sequence goes on from NZ_LRUJ01000004.1 coordinate 109,593, forward strand.
CGACATCTTCCTGGACGCCGTGCAGGCGGCCGTGCGCGGCCATAGCGCCAGCCGCGAACGCGCCGCCGTAAGCGAAGCGGCCCGGGCGCGCCTGCAGCGCCTGTCGGCACGCGAACGCGAGGTCGCCCGGCGCGTGGTGCAAGGCTGCGCCAACAAAGAAATCGCGCGCGAGTTCGCGCTCTCGCCGCGCACGGTCGAAACCTATCGCGCCAACGTCTTCGCCAAGCTGGAGGCTGGTTCGCTGGCGCAGCTCATACGCCAATACGCCCTGCTGCTGGATCCGCCTCCTCCGTAGCGCTACGGAGCCGGCTGCGTAGCCGGGCGAATACCGCGCCGCGGCGCGGCTGCCTAAGCTGGAGGCTCTTTCCAACAAGGACGACCCCCATGCGCCACACCGCTCTCCTGTTTGCCGGCCTCGCCCTGTGCGGCACCGCCCAGGCCGCCGCGCTCACCGAAAAAAACGTCTCCCTGCAAGACGCCCGCCAACTGGCCGACGCGGCCGTGGCCGCCTGCCAGGCCAAGGGCTATCACGTCACCGCCTCCGTGGTCGACCGCGCCGGCGTCCTCAAGGCGCTGTCCCGCGCCGACAACGCCGGCCCGCACACCATCGAAGGCAGCCGCCTGAAAGCCTATACCTCGGCCTCGGCCAAGCTGCCCACGCTGGCCATGATGGAAAACGCCCAGAAAAACCCCGGCGCGGCCAATCTGACCGACATCCCGGGTTTTCTGCTCCTGGGCGGCGGCGTGCCCGTCAAGTCGGGCGACACCGTGATCGGCGCCATCGGCGTGGCCGGCGCGCCCGGCGGCAATCTGGATGCCGAGTGCGCGGACACCGCGCTGCGGGACAACGCGGCGCGCTTCCAATAGGCCGGCGCCACGGTAATCGGTCCTAGCCCGTGGCCGCGCCCTGGCGCCGGAAACGGGCCAGGCTCCCCGGGAAAACAGCGGCATAGCATCCGGCTATGGCGCGTGAGCGAAAAATTCATCGGCCGCCAGCGGCTTTCCTCCTAACCTCGGGCTCCTTTTTGTTCAAGGAGTTGCTCGTGAAAAGGACTTTCGTCGCCCTGGCCCTGGCCACCACGCTCTGTAATGCCGCGCTGGCGCAAGAACCCACGCTGACCCGCGACAACGGCGCGCCGGTAGGCAATAACCAGCACTCGCAAACCGCCGGCCCGAACGGCCCAGTGCTGCTGCAAGACGTGCAACTCTTGCAGAAGCTGCAACGCTTTGACCGCGAACGCATCCCCGAGCGTGTCGTGCACGCGCGCGGCACCGGCGCCCATGGCGAGTTCACCGCCCATGAGGATTTGTCGGACCTGACCATGGCCGAACTGTTCCGCAAGGGGGTCAAGACGCCGGTATTCGTGCGTTTTTCGTCCGTGGTCCACGGGCTGCATTCGCCCGAGACCTTGCGCGACCCCCGCGGCTTCGCGGTCAAGTTCTATACCGGCCAGGGCAACTGGGACCTGGTGGGCAACAACTTCCCCACCTTCTTCATCCGCGACGCGATCAAGTTTCCGGACATGGTCCACGCCTTCAAGACCGATCCGCGCACCAATCTGGACGATGACCGCCGCCGCTTCGATTTCTTCTCTTTCTTTCCCGAAGCGACGCGGACCCTGACGCAGCTCTACTCCAACGAGGGCACGCCCGCCAGCTATCGCCATATGGATGGCAACAGCGTCCATGCCTATAAATTCGTCAATGCCGCGGGCCAAGTCCATTACGTCAAATTCAACTGGCGCACGCTGCAGGGCCGCAAGAATCTCGACCCCGCAGAGGTCCAGGCCGTGCAAGCCAAGGACTACAGCCATATGACGCGAGACCTGGTCGAGGCGATAGACCGCGGCGAGTTTCCCAAATGGGATCTCTACATCCAGGTGCTCAAACCCGAGCAGATGGCCGGTTTTGACTTCGATCCGCTGGACCCCACCAAGATCTGGCCCGATGTTCCCAGCCGCAAGGTGGGCCAGATGGTGCTCAACCGCAACCCGGAAAATGTCTTCCAGGAAACGGAGCAGGTCGCCATGGCGCCCAGCAACCTGATCCCGGGCATCGAACCCTCCGAAGACCGTCTGCTGCAGGGCCGCCTGTTCGCCTACGCCGACACGCAGATGTACCGTGTTGGCGCCAACGCCCTGCAGCTGCCCATCAACCGTCCGCGCGGCGCCGTGCATACGCAGAACCAGGATGGCGCCATGAACGCCGGCCAGCGCACCGGCAGCGTCAACTACCAGCCCAGCCACATGGCGCCCAGCCATGAGCTGGCCCAGGCCGCCGCCACGCCCACCCCGCTGTCGGGCACGGTGCAGCAGCGCCCGATCGCGCGCCAGCAGAACTTCAAACAAGCCGGCGAGCTTTATCGCAGCTATAGCGAAAAAGAACGCGCCGACCTGGTCCAGAGCCTGGGCAGCGAATTGGAACGGGTCAACGACGCGACCAAGCACACCATGATTTCCTACTTCTACAAGGCCGACCCTGAGTATGGGCAAGCGCTGGCTCGCGTCGCGCGGGCGGATCTGGCCCGCGTCCGCGCCCTGGCCAAGGAGCTGGAGGACTGAGCGCCGGTCGGCACGGTCCGCCTAGCCGTAGACCCCGGCCGTCTGCGAGATTTCGGCGGCATGCGCCTTGAGCAGCGCCAGCGTCTGGGCTTCGGAGGCCTCGTGCAGCAGATGGTTGGGGCCCATCACCGTCAGGGCCGCGATGATGGTGCCCGACAGATCGAATATGGGCGCCGACAAGGAAGTGAAGTTGGGCAGCAGACTGTTGCGGCAGCGGCTATAGCCTTGTTCGCGGATGCGCGCGGCCATCTCGCGGAAGGCCTCGACGTTGCGCGGTACGCCGGCATCCTGGGGTTCGGCCACCAGGCTTTGCAGGGACAGTTCTTCCTGCAGCAGCGAGGCCGTCACGGTCTCGGGCAGATGGGCCGCGAAGTTGCGGCCCAGCGCCGAGGACAGCAGCGGCAGCACGCTGCCCACGCGCAGTTCAAGCAGCGGCTGGCCGCGCCGGCCTTCGATACGGTTGACGATGGTCGGCCCTTTGTTGCCCCATACGCCCAGAAAGACGGTATGCCCGGACTGGGCGCTGATGTCTATCATGGCGGGGCGGGCAAGCTTGTAGACGTCGAACTGTTCCAGCGCCGCCACACCCAGCTTCAGGGCATAGCTGCCCAGGCCGTAATGGCCGGTATCGGCATCCTGCTGCACCACCCCGACCCGCTGGAAGCTCACCAGGTAGTAATGGGCGTTGGCCACGGTCAGGCCGGTCTCTTCGGCCACGCGGCTCAGCGGCAGCGGGCCGCCGGCCCGCACCATGGTGTCCAGGATGGAGAATCCGATTTCCACCGACTGGATGCCGCGTTGCCTGGCCTTGGGTTTGGCGTCGGCGGTCTGCTCGTCGGTCGTGGGTCGTTTGGGCATTGCTCGGCGTCTTGGAGTGATCTTGTGCAGGGGCTAATTTACTATCAAACCGCCCCTGCGCAGGCCAGGCGCCGGCCGGCGGCGCGCTTCAGTAGCGGCCCGACAGCAGCGAGCCGTAGCCGGGCACGCGGGTGGACAGGCCGAGCTTCTTGAGCACCTGGTAGGTGGTCGCCACCGACGAAGAGACCACCGGCAGGCCCACGCGGTCCTCGATGGGCTGGATGGCGTCCAGCGAAGGCATCTGCACGCAGGCCGAAGCCACCACGGCGTCCACGCCCGAGGTCTTGAGCTTCTTGGTGATCTCGATGGGCGCGCGCGGATCCCGCAGGCCGACTTCCAGGTTGTCGGGGATCTCCAGCGAAATGCTGTCCACGACTTCGATGCCTTCGTTCTCGATGTAGTCAATGACCAGCTGCGTCAAGGGCTTCATGTAGGGAGCCAGCAGCGACACCTTCTTGGCGCCCATCGCATGCAGGCTGTCGACCAGCGCGCCCGCGCTGGTGACCACCGGCGCCGCGCCGCCGTTCTCGGCCGTGCGGCGGCCCAGCCGTTCCTCGGAGACGCGGTGATAGCCCAAGCCCATGCTCATGATGGCCACCAGGCAGGCATAGCCCAGCACGTCGACACGGGCATCGGACAGCTCGAGCGCGCAGCGGTCGCTGTCCGCGTCCATCGCCGCCAGTTCTTCCTTGGTCACTTTCTTCATGCGCATGCGGCTGGAATGGAACGTGAAGCGTTCGGCCTCGATGGCCTCGCGCGCCCGCAGGATGGCGGGAATCTCGGTCTCCATCGTCGTGTTCGACGACGGTACGATCTGACCGATACGATAGCGCCGGGGGGTGGCGTTCATGCTTGTATCTCCTGACTGGCTTCGGTCATGTTCAGGTCACGGTTGAGGTCTTCCTGCGACCCGTTGTCATCGAACTGCGCCGGCTGCAGAAAGCGCCGGTTCACGCGCAGGTCGAAGACGTCGAAACGGTTGTAGTGGCCGACGATGTCATGCATCTGCCGGGGTTGTATGCAGCGCGCGAGATCGAGTTCGGCGTAGACAATGCCCTCGTCGTCGATAAGCGGTTCGCCGATGGTGCGTCCATCCGGGCCGATGAATCCCGAGAAAGCGCTGTCGCGGCGGCTGAGCAAGGCGCGGGCATTGGGGAAATCGGGTTCCAGCGCGCGGATGATCTCCTCGGAGACCGTGGAGCAGGACACGATGGTGAACAGCTTGCCCTCGAAACTGTGCGCGGCGGCGCGCACTTTGATCGCCTCGGCCATGTCGTAGTCGGGCGGCGCCACGGGCAGCGAAATATAGTTGGCCACATGCACCAGTTCACCCTGGGACAGCAAGGCGAAGCGCGCCAGGGTGTTGGTGTTCTCGCCGCAGGCCAGCGCCCCCAGCGGGCCGACCGAGGTCTGGTGCACGCGCAGCGCCGAGGCATCGCCCGGCGTCCAGGTCAGCTTCTCGGCCCAGGTCGGCACCAGCTTGCGATGACGTCCGAGAATGCGGCCCTCGTCGCTGATAGTGACCACCGTGTTGTAGATGGTGCCTACGCCATGGCGGCTGCGCTCGTTCACGCCGATCACGACATTGATCTTGTGGCGCGCCGCCGCGGCGGCGATCTTGGCGATCTCGGGGCCGGGGATCTCGATGGCCGAACGCGCCAGTCTCTCGAACCAGGGGCTGCCCTGGACCGGATTGCCGATCCAGCTCCAATAGGGATAGGCCGAGATGAAAACCTCGGGGAAGGCCACCAGACGCGCGCCATTGCCGGCGGCTTCGGCGATCAGGCCGATGGTCTTGTCGACGGTGGCGTCGGTGTCCAGGAACACGGGTGCGGTCTGTACCGCGGCGGCCTTGAAACAAGGAAGGTCAAGCATGGAGGCTCTGCTTCTAAAAAAGAAATAAAGGAAACGCCCGGCGGGGCCGGGCCGCGCGGCGGGCGCGGGCCCGCCGCCAGCGTCAGTGCCGGATGTCTTCGTCGATGGCCACGGCCCGCGTGTTGGGCAGCAGGATGCAGCCCAGGATGCCGACCACGGCGGTCACCACGACCGGATACATCAGGCCGCCGAACACATTGCCGCTGGCCTGGGCCAGATAGGTGGCGGTAAAGGGCACGATGCCGCCGAAGATGCCCGCCCCGATGTGATACGGAAAGGACAGCGCCGTATAGCGGATGCGCGGCGGGAAGAGTTCCACCAGATAGGACGCCACCGGGCCGTAGACCATGGCCACGACGGCGGTCATCAGGATCAGGATGGCGACGATGGCCAGGCGGTTGACGCGCGCCGGATCGGCGGCCTTGGGATAGCCCGCCTCGGCCAGGGCCTTGCCATAGGCCGCGGCGTCAAAGCCCGGCACCGTCGCGCCGCCCACCGACATGGCGATGGCCTGGCCCGGCAAGGCCGGCACGTACTCGAAATTGATGCCGCGCGACACGAGGAATTTCTTGGCCTGGACGCAAGCCTTTTTATGATCGGCGTGCGAGCTGACCAGCGCGGCCTGCAGGCCGAAGTCGCAGGCGCCATCACGGGTGTCGGCATGGATGCGCACCGGCGTGCTGCGCACGGCCTCGGCCAGCGCCGGATTGCCGGCCTGCAGCAAGGCCGAAAACATGGGGTTGTAGCCCACGGCCGCCGCGAACAGGCCCGCCATCATCAGCCATTTGCGGCCGATGCGGTCGGACAGCCAGCCAAAGAAGATAAAGGTGGGCGCGCCGATGGCAAAGCCGATGATCAAGAGCAGGTTGACCTGCTGCTGGCTCATCTGCACGGCCTGCTGCAGGAAGATCATCACGTAGAACTGGCCCGTGAAATAGGTCGCGCCCTGGCCGGCGGTCACCCCCACCAGCGCGATCAGCACCAGACGAAGGTTGGCCCATTGCCCGAAGGTCTCCTTGACCGGATTGCGCGACAGGCGGTTCTGCTGCTTCATGCGGGCGAAGACGGGCGACTCATGCAGCTTCGCGCGGACATAGACCGAGACGGCCAGCATCACGATGGACAGCAAAAAGGGCACGCGCCAACCCCACTGGCGGAAGTCGTCCGCGCTCATGCTGGCCTGGGTGGCGACGATGACCAGCAACGAGAGAATCAGGCCGGCCGAAGACGTGATCTGGATCCAGCCGGTGAGCAGGCCGCGGCGCCTGGGCTCGCAATGCTCGGCGACATAGATCACCGCGCCGCCGTATTCGCCGCCCACGGCCAGGCCCTGGATGACGCGCAGCGTCAGCAGCAGGATCCACGACAGGTGGCCGGCGCTTTCATAGCTGGGCAGGCAGCCGATCAGGACGGTCGCGCCCCCCATCATGACCACGGTGACCAGAAAGGTGTACTTGCGGCCCAGGCGGTCGCCGAGATAGCCGAACAGCACCGCCCCCAGCGGCCGGATGACAAAGCCCACCGCCAGCGCGCCCAATGCGGCCAACAGGGAGACGGTGGGATTGTCCTGCGGAAAAAGCACCTGGCTCATGAAGACGGCCAGCGCGCCATAGATGAAAAAGTCGTACCACTCGAACAACGTCCCGACCGTGGACGCCACGACCACCTGGCGCTCTTCCTTGCGGCTGAGCGTCAAAGACGGCATGGCGGCGCCGGCCGCGGTATTTAACGTACCCATCACGTAACCCCGATGATTAATATTTTGGTCTTATCAAAAGACACATACATTATCAAATCAATGAGGGGACGTAAAAAATCGGGGAAAACCATTAGTCATGGTCGTCCCCGATGGCGATGTGTCAGGTGTCGGACGCCGCCGGCGCCGGCTAGATCTCCACCGCGTCCACGTCGTAGCTGAACAGCCACTCATAACGCTCGCGCACGCGGGCCTCGTTCCATTCGCGGTCCACATATTGCGCCGCGCCCTCCGCATGCGCGAGCGCGGGGTTATGAAAGCGCCGGGCATTGTCGGCCGAGCCGCGCACGACCCTGGCCGTGCGTTCGACGCGCGCGGCCTCATAGCGCCTGAAAGCTTCTTCGACGGGATGGGCCTCCAGGGCGCGCGCCAGCACATAGCCGTCCTCGATGGCCATGGCCGCGCCGGAGGCCAGCATGGGCAGGGTGGGATGGCAGGCATCGCCCAGCAGCGTGGCCCGGCCCTTGGACCAGGTCCGCAGGGGCTCGCGCAGCATCAAGGCCCATTTGAAGGGTTCATCGAGCGCCTGGATCAGGGTCTGCACATCCTCGTGCCAGCCCGTGAAGTCGCGCGCGCATTCTTCGACCGAGCCGCGCTCGGTCCAGGATTCGACTTGCCAGTCATCGCGCTCCAGGATGCCGACGAAATTGACCAGCGCGCCCTGGCGCAGGGGGTAGTGGATGACATGCGCGCCCGGTCCCACCCAGTTGAAGGCATAGGGCTGGCGCAGGCGCTCGGGCAGCTTGGCGGCGGGGATCACGCCGCGCCAGGCCACCGTGCCCGAGAAGACCGGCGCGTCGGCGCCGGCCAGCGCGGCGCGGATACGCGAATGCACGCCGTCGGCGCCGATCAGCGCGGCGCCCGCGATGCGCTCGCCGCCAGCCAGCAGCACGCTCACACCCGCGCCATCCTGCTCGAAACCCTCGACCCGGCATCCCAGGCGGATCGCGTCCGGATCGTTGGCCAGCACCGCTTCGGCGAGGATGCGATGCAGGTCGGCGCGATAGATGGTCAGGTAGGGATAGCCGTAGCGCGCGACGGATTCGCCGCCCAGATCGAACAGCGTCCAGGTCTGGCCGGTGGACCACAGCCGGATGCGCTTGCCGTCGGTGGGACGCGCCACGCGGCCCAGGGCTTCGCCCAGCCCCAGCTGGTAGAGCGCCCGGTTGGCATTGGCGCTGAGCTGGATGCCGGCGCCGACCTCTTTGAGGACCGGCGATTGCTCCAGCACCAATACCCGCATGCCGCGCCGCTGCAAGGCCAGCGCCGCCGTCAGGCCGCCGAGCCCGGCGCCGGCGATGAGGAAAGTGGGCTGTGAAGTTGTCATTGCAATGTGCTTCTTGAGGTTTAGTCCGGCTTGATGCCGGCCTGTTTGACGATTTGCGTCCATTTGTCGAGATCGACGCGGATGGCGCGGCCGAATTCCTCGGGGGTGTCGCCCACGGCCTCCAGGCCCAGGTCGCCCAGCTGCTGCTTGACGACCGGGTCCTGCGCGGCCGCGGCCAGGGCCTCGGTCAGGCGCTTGACGGCCGCCTCGGGCGTGCCGGCCGGCGCCATCAGGCCGAACCACGAATAGGCCTCGAAAGGCTTGCCCAGCACTTCGGCCACCGTCGGCACATCGGGCAGGCGCGAATAGCGTTGGGCGCCCGTCACCGCGTAGGCGCGCAGCTTGCCGGCCGTCACCTGCGGGTAGAGCAGGCTGACCGTATCGAACAGGAGATCGACCTGGCCGCCCAGCACGTCGCTCAAGGCCGGCGCGCCGCCCCGATAGGGCACGTGCAGGATGTCGACGCCGGCGCTGCGGTCAAAGAGCTCGGCGGTCAGGTGGCCCACCGAGCCGGTCCCGGCCGATGCCACGGTCAGCTTCTTCTTGCCCGCTAGGTCGATGAGCGAGGCCAGGTCCCGCGCCTGCAGCTCCGGGCGGCTCACGAGGATGAGCGGCCCGCGCACCGCCATGCCAATGGGCGTGAAGGACTTCACCGGGTCATAGTCCAGGTGCGGATAGAGCGCCGGCGCGACGACCATGCTGCTGGTGCCGCCCCACAGCAAGGTATAGCCGTCGGCGGCTTCGCGCTTGACCGAGGACGTGCCCACCGAGCCGCCCGCGCCCGAGCGGTTCTCGACGATGACCGGCTGGCCCAGCTTCTCCGCCATCACCTTGCTGAACAGCCGGGCGCTGGTGTCGGTCGGCCCGCCCGGCGGGAAGGGCACGACGAGGCGCACGGGTTTTTCGGGAAAGCCGGCGGCATGGGCCGGCATCGTGGCAACAGCGGCCAGGGCCAGGCAGGCGCCGCCCAACAGTCGCGCGCCCGCTTGGCGCAATGAAGAACCGAACACAAGTCTCTCCTGAGAAGGGTAGCGCTCTCTAATGGCGGGCTCTCGGGTGAAAGCCAGGGCGCTTGCAGGCATTGCACCGCAAAGCAATAAACAAGTAAAACTATGATGTTTTGTCAATTAACAAACATTGCTTGTTTATCCGGCAACCCATGAACTTCTCTTTCCGCCAGCTCCGCGCCTTTCTCGCGGTCGCCGAGACCGCGAGCTTCACCAAGGCCGCCGCGCAGCTGCACGTCACCCAGGCGGGCCTGAGCGCCATGATCCGCGAACTCGAACAGTCCCTGGACTGCCGCCTGTTCGAGCGCAGCACGCGCTCGGTCTCGCTCACCGCCGCCGGCCGCGACCTGCTGCCCACGGTGCGCAAGACGGTCGCCGACCTGTCCGGCGCCATCCAGGACGTCTCGGCGCGCAACGCCGGCCAGGAGCAGGTCCTGCGCCTGGGCGTAACGCCGCTGATCGCCAGCAGCATCCTGCCGCAGGTCTTGCAGGCCTTCGCCTTGCGGCATCCCGATTGGCGCGCCGAGGTGGCCGACCTGGACCGCGGCCTGATCGAACAAGGGGTGGAGAACGGCGCGCTGGACGCGGGTTTCGGGGCTTTCTTCCAGAAATCGGCGGGCATACGCCGGCGCCAGCTGTTTCCGGCCGAGCTCATGCTGGCCCAGCCGCCCGATGCGCCCAGGCGCAAGGCCGCCCTGGCCTGGAACCGGATAGACCCGGAAAAGCTGATCTCTCTGCCGGCCGGCAACGCCATCCAGCAAAGAGTGGACAGGCTGCTGCCCCCCGCGCCGCGCCGGCGCGGCACGTACAGCCATCTGGAGACGGTGCTGGCCATGGTCGAGGCCGGCCTGGGCGAGGCTGTCGTGCCCTCGTTCTCGGCGGTGGCGGGCAGGCGCTGGCGGGTCCGGCTGCAGGCCCTCGCGCCGCGGGTCGCGGTGGATTACTTCGTCATCAGCCGCAGCGGCAGGCCGCTCAATGCCGCCCTGGAAGGATTCTCCCAGTGCCTGCGCCAAGCCGCGCAGGGCGTGCCGCCGTCCTGAGCCGGCGTCAGGAAGCCTGGTCGTTGCGGCCCTGCATGGGGAAGCGCTTGCGGAACATGGGCGAGGCCAGGCTCGCCAGGGCCAGTTCCTCGGCCGCCGCCAGCAGCTCGGGGCCCAGCGCCCGCATGCGCGCTTCGGTCAGGCGCATGGCCGGCCCGGCGATACTCAGGACGCCGATGGCCGGCTCCGGCTGGCGCTGAACGGGCGCGGCCATGGCTGTCATGCCCGGCGCGAAGACCTCGTTGATCATGGCATAGCCGCGCTGGCGGCCGGCATGCAGGATATCGATCAGCTGGGCGATGGTGGTGGGCGCATTGGGCCCGTACTCCTCGGGCGAGCCGAAGCCTTGCCGCGCGACCAGGTCCAGTGCCTGTTCGTCCGTCATGGTCAGCATCCAGGCGTGGCCGGACGCGCTGCAGGACAGGCGCGCCTCGGCGCCGATGTCCGGGTCATAGCGCAGGCCATGGCGCGCCCCTTGCGCCTTGGCCACCCAGGTCAGCCTGTCGTCGTCGACAATGGCCAGGCGGACCAATTCGCCCGAAATCTCGGCCAGCCGCTCGATCAGCGGCTGCGCGATATCGACGATGCCCGTGGCCGCGAGATAGCTCAGGCCGATGGACGCCACGCGCGCGGTCAAGGCGTAGGCGCCATGGTCGCGCACCTGGCGCACATAGCCGCAGCGGCACAGCTCCGTAACCACGCGGTGCGCCGCGCTTTGGGGCAGATCCAGGCGCTCGGCGATGGCGCCCAGGGGCTCGCCTTCCGGCTTGTCCGAAAGGTATTCCATCACGGCGAGGGCGCGTTCAAGTACTCCAGCCATGTCGTTCCAGGTCGGTTGAGGTGGGATGGATGATAACCCTAACTGGAATTTCATTCCAGGTGGAATTACATTCCAGTCCACAACACCACCGGGAGAGAGACAAATGAACTACCGCATGATGGCGCTGGCCCTGGCCGCCGCCCTGGGCCTGGCCGGCGGCGCTGCCGCGCAGCAGATCCAGGAACGCACCATACGCTTCGGGCACCTGAACAACACCGATCACCCCGTGAGCGCCGGGGTGCAGAAGTTCGCCGAGCTGGTGGCGGCCAAGAGCGGCGGCAAGCTCAAGGTAAAGGAATTCCCTGCTTCTCAGCTGGGCAACGAGATGCAGCAGCAATCCGCCCTGCAGGGCGGTGTCCAGGAGATGACAGCCCCGGCGACCACGTCGCTGGTGGGCATCGTCAAGGAGTTCGGGCTGGTGGACCTGCCCTTCTCGGTCACCGACTTCGGCCAGGCCGACGCCCTGCTCGACGGCCCGCTGGGCACGGCCCTGATCAACAAGCTGCCCGAAAAAGGCCTGGTGGCGCTGGGCTTCTGGGACCTGGGCTTTCGCAATGTCACCAACTCCAAGCATCCCATCCGCAAGCCCGAGGACCTGGCCGGCCTGAAAATCCGCGTGATCCCCAATCCGGTGTTCCTGGAAACCTTCAAGGAATTCAAGGCCAACCCGGTGCCCATGCCCTTTGCCGAACTCTACGGCGCGCTGGAGTCGCGCGCGGTGGACGGCCAGGAAAATCCCTATTCGGTGATCCTGTCCAATAAGTTCTACGAAGTGCAGAAGTACGTGAGTTCGACCAACCACGTCTATGCGGCCAATATCGTGCTGGTGAGCAAGAAGTTCTGGGACAAGCTCTCGCCCGATGAACAGCGCATCCTGTCGGAATCCGCCATCGAGGCCCGCGCCTATCAGCGCCAGGCCAGCCGGGCCGCCGCGCAGAAGGCGGTGGCCGAACTGCAGGCCAAGGGCATCGCATTCAACACCATCGAGCCGGCCGAGAAGGCCCGCATGCAGCAGATCGTCAAGCCCGTCGTGGCCAAACTGACCAGTGACTACGACCCTGCCATCCTCAAGCTGTACAACGACGAACTCGCCCGCATCCGCAAGTAAACCGGCTGGCCGACACCCATGAAAATCCTCGTATTGCATGGCCCGAACCTGAACCTGTTCGGCCGCCGCGAACCGCATATCTATGGCAGCACCACGCTGGCCGAGATCAACCAGCGCCTGGCGGCGCTGGCCGCCGAGCTCGGCGTCGAGCTGGACACCCTGCAGTCCAACCATGAGGGCGACCTGATCGATTTCCTGCACCGCAACATCGACCTGGCGCAGGGCGCGCTGGTCAATCCGGCCGGGCTGACCCAGCATGGCGTGCCGCTGCACGACGCCATCAAGGCCATGCCCTTTCCGACGCTGGAAGTCCATATGTCGAATATCGCGGCGCGCGAGCCCTGGCGGGCGCATTCCATCATTTCGCCCGCGGTCAGGGGGACGATACAGGGCCTGGGCCCGGTGTCCTACCTGATGGCCCTCAGAGGACTGGTCGAGCTGCTTCGGCCGGCCTGAGCCCCAACGACAAGGACAAGGCAATGCAGATCGTGGACCGATGCATCGATTCCGTCTGCCGCATGCTGAACTTCGCCATCGCCGCCCTGCTCGCGGTGATGGTGATACTCGTCTTCGGCAATGTGGTGGCGCGCTATGGCTTTAACTCCGGGATCACCATCTCGGAAGAACTTTCGCGCTGGATGTTCATCTGGATGACCTTCCTGGGCGCGGTGGTGGCGCTGCGCGAGCGCGGCCATCTCGGCATGGACATGTTTGTTTCCAGGCTGTCGCGGACAGGCAAGAAGTGCTGCCTCGTCCTGGGGCAGCTGCTGATGCTCTACATCGTCGGCCTGGTGCTCATCGGCAGCTGGGAGCAGGCGGTCATCAACGCCGATGTCAAGGCGCCGGTCAGCGGCGCGCCCATGGCCATCGTGTATGCCTCGGGAGTCGTGTTCGCGGTCCTGTCCGGGCTGATCCTGCTGGTCGACCTGTATCGCACCGTCACCGGCCGGCTGCGCGAGGACGACCTGATCATGATCCAGGAATCCGAAGACGCCGGGCAGCTCAGGCAGCTGCTGCAGGAGCATGGGCAGGCCGGCCAGGGAGGCAAGCCATGACCATTTCCGTCTTTGTCTTTTCGCTGCTGGGCGTCATGGCGCTGGGCGTGCCGATCGCTTTCGCCCTGCTGGCCAGCGGCGTGGCGCTGATGTGGCATCTGGACGTCTTCGACGCCCAGATCCTGGCGCAGAACGTCATCGGCGGCGCCGACAGCTTCCCCCTGTTGGCCGTGCCCTTCTTCATGCTGGCCGGCGAAATCATGAACGAGGGCGGGCTGTCGCGGCGCATCGTCAACCTCGCCCTGGCCCTGGTCGGCCATGTGCGCGGCGGGCTGGGCTATGTCGCCATCATGGCCGGCTGCCTGCTATCGGCGCTGTCCGGATCGGCGGTCGCCGACGCGGCCGCCCTGACCGCGCTGGTGCTGCCCATGATGGTGGCCGCGGGCCACAAAAAGGAAACCGCCGGCGGCCTGATCGCCGCCACGGGCGTCATCGCCCCGGTGATTCCGCCCAGCATCGGCCTGGTGATCTTCGGCGTCGCGGCCAACGTCTCGATCTCCAAGCTCTTCATGGCGGCCATCGTCCCGGGCCTGCTCATCGGCGGCGCACTGTGGCTGACCTGGTACTGGCTGGCGCGCAACGAGAAAGTCGTCCCGCCGCCGCGCCGTCCGCGGGCCGAGGTGCTGCGCGCGCTGCGCGAATCGCTCTGGGCCCTGATGCTGCCGGTCATCATCCTGGTCGGCCTGCGCATGGGGGTCTTCACGCCGACCGAAGCGGCGGTGGTCGCGGCCGTCTATGCCTTCCTGATCTCGACGCTGGTGTACCGCGAACTGCCGCCCAGCCGGCTCTACGGCCTGTTCGTGTCGGCGGCCAAGACCAGCGCCATCGTGATGTTCCTCATCGCCGCGGCCATGGTCACGGCCTGGCTGATCACGGTGGCCGACCTGCCGTCCAAGGTCGTGGACATGCTGGCGCCCTTCATGGAGAACAAGATCCTGCTCATGGCCGCGATCATGGTGCTGGTCATGATCGTGGGCACGGCGCTGGACATGACGCCCACCATCCTCATCCTGACGCCCGTGCTCATGCCCATCGTGCGCGCCGCCGGCATCGACCCGGTCTACTTCGGGGTGCTCTTCATCATCAACAACTCCATCGGCCTGATCACGCCGCCCGTGGGGGTGGTGCTCAATGTGGTGGCCGGCGTGGGCAAGATGAAGATGGATGACGTCACGCGGGGCGTGATCCCCTTCATGATCGCGGAATTCGCCATCATGTTCGTGATGGTGCTCTTCCCGCCGCTGGTGACAGTGCCGGCGCGCTGGTTCGGCGGCTAGGCCCTCAGCCGCGCGCCAGCCGCAGGCGCTCGCGTTCCAGGCCGCTGGCGCGCACGGCCTCGAACAGGCGGCTGGCCGCCGCCCCCAGCGCCACGTCCGTGCGCCGCAACAGCCCCACCGGCTCGTCGGTGCCCGGACCGGCAAAGGGCAGCGCCACCACGCGGCGCTGCGCCAGCAGCGTCTCGACCAGGCTGAAGGGCACGAACCAGACCGCGTCGTTGCCCAGCGTCAGCGCCAGGTTGAGCGACACCGACAGGCTTTCCACCCGGCCCGGCTGGGCCAGGATGCCCCAGCTGGCGATCAGGCTGTCGGCCGATTGGCGGATCAACGTGCCGGCCGGCGGCATCAGCAAGGGGTGGCCGGCCAGGGCCTGGGGCCCGGCCAGCGCCGGATGGCCCGGCCGCACCACCACCGTCAGCGGCTCGCGGAACAAATGCTCGAACACCATGCCCGCCATGGCCTTGGGCTCGGCCATGCGGCCGATGACGAAATCCAGCTCCGCGGCCTTGAGCGCATCCAGCAGCTCACTGTTGCGCCCCGTGCTCACGGCCAACGTGGCCGTGGGCCACTCCTGGCCGAATACGCGCAAGGCCGGCGGCAGCAGCACGCTGGCCACCGTGGGCAGGGCGCCGACGCGCACGACCGTGGGCGGATTGGCGTTCAGGCCGCCCAGGTCGGCCAGCCCTTCGTGCAGGCTGCCCAGGCAGCCGCGCGCATAGGGCGCAAAGCGCCGGCCGGCGGCCGTGAGCGCCGCGCCCTGGCGGCCGCGCTCGAACAGCTCGCTGCCCACGACCTCCTCCAGCTCCGACAAGGTCTTGGAGACCGCGGGCTGGGTGATGGATAAAGACTCGGCGGCGCGCTGCAGGCTGCCCAGCTGGGCGACCGCCAGGAAACACTCGATATGCCGCAGCTTGACCCGACGTTTATCCATAACTTTTCAGGCGATTAATTGACCATTAATGTCACTTATCATAACCATAATGCGCAGGTAGAGTGGGCCGCTACACGCTACGGAGACAACCCCATGGACCACCCCGAACCTGGCCCCATCCTGCTTGCCGACCGTGATTGGCCGCAGCATCCGCCTTATAAATACCCCGACTACAAATCGTCCATCCTGCGTAGCCCGACCCGCGCGCTGATGCCGGTGCCCGCGGCGCTGAAGGATCTGCGCGCGCCGGTCTACGGCGCCGGCGACCTGGGCGCGCATGACCACGACCTCACCGTCAATGCCGCCAAGAACGGCGCTCCGCTGGGCGAGCGCATCATTGTGACCGGCCGGGTGCTGGATGAATCGGGACGCCCCCTGCCGCACACCCTGGTCGAGATCTGGCAGGCCAACGCGGCCGGCCGCTATGTGCACAAGGGCGACCAGCACGATGCGCCGCTGGACCCCAATTTCCTGGGCGCGGGCCGCTGTCTGACGGACAAGGACGGGCGCTATCATTTCCTCACCATCAAGCCGGGCGCCTATCCCTGGGGCAACCACAGCAATGCCTGGCGCCCCAACCACATCCATTTCTCGCTCTTCGGGCAGTACTTCGGCTCGCGCCTGGTGACGCAGATGTACTTCCCGGGCGATCCGCTGCTGGCGCTGGACCCGATCTTCCAGGGCACGCCGGCGCATGCCCGCGACCGCCTGGTGTCGCGCTTCGCGCTCGAACACACGCGCGAGGGCTATGCCCTGGCCTATGAGTTCGACATCGTCCTGCGCGGCGCCCGCCAGACCCCCATGGAGTAAGCGCATGAGCTCACTGAAACAAACGCCTTCGCAGACCGTCGGTCCCTACTTCGCCTACGGCCTGTGCCCGCAGCAGTACGACTTCGATTTCAAGAGCCTGTTCACCGAGACGCTGGCCGACCCTTCGGCGCCGGGCCAGCACATCATCGTGATGGGCAATGTCTATGACGGCAGCGGCGCGCCGGTCGTCGACGCCATGCTGGAATTCCTGCAGCCCGACGCCGACGGCGTCTACGCCACCGAAGCCGGCGGCGCCTTCCGGGGCTTCGCGCGGGTGGGCACGGGCACCGATCCAGCCCAGCGCTTTGTGCTGCGCACCGTCAAGCCCGGCCCGGCCGGTCCGGGCCGGGCGCCGGCCATCGATGTCATCGTCCATATGCGCGGCATGCTGCTGCATGCCTACACCCGCATCTATTTCGATGATGAGGCCGCCGCCAACGAGGGCGATGCCATCCTGGGCGCGGTCGAGCCGCAGCGGCGCCAGACGCTGATCGCGCGGCGCCAGGCGGGCAACGCCGCCGTCTATGTCTTCGACATCCACCTGCAAGGGCCGGCCGAGACCGTCTTCTTCGATCTCTGAGGACGGAACCATGAACGACCTGACCGACAGACTGCGCGGCGCGCCCGACATGCTGGCCCTCTGGGACGGGGCGGCGACGCTGCGCGCCATGCTGCGCGTGGAGGCGGGCCTGGCGCGGGCCTGCGCGGCGCAGGGCGTCATCCCGGCCAGCGCGGTGCCCGCCATCGAGCGGGCCTGCCAGGCCGCGGCGCTGGACACCGAGGCGCTCAAGGAGGCGGCGGCCCTGGCCGGCAACCTGGCCATCCCCCTGGTCAAACAACTGACCGCCGCCGTGGCCCGCGAGGACGCCGAGGCCGCGCGCTACGTCCATTGGGGCGCGACCAGCCAGGACATCATCGACAGCGCCATGCTGCTGCAGCTTCGCGCGGCCTTCGACGGGATCGACGCGGGCCTGCGGGCGCTGGCCGCGGCGCTGGCCCGCCAGGCCCGCCTGCATCGCGACACCGTCATGGCCGGGCGCAGCTGGATGCAGCAGGCCCTGCCGGTCACGCTGGGCCTGAAGCTGGCCCAGGCGCTGGACGCCGTCGAGCGCCACCGCCAGCGGCTGGCCGAGGTCCGCGTCCGTGTGCTGTGCCTGCAGTTCGGCGGCGCGGCCGGCACGCTGGCCAGCCTGGGCGCCCAGGCGCCGGGCGTGGCGGCCGCCCTGGCCGGCGATCTGGGGCTGCCCCTGCCCGCCGTGCCCTGGCACACGCAGCGCGACCGCATCGCCGAGGCGGGCGCCCTCATGGGCCTGATCATCGGCAGCCTGGGCAAACTCGCGCGCGATATTTCGCTGCAAGCCCAGACCGAGGTGGGCGAGCTGCGCGAGCCGGCCGCGCCCGGCAAGGGCGGCTCCTCGACCATGCCGCACAAACGCAATCCGGTCGGCTGCGCCGCCATCCTGAGCGCGGCCATACGCGCGCCGCAATTGGTGGCCACGCTGCTGTCGGCCATGGTGCAAGAGCATGAGCGCGCCCTGGGCGGCTGGCAGGCCGAGTGGGATACCCTGCCCGAGCTCGTCATCCTGGCCTCGGGCTGCCTGTCCAACGCCACCCAGGTCATCGCCGGCCTGGAGGTCGATGCGGCGCGCATGCGCCGGAACCTGGCGTCCGGCGGCGGCCAGATGATGGCCGAGGCGGTCATGCTGGCCCTGGGCGCGCAGGCCGGCCGGCTGCAGGCCCATGGCTGGGTCGAGGAGGCCGTCAGGCAGGCCGAGGCGCGGGGCCTGCCGCTGCTGGACGTCCTGGCGGCCGACCCGCGCATCGCCCAATACCTCTCGCGCCCGCGCCTGGCCGAGCTGCTTGCCCCCGATCACTACACCGGCCAGTCACAGGCTTTCGTGGACGCCGTGCTGGCCACATCATCAAGCGGAAAAACCCATGGATGAGAAACAACGTTATGAGCAGGGCCTGTCCGTGCGGCGCGAAGTGCTGGGCAGCGCCCATGTGGACCGCTCGCTGGAAAAACGCACCGAGCTGACCCACGAATTCCAGGATCTCATCACCCGCTATGCCTGGGGCGAGATCTGGACCCGCCCCGGCCTGCCCCGCCATACGCGCAGCCTGCTCACCATCGGGCTGATGGTGGCGCTGAACCGGCAGGAAGAGCTGGCGCTGCACCTGCGGGCGGCCAAGAACAACGGCGTGTCCCAGGACGAGATCAAGGAAGTGCTGATGCAGACCGCCATCTATTGCGGCGTGCCGGCCGCCAACTCGGCCTTCCACCTGGCGCAGAGCATCTTCGCCGACGCTACATGATGAGCGGCGCGCCGGTGCGCTCGCGCAGCAGGCCGGCGCTGACATCCGGCGCGCGCTCGACCACCCTCAGCCCCTCGGGGGTGACGTCGATCACGGCCAGGTCGGTGATGATGCGGTCCACGACGGCCACGCCGGTCAGGGGCAGCGTGCATCGCGGCAGGATCTTCAGGTCGAAGCCGCCATCCTTGCGCCGCGCCACATGCTCCATCAGCACGACCACGCGCGCCACGCCGGCCACCAGGTCCATGGCGCCGCCCATGCCCTTGACCATCTTGCCCGGAATCATCCAGTTGGCCAGGTCGCCCTGTTCGGAGACCTGCATGGCGCCCAGAATGCTCAGGTTGATCTTGCCGCCGCGCACCATGGCGAAGGACTGGTCGCTGCTGACGATGGAGGTTCCCGGCAAGGTGG
The DNA here is from genome assembly GCF_001548475.1 of Bordetella hinzii LMG 13501. Taxonomy (GTDB): domain Bacteria; phylum Pseudomonadota; class Gammaproteobacteria; order Burkholderiales; family Burkholderiaceae_B; genus Bordetella; species Bordetella hinzii. The sequence continues at coordinate 128,745 of NZ_LRUJ01000004.1, forward strand.
TCACCGTCTGCTTGCCGGCATTGATCAGATCCGCGTCGACCTCATGCTCCAGCGGAAACGGCCCGATGCCCAGCATGCCGTTCTCCGATTGCAGCCAGACCTCCATGCCCTCCGGGACATGATTGGCCACCTGCGTCGGGATGCCGATGCCCAGGTTCACATAAAAGCCATCCTGCAATTCGCGCGCCGCGCGGGCGGCCATCTGCTCATGATTCCAGGCCATGCTGTGGGCCCCTCCCTCAGGCCGCGCGCGTGGTGCGCTTTTCGATGCGTTTCTCGGGCGCCGCGTTCACGACGATGCGATGGACATAGATGCCGGGCAGGTGAATGTCGTCGGGCGCCAGGCTGCCGGCGGGCACGATGCGCTCGACCTCGGCCACGCAGACCTTGCCCGCCATGGCGGCGGCGGGATTGAAGTTGCGCGCCGTATAGCGGAAGCGCAGATTGCCGGCCGTGTCGGCCACATCGGCCTTGATCAAGGACAGCTCGGGCGCCAGCGAGCGCTCCATCACATAGGTCTGACCGTCGAACTCGCGCAGCTCCTTGCCCTCGGCCACCAGCGTGCCCACGCCGGTGCGCGTGAAGAAAGCCGGGATGCCCGCGCCGCCGGCGCGCAGTTTTTCGGCCAGCGTGCCCTGGGGCGTGAACTCCAGCTCCAGCTCGCCGGCCAGGTACTGGCGCTCGAATTCCTTGTTCTCGCCCACATAGCTGGCGATCATCTTGCGCACTTGGCGCGTCTCCAGCAGCTTGCCCAGGCCGAAGCCATCGACACCGGCATTGTTGGAAATGGCGGTCAGCTGCCTGACGCCAGCCTCGCGCACCGCGTCGATCAGCGCCTCGGGGATGCCGCAAAGGCCGAAGCCCCCCACGGCCAGCGTCATGCCGTCGGCAAGCAGGCCGCGCAGCGCGCTGGCCGCATCCGGATAGATCTTGTTCATGTTGTCTCCTCGCGCCCGACGCGCAGGGCCTGCGCCCAGGCCAGGTCCGCCACGCGCCCGTAGCGCTCGCCCATGGCGACCGCGTCGGCGCTGGCCGCGGTGCCGCGCAGGGCCCGCCCGCGGATGCCGTGCAGGATGGCCGCGAAACGGAACATATTGAAGGCGATGTAGAAATCCAGGTCGGCGATGCCGGCGCGCCCCGTGCGCTCGCAATAGGCGCGCACATAATCGGCCTCGCCGGGCATGCCTTCGGCCGCGCGGCCGGCGATGCCGCCCAGGATGTCCGGCGGCATGCGGTACATCATGGCGTGATAGGCGAAGTCGGCCAGCGGATTGCCCAGCGTGGAGAGTTCCCAGTCGAGCACGGCGATCACGCGCGGCGCGGTGGGATGGAAAATCATGTTGTCGACACGGAAATCGCCATGGATGATGGCCACCTCCTCCGTCCCGGGCAGATGCTCGGGCAGCCATTCGATCAGGCGGTCCATGGCGGGATGGCGGCCCGCCAGTCCGTCATCGAGATACTGGCGCGACCAGCGCGCCACCTGCCGCGCCACATAGGGCTCGCGCTTGCCATAGTCGGCCAGCCCGGCCTGCGCCGGGTCAATCCGGTGCAAGGCCGCCAGCGTCGCATTCATGGCGTCCGCGTACGCGCCCCGCTCGCCAGGCGCCTGGTCCGGAAAGCCGGCGTCCCAGAAGATACGCCCCTGGACCATTTCCATGACGAAGAACCAGCTGCCGATCACCGCCTCGTCGGTGCACAGCCCGAGCACGCGCGGCACCGGAAAGCCCGCCTGGCCCAGCGCCGCCATGACGCGCGCCTCCCGCTCCACGGCGTGGGCGCCCTTGATCTGCACGCCGGGCGGCTTGCGGCGCAGCACATAGCTGCGTCCCGGCGTGCGCAGGCAATAGGTCGGATTGGATTGCCCGCCCTTGAACTGCTCGATGGACAGCGGGCCGGCATAGCCGGGCACATGCTGTCTCATCCACTGCTCGACCGCGCCGGGGTCGATACGGTGCGGCTCGCGCACCGGCATCGTGCCGTCAAAGGTGCTGGCCATGGCGCGCCTCCCCCGCCTCGTGCTTGATCTTCTTGGCCAGCGACCACTTGTGGACTTCGGTCGGGCCGTCATAGATGCGGAAGGCCCGGATCTCGCGGAACACCTGCTCGACGATGCTGTCACGCAGCACGCCCGAGCCGCCCATCACCTGCACGCAGCGGTCCGCCACCCGGAACAGGGCGTCGGAGACGGCGACCTTGGCCATGGAGCTTTCGGCCGTGCCCAGCGAGCCGCCGTCCAGCACCTCGGCGCACCAATCGATCATGAGCGCCGCCTGTTGCAGGTCGATGAGGTTATCGGCCAGCATGAAGCCCACGCCCTCATGATCGATCAGCAGCTTGCCGAAGGCGCGCCGCTTGACCGCATAGGCGGTGGCGATCTCATGGGCGCGGGCGGCCGAACCCAGCCAGCGCATGCAATGCGACAGGCGCGCCGGCGACAGCCGGACCTGGGCGTAATGGAAGCCCTTGTGCGGCTCGCCCAGTATCTGGCTGGCGGGCACCCGCAGGTTCTCGATCAGCACATGGGCGTGGCCGCCCGGCATGGAGCTGTCCAGGGTGTCCAGCACGCGCGCGATGCGGATGGCCGGATGCGGCAGGTCCACCAGGAACATGGTGGCCTGCACCTTGTTGTCCGGCGTGGTCCCCGAGCGCGCCATGACGATGCCCACGGCCGCATCCTGCGCGCCGGTGATGAACATTTTCTGGCCGTTGATGACCCAGTCCCCGCCGTCCTGCTCCGCCTGGGTCATCAGCATGGAGGGATCGGACCCCGCCCCGCCCAGTTCGGCCGGCTCGGTCATGAAAAAGGCCGACCGCGCCTGGCCGCGCACCAGCTTGTCCAGGAAGCGCTCGCGCTGCGGCGGCGTGGCGATCTTGCCCAGCAGATACATATTGCCCTCGTCCGGCGCCATGGTGTTGACGGCCACCGGCCCCAGCGGCGACAAACCCGAGCGCTTGAGCACGGCGGCCGTCTCGCGCTGTGTCAGGTGCTGCCCATCGTCCAGGATGTGCGGCGTGAGCACGCCGGCTTCGCGGGCCAGCGCCCGCAGTTCGCGCAGCAGGTCTTCCGACGGCCCGTGCGCGCCATTGCGCGGGTCGCGCTCATAAGGCACGACCTTGTCGCGCACGAAGGCCTCGACGCGCTCGGCGATGAGGCGGCTGCGCTCCGTGGGGGCTTGAGTGAACATGGCTGACTTCCTTCAGAGTGTGTTGACCAGATGGCCGCCATCGACCGCCAGCACCGAGCCGGTCATGTAGCGCGAGGCGTCGCAGGCCAGCAGCAGCAGCGGCCCGTCCAGGTCGCCAAGCTGCCCCAGCCGCCGCTGCGGGATGCGCCGGATCAGGGCCTGCCCGCCCTCGCTTTGCCAGAAGCCCTGGTTCAGCGGGGTCTCGATATAGCCAGGCGCCAGGGCGTTGACGCGGATGCCGTGGCGGGCCCATTCCAGCGCCAGCGTCTTGGTGAGCTGGATCACGCCGGCCTTGGACACCGCATAGGAGACCACCCCGCTGGCCTGCCGCAACCCCAGCACGGAGGCGATATTGATGATGTTGCCGCCGCCGCGCTCGCGCATGCCGCCGGCCAGCGCCTGCGCCACGAGGAACATGCCCTTCAGATTGGTGTCCATCACGCAGTCCCAATCCGCCTCGGCGTGCGCCATGGCCGGACCTTCCCTGACCAGCCCGGCGTTGTTGACCAGGATATCGACCGCCCCGGCGCGGCGGGCCGCCTCCTGGCAGGAGGCGCCGTCGGTCACATCCAGCTCCAGGCATTGCGTCCCGGGCCCCAGGCGGGCGGCCAGTTCCTGCAAGAGCGGCAAGCGGCGCGCCGCGATGATGACCTCGGCTCCGTGCGCCAGGAGGACCGCGGCGAAATGCGCGCCCAGGCCGCTGGAAGCTCCCGTGACCAGGGCCCGCTTGCCCCGCAGATCCGCTTGCAATGCCATACCCGCTCCCTATGATGAACCGCAACCGTTCACGGCTTGGGCAGCACAGGCGCGCCCGCCTGCTCCAGCCGGGCACGCATGGTGGCGTAGCCCTCGCGCAGCATCTTGTCGTAATCCTGGCCCGACGCCCAGACCGGATCGATGCCCATCTTGTTCAGCCCCTCGCGCAGCGCGGGGTCTTGCATGGCCGCCTGCAGCGCGGCCTCCAGCCTGGCCCGCACGGCCGGCGGCGTGCCGCGCGGCACGGCGATCCCCATCCAGGAATCGATGGCCACGTCCACGCCCTGCTCCGTCATGGTCGGCATGTCGGGCAGGTTATCCCAGCGTGCCGGACTGACCGAGGCCAGCAGGCGCAGCCGGCCGCCCTCGACCTGGGGCAGGATTTCCGACGGCGTCTGGATGACGGCCTGCACCTGGCCGCCGACCAGGGCCGAGACCGATTCCGTACCCGACTTGTATAACACTTGCTCGAACTTCGCGCCGTATTTCGTTCCCATGTCGAAGAAGGCCAGGTTGTTGGGCGCGCCGGGCGTGGCGAAGAACAGGGGTTTATCGCGCGCGGCGGCAAGAAAGTCCTGCACATTGCGGTAAGGCGAGTCGGCCTGCACGGCCAGGCCATAGCGGAAGCGCCCGAAGCCGCCGATGAAGTTGAAATCATCCGCCGTATAGGGGGTGCGGACCATGTGCGGCGTGATGGCCACCGCCGAAAACGTCACCACGCCCAGGGTGTAGCCGTCCGCCGGCTGGCGCGCCACATAGGCCGGCCCCAGCGTGGCCTGCCCGCCCGGTTTGTTCTCGACCACCACGGGCTGGCCCAGGCGCGCCTCCAGCGCCTTGACCATCACGCGCGTGGCGACATCGGTCACGCCGCCCGCCCCGTAATTGACCACCATCCGGATCTCCCGCTCCGGATAGGCGGCCTGCGCGCCGACCGCGCCGGCCAGGCAAAGCGCCGCCACCACATGCTTGAACCCTTGCATCCTTGTCTCCTTCGGCCTCCTGGGCCTGTTATCCGGCGCGGTGCGCCGTGCTTGCCGCCGCGTCCGGGCGCGCGCGGTCAGGGCATATAGCTTCCCCCGTTCACATCGACGATCGCGCCGCTCACAAAGCCCGCTTCCTCCGAGGCCAGGTAGGCCACCGCGCTGGCGACATCGCCGGGCGTGCCCAGCCGCCCGACCGGGATGCGCTCCAGGTACTTGGCGTTGGCCGCCGCGCCGGCCTCGGCGGCCATGGGCGTCATGATGCGTCCAGGCGCCACGCAATTGACGGTGATCCCATCCGGGCCGCCCTCCAGCGCCAGCGTGCGCGCCAGGCTCAGCAGGCCGGACTTGGACGCCGCGTAATGCCCGCCCGCGATGGCCGACACCATGCGCGCGGCCTGCGAAGCGATGTTGACGATGCGGCCATAGCGCTGGCGCCGCATATGCGGCAGGCAGGCCTGGGCGCAGAGCAAGGCGCCGGTCAGGTTGATCTCCAGCACCTGCCGCCACTCGTCCGGGTCGACCGTGGCGGTGGGCGCGCGCACACCGCCGTGCTTGGGCGAGATGCCGGCGTTGTTGACCAGGATGTCGATGCGGCCGTAGCGCCGGATGGCTGCTTCGGCCAGGCGCGCGGTGTCGGCCGCGCTGGCCACGCTGCCGCTGACCGCCATGGCCCGGGCGCCGCTGGCATCCAGGCGGGCGCAGGCCGCTGCCAGCGCCTGCTCGTCGAGGTCGAAGAGCACCACGCTGGCGCCCTCCTCGCACAAGCGGGCGGCCACGGCCAGCCCGATGCCGCGCTGTCCGCCCGTCACCACCGCCACACGGCTGTCAAAGCGTCCCATGGGCGCGCTCCTAGACCGTGGCCACGGGCGTGACCGGTGAGCCGAACGAGCCGGGCAAGCGCAAGGGCGGGCAGGTCAGCATGAAACGATGGCGCTTGTGCTCGCGCAGCCAGGCGGCCAGCGGGGTGAGATACCAGAGTTCGCCCAGGTGGATACCCAGGCGGAACAGGCAGGCCTGGTGCAGCGGCAATCCTTCGCAGTGCGAACAATCGCCGTGGTCGTAGGGATAGCCCTCGACCGCGAAGTTGTCGGCGATCAGCACCGAGATCCCGCTCTCGTCGATCCAGCGCAGGAGCTCGGGGTCGCGGCCATCCAGCACCGCGCAGCTATGATGCAGCACATGGGGATCGGGATCGCCGCCCATGTCCATCAGGCGCTGGGCAAAGCCGGTATGCAGGCAGAGCATGTCGCCGCGCTCGACCTCCACGCCGTCTGCGCGCATGATGGCGCGCAGCTGCTCATAGCCCACATAGACCCGCTCATTGCCCAGATGGGCGTGCAGATCGACCAGCACGCCCCGGCCCTGCACGCCGGTCTCGGCCATCTTCTCTATGCCCAGCCGGCGCGCCACCGGGCCGCCGTCCTGCGGCGCCAGCACGTCCTCGCCGCCGCGGAAACCGTTGTAATAAAGCGGTTCGGCCACGCCGTCGCCGTCGGCGTCGAAATGCTGGCCCACATGGGACAGCGCATCCCATTGCGTGGAATACTGCGTGAACAGCGTCACCGAATCGTCGCTGGAGCAATCGATATAGCGCTCGTCCTCCAGCCGCAGCGGATAGTTGACGCTGGGCCGGCCCTCCTTGCGCCGGGCCACGTGCCGCACCGGCGGATGCCGGTTGGGGTTGAGCGCCGTGCCGCCGGGCAGGTCCAGCGGCAGGCTCAAGCAGAATGCCTCGCCGGTCCGCACCTCGCGCGCGGCCCGCACCCGCCCTTCGGGCGTGAGCAGGTTCAAGCGGCCCAGTTCATCGTCCGGCCCGAAATCGCCCCAGTTGGAACCGGGGGGCCGCTGTTTCCATCTCCCTGCCATCGCTATCTCCTTTGAGCGCGCGCCGGTCTAGTCGCCGGGACGCAGAATGATCTTGGACACCGCGCGTGCGCGGCACTGCGCAAATCCCTGCAGGCCTTCGGCCAGCGGCAGCTCGGCCGACACCATGGGCAGCACGTCCTCGGGCTGCTCGGCGATGCGCCGCGCGATGCTCAGCCATGAGGTCCGCCGCGAAGCATGCGCGCCGCGTATCTGCTGGCGGTTGCGCACCAGCGCCGTCATGTCCAGGCTGGCGGGCCGCGCATGTATGCCGGCGCTTACCAGCACGCCGTCCTTGCGCAGGATGGACAGCCCATCGGCAACGCTGGACGGATGCCCGGTCGCCTCCACCACCACATCGGCCAGTCCGGCGCCCAGGGCCTGCTCCAGCGCCTCGGGCAGCGTCAGGCCGTCCTCCAGGTCGATGGCATGCGTGGCGCCCACGGCCAGCGCCGTGCGCAGGCGCGGACCGTCGCCCTTGCCCACCACCACCACGCGCTCGGCGCCGCGCCAGCGCGCCGCGCGCGCGATGGCCTGCCCTATCGTGCCCGGGCCCAGCACCACCACCGTATCGCCAAAGCCGATCTCGCCCACCAGCGCGGCGTTGTCGCCCACCGCCAGCGGCTCCAGCATGGCGGCCAAGGCCGGCAGCGTGTGCCCGGCCAGGCGGATGCAGCTCAGGGCCGGCACCCGCACCTGCCGCGCGAAAGCGCCATCGCGCGTCAGGCCCAGCGTGGAGCGCGACAGACAACGCTGCGGCTGGCCGGCCGCGCACAGCTGGCATTTCATGCAGCTGGCCGTGGGCACCACGGCCACCAGGTCGCCTTCGGCCAGCCCGGCGGCCTGGCTGCCCAGCGCCACGACGCGACCGCAGAACTCATGCCCTATCGTCACCGGCAGGCGGGCGCGCATGAACTCATAGCTGGCATCCCAGTCGTAGACATGCAGATCGGACCCGCAGATGCCGGCGGCCTCCACCTGTATCAAGGCCTCATCCGGGCCGGGCGCCCCCGGGGCCGCGACTTCCTCGAAATTCAGGCCCGGCTGCGGGCCCGTCTTGCGCAAGGCAAGCATGCGATCTCCTTGTGGAATGGCCGTGCCTATTTGCCGACGTTGGCGCGCTGGCCCCAGGCCGGCAGCGGCACGGTAATGCGGTCGGTCACGCCGAATTCGGTGGGATAGATGGTGCGGATCTGCTGCTCCTGCCACTGGTCTATCATCGGAAAGGCGCGGGTGTTGTTGCCCGTCTGCGGATCGAACTTCAGGCCCCAGCCGACCATGGTCGAGCCCACCGGCTTGTCCAGGGCCAGGAAGGCCTCGCGCACCTTCTTCGGGTCGGTGCCGCCAGCGGCGGGCAGCACATCGTTCAGCAGCACCCACATCGCGTTAAAGCCCATGGCAGAGTGCGCCGAAGGCTTGCGGCCGAACTTCTTTTCGTACTCGCGGTGGAAATCGCGGAACAGCTGCGCCGCCTCGGGCTTGAGGCCTTCCGGATTGAAATAGGCCGAGGTGCCGGCATTGAAAATGCCATTGACGTCATCGCCCAGGGCCTGCGCGAAATCCGGGATGTTGTGCGCGCCGCCATTGCCTATCATGGCCTTGAGTTCCAGGTTCGCTTCGCGCGCCTGGCGCCAGAACAGGATGCCGTCGGGCGTATACGAGCAGGCGATCACGATGTCGGGGCGGCTGGCCTTGAAGCGCTGCACCACCGAGGACAGGTCGGTGGTCCGGTAGCTATAGCTGGCCGAATCCACCACCTGCACGCCCTTTTCCTTGAGCCACTTGCGCGCGCCCTCGGCCACCGCCTCGCCATACGAGCTGTCCTCGTTCATGATGGCGACCCGCGTCTTGCCCGGTTCCAGCCCGAGGCGGGGCAGGAGCACATCGGTGGCGTACTGCGCCCCGCCGCGTCCCAGCTCCGACGCGGGATAAATAAAGCGGAACAGGTTCTTGAAGCCGCGCTTGGTGATGTCATCGGCCACCGCGCCCTGCTCGACATAGATCACGCCATTGCGCTCGGCCACCTGGCTGGCGGCAAAGGAAATCGAACTGGCGTAGGAGCCCACGATCACCTTCACGCCGTCGCGCGTGATCAGGCGCGTGGCCTGCGAGGCCGCCTCATTGGAACCCGGCACGTCCACGGTCACGAAGCGCACGCTCTCGCCCTTGACCCCGCCCTTGGCGTTGACCATCTCGCGGGCCAGCTCGAAGCCCCGGTTGACATCATTGCCCAGGGAGGCCAGCGGGCCGGTCAGCGGCAACACCACGCCGATCTTGACTTCGGCCCGCGCCGCCGGCGCCGCCCCCAAACAAACCGCCGCGACCAGGGCGCCCAGCGCCGCCGCCCAGCCTTGCTTGAACATAATCGTCTCCTCCGCCCGTTCATGCGGGCCTGTGTTTTCGGGTTAAATCCCCAGGTAGGCCCGTCGGACCTCGGGGTTGTCGTTCAACTCATCACGGCTGCCGGCCAGCACCACCCGGCCCTGCTTGATCACATACCCCCGGTCGCAAGCCTTGATGGCCTGGCGCACGTTCTGCTCCACCAACAGCACCGAGGTGCCCAGCGCGCGGATGCGGGCAATGGCCTCGTAGACCTTGGAGACCACCACGGGCGCCAGGCCCAGCGAGACCTCGTCTATCATCAGCACGCGCGGCTGGGCCATCAGGCCGCGACCGATGGCGCACATCTGCTGCTCACCGCCGGACATCGTCCCCGCCAGCTGCGAGGCGCGCGCCTTGAGCACCGGAAACAGCTCATAGACGGTCTGCAGCATCCGCTCGCGTCCGGCCCGGGCATGCGGCGTGAAAGCCCCCAGTTCGAGGTTGGTCTTCACGCTCAGGCGGGGAAACAAGCGCCGGCCTTCGGGCACATAGACCAGCCCGCGCGCCACGGCATCATGCGTGGCCGTGCCGGTCAGGTCGCGGCCGTCGAGCCGGACGCTGCCGCTGTCGGCCGGCTGCAGCATGGCGATGGCGCGCATCAGCGTGGTCTTGCCCGCGCCGTTGGCGCCGACGATGGCCACCACTTCGCCCTGCTCCAGCGTGATGTCCACCCCGAAGAGCACCCGGGTGTCGCCGTACGAGACGTGCAGCCCGTCGATCTCAAGCAATGACACAGTCGTCTCCCAGATAGGCCCGCACCACGTCGGGATGATCCAGCACCGCCCTGGGCGCGCCATCGGCGATCTTGCGGCCCTGGTCCAGCACCACCACGCGGTCGGCCACGCTCAATACCGCTTCGATGTTGTGTTCGACCAGCAGGACCGTCATGCCGCCGTCCCTGAGCGCGCGTATCAGTTCGAGGATGCCCGCGACCTCGGCCATCACCAGGCCGGCCATGACTTCGTCCAGCAGGATCATGCGCGGGCCCGTGGCCAGGGCGCGCGCGACCTCCAGCCGCTTCTTGCCGCTGATGGTCAGCGTCGCGCTCGGCTGGTCTTCGCGCCCGCCCAGGCCGACCCGCTGCACCACTTCCCGGGCAAGCTCGCGCGCCCGGCCGATGTCGGCATGGCGGCGCAAGGCCCCCACCATGACGGTGTCCAGCACCGACATCGAGCCGAACAGCTGGGGAATCTGGAAGGTTCGCGCCAGGCCGCGATGGCAGGTGCCAGCGGCGTCGCCCGCGGGCAGCGTCTCGCCCTGAAAGCGGATGCTCCCCGCGTCCGGCGCGAGCGCGCCGGCGATCAGGTTGAACAGTGTCGTCTTGCCCGCCCCGTTGGGGCCGATCAGGGCGAGGATCTCGCCCTCGGCCACCGAGAGGCTGACCTTGTCGACCGCGCACAGGCCGCCGAAACGTTTTTCCACGGTATCGACATCAAGCATGGCGCGCCGCCTCCCGGGTCCGATTGGCCTGCTTGCGCCGGCGCTGCGACCAGGCCCCGACCACGCCCTGCGGCATGAGCATGACGATGACCACCAGCAAAGCGCCGTAGACCGCCAGATGCGCGCCGGCGCCGGCCGAGCCCAGCCAGTCGCGCAGAAACTCCTGCAGGGGCACCGCCACGGCCGCCCCCAGCAGCGGGCCGGCCAGCGTGCCCAGCCCGCCCAGGATGGACATCAGCGCCAGGTCGACCGAGATCGCCAGGCTGAACACCGTGCCCGGTTCGATATACAGCACGTACTGCGCCATCAGCGTGCCGCCCAGCGAGGTGAAGCCCGCGCTCAGCAGCAAGGCCAGCAGCTTGTAGCGGCGCAGATCGATGCCGCTGGCGCGGGCCGCCTCCTCGTTGTCGCGCAAGGCGTTGAGGTAATAGCCCGGGCGGCTGCGCGACAGCACATAGGCCACGGCGCAGACCAGCAGCATGAACAGACCGCCCAGCAGCGCATAGCTGCGCGGCTCGGCGAACATCATGCGCGCCAGGCCCGGCTCATAGTTGATGCTGATGCCATAGGGAATCTCGGCGTAGCGGCGCAGCCACAACAGCACGATGCGCGCCGTCTCGCCGACCGCGATGGTGGCCATGGAGAAGAACACGCCGCGCAGGCGGAAGGTCGGATACGAGATCAGGAAGGCCAGCAGCGCCGACAGGGCCACGCCCGCCAGCGCGCCGATCCAGGGCGACACCCCCGCCATGGTGTAGAGCAAGGTCGAGGTATACGCGCCTATCCCGAAAAAGGCCGTGTGGCCGAGCGAGAACTGGCCCGCGAAGCCGCCGAGCAGGTTCCAGGCCGAGGCCAGCCCGCCGTAGAGCATCACCAGGAACAGCAGGTTCAGGTAGAAGCGGTCCTCGATCACAAAGGGCAGGCCCAGGGCCAGCGCCAGCAGCGCCAAGGCGCCGGCGGCATCTCCCCGCCGCCGGTCCAGCCAAGCGAAGGCTTTCATTTCAGCCCCTCCTTTTCCGCGCCCTTGACGCCGAACAGGCCATTGGGCAGGCAGGCCAGCAGCACGATGAGCAACACGAAATGCGTGGCTTCCTTCAGGTCCGGCTCGAAAAAGCCCACCACGGTCTCGATCAGCCCCAGGATGAGGCCGCCGGCGACCGTGCCGGCCACATTGCCCAGCCCGCCCAGCACCACCACCACGAAAGAAATCAGCACAAAGCTCGACCCCACGCTGGGAAAGGCATAGAAGCTGGGAATGAGCACGCCGCCGGCCAGCACCGTCAGCCCGATGCCCAGCGCGAATGCCACGCTGAGCACCCGGTTGACATTGATGCCGACCAGGCGGGCCGCCGAGAGGTCCTGCGAGACCGCCTCGATGGCCTTGCCCAGGTAGGTGCGCTTGATGAAAAGCAGCGTGCCGCCCATCGCCGCCACGGCGAACAGAAAAGACACCAGGCGCGTGGTGCTCACATAAGCGCCGAACAAAGGCAGGGATTCCTGCTGCGGCGGCAGGATCTTCACCGTGAGATAGTCGGCCGAGAAAGCCATCAAGGCCACGTTCTGCAACACGATGCCCACGCCCAGCGTGGCGAACACCTGGGTCATCTCGGTCTTGTAGATCGTGTAGCGGATCAGGCCTTGATAGAACACCAGGCCCAGCACGGCCCCGCCGGCGAAGATCAGCGGCGAACCCCAGTACGGATTGATGCCCGTCAGGGTCCACAGCCAATACGCCGCATACATCCCTATCATCAGGAATTCGCCGTGGGCGAAGTTCACCACCTTGGCCACGCCGAAGATGAGGTTCAGCCCCATCGCGCCCAAGGCATAGACTCCGCCCAACAAAACCCCTGATATCAACAACTGCACAACGGTTTCCATACTGGCCCTCCAGAAACCGGGTTGCGAGAAGCGCGGGCGTTCAGGCGCCCTCGTACCAGGTCACCGGCGGGTAGGCGTTCGGGTCGGTCACCACGTCCAGCAAGGTGACCGTGCCGGCGGCCAGGGCCTGCCGCAGCGCCGGCGCCAGCTCGCGGGCATGCTCGATGCGCTGGCCCCGCGCGCCCACCGCGCGCGCGATGGCGGCATGGTCGACCGGCGCGAACTCGCAAGCGTCGGTATAGGCGCCGAACTTGATGTTCTCGGCGTGCTTCTGATAGCCCAGGATGCCGTTGTTCAGCACCACCAGCACCACCGGCAGCTTCATGCGCACGGCGGTCTCCAGTTCCGCCCAGGCATGGGCGAAACCACCGTCGCCGACCAGGCAGATGACCGGCGCCTCGGGCCGCGCCACGCGCGCGCCCAGCGCCATCGGCAGGCCCCAACCCAGGCCGGCCAGTCCGCGCGGCGTGATGAAACGGCTGCCCACGCCACGGGCGCGCAGGCAGTTGGCCACCCAGATGGAGGAATAGCTGGCGTCGGCCACCACCAGGGTCTCGGGGGTCAACAGGCGGTCGATCTCGCGCATCAGCCGCTCCGGACGGATGGGCGAGGCTTCGCTGCCGTTGACGTCGCCGGTCTGGCGCTCATACGCCTGGCGGCCTTGCGCGATGGCCGCCTCGACGCCGGCGCGCGCGGCGCGGCGGCGGCCCAGGTCCTGCTGCTGCAATGCGCGCGCCAGGGCCTCCAGGCTCAGCCGCGCATCGCCCACCAGGCGCAGCGCCTCATAATTGCGGCCCACCTCCTGGGGATCGACGTCGATGTGGATATAGCGCGCGTCGCGCGGATACAGCTTCCAGGAATCCGTGCCGTTCTGGTTGGTCCGGTTGCCCACCAGCAGCACCACGTCGGCCTCGGCGATCAGGGGTTTCATCGGCCGCGCCGCCCCGTTTTCGCCCATGAAGTACGACGCCACCCCGATGGACAGCGGATGGGTCTCGTCCACCGCGCCCTTGCCCATCACCGTCGTGGCCACCGGCAGCGAGGCGGCCTCCTGCAGCGCGGCCAGCGCCTGGCTGGCGCCCGACAGATGGATGCCGCCGCCGGCGATCACCACCGGGCGCTCGGCCTGGGCGATCAGGCGCGCGGCCTCCTGCAGCGCCTCGCCGGCCGGCAGGCCGCGGTCCAGCGGAAAGTGGCCCAGGCTGGCGCGCCGCGTGGCCAGGTCCGGCTCGGGCGCGGTCTCCAGCAGCAGATCGGCCGGCAGGAGCAGCACGGCGGGGCCGGGACGGCCGCCGCAAGCGGCGGTAAAGGCCATGTCCAGGTAATCGTCGATGCGGCTGGCGTCGATGACGCGGCGCACCCACTTGGCGCAAGGACGGAACATGGACTCATGGTCCAGCTCCTGGAAGGCATTGCGGTCGGTCTGGTCGCGGTTGACATCCTGCACCAGCGCGATCACGGGCACCGAAGCCTTCAGCGCTTCGGACAGCGGCGCCACCAACAGCGCGGCCGCCGGGCCGTTCTGCGCGGTCACGATCCCGGGCTTGCCGCTCACGCGGGCATAGGCGTCCGCCATATACCCCCCCGTGTTCTCCTGGCGATACGCCACTTGGCGGATGCCGAACTCGCGGCCGGCCAGATGCACCAGTGAGGGCAGGCTCTGCCCGAACAGGAATTCCACGCCGTGGCGCTTCAGGCCGGCGGCGATGCGATGGGCGACCGTGCCGTGTTGCAACAGGCCGCGGGAATGCAATGCGTGCGTGACGCTCATTGTGGTGTCTCCTCCTTGGTCTTTTTTAATATTCTATAAAATATAAACTGTGTCAACGTAACAACTGTATCCCGGCCGCCGCCGTTCACGGCGCTTGTTGTGTGGTATGAAGCTAAAACTTTCCGCAACGCCCCTATCGATGCCGCCCGATCCCCTTTCTTTTGACGATGCCGTCCCCGGCGAGCGCATTGCCCACAGCAGCCTGTCGTCCAAGGTCTACCAGTCCTTGCGCGCCTCCCTGGCCAACGGGGAATTGCTGCCCGGCCAGAAACTGACCGGCCGCATGGTGTCCGAACGCCTGGGCGTGAGCCAGACGCCGGTGCGCGAGGCCATGCTGCAGCTGGTCGCCGAGCGCGCGCTGACCATGAACCTGAACCGCTCCGTCACGGTGCCGGTCCTGAGCAAGGCCCAGTTCATCGAATTGCGCGATATCCGCGTGGCGCTCGAACGCCTTGCCAGCCGCTGCGCCGCGCCCCACGCCAGCCCCGCGGCCATCGACGCGGCCGAAGCCCTGCATCGACGCATGATCGCGGCCAAGCGCGCCGGCGACTATCCGGCCACCATGCGGCTGAACCGCGAGGTGCACTTCGCCGTCTACCAGCTGAGCGAACGCCCCGAGCTGGTGGCCCTGATCGAATCGCTCTGGATACGCACCGGGCCCTATCTCAACCTCATCTATCACCACGTCGACCCCACCACGATCGAGCCCCATCCGCATGAGCGGCTGTTCGAGGCCCTGCGCGCCGGCGATCCCGAAGCCTGCGCCGCCGCGACCGAGCGCGACATCATCGATGGCGGCCGCGCCATCCTGGTGGGGCTGGAAGAAACGGCGCGCTGACAGGGCGCGGCCCGGGACGCCGGGTCAGCCCCCGCAAGGCCCTGTCCGGCGCTGTCTCACATCGCCAGGCAGCGGCGCCTCGATGGCTCCCACCGGCAAACCGGCCGGTTTTCCCCTCGTAAAAGCGTTGACACTGAAAAGCCGTCCTTCTACCTTTACGCCCCATGAAGGACAGGCCTATTACGACGATTGACAAAGACGGCATCGACGCGCCACTGACCGACGTGGTGTACCAACGCATGCTGGACAGCATCTATGCCGGGGCGCTCGCCCCGGGCAGCGTGATCAACGAGGTCGAGCTCGCGCGCGAGTTCGGTGTCAGCCGCGGCCCGGTGCGCGAGGCCGTGCGCCGCCTGCAGGGCATCCAGATCGTCACGCGCGAGCCCTACACCAAGGCGCGCGTGGTCACCATGACGGCCGCCTCGGCCCTGGAGCTGTTCCAGATGCGCATGGGCCTGGAGGGCGTGGCCTGTTTCCTGGCCACGCAACGCATGAGCGACGCCGATATCGATCAGCTGCAGCGCGACCTCGAAGCCCACCAGCAAAGCCGCGCCGCGCGCGGCGGCGCCGGCCGCCACTTCGACCTGCACGAGCGCATCGTGCGGGCCAGCGGCAACAAGCGCATCATCACCGCGCTGTGCGACGATCTCTATCATCTGCTGCGCATCTACCGCCGCCATTCGGGCTCCGTGCTCGAGCGCAAGGACGACGCCTTCGAGGAGCACTGGCAGATCGTGCGCGCCATCTCCCGCCGCGACGCGCGGCTTGCCGAATCCCTCATGCGGTCGCACATCGAGCGCGCGGCCAACCACGTCGCCGGCCAGCTGGGCGGCGCTTCCTAGACGGCGGCGGGGCTCAAAGCGCTTCGAGAAAGCGCATGCGGAAGCGGCGGCCCTTGATATTGCAGTTGGACAGGCGCGAGAAAGCCTGCTTGGCGATCTGGCGGTCCAGCGCCACGTAGGCGGTGAACTCGGTGATATGGATCTTGCCCACCTGCTCGAACGTCAGCCCGCCATCGCCGGTCAGGGCGCCGAGCAGATCGCCGGGCCGCAGCTTGTCTTTCTTGCCCCCCTGGATGCACAAGGTGATCATGGGTGCCCGCAAGGGGCGGTCCGACTTGGGGCGCAGCGTCTTGATATCGGCCCATTTGAGCGGCGCGCCCTGGTACTGTTCGATCAGATTGGCCCAGCGCATTTCCTCGGCCGAGCACAGGCTCAGCGCCAGTCCCTTCTGTTCGCCCCGGCCGCTGCGGCCGATGCGATGCACATGGACTTCGGTGTCCTTGGTCACGTCCACATTGATTACCGCGCCCAGGTTCTGGATGTCCAGGCCGCGCGCGGCCACATCGGTGGCCACCAGCACGGCGCAGCTCTGGTTGGCGAACTGGATCAGGATCTCGTCGCGCTCGCGCTGCTCCAGGTCGCCGTTGAGCGCCTGGGCGCTGATGCCCGCGGCTTGCAGGCGCTCGACCAGGTCGTGGCTGCGGATCTTGGTATTGCAGAACGCCAGCGTGGACACCGGCCGGAAATGGGCCAGCAGCGCGACCACGGCGTCCAGCCGCTCGTCCTCGTCGACCTCGTAGAAAATCTGCTCGATGCGGCTGGCGTCATGCTGGGCCTCGACCTTGACCTCGGCCGGATTGCGCAGGAAACGGGCGCTGAGCTTGCGGATGTTCTCCGGGTAGGTGGCCGAAAACAGCAGGGTCTGGCGCTTGAGCGGGCAGTGCGAGGCAATGGCGGCGATATCGTCATAAAACCCCATGTCCACCATGCGGTCGGCTTCATCGAGCACCAGGGTTTTCAGGCCCGACAGATCCAGGCTGCCGCGCGCCAGGTGATCCTGGATGCGGCCGGGCGTGCCCACCACCAGATGGGTGCCGCGGGCCAGCGACTCGGCCTGCGGACGCGCGGCGGCCCCGCCGCACAGGGTCAGCACCTTGACGTTGGGGATCAGCCGGGCCAGGCGGCGCAGCTCCTGCGCCACCTGGTCTGCCAGCTCGCGCGTGGGGCAAAGCACCAGCCCTTGCGGCACGAGGCGGTCGACCTCCAGCGTCTGCAGCAGGCCCAGGCCGAAGGCCGCCGTCTTGCCGCTGCCGGTCTTGGCCTGCGCGATCAGGTCGCGGCCCTCCAGGATGAGCGGCAGGCTCTGCGCCTGGATGGGCGTCATCTGCCCGAAGCCCAGGCCCTGGAGATTTTCCAGCAGCGCCGGCAGCAGCGGCAGGGAAGAAAAAGACGTGTCGGTCACAATAGGGTCGGATGGCGACATCCGCGAAAAACAGGGTTGACCGACAGTGTATGCGCTACGGCCGGACAGCGGCCGCGCCAGGCCTATATGGCCGGCCGGTCGCCGATCCAGGCCGAGAACCGCAGCAGATAGCCGTCGGGGTCCTGCACCAGGAACTGCCGCACGCCGACTTCGACGGCATTGCTGCGGTACCAGCGCTCCTGCGGCTCGCGATACAAGGGCCAGCCGGCCCGCGCCAGCCGCGCCAGCATGGGTTCGATGGAAGCCACCTTGATCTCGAAATTGATGCCCCGCCCGCGCGGCGCCTGCAGGTCCGCGGTGATCCAGTTGTCCCCCCCGCGCACCTCTTCCAACATGAATTGCGCGCCATCCAGGTCCAGATAGACAAAGCCCTCCGCCTCGCGGCGGTAGGCGATTTCAAAGCCGCACAGATCCATCCAGAACGCCAGGCTGCGCGACAGATCGCTGACCAGCAATTCCGGCACCATGCGGGCGCGTTGCAAGGTTTGCATGAAACCCCTCCTCTTGGGCAGCCGACATCATGCCAGAACCTTGTCGCCACCGCCCCGCTGCGGCACAATGTCCTGCGTCAATCCCTGGGCGTTGGCCTGGCTCATGACCGACTCCGCTGCCCTCTTCGACCTCCACCGCCCCCGTCTCTTTGGCATCGCCTACCGCATGCTTGGCGCCGTCGCCGAAGCCGAGGATGTCGTGCAGGACGCCTGGCTACGCTGGCACGAGGCCGACCGCCCGAAGATCGGCAATGCCGAAGCCTGGCTGGTGAGCGTCACCACGCGGCTGGCCATTGATCGCCTGCGCGCGGCCCGGGCCGAGCGCGAGCGTTATGTGGGCGTCTGGCTGCCCGAGCCCCTCCTGATGGCCGCCCCCTCCACGCCGGAAGAAATCCATGAACGGGCCGATGATGTCTCGGTGGCCTTCCTCTTCATGCTGGAGCGGCTGTCGCCGGACGCGCGCGCGGCCTTTTTGATGCGTGAAGTGTTCGATGCCGACTATGAAGACGTCGCCCGCACCCTCGAAAAGACCGAAGCCGCCACACGGCAGCTGGTGCGGCGCGCCAAACTGCAACTGCGCCAGGGCTCGCCCCGCGAGACCGTGCCTCGCGCAACCCTGCGGCGCCTGCTGCTGGCGTTCTCCGAAGCGATGCAGCAGGGCGATTTCCATGGTTTGCACGCCCTGCTGAGCGATGACGCCGAGCTCATCGGCGACGGCGGCGGCAAGGTGAGCAGTTTTGCCAGCCTGGTGGGCGGCAAGCGCCTGGCGCAACTGTTCTACGCCGGCAAGCGCCGCTACCGCGACGCGCTGCATACCGAGGTGTTGCAGGTCAACGGGCAATGGACGCTGCTGCGTTTTATCGAAGGCACACTGGAGTCCGTGCAGTCCTACGAAACGGACGGGCAGCGCCTGACGCGCGTGCTGGTGCAGCGCAATCCCGACAAATTGGCGCGCATTGCCTCCACGCTGGCCCGGGCCTGATGCCCCGCCTGTGTTGCCGGCCGGGCAACACGGTGATCCCTGGCGCGGGCCTACCTCCCTGCCCGGCACGCCTCTACCATGGACCTGTCACTCCATCCCCAAGGACAGGCCATGCCCAAGATCACCCGCTTCGCAGCGTCCCTCGCCATCGCCGCCAGTCTGCTGACGGGCGCGCGGGCGGCGCCCCCCGGCCATACCCCATCCGCCGTGCCCCCGGCGCCTCCGGTCATCACGGCGCTGATGAGCCAGGCCTTGGCCGACATCCCCGGCAAGGAGGGGCTGATGCTCCTGGTCGACTACCCTCCCGGCGCGGCCGACCCCATCCATCGCCATGACGCCTCCGCCTTCGTCTATGTCCTGGAAGGCAACATCGTCATGCAGGTCGAAGGCGGGCGGGAGGTCACGCTGGCGCCCGGCCAGACCTTCTACGAGGGCCCCAGCGATATCCATCTGGTGGGCCGCAACGCCAGCCTGACCCAGCCGGCCAGGTTCCTGGCGGTACTGGTCAAGACGCAGGGCGCCCCCGCGCTGACCCCCATCAAGTAGGCAGCCGGCAACTTTTTTTGCCGGCGATGTCACAAACCCGTCTGCTGAACCGTCTTAGGAGATAGGATCCCTTCATACCGACACCATCGCCATGTCGATACCCCATCCCGATTTCCTGGTTTCCCGCCAGCCGGATTCCTTGGCCGGCACTTTCGCGACCAGCTACGCCGGCGTCATCGCCTTTATCGCCGTGGCCACCGAAGGCAATTTCGCCAAGGCTGGCGACAGGCTGGGCATAGGCCGCTCGGCCGTCAGCCGCGCCGTGCAAAAACTGGAAGACCAGTTGGGCACCCGGCTGTTCGTGCGCACCACCCGCCATACCACCCTCACCGTCGAGGGCCAGCGCTTTCTCGACCAATGCCAGCCCGGCGTCGAGCGCATCATCCGGGCCCTGGACGACATGCGCGAACTGCGCGACGGACCGCCCACGGGCCAGCTGCGCGTCTGCTCGACCGTCGGCTTCGGCCGCAAGATCGTGGCTCCGCTGATCCACGGATTCCGCGCAAGCTATCCGGCCATCTCGGTGGAGTTGCGGCTCGATGACGGCCCCACCGATTTCACCACCGACCGCGTCGACCTCTCGTTTCGCAACGGCCGCATGGAAGACAGCCAGGTGATCGCCAAGAAGATCATCCCCATGCAGATGATGCTGTGCGCATCGCCCGGCTACGCCGCGCGCCACGGCGTGCCAGCCAGCGTGGACGCGCTCGCCGGCCACCACGGCGTGAATTTCATGTTTGCCTCGGGGAGGGTGTACGAATGGGAATTCAAGATCGGGGGCCATCTGCGCAAGTTCACGCCGCCGGCCATGCTCACGTTCAACGACGCCGACTTGGTGCTGCAAGCCGTGCTCGACGGGCACGGCATCGCCCAGATGGCCGGCTATCAGGTCCGCGACCACCTGCGGGCGGGCCGCCTGGTCGCCTTCCTGCCGCAGTATGCGCCCGACGATCGCGGCCACTACCTGTGCTTCATGGGCCGCCAGCATCTTCCGGCCCGCATGCGGCTGTTCATTGACTACATGACCGAGCAAATCCGGGCGCTCGAGGCTGAAAATCCCCGCCCCGGCACTCGTCCAGGCTGGATGGGGGCGGCGGCCTCAGTCTGCGCATGAGAGCTCCCGCCGCCTGCTAATGCCGTGCGCCGGAACGGCTGAACCACGTGTCGAAGCCGATGGTTCCCAGGCGCGGCCCCGGCAGCAGCGTGTCTTCGCCGAGCAGGGCGCCAAAGTAGCGCGCGCTCCAGTCTGCCCTGACCGGACGGGTATCGCCGATTTGGCGCAGATAGCGTTCCGCCAGCTCCGCCAGGCGCATCCGTTCGGGACCCGCGATCTCGACCGTCGCGTTCAAGGCCGGTCCCAGGGCCGCGTCAGCCATGGCCTGGGCCACATCGTCCGAAGCGATGGGCTGCACCCAAGCCGGCGACAGACGCACTTCGCCGCCCACCGTGCCCGCCTGCACGATCCCACCCAGGAACTCGAAGAACTGTGTGCTCTGGACGATCGTATAGGGGATGCTTGCCGCCTTGATCAATTGCTCTTGCACGATCTTGCCGCGGAAATAACCGCTCTCGGCCAGCCGCTGTGTGCCAACCACCGACAGCGCGACATGGTGGCGCACCCCGGCCCGGGCCTCGGCCGCCAGAAGATTACGCCCGGACGCCCGGAAGAAGTCCAGGACGGCCCTGTCCTCGAAGGACGGTGAATTGGCGACGTCGACCACGGTATCGACGCCGGCCAGCGCCGCGTCCAGCCCTTCCCCGGTAAGCGTATTGACGCCCGTCGCCGGCGAGGCCGCCATCGCCTCGTGGCCGCGCCCGATAAGCCGTTTGACGAGCTTGGACCCGATCAGGCCCGTGCCGCCGATGACGAGGACTTTCATGATGGCCCCTTTTAGTTGAACGTGGCCTTGTCCAGGCCATACGCCTTGTCGGCCGATCCGGGCACGGTGCGAAAGCCCACATTGAGCCGGTTCCAGCCATTGATCGCCATCACCGCAAAGCTCAGGTCGGAGATTTCCTTCTCCGACAGCTGACCGCGCACGCGCTCGTAGACCTCGTCGGGCACGCCGTGCGCGCCCAGGATGGTCAGCGCCTCGGTCCAGGCCAGGCAGGCCCGCTCGCGCGGCGAGAATTCGGCCGACTCGCGCCAGATGGCGACATGGTGCAGGCGCAGCTCGCGCTCGCCATGCAGCTTGGCCTGCTTGATGTGCATGTCGAGGCAGAAGCCGCAGCCATTGATCTGCGAGGCCCGGATCTCGACCAGGTCCAGGATGGATTGTTCGATGGCCCCGGACTTCAGGAGCATGCCGAATTCGACGAATTTCTTGAAAAGCTCGGGCGATTGCGCGAAGGCGTTCAGACGCTGGCTCATGATGATTCCTCTTGAAAGGATGGCGCGCCGGCAGATGGCGCAAGCCTGTCTGAATCGTAGGTCCGCGGCGCCATGGGCAGAAGGCGCGAGGCAGGCATCATGATGTTGCCCGTGCGGCGACAATCGCCGCACGGCGTGCGCCTACCAGTAGTACTTCACCGAAGCCACCACTGTGCGGCCATTGCCGTACATGCACACGCCGTACGACTGGCAGCCGCTGACGTAGCGCTTGTCGAACAGGTTGGCGGCGTTCAGCGCGAATCGCCAGTTGGGCATTTCGTAGTGCAGCCCGGCGTCGTAGACGGTGTAGCTGGGGATCTTCAGCGAGTTGTCGGGCGCACCCGCCGCCGAACTCTGGTAGCGCACGCCCACGCCGGCGCCGAAGCCCTCCAGCGCGCCGGCGCGCCAGGTCCAGTCGGCCCACAGCGAGGCCATCTGGCGCGGACGCGGGATGTCCACGGGCCACTTGCCCTGCGTCTCGTCGTTGGCCTGGGTGATCTTGACGTTCTGGAATACGTAGGCGCCGACGATAGACAGTTCCGGCGTGAGCTGGCCCACCGCGCTCAGCTCGATGCCCTGCGAGCGCACCGCGCCGGTCTGCACATAGCTGCTGTGGGTAGGATCGTCCGGATTGTCGGTGACGACGTCGGTCTGCCTGATCTGGTAGACCGCGGCGTTAAGCGTCAGGCGCTTGCCCTCGGGCTGCCAGCGCAGGCCGGCTTCGATCTGCCTGCCCTGGGTCGGCTTGGCCCAGTCGCCATCGGCCAGGCGGGTGTTGGACACCGGATTGAAGGAGGTCGAATAGCTGACATAGGGCGACAGGCCGTAGTCCCCCAGATAAGTCAGGCCGACGCGGCCGGTGAAGGCCTGGTCCAGCTGCGACGCGCGGCTGTCGGCCTCGCGGTCGGTCTGGCGCGTCTTGGCCCAGTCCTTGCGCCCGCCCAGCGTCAGCACCCAGCGATCCCACTTGATCTGATCCTGGGCATACAGACCGACAGTGTTCATCACGCTATAAGTGTCGGTGCGCGGAAAGGCGTTCGGGCCGTAGAAGATCGACCGGTTGATCGGCGTATACACCGGGTTGTAGACATTGAGCGACGGCGCCAGCGCCATCCATTCGCTGTCGGTGGTGGACTGGCGGCTGTATTCCAGGCCGGTCAGCACCGTGTGGTCCAGCGCGCCGGTGCGGAATCTGGCCTCGGCCTGGTTGTCGATGTCAAAGCGGCTGTAATTGAATTGGAAGCGGCCGGCATAGCGCGTGATCGACGCCATGGTCGGGTCGCTGTCGTCCAGCCCGCCGCCCCAGACCGAACGGTTGTTCAGTTCCAGGTGCATCAGCCGGGTGTTCTGGCGCAGGGTCCAGACCGGGCCGAGCCGGTGCTCGAGCGCATAGCCGACCGACCATTGCTTCTTGTGATAGTCATTGAAGTCCGGTTCGCCCGTATAGACATCGCGCGAGATCCGGCCGTTGGGATTGGGCAGCACCGTGCCTTGGGCGGGCAGGAAGTTGGTATTGATGTCGCCCCAGTCCTCCAGGTACGTGGCCGACAGCGTCAGGCTGGTGGCGGCGCTTGGCTGCCAGCGCAGCGACGGCGCCAGGGCCAGGCGCTGGTCCTTGTTCGGGCCGGTCTGGGCATTGCCGTCGCGGCCCAGTCCCAGCAGACGATAGGACAGTGCGCCCGTCTCATCCAGGCTGTCGCCGATGTCGAAGCCCAGCTGCTTGCGGGCGTAGTTGCCCGCCTGGACTTCGATTTCGCGGATATGTTCGCCATTGGCAAGCTTGCTCTGTACATCGACGATGGCGCCCGGGTCGCCCTGGCCGTACAGCACCGAGGTCGGGCCGCGCAACACCGTGATGCTGTCGATCAGGTAGGGATCGACGCGCCAGCTGGCCAGGTTGAGCGTGTTGGGCACCGGCAGGCCGTCGACATAAGCGGTCGGGGTGAAGCCGCGCAGCGCCGAGTACCAGTCGGAGCGATTGTCCGAACCATAGCTGGAGAAGCCCGGCACGTAATGCAGCGCCTGGTTGATGTCCGTGGCGCCGGTCATCTCGATCTGCTGCGCGGTGACCACGTTGATGGTCTGCGGAATCTCGTTGAGCGGCGTGTCGGTCTTGGTGCCGGTGCGGCTGCGGCGCGCGACCAATCCGTCGATGGCGTCGGCATGCGTGTCGCCATAAACCGCGACGCTCGGCAGCGTGGCGGTTTCTTCGCCGGCCGGCCGCACCACGGCGGTATTGCCATCGATGCGCGCCACCAGGCCGGTGCCGGCCAGCACTTGGTCCAGCGCCTGTTGCGGCGTCAGCGTCCCGCTGACCGCCGGCGCGCGGCGCTCCCCCAGCGCTTCGGGCAGGTAGTAGATCTGCAGCCGGGTTTGGCGGCCCAGTTGCAGCAAGGCCTGCGCCAGGGACTGGGCGGGGATGTCGATGCGGACGGCGGCGGCGTCCTGGGCCCGGGCGGGCGGCGGCGCGGCGCCCAGGGCCAGGGCCAGGGCCAGCGTGCCGAGGACGGCGTTCAAGGGGCGGCGCGCGAGGCGGCCGGGCGGGGCGAAGAAGTGGATCACAATGGCGCTCGATCGGGGCGGCGGTCCTGGGAAGCGACCGGCCGGCGGGTTCATGCGGGACAAAAAACCCGCTTACCGCTATGAGCGGATCGAGGCTCAAACCCCGTAATGATTCTCAACCCGAATTTGCAACCAAATGTATAGCGCGCATGGCGGACCCGCCGTCAGCGGGCCACGAGCTCGCTGCCGCCGTCGGCCCGCGGCACCACGCGCACCGGGATCAAGGCAGGCAGGGCGGCCAGAAAACCCCGGGTATCGTCCACGTCGAACACGCCGGCGATGCGGATGCCGCGCAGCGCGGCGGCCACGCGGATGGGCTGCTCGCGGTAGCGGTTGATCTCATCCACGACCTGCGCCAGCGGCACGTTGTCGAAGACAGCCTTGCCCTGGCGCCAGGCGGTCAGCGCGGCCACGTCCACGGCTTCGGCCCGCAGCGCCTGGCCCGCGCGGCCCAGCGTGGTGCCCTGGCCGGCGGCCAATCGCACCCGCTCGCGGCGCCACCATGCGCCGGTGGCCACCTCGACGGAACCGGATTCGACCGCGACCTCCAGGCGCTGGCGCTCGTAGCGCACGTTGAAGCGGGTGCCGGTGACGCGCACCCGGCCCAGCTCGGTCTCGACGATGAAGGGCCGGGCCGGGTCCGGCGCGACATCGAACAGCATCTCGCCGGCCCGCAATGCGACGCGGCGCTCATCACGGGTATAGCGCACCTCGGCCTGGGTGGCGGTATTCAGCGTCAGCACCGAATCGTCCGGCAGGGCCAGCCTGCGGCGTTCGCCGCGGGCGGTGGCGTAGCCTTGCTGGAACAGCGGCTGCGATGGCCGCCAGAGCGGCCAGGCCAGACCCGCGCCGGCCAGGGCGCAGGCCGTGGCGGCCAGGCTCCAGGCGAAGCGCCGGCGTCCGGGCGGCCGCGCGCGGGCCGGCGCCAGTTGCGCGAGCAGCGCGCGCAGCTCGCGGTCGGGCACGGCCTGGGCCAGGTCCCAGACCTGCAGCATCTCCTGGTAGGCGCGCTCATGCGCGGCATCGGCCCGCCGCCAGGCCTCGAACTGGCGCCGCTCGTCGGCCGTCATCAGGCCGCCGTGGTCGCGCGCGAACCAATAGGCGGCGGCGTCCAGGGGATCCCTCGGGGGCTTGGGAACGGATGTCATGGCGAGTAGGCGTGCAGCCGGCTGTGCAGATGGCGCATGGCGCGGGTGAGGTATTTTTCCACGCTGCTGACCGAGAGTCCCATGTGGCTGGCGATCTCCGGCACCGTCCAGCCTTCCAGCCGGTGCCAGGCGAAGACCGCGGCGCAGGGTTCGGGCAGCTCATCGAGCGCCTGGCGCAATGCGCGCGACAGTTGCGCCGTGCGCGCGCCGGCCTCCGGGCCGTCCTGCGCGGGATGCTCCCCCTCGTCCAGATCCTGCAAAGGGATGGCGGCCGCGCGCGACCGCTTGTGGTACTGGTTCGCCAGGCCGTGATAGACGCTGCGATGCAGATAGGCGCGCGGATTGCGGATCGCCGAGACATCGCCTTCGAGCAAGTTGGCGATGGCGTCATGGGCCGTGTCTTCGACGTCGCCGGCGGCATGCCCCTTGCGCTGCCATGTGCCCAGGAGCTCGCGGTAATAGGCGAGCCAACCGTGTTCGGCGGGGCGGGTCCGGCGCATGCGAAGCAAAAGGAAGGGACGAAGCCGGCAATTATTGCAAATAAGAATAATTCTTGTAAAGGATGCCGATTACCCTATCCAGCCGCGCCGCTTCAGTTCCGGTTGATCCAATCCTGGGTGTCCTGGATGAACCAGGGCAGGATCAGCCGCTCGCCCTCGCCGGACTGGATGGTCAGGCGGCGGCCCGAGAAATCGCCCCCGTCCCTGGCCTGGCCGGCGGAGGGCGGCGGGCTGCGGTAGTCGATGGAGGTCTGCCGGGGCGGATTGTCCGCCCCGCAGCCGGCGATCGAGGCGCATGCCGCCATGGCAAGCAGGGCGCGCCGCGCGGTGGAACGGGAGATCTTCATAAGCATCGGCTTCCTGCTGGGACGGGCCCGGAGAGGCTGCCACCACGATAACGCGCCCCCCTCATGACATGGCGGGCGGCGGTGACACGCCACGCAGAGCTTGTTGCCGTCGGGATCGCGGAAATATGCGCCGTAATAGTCCGCGTGATATTGCGGCCGCAAGCCCGGGGCGCCCTCGCAGGCGCCCCCGGCCCGCAGCGCGGCGGCATGCGCCTGCCGCACTTGTTCGCGGGACTCGGCAAGAAAGGCCGTCATCTGGCCGTTTCCGGCCACATGGACGGCGCCGTCGAAAGGCCGGGCGATCACAAAAAAGGGCCGCGCCCCCTCCCCGCTGTGCCATCCGGCCCACGGCACGCCGGGTTCGCAAAAACGCCGCGACACGCCCAGCACCGCAAACAGCGGCTCGTAGAAACGCAGCGCCCGGTCAAAATCGGATACTCCGACAACGATATGCGAGAACATCAGCCGCCTCCCGATCGCTTGAAGCGACAAGCCTAGCATCAGGCTGCGCGCGGCGCGACCTCCGGGCCATTGCCCCACGTGCCCACCTGCGCCGACCGCAACAGCGGCGATGCATCCACGGCCTGCGCCAGCTCGCTTGCCGCGCGCAAGAGCGCCGGCCCGGACTTCTCCATGACCTTGAGGGTGAGCCGTTGCGAAGGCCCCGCCACCACCAGGATACCGGTGCTCTGGTGGCCCGGGCGGCGCACGGGCGCGGCCATCGCGCTCATGCCGGCCGCATAGACATCCTGGAGAATGCTATAGCCCCGCCGTCGATGCGTATCCAGGCTGGCCAGCAAGGCGCGGATGGAGGTGGGCGCGTTGGGGCCATAGTCGCGCGGCTTGCCCAAGCCCTGTTCGGTGACATAGGCAATGGCCTGGTCTTCGGGCAGCGTCATCAGCCACGCATGGCCGGCCGCGCTGCACGACAGCCGAAGATCGATGCCCATGTCCGGGTCGTAAAGCAGGCCGGATTTCGCGCCCTGGGCCTTGGCCACCAGGGTCAGGCGCTTGCCGTCGACGATGGCCAGGCGCACCAGTTCGCCCGTGGCCATGGCGAAGCGGTCGATGACGGGCTGGGCGATGTCTATCACCCCGGAGCGGCTCAGGAAACTCAGGCCCATGGACGCCAGCTTGGTCGTCAACGCATACTCGCCTCGCACCGCGGTCTGCCGCACATATCCGAATTTCATCAGCTCATGCAGCGTCCGGTGGCACCCGCTGCGCAGCTGATGCAGCTCATCCGCGATATCGGCCAGGCTGGCGCCGTCCGGATGCGCCGACAGGTATTCCAGCAGTGCCAGTGTTTTCTCGATCGCGCCGCTCATCGCCCTCTCCCGAAGCTTGCTGCTGAAGACCGTTCAAATTTTGAATTCCATCGAATTTTGAACGCCGTTCAAAATTATGCCCTATGCTCGCACCGGCCACCATGTCAAGCGGCCCTTGCCAATGTCAACCGATAACAGGTGCTTGTGATGAACCTCAACAGAACACCTCTGCGCATCGCCCAGGCCGCGGCGGCGGCCATGCTGGCCTGCCTGGCCATCACCGCCACCGCCCAGGAAATCAAGACGCGCACCCTGAAGTTCGCCTTCAGCCTCGCGGCGGATCATCCGCTGGGCCAGGGCGCGCAGAAGTTCGCCGACCTCGTCGCCGAGAAAAGCGGCGGGAAGATCAAAGTGGCCATCTTCGCCAACGCGGTGCTCGGCAGCGATCCGCAAAACCTGTCGGCCGTGCGCGGCGGGACACTGGACTTCACGTCGATGGCGACGGGCCTGCTGGCGGGCATCGACAAGCGGTTCATGGTCTATGACCTGCCATTCCTGTTCAATGACGCGCGCGAAGCCTATGCCGTCTCGGACGGACCCGCGGGCCAGCGCCTGCTCGCCAGCCTGTCCGCGCATGGCCTGGTCGGCCTGGGCATATGGGACCTGGGCTTTCGCAACATGACCAACAGCAAGCGCCCGATCGCACAGGTGCAGGACCTGCAGGGCCTGAAGATCCGCGTCATCGCCGCGCCCGTCTACATCGACATGTTCAAGGCGCTGGGCGCCAATCCCCTGCCCATGACTTTCGGCGAGGTCTATAGCGCGCTGGAATCCCGGGCCATAGACGGGCAGGACAATCCGCTCGGAGTGATCCTGTCGGCCAAGTTCGCGGAAGTGCAGAAATACTTGTCGCTGACCCGCCACATCTACACCGGCATGCCCTTCCTGATGAGCCGCAAGACCTGGGACGGCATGAGTGAAACGGAACGCCAGATCATTCTCGACGCGGCCGCCCAGGCCAAGACCGAGCAGCGCCGCATCTCGCAGGCCAAGGAAGCCGTCGCCCTCGACGAACTGCGCAAAGCCATGCAGGTCAACACCCTGGCGCCCGAAGAAGTCGACCGCCTGCGCGCCGCCGTCAAACCGGTCGTGGACAAATTCGCCGCCGAGATCGGCCCGGATGTCATGCAACAGGTCAACGCCGAACTGGCTGCCCTGCGCGCCAGGAACTGATCATGGCCATGCACGGCAAGGCCGCCATCGCAATGTGGTGGGATATCTCGCCGGGCTGGCGGGCGGAGTTCGAAGACTGGCATACCCATGAGCACTTTCCCGAGCGCATGGGCATCCCCGGCTTTCTGCGCGGCTCGCGCTGGACCAGCGCGCGCGGCGGCACGGGCTTCTTCGTGCTCTACGAACTGGACGCCTACCCCACCTTGGCTTCCCCCGCCTACCTGGAGCGCCTCAACCATCCCACGCCCTGGTCCACCAAGCTCATGCCGCAGCACCGCAACATGATCCGCAGCCAGTGCCGTGTCCTGGAAAGCACGGGCAGCGGCCTGGCGCGCTACGCGCTGACGATCCGCCTTTCTCCGCGCACTGGCGCGCAGGATGATCTGCGCGCCTGCCTGCGGGCGCATGCGCGGACCGTGGCGGCTTTGCCCGGGCTCTCCGGCGCGCATCTGCTCATGACGGACACCCCGCCGGTGTCGGCCACCACGGAACAGCGGATCCGCGGCGGCCGCGACGGCGCCGCCGACTGGATCTACATCGTCACCGGCTATGCCATCAACGCCGTGGCCGCCTGCGATGGCGAGATTCTCAATACCCAGGAATTCCAGGCCTGCAGTGAACGGGCGAGCATCTGGTCCGAGCTCTATTGCCTGTCGCATACCTTGAGCGCCCCCGAAGCCCGGGACGAACCCGCCCCCCAGGCGCGAGACAGCCTCGCCTCGCGCGGATGACGCCGGCTATCGCCCCCGCGAGGCGGGCGCCGGGGTGATGCGCCAGATCGTGTTCGACAGGTCGTCGGCCACGATCAGCGCGCCCTTGGGATCGACCGTCACGCCGACCGGGCGGCCGCGCGTCGTGCCGTCGCTATCGCGGAACCCGGTGACGAAGTCCACGGGCGCGCCGGCCGGGCGGCCGTCGCGGAATGGGACGAAGACCACTTTGTAGCCCACGGGGTCGGGCCGGTTCCAGCTGCCGTGCTCGCCGACGAACACGCCGTCGGCGAAGCGCTCGCCCATGGCGCGGTTCGAAAAATCCACGCCCAGCGCCGCGACGTGGGAGCCCAGGCTGTAGTCGGGCTTGATCGCCGCGGCGACCTTGGCGCTATCCTGAGGGCGCACGCGCTCGTCCACGTGTTGCCCCCAATAGCTGTAGGGCCAGCCATAGAAAGCGCCTTCGCGCACGGCGGTCAGATAGTCGGGCACCAGATCCGGGCCGATCTCATCGCGCTCATTGACGACCGCCCATAACTGGCCGGTCTCCGGCTGGATGGCCAGCGCGGTGGGGTTGCGCAGCCCGGTGGCGTAGGCCTTATGCTCGCCGCTGCGGGCATTGATCCGCCAGATCCGGGCGCGGTCGGCTTCCACCGTCATGCCGCGTTCCGTGATGTTGCTATTGGAGCCTATGCCCACATACAGATACTGGCCATCGGCGCTGGCGGTCATGGCCTTGGTCCAGTGATGGTTGATCTCCGACGGCAGCGGCGTCACCGTCTCGGGCGGCCCGCTGGCCTTGGTTTGCCCTGGACGGTAGTCGAAGCGGACCACGGCGTCCTGGTTGGCGACATAGAGGCTGTTGCCCACCAAGGCGAGGCCGTAAGGCGCGTTGAGATTCTCCGCGAAGGTCGATGCCTCGTACTTGCCATTGCCGCCGGCGTCGCGCAGCAATGTCAGGCGGTTGCCACCCTGGACCGGGCTGGTGCCGCGGGCCTTGATAATGCCGGCGATGACGTCTTTGGGCTTGAGTTTGGGGGCATTGCCGCCCCGCCCTTCGGCGACCAGGATGTCACCGTTGGGCAATACCAGGGTCTGGCGCGGGATTTTCAGGCCGGTCGCGATGGCGGTCACCGTATAGCCCTCGGGCACCGTCGGCGCCTTGCCGCCCCATTCCGCGGGCTTGGCGATCACCATATCGGGCAATATCCCCCGCTCGGGCTTGGGCAGTTCGGGCGAAGGTCCGACTTGCCCGGGCCCAGCCTGGGCGCTAACGATTCCAATCAAGACAGACAGCGGCAACGCCGCGAGCCAGGCGGGGCGTTTCATACGGGGCTCCTGACAGGCGGGGCGCGAAAGCCGAGCCATATCACGGCGCAGGCGAGCACGACGGCAAGCACCGACAAGACCAGGCCCGCCGGCATGCTGCCCCAGGCGTCGCGGGCATGTACCAGCGCATTGAAAATGCCCACGACCCATAGCGCCAGCAAGGCCAGCACATAGGCCACCGTCCCCGCTACGCGCCGCGCGGGCCGCAACAGATCGATGAGGGCCAGGACCAGGGCAATACCGCTGAACAGCAGGGCGCCCACCAGCAGCCAGGAAGCGAAATTATTCCATTGAATGTCAAAAGACTGGGCATAGGCCGCATCGCCCAGGGCAGCGCCCAGGAACAAGGGGAACATCCCCGCCAGGAATACCGCGTGCATCGGGCGCCCCGCGGGCGCGTACCGATTTTCTAGGGTTGGGATCACCGTAGGCTCCTCTCGGATGGACAGGCATGGATGCCCGGCGCTGCAAGCCCCGTGCCCACGGCGATCCCGGGCGGTCGCCCGGCAAAGCGGCGGCGGCAGGCGTCGTT
This sequence comes from Bordetella hinzii LMG 13501, assembly GCF_001548475.1. Taxonomy (GTDB): domain Bacteria; phylum Pseudomonadota; class Gammaproteobacteria; order Burkholderiales; family Burkholderiaceae_B; genus Bordetella; species Bordetella hinzii. The sequence continues at coordinate 160,131 of NZ_LRUJ01000004.1, forward strand.
TTTTCCGATCGAGAGGCGCCGCGCCGTAAAAAGGTCGGCCGGCCGCCGCGCTTGGCGCCGGCCGGGCCGGCTAGCCCAGGGCTTGCTTCAAGGCGGCCTGCCCCGCCAGGCCGAAGGGGTTGCCGAGGGTTTCGACGATTTCGATATGGTTGTACTCGGGGCCGCTGATCACCTCCACCGCATGGCCGGCCCGCGCGACCGCCGCGCCGAAATCCCGGGTCTGCCGGATGAACTCCGGCGTCTCCAGCATGCCATGCACCAGCACCAGCGGCGTCTGCAGCCGCTTCAGGTGCCGCTGCGGGCTCAGCGCCTCCTCGACCGCGTCGTCGAAGGCGACATAGCTGCTGCGGGAGGACAGCCTGACCGGCTTGAGGTCGTAGAGCCCGCTGACCAGGACCGCGCCCTTGACGATATTGCCGGGCAGGCCGAACTCGGCCTCCCAATCGGTGGTCAGGGCCACGCCGGCCAGATGGGCCCCGGACGAATGCGCCGACAGGTAGATCCGCTGCGGATCTCCGCCAAAGGACTTGGCGTTGCGGTACACCCAGGCGATGGACTGCTTGACCTGCTGGGCCATGGGCACCAGGCTGCCGCCGGCCTGCAAGACATTGATGAAATCGGGCGCCACGTAATGCATGCCGTGGGCCACGAAGTTCTCCGCCATGAAGCCCCATTGGGCGGCCGAGGAACCGCGCCAGGCGCCGCCATGGATGAAAATATGCACCGGCGCGCCCTGCGGCTTGGCGGCGGTCAGCTCCAGGGTTTCATAGGCACCCGGCCCGTAGGCGATCTTGCGCGGCGCGCCGATGCGGCGGCGCGCCACCTCGGTATTGGTTTCGCAGCGCGCGATGAGGGTTTCGATATTGGGCGCCCAGGCGGCCTGGTCATACGCCTTGTCCAAGGCCGCCTGGTCCATATCCCTCCAGACGGCTTTTCCCTTGACGGCCGGCGGGTTGGCCCGCAGCGGGCCGGCCAAGGCGGCGCCGGCCCGCGCGGCGCCGGCGGCCAGAAAGGTGCGGCGGGCGGGCCCGCTCCCGGTGAGGCTGTTCTTCATGTGTATCCCCTTGCTGTTATGCATGAAATTTACATTCAGCGTTTGACGCTGTTCGCGATCCATTCCGTCAACGGATGGTCGGCTTGCTCGAAGCCATAGATGGCATCGAAATGATTCCGGCCCGCCTGGCACAGGGTCTGGGCCCGGTTGCCGGCTTCGCCCCAGGCCTGGACAAAGGCCTGCGACTGCCGGGCGAATTCAGCGGGTTCCTCGCTGCCCCAGGACACGAGAATCGGCGTCTGGCAGGGGCGCACGCTGTGCTGCGGGGAGTTTCTCCGGATGACCCCGTCGTCGATCTGCAGCATGGGCTGGATCGCCGACCAGCGGAATGGCGCGATCTCGAACACCCCGCTGACCATCACCGCCGCGGCCAGCGGATCCCTGGGCAACCCGTACTCCCCTTCCCAATCCGTCTGCAGGCACATGGCCGTCAGGTGGCCGCCCGCCGAATGGCCGCCGAGGACGACGCGCCCGGGATCCCCGCCAAAGCGCGCGATATTGCGCAGCACCCAGGCCACGGCGGCGCGCGATTGGCGCGTGATCTCGTCGATGCCCACCTTCGGGCAGAGCGAGTAATTGACAACGACGGTGGTAAAGCCCCGGGCGCCAAGGCCTTGCGCGACGGTGGAGAATTCCTTGCTGCTGAGAATGCGCCAGGCGCCTCCATGGAGAAAGACAAACACCGGCGCCCCGGCTTGCGCCGCGGGAAAGATGTCGAGGGTTTCGTCCAGCGTCGGTCCGTAGGGGACATCGAGCTGCGCCGGCAGGCGCTTCCTGGCGTTCTCGCTTTCCTGCACATAATGTTGGGCGTAGATCCGGAAATCCGGAACGGACCTCTCGACGTCGTATTGCGCGTCGATCTCTTCCTGCGTCGTGAACCCGCGATACAAATAGGGCATAGGCTCTCCTGGGCGTGATGGCGATAATCGGATTGGCTTCAGATGAAGTGCTGCTTCTTGCCGTTGGCGTCCGGACGCCTTGAGGTATCGTCCTGCCGCAGATTGATCTCCGCGATCTGGTTGCCGCTGGGCGCAGTCCAGGTCGCGTGCCGCTTCCACAGCTCCGCGTCATGGCCCGGTATGACGCGGTCCGTCTTGCCCTTCAGCACTTCCCGCATCTGCCGATAGACTTTTATCTGGTTGAAGGCATTGCCCTGGTGGTAGCCTGGCGGCCACATATGCTCGATGTTGGAATACCAATAGGCGATGTCTCCGGCCACGATGAAGGGGCCATTGGCCGTGCTGACCTCGAACCACTGCGAACCGAAGGTATGGCTGTCCTTCGCGAGCCTGGCCGTCACGCCCGGCAAGATCTCCTCGTCGCCGCGCACGAACTTCACCCGCCCTTCCGAGACGCCCTGAGCCGCCCGCATGAGGTCCACCGGATCGAATGACGAAAACACCCATTCCTTTTCCTGCGCGGTCTCATGCTGGTGCACGGCGCAAACCGCGTCCGACCACCCCGTGTACTCATCCAGCTGGATGTAGAGCTTGGCGTTCGGAAAGGCCTCGAAATTCCCCATATGGTCGAAATGCATATGGGTCACCAGAATGGTTTCCACATCTTCCGGCGCGAAGCCCAGGCGGCCGAGCACATCCTTGGGCTCCTCCCAGCTGGAAAAGGCATAGCGCGTCAGCCAATGGTTGTTCTGGAAGCCGCAATCCACCAGCGCCACATGCCGCTTGCCGCCGACCTCCCCGCCGACCAGCAGGGTGTAGATCATCGGGCTGATGCTATTGCCGGCATTGGAATAAATGCCCGCGCCGCCGAAGAAATCCTGGGCCATGTCCACCTGGCAATAGGCCACCGACCATATCGACCAGTCAGTCTTTCTGGAAAGCACTTGATCTTGCATTGTTCGACCCCCGCGAAGTCACACGGCGCCCATCGCCGTCACTCAAGAAAAGACCCGGGCGCCGCCACCGGACCGCCCGGAAAAAAGGCCAGGTCCGCGCCGTTGCCCCGGTCCGCTATTCCGCCCTGGCGCCCGAAACCTGCACGATCTGGTCCCACTTCTCGTTCTCCGAGGCAATGAAGGCGGAGAATTGCTGCGGGGTGGCCGTGATCGCATGCAGCGACATCGTGGCATTGGCCCGGGGCGGGCCCCGGCGGGCTCGATGCCCGCCGGGCGCGCACCGGTCAGGCGGCCAGGCGGTTCTTCAGGTCCAGGGCGACATCGACGATCATGTCCTCCTGGCCGCCCACCATCCGGCGCCGGCCCAGCTCCACGAGAATATCGACGGTCTTCAGGCCATACTTGCGCGCGGCGGCCTCCGCATGCCGCAAGAAGGAGCTGTAGACGCCCGCATAGCCCAGCGCCAGCGTTTCGCGGTCCACGCGCACCGGCCTGTCCTGCAGAGGCCGCACGATGTCATCGGCCGCGTCCATCAGGCGGTAGAGATCCGTGCCATGCGGCCATCCCATGCGCTCGGCCGCGGCGATGAAGACTTCCAGCGGCGCGTTGCCCGCGCCGGCTCCCATGCCGGCCAGGCTGGCGTCGACCCGCACGGCCCCGGCCTGCACCGCGGCGATGGAATTGGCCACCCCGAGGCTGAGGTTATGGTGGGCGTGGATGCCGATGGCCGTCTCGGGCCGAAGCGCCTCGCGCAAGGCCCGCACACGATCGCGCACATCGTCCATATTCATCGCCCCGCCCGAATCCACCACGTAGCAGCAGGTGGCGCCATACGACTCCATCAGCTTGGCCTGCCGGGCCAGTTCGCGCGGCGCGGACATATGGCTCATCATGAGGAAACCGACCGTGTCCATGCCCAGCTTGCGGGCCAGCTCGATGTGTTGGCGCGAGACGTCCGCCTCGGTGCAGTGCGTCGCCACGCGCACGATGCGCGCGCCCGCCTCATAGGCTGCCCGCAGATCATGGACGGTGCCTATGCCCGGCAGCAGCAGGGTGGCGATCTTGGCGTGCTTGACCACGCCGGCCACCGCCTCTATCCACTCCAGGTCGGTATGCGCGCCGAAACCATAGTTGAAGCTCGACCCCTGCAGGCCGTCGCCGTGCGCCACTTCGATGGAATCGACCCGCGCCTCGTCCAAGGCCTGGGCGATCTGCCTTACCTGGGACAAGGAATACTGGTGGCGTATGGCGTGGCTGCCGTCGCGCAGCGTCACATCGGAGATGTACAGCTCCGCGGGCGCCGCGATGTCTTGTTGGCTCATTTCCCTTCTCCGCAGTCAGGCCGCGACGGTGGCCGCCATGCGGGCGGCCATCTGTTCCGCCGTGCGCAGGCCCGCGCTGGTCATGATGTCGAGGTTGCCGGCATAGGCGGGCAGGTAATGCGCCGCGCCCTCCACCTCGAGGAATATGCTGGTCTTCAGGCCGCTCAGGCGTCCCACCCCCGGCAGCTTGAGGTCCTCCACGCGGTCGAACTGCACCGCTTGCTTGAGGCGATAACCGGGCACATAGCCCTGGACTTCGGCCGCCATCCGCGCGACCGACTCGGCGATGGCGGCCTCGTCGGCCGGATCACTGAGGGTATACACGGTGTCGCGCATGATCAGCGGCGGCTCGGCCGGGTTGAGCACGATGATGGCCTTGCCCTTGGACGCCCCGCCCACCGCCTCGATGGCCTTGGACGTCGTCTCGGTGAACTCGTCGATGTTGGCGCGGGTTCCGGGCCCGGCGCTTTTGCTGGCGATGGAGGCCACGATTTCGCCGTAGTGCACCTTCGCCACCCGCGATACCGCGGCGACCATGGGAATGGTCGCCTGCCCGCCGCAGGTCACCATATTGACGTTCAGCGCATCGAGGTGCTGCGCGCCGTTGACCACCGGGACGCAATAAGGACCGATGGCCGCGGGCGTCAGGTCAATGAGGCGGATGCCGGGCTTGCGCTCGCGCAGCAGCGCGTCGTTCTGGACGTGCGCGCCCGCGCTGGTGGCATCGAATACAAAGTCGATGTCCTCGAAGACGGGCAAGCTCGCCAGGCCCCGCGCCCCTTCATGCGTGGTGGCCACCCCCAGGCGGCCGGCGCGCGCCAGCCCATCCGAGGCAGGGTCGATGCCCGCCATGGCGGCGATCTCGATATGCCGGCCGTGCCGCATGATCTTGATCATCAGGTCGGTGCCGATGTTGCCGCTGCCGATGATGGCAGCCTTGAATTTCCGGGTCATGAAAACTCCATGCGTTGCCGCCGCGCGCGGCCCTGCGCGCGGCCGTTGCCACGGTCAGGCCAGCTGGAAGCCGACGCTGCCCAGTCCCTGCATGCGCATCGAGATGTGCTGGCCGGGATGAATCCACTCCGCGGGTGTCGCGCCGCCGGCCAGGACGATCCAGCCGGCCTCCAGCGGCTCGCCCGCTTCCGCCGAAACCCGCGCGGCGGCCACCAGCGAGCGCAGGGGATCGCCCAACAGCGCCGCCGTCGAACCCACCTGCACGGCGCGGCCGTCGATGCTCATGACCAGGCCCAGATTGCTGAAATCCGTCGTGGGCGCATGCCAGCCTCCCACCACGAAACCACTGGACGACGCATTGTCCGCGATGACCTCGGGCAAGGTGAACTTGAAGTCCTGGTAGCGGGAGTCGATCAACTCGAGCGCCGGCGCGATGGCCTCGACCGCGGCCAATGCCTGCGCGCCCGTGACCTTGCCCGCCAGCGGCTTTTTCAAGAGAAAGGCCAGTTCCGGCTCGATGCGGGGATGCACGAACCGGGACCGCTGCACGATGGAGCCCTCCTCCAGCTGCATCGCGTCGGTCAGCCGGCCCCAGATAACGTCGGACAGCCCCATCTGGACCATCTTCGCCCGGCTGGTGAAGCCCATCTTCAGCCCCACGCGGCGCTCGCCCCTGGCCAGACGGCGCGCGATGGAGGCGCGCTGGATCTCATAGGCTTCCGGCAGGCTGAGCCGGTTGCCGGTGTCGAACTGCGGCGTCTCGCGCGCGTAGCGGGCGGCGTCGTCCAGGCGGGTGATGATTTCTTCGTGCGCGCTCATGCCGAGGCTCCCGTCGCTTTTCCTGTGGATTCGAATTCGGCGCGCACGCTGCCCAGGCCATTGATGTGACACTCGAACACATCGCCGGCCTGGACCGCGACCATGGGCCCCAGCGCGCCGGACAGGATGAGTTCGCCGGCGCGCAAGGGCTGGCCCAGGCGCGACATGGTCCGCGCCAGCCACACCACGGCGTTCAGCGGATGGCCCAGGCAAGCCGCGCCCGCGCCGGTGGACACCGGCTCCCCGCGGCGCGACAAGGACATGCCCGTCAGGCCCAGGTCCAGCCCGCGCGGGCTGACCGGCGTGGAGCCCAGCACATACACCCCGCAAGAGGCGTTGTCGGCCACGGTATCGGCCAGCTTGATATTCCAGTCCGCGATGCGGCTGCCCACGACTTCCAGCGCGGGGATCACATAATCCACGGCCCGCAGCACCTCGTGGTGGGCGGGCTGCGCCATATCCAGGTCGCGGCCCAGGACAAAGCCGATCTCGGCCTCGATCTTGGGCTGGTGCAGGCGGGACATCGGGATGGCTTGTCCATCGCCGAAAGACATATCGTCCAGCAGCGTGCCGAAATCCGGCTCGTCCACGCCCAGCTGGCGCTGCACGGCTGCCGATGTAAGGCCTATCTTCCGGCCCACAATCCGGCGGCCCTGCCCGACCTGGCGGGCGATGTTGATGGCCTGCACGGCGTAGGCGTCGTCCACGGAGATGCCCGGGAAGCGGTCGCGCAAGGGCGCGATGGGCTGGCCGGTCTGCGAAGCGCGATAGAGCGCATCGGCCGCTGCGTCTCGTTGTTGTGGTGTCACGATGGAACCCTTCTTTATGCGTTGGGAGAAAGCGGCTTGTAGGCCACCGCCTTGATCTCGATGCGCAGCATCGGATGCGGCAGCTGGTGCACGGCCACGGTGGTCCGGGCCGGGCCGTCGTAGTCGAAATACTCGGCGTAGACTTCGTTGTAGCCCTTGAAATCGCCCATATCGACCAGATAGGCGGACACCTCGACCAGGTCCTTCAAACCGGCGCCGACACTCTCCAGAATCGCCTTGATGTTCTCGATGACCGCGCGTGTCTGGGCCCGGATGTCGGCGTCGAGCACACCCATGGCGTCGGCCTCGGCCCCCGCGAAGCTGTTGTCGGCGCGGCGCGAACTGGTACCCGAGACAAAGAGAAAATCGCCGGCCCGCTTGACATGCGGAAACCTGCCGCGCGGCTGCGCCCGTCCCTGGACGACAGCCGATGAAACCGTGTTCTTTTCCATGGCTTGCTCAGTCATTGGGTGCCGCATCGACGTGGATGCAGACGTTGGTGAGTTCGGAATAAAAGTTCAGCGAGTGCAGGCCGCCCTCCCGGCCGATCCCGGACAGGCCGCTGCCGCCGAAAGGCGTGCGCAGATCGCGCAGGAACCAGGCATTGACCCAGGCGACGCCGACGTTCATGGACTGGGCGACGCGGTGCGCCTTGTTGACATTGCTGGTCCAGATCGTCGCGGCCAGCCCATAGGGCGTGGCATTGGCGCGCCGGATGACTTCGGCCTCCGAATCAAAGGGCGTGATATGGCCGATGGGGCCGAAGATCTCCTCGGACACGCAACGGGCGTCATCGGCCAGCCCGGCGATCAGCGTGGGTTCGACCCAGAAGCCGCCCTCTAGGGCGCCGCCAACACGCGGCGTGCCGCCGCCGACGATGAATTGGGCGCCCTCTTCGCGCGCCAGGGCGTAGTAGCTCAGCACCTTGTCGCGGTGCGCCGCCGAGATCAGCGGCCCCATTTCCGTCGACGGATCGGTGGGATCCCCCAGCCTGATGCGCTTCGCGCGCTCGGCCAGGGCGGCCACGAAGCGATCGTAGATAGGCCGTTCGACGAAAATGCGCTCGGAGCACAGGCAGACCTGGCCGCTGTTCAGGAAAGCCGCGCGCGCCATGCCCTCGACGGTCTTCTCGAAATCGCAGTCGGCGAAGATGATGGCGGCGTTCTTGCCGCCCAGCTCGAAGGACACTGGCTTCACGCCGGCCGCGGCGGCCTGCATGATGGCCGTGCCCGTCTTGGACTCCCCCGTGAAGGTGATCGCGCTGATGTCCGGGTGCTTGGTGATGAACTCGCCAGCCGAGTTCGGGCCGAAGCCATGCACCAGATTAAACACCCCTTGGGGCAGGCCTACCGACTGCATCACCTCGGCCAGCAGCGTCGCGGTGCCGGGCGTCTCCTCCGACGGCTTGGCCACCACGGCGTTGCCGCAGGCCAGCGCGGGCGCGACCTTCCAGCTAAACAGCAACAGGGGCAGATTCCAAGGCGAAATAATGCCGACCACACCCAGCGGCTTGCGCACGGCGTAGTTGATGGCATGGGCGCCATCGGCCAGCTCCGTGCGAAACGTCTCCAGCGGGGCCGTCTTCAGGATGTCGGCGAAGATGCGGAAATTCGCCGCGCCGCGCGGGATGTCCAGCTTGGAGGCCAGCGACACCGGCTTGCCGGTATCGCTGACTTCCGCCTCCAGGAAATCCTCCGCGCGCCGGTCGATCTCGTCGGCGATGCGATAGAGCATATCGGCCCGGTCTGCGACCGAGGCGGCGCCCCAGCCGCGCACGGCCTGGTGACCGGCGGCGACGGCCTCGTCGACCATGGACTCGGTGGCCTCATGCACCTCGGCGAAGCGCAAGCCGGTTGCCGGATTGACGCCGGCAAACCGTTTCCCGCTTTCGACGAAGCGCCCATTGATGAAATTTCTGTACTGCTTCAACACGAATGCTCCTTGGGGCAAATACGGGCCCGCTGCGCAAGCCCTGCGGATACGCGCTACTGGAGCTGGAACTCCACGACAGCGCCGGCGCTGCCGTATAGCGGGGCATACTCATGCACGACGGCCTGCCGATAGCCTTCGCCCATCGCGCCGAGCAGCCAATGAAAGTGCTTCAGGCCCATGTCCGGACGCGCCTGCTCGGCATATTCGGGCAGCATGGCGCGCAGGGCCTGCCGATCGCCGCTTTCCATGAGGCCGAGCAGCTTGCGGTTCCACGTGTCATCGCTCTCTGACAAGAAGCGGTCTTCGTGCAGGTCGATGTTTTCGCGGAACATATTGTTGGACAGGCCGCCGATGCCGACCACGGCCACGCGCTTGTCCTGCAAGGCGGAGGCGGCAAGCGCGCCCAGCTGTTCGGTCTGCCCGCCGCTGTGGTAAAGATTGTTGGCGGCGGCCACGACAGGCAGCGCCGGCGTCCCGAAGCCCATCAGCGTGGTGGCGGTGATGGTGCCGGTATCGATCGGAAACTGGTCATAGTCCACGCCGCGCGCCTTGATGCCGGCGCGGTTGCAGGCCTCGACGCAGCGCTGCGCCAGGGCCGACTCGGAGCGGATATCGAAGGGCTGCTCGCCGAACTCGTGCCAGTTTTCGTCGACGTGCAGGCCCGTGCTGCGCGGCCTCGTGATCCAGAGCTGGTCCAGCACCGCGAACCACTGCGTGGAATAAACCAGCACGCAATCCGGCCGGGACGCCGCCAGCGACTTCCCCGCTTTGCCCAGGGCCTCGCGAAGACGGCCCCAGGGCGCGATGTCGGGCCGCAGCTGCGGCAGCGGGCTGCCGGGAACAAGAAACGCCGATACGATGGTCATGTGATTTCCCCTTTTCTTTTGGCGCGCCGTCAGGCGCCCTGGCCCGCCGGCTGCAGGCTTGAAAGCCCCGCTTGCTGGAGGTCCCATTCGATCACCGCATTACCCGTGCCGATGACGGTCCCATAGCCATGCAGCTTGCCCGCCAGTTCGGGATAGCCCATCGCCGCGTGCATCCAGGTAAAGGCGCCGGATTTCACCTCGGCGAAGGCTTCGTCAATGAATTGCGGCAACAGCTGGAACGTCTCCTTCATGCGGCCCTGGCGCATCAGGTCGATCATGCGCACATCCCACTTGTAGCCGTCGTAACGCTCCGGATGCTCCTTGGTCATGTCCTCGGGAAGCTCCGGCTCTTCATGGAAATGCCAATGGGACAAGGTGTTGCTGGCCAGGAGCACGGCGCGGCGCCCCGTCTTGCGGATGGCCTCGCGCGTGGCGCGGCCCAGCACGTCCATCTCGCCCAGGCCTTCCTTGGTGTTGAGGTAGTAAGGCGTGTTGTTGGCCGAGATCCCCACCACCGGGATGTCCCACTGCGGGCGGATCATGTGCAGTGTGGTGATCGTGCCGTAGTCCGGCCGGAACTTCGGATTGCGCATCATCTTGCTGACCAGGCCGGCCTTGGCGGCCTCCTCGCAGCAAGCCTCGGCCAGCTCGACATCGACATCCATGCCGAAGTCATAGCGGAAGAGGTTGGGGAAAATGGGGTCGACCGAGCGGCCCGTGAGCCGCGGCACCCCCAGGAAATGATGTCCCACCTGGGTGATCCAATGCGGCGAATGGACCAACAGCACGTCCGGCCGCAGGCGCTCGATACTCTCGCGGGCCTGCGCATAGGCCCAGCGCAGCGGCTCCCAGCCGCCTTCCGAGCGCGGCTCGTTCTGCGGCGGGTTTTCGCCATACACCAGGTGCGGCGGATGGGGGGCCAGGAAACCAGCGACAATCATTCCTTCGCTCATGGCGAATCTCCTTGAATGGACAGCTGAAACTCGATTTCCACCGCGGCCCCCAGCGGGAGGGACTCGACGACGGAGAAGGTTCTCGCAGGCGGCGGGATCTCCCGGAAAAACTCGCCCCAGGCCTGGTTCATGCCGTCGGCGGCCTCGCGGCCGGCGCAATAGACCCGGGCCACCACGATGCGCTCGACCGGCCATCCTTGCTCCTCGCACAGCGCGCGAAGATTCAGGAAAATGCGCCGCGTCTGCTCCCCGGCCCCGCCTTCGGCCAGCCTGCCCGAAGCGGGGTCCAGGCCCACCAGGCCCGAGATATAGACATCGGAACCGGCCTGGACGGCCGGCGAATAAAGGAAGCGCGGCGCGGGCAGCGCGGCGGACCGCTCGATGCGGCGCAAGCCGGCCTGTGCGGCCGGCGGCCTGCCTGGAGCATTCATCTCTCGACCCTCCTGCGCCACGAGCGCCTACGCAACCGTCATATAAGACGTATGCGTACTATCTTATGGCAAGGGAGCCGGCCATGAAACATGGTATTTACCCTTTATATGGTTTCCCTATGTTTTTTCTGGGCTTCTCTCAGGCTAGCACTATGTACGTACACATGCTATTGTAACAATGCTGGATCCCAGCGTAATATGCCCACTAGCCCAAGGAACAAGCTCAGCACGATGCCCCGTACCCGTTCAGCCCGCCCCGAACGTCCGCCTGCCTCGCCCGCGAAGCTCGCCCCGGAAGTGCACGCCTTATTGCAGAATTTCCGGCTCGAAGACGTGCCGTCCCATCTGCTGCGGCGCGCCCATTTCAAGGCCGAGGAAATCTTCGCCAACACCTTCTCCGGCGAAAGCGTCACGCCCAGGCAAAAGGCGGCCCTGATCCTGCTCTATCAAGATCCGGGACTGAGCCAGAACTCCCTGGCCGAACGCCTGGCCATGGACCGCAACACCGTCGCCGAGATGGTCAAGCGCATGCATCACGGCGGCCTGATCGAGCGCCGGCCATCGCCGACGGACGCGCGCGCCTACCAGCTCTATGTGGCGCCGGCCGGCGTGGCGCTGCTGTCGCGCATCATGCCGCGCGACGTCGCGGTCGAGGACGAGCTGCTGGCCCGCCTGCCCGAGGAATACCGGGGGCTCTTCGTGAAATGCCTGCGCCTGATCGCCGACGACCGCGGCGAGACGCAGCGGCCCCATGCCGACTGACACATCCCCCGGCCGGCATGCCGGAGGTAAAAAAAAGCATCGCGCCGGCGGCGCGATGCCCAGGACCACGGCCGGCTCGCCGGCGTCAGAAGTCCATCGCTTCAGCCGCGGCAGGCTGCGGCTTGGTCTCTTCCGGAACTTGCGCGATGGTGGCGGCGGTGGTCAGGATCAGACCCGCGATCGAGGCCGCATTCTGCAGCGCGGTCCGGGTGACCTTCGTCGGATCGACGACACCGATATCGACCAGATCGCCGTATTCGCCGGTGGCGGCGTTGTAGCCATAGTTGCCTTTGGCCTCCATCACCTTTGCCACCACCACCGACGGCTCTTCGCCGGCATTGGCGACGATGGCGCGTAGCGGCGCCTCCAGCGCCCGCAGGATGATGCGGATGCCGGCATCCTGATCGGCATTGGCGCCCTTCATCTCCTGGATCGCCGCGCGGGCCCGCAGCAGCGCCACGCCGCCGCCCGGGACGATGCCTTCCTCGACCGCCGCGCGGGTGGCGTGCAGCGCATCCTCGACACGGTCCTTCTTCTCTTTCATCTCAACTTCGGTCGCCGCGCCCACGCGGATGACGGCGACGCCGCCCGCCAGCTTGGCCACACGCTCCTGCAGCTTTTCCCGGTCGTAGTCGCTGCTTGCCTCGTCGATCTGCTTGCGGATCGACTTGACGCGGGCGTCGATGGCCTCCTGCTTGCCGCCGCCGCCGATGATGATGGTCTCTTCCTTGCGGACATCGATCCGTTTGGCGCTGCCGAGGTCCTCCAGGGTGGCCTTGTCCAGCTGCTTGCCGGTTTCTTCCGAGATCACAGTGGCGCCGGTCAGGGTCGCGATGTCCTCCAGCATGGCCTTGCGGCGGTCGCCGAAGCCGGGCGCCTTGACCGCCGTGACTTTCAGCACACCGCGCATGGCGTTGACCACCAGGGTGGCCAGCGCCTCGCCTTCCACATCCTCGGCAATGATGAGCAGCGGCTTGCCCGCCTTGGCGGCGCTTTCGAGCACCGGCAGCAGCTCGCGGACATTCGAGATCTTCTTGTCATACAGCAGGACCAGCGGATCATCGAGCTGGGCCACCTGCTTCTCGGGATCGGTGATGAAATAAGGGCTCAGATAGCCGCGATCGAACTGCATGCCTTCGACGATATCCAGCTCGTTGTCCAGCGACTTGCCGTCCTCGACCGTGATCACCCCTTCGCGGCCGACCTTGTCCATCGCATCGGCAATGATCTTGCCGATCGCCTCATCGGCATTGGCCGACAGCGCGGCGACCTGCGCCGTCTCCTTGCGGGTGGAGATGGGCTTGGACATCTTGCGCAGCGCCTCCACGACACCGGCCACGGCCTGGTCGATGCCACGCTTGAGGTCCATGGGGTTCATGCCGGCGGCCACATGCTTCATACCCTCTTGGACGACCGCCTGCGCCAGCACCGTGGCGGTGGTCGTGCCGTCGCCGGCAACGTCGGCGGTCTTCGATGCCACCTGCTTCACGATCTGCGCGCCCATGTTCTCGAACTTGTCCTTCAGTTCAATCTCCTTGGCGACCGAGACACCATCCTTGGTGATGACGGGCGCGCCGAAGCTGCGCTCAAGCAGCACATTGCGCCCCTTCGGCCCCAGCGTCACCTTCACGGCATCGGCCAGGATATTCACGCCCTTGACCACGCGGCTGCGGGCACTGTCATGAAACTTGACGTCTTTCGCACTCATTGCTTGCTCCTCGATCATTGGCGGGCGGCATCAGGCCGCCTTCTTCAATTGAGCGTCTTGCGAAGTGAGCACGGCGAGGACATCCTCTTCGCGCATGACGAGCAGTTCCTCGCCATCGACCTTCACGGTCTGGCCGGCATACTTGCCGAAAAGCACCTGGTCGCCCACGGCAAGCTCCAGCGGTTGCAGCGAACCGTCTGCGTGACGCTTGCCCTGGCCCACCGCCAGGACCTCGCCTTGTTCCGGCTTTTCCGCGGCCGAGTCCGGGATGACGATGCCGGAAGCTGTCTTGCGTTGCTGTTCGATTCGCTTGACGATAATCCGGTCGTAAAGGGGACGGATCTTCATGACTCAATCTCCTAAAGTCTTGATCATCAAAAAGTGAATGCCGGCGCGCTGCCGCGACAGGACGCGGCGGCCTCGCCGTACAGCCCGGGAAGGGTGCGCGAAAAAACTATGGGCGTCCGCCAACCGCTTCAAGAGGGGGACAATGATTCAAAATGCAACTTAACGAATCAAAAAATCTCTTCCGCGCCCCAAGCGGTACACGACCTTGCGCCGCAGTTCCCGTCCCTCGGGTTGCAGCGGGACGGGACAGGGCGCGGAGCGCCCGCCGTCGGCATCCAGGGTGCCGTCGTCGCCCTCTGTTTGGCTCCACAGCCCGCCCTTGCGAGGCCGGAACAGCCACCGCACATAGCCCCGCCGGGCGGCCAGTTCAAGCAGTGCTTGCTGATCCGGCGCCTCGACGACGACAGCCTCGCCCGCTTGCCGGACATCTGAATAATCCGCGAACGCCCTGCGGCAGGCCAGCGCTTCGGACACCGGCGCATTGAGGCGCCACCATGCGGGCCGCGCCACACGCTCCACGTCCCAGGCGCCCAGCCGCCATGCCGCCTCCAGCATTGCGCGGTCGATGACGGCATAGTCGTCCCAGCGTTGATTGATCTGCATGGCGGAACCGGCCACGGAGCGCAAGGCCCCGGCGGCGGCCTCATTGCGGTGGAATCCATGCCAATGCAGGATCAGCATGATCGGCGTATCCGCCTTTTGCGTCGCGCTCAGGCTGACGGCATAAAGCGGCAGCCGCAGCGCGGCGGTGTGCGAAGTGATGGTCTCAAGGATATCCATTCGCTGACTCCAACGACGTTGCAGCCCAGGCTGCGTCAGGCATATCGTTGCTCTAAATTTATCGTGTCGGATGCGGCCGCTCAAGCCGGGGGGCTCCAACGCGGTGCGGGCCCGCCCCCGCGCGATGCTGGCGGAAATTGTCGGGGCAGCGGAACGATTGAAGCCGCAAGCTGCAGGCGGCCTTGCTCGCCGCGAAGACAGTCCAGGAATGCGGCGGTCAAGTTCGATGAGGCCTGCTGTTGCGCCGCCAGGAGGTAGCGGGAGAAGACGACCGCCGGCGCAAACGGCAGGCTGACCACGCCCGGAATCTTCAAATGCCGCATCACCAGCGGGTTGATCACGCTTACCCCCGATCCCATCGCCACCATGCGGCAGATGGTGGCTGCGTAGGGCGTATCCAGGATGAGCTTGCGGCGATCCGGCTCGAAAGCGGCATCGACCGCCGCCCGGGTGCCATCGCCCTGCGTCAATGAAACAAAGGGCTCTCCATCCAGGTCATGGGCATTGACTGCACATGGTAGGCGGCGCTCTCGCCGGTGGCCGCGACCAGGTCGCACAGCACCGGCATCACGATGCACTCCAGCAAAAAAGACGCCGCGTACAGGCCGTGCAGGCGCGCCACCTCCGGTCCCAGCGCATAGCGGCCGTCATCCAGGCGCTGGACCCATCCGGCATGCGCCAGCGAAGCCAGCAAGCGCAGCACGGTGCTCTTGTACAGCTGGGTGCGTTCGGTCAGCTCGACCAGCGACAGCGCCGAATCCCTTTCCCCGAATACCGGCATCAGGCTCAAGGCCCGGTCCACCGCGGCGACGCCGCCCTCGGCGGCATCGCGGTCGACCGGCGATTCCGTAGCGGCTTTACGCGGCATGGGGGCTCCTGCATTCCATCTTTTAGACGCCCGGGGCAATGTCAGCCACTTCCCGCGCAGCCCTGGCGGCCAGACCGTGACCAACATCGCGGTCACGACTGATGGCGGCTCGGTGGTGATGACCGGATCGGCCACCGGATGCCTGCTGCGCGCGCCCTTGCCGGCGCCCTAGCCTGCCCTGCCTGCCGCCACGGTTGCCGTCGAAAGCGGCGGTGGCCGTCAGGCCGGGTCTTGAGCGTTGGATGGGTCTTGCCTCGCGCCATCGCAGCGACGCAGCCAGCCCGTCATCGCCGCGGCCAGCTTGTCCGGCGTCTCCAGCGGCACGAAATGGCCGGCGTCCGGCACTATCAGCAACTGGCAGCCCGGGATCCCTTCGGCCAATTCGCGCTGCAGGGCCGGCGGATTGATGGCGTCTTGGGCGCCGCCCACGACCAGCGCCGGCAGCCGCAAGCCGGGCAAGGCCGGCAAGCTGTCGCGGCGGTGGATCGCGATCTCGATCTGGTCCGCATAGCGTTGCAGGCCCGCCCGTTCCGCCATGGCGACAATGTGCTCGCGCAGGGGTGTGTCGCCCAGGGCGGCGCGCGCCACATAGCGCGGCCATAGATGCGCGCGGACATAATCACCCAGCCCGAGCTCGCCGGCCAGGCGCAGCGTTTCGCGCCGCGCCGGCGCCTGGCCGGGCGGCAGGCCGCGCCCATTGCCCGCGATGAGGCAAAGACCCGCCACGCGGTCCGGCATGCGGCGCGCCAGCGCCAGCGCCACGATGGCTCCCAGCGAGAAGCCAGCCAAGGCGAAGCGCCGTGGCAGCCGGGCCGCCAGCTGCTCGCAGGCCTGGGCGACGCTGCGGCCGGCGAGCGGCCACGGCCGCGCGCGCGCCGCCAGCACGGCATCGCGCGCGAGCGTGGACGACCATAGCGTCTCGTCGCACAGCGTGCCTGGCAACAGCACCAGGGGCAGGCCGCTATCGCGATCAGTCGGCAAATCCCACTCCATGGGCGGTAAGCGGCAACAACCGCCGTTCGCTCAGGTAGCCGCCAGGATCCAGCGTGACGCCGCGCTCCTCCGCCTGCCGCAGCGCGCCGGCGTCCCACACCAGCCGCTTGCGGGCGTCGCCGCTGGCCACCAGCGACAGCAGCGCGGGGCGGTCTCCGGCCTGCCGGATCTCGCGCCATACCTCCGCCGGCAGGGAATAGACACCCTGCGCCTCGACACGGATCGCGACGGCCTGGTCCGGCTTGTTCAGGATGATGTCGACCGCGCCTTCGAACACCAGCAGGACGAGCTTGCCATGCAGAAGATGGCGCCCCGTGGATGCCCCCTTGCCCAGGCGCAGCCAATCCACCGAGAAACCATGGACATCCAGCATGGGCGCCCGTTGCCGCGCATCCTCGCTCAAGCCATGGCCGATCACCGGCGCCAGTTCGCATCCCGGCGAGGCGCCCAGCAAGGCATGCGAGGACCAGTCCAGGTCCGCGCCGCGCTGCAGCCGCGCGCGCATGGCCCGCGCGTCGTACCGGGGCAAGGCATCCAGGTCCGCCTGAGATAAGGGTTCGACCAGCGGCCCCTCCGGCGGCCGGCCCGGCGCGCCTTCGATCAGGCTGTTGTCCTGCCCCAGATATAGCCCGTATCCCGCCGCCGCCTTGAGCACGTCGGGATGCCAGATGATGCCGCCCGTGTCGTCTCCGCCCAGCGCCGTGAAAATCCAGCCCTTGTCCTCGCCCACATTGGAAAACCCGCGGAATATCCAGGTGGGGATGCTCAGGACGTCGCCCGGCCCGCCTTCTATCTCGCCGGCCTGCTCTCCCACGCCCCACCGGAACCGCCAGCGCCCGCTGTGGATCAGGAAGACTTCCGCCGTGAAGTGCAGGTGCAGGTTGTTCGTCACGCCGGGCGGCATCGCCGCGGCGCCCACGCTGAAGCCGTGCGGCTCGGTCAAATTGACCACCTGGTCCTTCGATTGCGTGACACCGGCGCCGATGATCGAGTAGTTTTCCTTCTGGTCGGAACCGGGCAGCTTGCAATCGATGAAGGCAAGCTTGCAGGCGACCATGGCGCTTCGGGGCACCGCCCGGCGCTCGGCCTGCGCCGCTTGCAATACGACTTCTTTCATTGCATTTCCTCCATGCGGCATGACCTGGCGCCGCTCATTGACCAATGTGTGCTGCACGCTGCGGTATAGTGCTCGTGCATTCGAATGCAATACCGGCAAAACAAATATCCGCGCCGCAAGCCACGGACACCGCCATGCCCATACCGAAATCTCCCCGCCCGCGCGCCACCTCCTACGACGTCGCCATCGCCGCCGGCGTCGCGCAATCCACGGTGTCGCGCTGCTTCCAGGCCGGCAGCAACATCTCGGAAGAGACGCGCAAGCACGTGCTCACGGTGGCCCAGCGGCTCGGCTACACGCCTAATTCGCTGGCGCGCTCGCTCATTACGCGGCGCTCGAACGTGATAGGCGTCCTGGTGACCCGCTACACCCTGCACGGCACGCCGAGCCTGCTCTATACGCTGGGCGACGAGCTCGCCCTGGCCGGGCAGCATATGATCCTGCTGCCCGTCGATGACGACTCGGGTGTCCAGGAGGCGCTGCGTGGCCTGGGCGGCTATCCGCTGGACGGACTGATCGCCTGCGCGTCCATGCAGCCGGCCGATATCGAAAACCTGGCGGCCCGCGGCGTGCCGGTGCTGTTCTTCAACCGGCAGTCCGGTTCCCCCCATGCTGACAGCGTCTCCACGGATCATGGCGCGGCGGCGCGCCAATTGGCCCGCGACATGGCGGCCGCCGGCGGCCGGGATTTCCTCTGCCTGAGCGGGCCCGCGTCTTCGCCCGTGGGCCGCGAGCGCATCAAGGGTTTTCAGGCCGGCTTGCGCGCCGCGGGGCGGCCCGCGCCCCGGGTCCTGGATGGAGGGTTCTCCTACGACCAGGCGCGCGCCGTCTTCCTGGATGCTATGCGCGAAGGCGCTCCGCCCGACGCGGTGTTCTGCGCCAATGACCAGATGGCTATGGGCGTCATCGACGCCTGCCGCCATCAACTGGGCTGGCCCGTTCCGGGCCGCCTGATGGTGGCCGGCTTCGACGACGTGCCGGAAGGCGCCCGCCCGCCCTACCGGATCACGACCATCCGCCAGCCGATCGAAACCATGGCGCGCCGCGCCGTGGAGCTGCTGCTGGCGCGACGGCAGCAGCCCGGCCGAGCCGCGCTCATCGAGCGGTATCCCGGCGAACGAGTGGTGCGCGAGTCGGCGCTTTGACGTCTCCATGGCTCAGGGCTCGATGCGGGCTTCGGTCCGGGCGTCGAACAGGTGGCAATGCGCGCGCGGCAGCGTCACCCCCACTCTTTGCCCGATGTCCAGGCGCAGGTGCCGGTCGCCGCGCACGCAAAAACGCACCGATCCGATTTCCAGCGTGACAAGCACCGCGTCCCCGGTCAGTTCCGACAAATAGACCGCGGCATCCAGGTCGCCGTCGCCGGCGGCGGTCAAGGCGATATCCTCCGGCCGCGCTCCCAGCACCAATTCGCGGCCGTGCGCCGCGGCCAGGCCCGCCACCCGGTGTCCGCAGACGTCCAGCGCGCCGTCGTGCCCGCGCGCCGGCAGCAAGTTCATCGGCGGCGATCCCACAAAGCCGGCCACGAACAGGTTGGCGGGACGGTTGTAGACCTCGCTGGGCGTTCCCACCTGCTGTATCACGCCGCCGCGCATCACCACGACGCGGTCGCCCAGCGTCATGGCCTCGACCTGGTCGTGCGTGACGTAAATGGTGGTGATGCGCAGCTCGCTCTGCAGGCGCCGGATCTCCGCGCGCATGGAGACCCGCAACTTCGCGTCCAGATTGGACAGCGGCTCGTCCATCAGGAAGACCTGCGGTTTGCGCACGATGGCGCGGGCCAGCGCGACGCGCTGGCGCTGCCCCCCGGAGAGATCGCGGGGCCGCCGGTCCAGCAGATGCGACAGCTCCACCTTCTCGGCCACCTCGCCCGCGCGCGCGGCGCGCTCGGCGCGCCCCAGGCCGCGGACTTTCAGCGGATAGGCGATATTCTCGGCCACGGTCATATGCGGATAGAGCCCGTAGTTCTGGAACACCATGGCCACGTCCCGGTCCTTGGGCAGCGCATCGGTCACGTCGCGCCCGCCGATCCAGATCTCGCCGGCGCTGGGCGCCTCCAGGCCGGCGACCATGCGCATCGTGGTGGTCTTGCCGCAACCCGAGGGCCCCAGGAAGACGACGAATTCGCCGTCCGCGATATCCAGGCACTGGCGCGCCACGCCCACCACGTCGCCCCACCGCTTTTCCACGTCGATCAGTTTCACGGATGCCATGTTTTCCTCACCGTATCGCGCCTGCCGTCAGGCCGCGGACAAAATAGCGTTGCACGAAGCGCGAAATCAGCAGCATCGGCGCAATGATGAACAGCCCCATGCTGGCCATCACATCCCAGGCGTCGCCCTGTTCGGTGCGCGCGCTCATCAGCGCCACCGGCAGCGTCACGGCCTGTTCGCGCGTCAGCACCAAGGCGTAGAAGAACTCATTCCAGGAAACCACGAAGCAGAAGATGGCGGCGGTGGCAATGCCCGGCAAGGCCACGGGCACCACCACGTCCCACATGGCGCGCAGCCGGGAGGCGCCGTCGATCTGGGCGGCTTCTTCCATATCGGGCGGCAACCCGTCGAAAAATCCCTTGATCATCCAGGTGGCATACGGCACCACGAAGGACAGGTTGGCGATCATCAAGGCCCATCGCGTATCCAGCATGTCCAGGTGGCGGAACACCACGAACAGCGGAATCACGATAATGACGGGCGGCAGGAACTGCGTGGCCAGCAGCAGCAAGGGGCCGGCCTGCCCGCCCGGAAAGCGGAAGCGCGAAAAGGCATAGGCCGCCAGCGTGGAGACGGGAATCGCCATGGCCAGCGTGCCGGCCGTCACCAGCACGCTATTGAGCAGCCGCGCGCCCAGCAGGTAAGGAGAACCGAAGGCCGAGATCACGCTGTCCAGCGTGGGCCTGAACAGGATTGCCAGCGTGTAGACCTCGGCGCGGGGCTTGAATGCCGTCGCGACGATCCAGAGTACGGGAGCGATCCAGAGCGCGGTCGCCATCCAGATGGCGATCTTGCGCCAAGGCATGCGAACGCCGCGGCTGCGCGCCTGCGCGCCCACGGCCAGGGTTTTGCTCATCATGTGGTGCGCCCCATGGCGAAACGAGAATAGAGAAAGGCCAGCGCCATCATGACCACGGCCAGCAGCCATGCCATGGCGGACGCATAGCCGATGTCATAGAAGCGGAACGCGGTGCTGTAGACCATGTGCGGCAGGGTATCGGTGGCCGTCCCGGGCCCGCCCGCCGTCATGGTGACGACCTGGTCGAGCATCTTGAGAGAGAAGATGGTCTTGAGGAGCACCGCGATGGCCAATACCGGCTTGAGCTGCGGCAGCACGATCTCGAAGAAGATGCGCGGGCCGCCTGCCCCGTCGACTTGCGCGGCATCCAGCGTGTCCTGCGGCAACGCCGCCAGCGCGCCCACGAAGGTCAACATAAAGTACGGCGCCCAATGCCAGACGTCCACCGCGATCAGCGCGACCATCGCCCACACCGGGTCCGCCAGCACGGGCGCCCCCGACCATCCCGGCAGCAGGGCCTTGAGCAGAGCGTCGACAGCGCCGAATTCCGGGTTCAGCATGAAGCGCCAGGAGATGCCCACCAGCGCGGGCGACATGGCGAAGGGAATCACCAGCAGGGTGCGGGCGTTGATCTGGAGCCGGCCGTCGCCGGCCAGCAGCATGGCCATGCCCATCGCCAGGCCGATGGTGAGCGCCACCGACGGCACCGTGAAGACCAGCGTTACCCATGCGCTGCCCAGGAACTCAGGGTCATGCCAGATCAGGTCCGCGTAATTGGTCCAGCCGACGAAACCCTCCGGCCCCGGGGCGCGCGCCAGGTTCCAGTCCTGCGTCGAATAGACGAGCGACTGGACCAGCGGAAAGAAGAGCGTGACGGCGCACACCAGCACGGCCGGCGCCAGCAGGAGGTACTTCAAATGGCGGTCTTTCATGCGCCCTCCTTCAGCCGCGGCGGCGGCCGCCCGAGCGGCGCACGCTGCGCTCGACCTGCGCCGCCGCCTCGTCCAGGGCCGCCTTCACCGGCTTGCCGGTCGAGACGATCTCCGAGATCGTGCTCTCCAGCACCGTCCCCACCTGGGGCCACATCGCCATCTGCGGCACCGTGCGCGCGCCCGCCAGGCTTTGCAGCGCAACGCGATGCAGGCCGTGATTGATGCGATTGACCTCCTCGTCCTGGTAGGTGGCGGTCTGGGTGGCGACGATATCAGTTGTCTGCGGATCGCTCTTGTCGCAGACGATGGCCTTTTCGAGCGCGGGACTCGACACCCACTTCAGGAATTCCCAAGCCGCCTGCGCATGCCTGGACTGCCGGGCGATGCCGAAAGGCATCACAATGGCGACAGTGGGCGATGCCGGACTGCCCACGCGCAACATCGGCGCGAACCCGACCTGCTCGGGCTTCAGCCGGGAACGGTCGCCTGTCAACACGGCATACGTCCACCACCACACCATCATGGTCGCCCCATTGCCCTGCGCCATGGCATTGACCATGTCGTACTCATCGAACTGGCTGGATCCCGGGTTGGCGATGCGGTGCTTGAGCAGCAAGTCCACATAGGCCTGGGTCGCCGCCACGCCGGCGGCATTGTTGAAAAGCGGACGCTGGTCGGCGTCCAGCACGTCCGACCCATGGCCCCACAGACAGTTGAACCACAACCACAGGTTTTGAAAGCCGCTGCCCTTGACGTAGTCCATGACGACACCGGGCACGCCGCTGCGCTGCTGCACGGCCGCGGCCGCCGACAGCAGCGCGTCCCAGGTGGCGGGAGGCGCCACGCCGGCCTCTCCGTAGAGGTCCTTGCGATAGAACAGCAGTTGCGGATGGGCCCGCACGGGCAGCCCATAGGTCGCGTCGTTGATGCGGCAGGCTTGGCGATAGACCTCCGGATAGCGCTTCATGTCCACGCCATCGGCCTTTAATTGGCTGTCCAGGGGTTGCAGGTAGTTGGCCAGCGCGGCCAGCCAGCTGTCCTGGTAGGCGAACATGTCGTAGGCCGAACCGCCGCCCACCGCCTCGGTCGTGATCTTCTCCAGCAATTGGCCATAGGGCACATACTGGTAGGCCACTTTGATGCCGGTGGCTTGCTCGAACTGCGGCAGGTATTTCTCCTGGGCGCGGAATTGCGAGGCGGGCGGCAGCATCAGCGATAGGCGCGTGCCGGCGTAGGGCTTGCCCGGTTTCAGGCCGTCGATCTGGGCGTTCGCCCATGACGGCAAGGACAGACCGCCCAGTCCCGCATAGAGGCCCGCGGTCTGCAGGAATTGCCTTCTTTTCATCCTTGTCTCCTCCACGCCGTCCTGGTGTGGCCGGCGTGATGCATTCGAATGCACTGCACTTCCAAAAAAAGACGCCGGGTGGCGCGGAAAGCCTTTTTATGCGTCTGAACTGTCTGCCCCTTGCAGCGTTACGCAAATTGGAGATAACCCTAGCGTCGCATCATGGCGCCAGCCCCGCGCGCGTCGCCAAGGAACGCGCCAGGCGCTCCCCGGGACGCGACGGCGCCGCCGGGGGCGGCCGCTTCAATACCGCAAGGGCGCATCGCGTCCGGCCGACGCCGCCTGTGCCAGCGCGCGCGTGATGATGCTGGTCGACACGTTGGCGAAGTAACGGGCCCCCATCGCGCCGTATTTTTCCTCGTCCTGGGGCGTCAGCGCGATGATGCCGGCGCACTTGCCCGCCGCGGCGACCGCACGCAGGCCCTGTTCGATGGCGCGCTGCACGGGCGCGGCGTTCCAGTCGCTGCCGTGCCCCATCGCATGCGCCAGGTCATTGGGGCCGATGAACACCGCGTCCACGCCGTCCACCGCCGCGATCTCCCCGGCGGCCGCGATGGCTTCCGGTGTTTCGATCATGGCGATGAAGCCGATGCCCTCATTGCTGCGTTGGGTGTGGCCGGCCCCGCCGAAGGCGCCATAGCCCGCGGCGCGGGTGCTGAAGGCGCTACCGCGGCGCCCCAGCGGCGGGTAGCGGATCATTCCGGCCAGCCGCCGCGCCTGCTCGGCGCTTTCGACCATCGGCACCTGCACGGCGCTCGCGCCCATGTCCAGGATGCGCGGCAGGTCATGCTCGAAGCAGCGCACCACCGGCACGATGCCCGCGGCCCGCGCCGCGCGCAGCATATGTTCGGTCATGCCCAGATCGGCGCTGCCGTGCTCATTGTCGAGAATGATGAAATCGAAGCCGGCATACGCGCACATCTCGACAATGGCCGGGCTGGGCAAGCCGTTGAACACGCCGCGCAAGGGCTTGCCGCTGCGCAGCATATCCGGCAGACGGCCGTCCAGGGGAAAACGGGAATCGCTCATGCAAGTCTCCAGGGATCGGGATGGGATCAGTCGGCCTGGATACCGGCGTCCGTGATCACCTTGCCCCATTTTTCGATTTCGCTGCGTTGGAATGCCGAGAATTCCGCCGAACTTCGGCCGTCGGGCGCGACGCCCAGCATCAGCAGTTTGGCGCGCACATCGGGACTGTTGACGATGGCCGCGATCTCGCGCCCGAGGCGCTCCACCACTGGCGCCGGCGTGCCGGCCGGCGCGAAAATGCCCTGCCAGGACTGCATCTCAAAGCCCGGCAGGCCCAGCTCGGCCAGCGGCCTGACGCCGGGCAGGTCCGCCAGCGGCTTGGCGGCCGTGACCCCCAGCACCTTGACACGCTTGGAATCGATCATCGGCCGCGCGGCGGCAACGGTCTCGAACACCATGTCGATCTGCCCGCCGATCAAGTCCACCATTGCCTGCGAACCGCCTTTGTAGACGATCTGGCGCAGGCGCGTGTGCGAGATGGACTGAAAGAGCTGGCCCGACAGATGCTGCGACGTTCCCGCCCCGGCCGTGCCGTAGGTCAGGCCGTCCGGATCGGCGCGCGCGGCGTCGATCACCTGCTGCACGGTATTGAAGGGACTATCGGCCCGCACCACCAGCGCGTTGCTGACCATGCCTACCAGCCCGATGGGCGTGAAGTCCTTGACCGGGTCGTAGCCCAGCGACTTGATGAAAAACGGATTGACGGCATGCGTGGTGATGGTGCCGCCGACAAGGGTGTAGCCATCGGGTTCGGCGCGCGCCACCAGCTGCGTCCCCACGATGCCGGAGACCCCAGGTTTGTTTTCCACGACGACGGATTGTCCAAGGCGCGCGCTCAACTGCTCGGCCATCAGGCGCGCCACGCCGTCGGACACGCCGCCCGGCGAGAACGGCACGATGTACCGGATATTCTTGCTTGGCCAGGCCGGCGCGCCACTTTGGGCGTGGGCCAAACTGACGCTCAACCCGATCGCCGCGGCGGCGGCCAGGGTGCGTACGAAGATGCTGCGCATGCGTTTGTCTCCTGAAATCAATGAGCGCGGTCTGTGCGCGCTTTGTTGGGAGGGTTCGTAGGAAAATAAGCGGGTCAACTGATAGGAAGTCCGGGCCCTCAGGATGCCGGGCGCACGGTCGCGCGCTCGACCAGGGCGCAGGGCACGATGATGTCGCGCGGCCGCAGTTCTGCCTGCATCTGTTCACGCAACAGGCCTACCGTGGCGTCCACCATGGGTTCGACCTGCTGGCGCACCGTGGTCAGGCGATAAGCGCCCCAGGCGGCCTGCGGGACGTCGTCAAAACCCACCACGGCCACATCCTGCGGCACGCGCAGGCCCAGCTCCTGGCGCAACACATCCAGGGCCGCGATGGCCATGTGGTCATTGCCGGCAAACAGCGCGTCCGGCGGCGCGCCGGCAAACATCCGCCGTGTCGCGGCCTGCGCCAAGTCGAAGTTGTAATGCCCCACTTCGCGGCAGGCCACCTCATGGCCAAGTTCATGCAAGGCATCGCGGTAGCCGCGTTCGCGTTCGATGCTGGTGGAAGAATCCTCCAGCCCGGCCAGGTAGCCAAAGCGCCGGTAGCCGCGCGCCGCCAGCAGACGCGCCACCAATTGCCCGCCCGCATAATTGTCGGACGTCACCGAGCTGCTCGCGTGGCGCGCGAGCCCGCCCAGGATGGACACCCGGTTGAACTGCACCACGGGCACGCCGACCTCGGCGCAGCTGCGCGCTACATTGGGCGACAGCATGGCGGAGGCCATGACGATGCCGTCCACCTGGTACTGCAGAATCTCCGCCAGCACGCCGTCGGCCGCCTCGTCCACCTCGGCGATGAACATCAGCACGTGGTAGCCCTCTTTCTGCAGCTTTTGCGACAGCCGCTCGATCACCAGCGGATAGAACTGGTTTTCCAGGTAGCTCATCACCAGCGCCACGATGCGGCTGCGGCGGGTGATCAGGCTGCGGGCCAGCGCATTGGGCCGGTAGCCCAGCTTCTGCGCGGCCGCCAGCACCTTGCGCCGCGTCTCCTCGGAGACGCTGGCGCCAGGGGTGAAGGTGCGGCTCACCGCCGACTGCGACACCTGCGCCAGATCCGCCACGTCCTGGGCGCGGGGCGCGGTCCTCATGCCGCGGTCCATCCCGCGTCCAGCATCAGCGCGGAGCCGGTCATCAGGCTGGAGGCGTCGCTGGCCAGGAACACGATGGCGCCCATGACCTCGTCGAGCCGGCCGACGCGGCCCAGCGCATTACGCGCGCAGATCCACTCACGGAAACCGGGCTCCTCCAGCATGCCGGCCGTCATCGGCGTTTCGATAAAAGTCGGGCACACGGTATTGACGCGGATGCCCGCCGCGCCCAGCTCCCATGCCAGGGCGCGGGTCATGCCTTCCAGCGCATGCTTGCTGGCGCAATACAGCGTGCGGCGCGGGCTGCCCACATGTCCCATCTGCGACGACACATTGATGATCGACCCCGGCCGGCCCGCCTTCAGCAGCCGGCGCGCCACCGCCCGGCTGGTATAGAACGCCGCCTTGACATTCAGGTCCAGCACGGCATCGATGTCGTCGTCGGACTGTTCGACCAAGGGTTTGGGCCGGTTCATGCCGGCATTGTTGACGAGGACGTCAAAAGGCTCGTCATCCAGGACCAGGCGGTCCACCGCGGCGGAATCCGTGACATCCAGCACCCGCGACGCACAGCCGATGCCCGCGGCGCGCAAGGCCTCGCACACCTGCGCCAGCTCGGGCTCGCGCCGGGCGGCCACTGTAACGTGCGCGCCGGCCCGCCCCAGCGCGGCGGCCGCCGCCACACCGATGCCGCCGCTGCCGCCCGTCACCAGGGCGCGGCGGCCCTGCAGGCGGAAGTCCGGCCCTTGGGGCAGCGCGATCATGCCCGCGCCTCCACCGGCTGGTACCAGGGCAGGTCGGGACGGTTGCCATAGCGCCGCACGCGGATGTTGGCCTGTTCGCCGTGGCCCGAGAAATTTTCCATATGGCACAGGCGCGAGCAGTACTCGCCCATGGTCGCGCTGGCGGCGTCCGTCAGCACGCGCTGATAGGTGCAGGTCTTGAGGAACTTGCCCACCCACAGGCCGCCCGTATAGCGGGCGTTGCGGTTGGTGGGCAGCGTGTGATTGGTGCCGATCACCTTGTCGCCGAAGCTGACGTTGGTGCGCGGCCCCAGGAACAGCGCGCCGTAGTTGGTCATGTTGTCCAGGAAGTAGTCGGGATCGCGCGTCATGACCTGCACATGCTCGAACGCCAGTTCATCGGCCACCCGCAGCATTTCTTCCAGGCTGTCGCAGACGATGACCTCGCCGCAATCGGCCCAGGCCTTGGCCGCGATGCCCGCCGTGGGCAGGATGGACAATTGGCGCTCGACCTCGGCCAGCGTATCGCGGGCCAATTGCTCGCTGTTGGTCAGCAGGACCGCGGGCGAGGTGGGGCCGTGCTCGGCCTGGCCCAGCAGGTCGACGGCGCACAATTCACCATCCACGCTGTCGTCGGCGATCACCAGCGTCTCGGTGGGTCCGGCAAACAGGTCGATGCCCACCCTGCCGTACAACTGACGCTTGGCCTCGGCCACGAACATATTCCCCGGGCCCACCAGCATGTCCACGGGAGCCACGCTGGGCGTGCCCACCGCCATGGCCACCACGGCCTGCACACCGCCCAGCACCAGGATCTCGTCCGCGCCCGCCATGTCCATGGCGGTCACGATGGCCGGATGCGGCTTGCCCTGGTATGGCGGCGCCGTCGACACGATGCGCTTCACGCCCGCCACCTTGGCCGTCAGCACGCTCATGTGTGCCGAGGCCAGCAAGGGATACTTGCCGCCGGGGATGTAGCAGCCCACCGCATTCATCGGCACATGCTTGTGTCCCAGGATCACGCCGGGGTAGGTCTCCACCTCCACGTCACGCATCGAATCGCGCTGGATCTGCGCGAAGTTGCGGACTTGGCTCTGGGCGAAGGCGATGTCCTCGATTTCGCGTGCCGACAACTGCTTGCGGGCCGCCTCGATCTCGGCGCGCGACAGGCGGAAATCCGCCGGGTCCCAATTGTCGAACTTGCGGCTGTAGTCCCGCACGGCCTCATCGCCGCGCGTTTCGATATCGCGGATGATGTCCTCGACGGTGGCGCGCACCTTGGCATCGTCGTCGGTCTTGACGGCGGCGGTCCTGCCGCGCTTCAGATAACGGATCATGGTTTCCTGGCCCTGCAAACGTTGTGGTTTCAACAAAGTGACGCCACTCTCAAAGCCTTGCATACGTATGCAAATAGGGAGAAACCCTAGGACGAAACCGCTCTCGCAACTGGAAGACACCGTCGGCGCCTACGCCAGCGGCGTCAGAGGCCAGGTGCGCATCCTTGCGACAGCGTCGGTCCTGGCCGAATTCCTGGCCGAAGACATCGCCACGTTCCTGCAGATGGAGCCGCATCGCGATATCCGCGTGGACCTGGAGGAAAGGGTCAGTCAGGACGTGGTGCGCGGGATCAAGGAAGGCGTCGCCAGCCTGGGCATCTGCGGGGACGCGGCCGACTTCCGCGGACTGGCCACCCGCGCCTACCGCGGCGACCGGCTGGCGGTCATCACCGCCGCGGGACACGCCCTCGCCCAGCGTGACACCTTGCGCTTCGACGAAACGCTGGACTACGAGCACGTCAACATGCCGGCGGCAAGCGCCGTCTTGCGGCTATTGCAGGCCGCCGCCAGCCGCAGCGGCAAGGTGCTGCGGCACCGCGTCACGGTAAGCAATTTCGAGTCGGTCTTCCGCGTGGTGCGCGCCGGCCTGGCGATCAGCGTGGCGCCCCTCGAAATCGCCGCGCCCTATGCCCAGGCGCATGGCCTGCGCGTCCTGCCCTTGAGCGATCCCTGGAGCGTGCGGCACTTCGCCATCTGCTTCAACCCCGAGCGCGCCCTGGCGCCGGCGGCGTCCTTGCTCCTGGACCACCTGGCGACAGTAGGGGCGGCCCCCGCGCCAGCCTAGCCTTATGCCGTGATGTCCGGCGCGGCGGCTTCAGCCGCGGGCTTGCCCTGGTCCATCCCGCGCCATCCGGCCGGCGCCAGGACCCGCCGCCGTCAGCGGTCAGCCTGCCCGGCCTAAGCCCACCCTCTTCCGCCCCGCGTCGCTAGAACGCCCAACGCCAGGCCAGCGTGGCGCTGTGATCCTGGTTGCCCGAGCCGAATTGGCCGGCGTAGCTCAGCCCGACCGTGGCGCTGCGGCCAACCTTGGCGTCCAGCCCCAGTTCAAGCAGCGCCGCATCGCGGGCAATGGGAGCTCCCGCCACCGTGAACGCATTACCCGCGTCGAAAGCCAGCCGCGAAGTGGGGTTCACGTCGCCGAAGGCATGGCGCCAGCCGGCGCCCGCGGTGATCCTGCCCTCGAGCTTGCCGAGCCCCAGCGCCTGGCCGCCGCGCAGGCCCAGTGTGCTGGTGGTGGTTTGGTTGCGCTGGCTGGCGCCCGACAGCGCCGCGCTGCCGCCGCTTTCCTGGAACGCGCGGCGGCGCAGATCGGCCCAGGCCAGGCCGGCATAGGGTTCCAAGGTGAAGGACGGCCCCATGGGCAGCGCATAACCCAATTCGGTGAAGAGCTGGGTGGTGTTGGCGCCGTAATCGGCGCGCAGGGTCTGGTCGAGGCCACCAGCCATGATGCGCCGTTTGCTATTGATGTCATGCCAGGTGTAGGCCGCGCCCAGCAGCAGGTTGAGCTTGCCGGCCCCGGCCTCGAAGGCCTTGCCGCCATAGACAATGGCGCTGTAGCTGGAGATATCGGTCTTGTCGTCCAAGCCCTCGGTGCGCAACTTGCTGTCGGTATAGCCCAGCGCGCCGCCCAGGCGCCAGCCGGCGCCGATGGCGCCGTCCGCGCCGGCGAAGACGCCGCCCGTATGCATGCGCGCCTCCGCCGTGTCGCGGGTCGCGCCCTGCCGCTGCCAATTGCCGACCAGCTCGGCCCAGGCGGGTTGCGCGCTGGAGGCGGGCAGGACGGACGAGGCCGGCGCCACGTCGCTCGCGCCCACGGCCGCGGTCGGCGCGCCGGCGCGCATGCCGGCGCCGAGATTGGCGCGCAGGTGCGCAAACGGCAGGCTGCGCGCCTGTCCGCCCAGCCCCTGCAGCGCGCCGATGGCGCTGGCGTGGCTTTCGCCCGAGAGCGCGGAGAAGAACGACTGGGGTGCGCCGTCGGGCAGACTCAAGGCATGGCCGTACACCTCGTTGCCGGCCGGCATGCTGTCGACGGCGTTGGCGGTGGCCACCGCATTGCGGCCGCTGACCAGATCAGCGAAGCGGATCGAGCGGGACGGAGGCGTGCCGCCGCTGCCGGGTTCCGACGGGGTCCCCGGGCTACCGGGATCCACGACCTGCTTGCGGGTCAGCGTGAGGCGAACATCCTGGTCATTCGCCGCATAACTGAGCGAAGGCGTCAGATAGGCGAGATCGGTCGACGTCCCGGCAAAGCGCGTACCGTTGAAGGTGCCGTCGGCATGCAGGATGTCGTAGGTCGTGTTCTCGGCGTAGTTCCCCGCCGCGGCGGCGACCTGCACGGTGGCGCCCGTCAGCGTGGCGCTGCCGGCCACCCGCACACTGCTGGCCGCGCCATCGGATGTGGCGGCGACGTGATAGACGGCGCCCGATTGAAAGGCCAGGTTACCTTGAACGGTCATGCGGCCCGTGGACGCGGCGGTGGTGCCCGGCGCCAGGATGGCGCCGGAGGCGATGGTCACCTGGCCCAGCACTCCGGTGCCGGACAGGGTCGCGCCATTCTCGGCCTGGACCTGGCCGCCGAGCTTGCCATCCACCTGCAGGGCGCCGGCCATCACTTGCGTGGCGCCCGCATAGGCGCTGCTGTCGCCGGTGAGCGCAAGCGTGCCGGCGCCGAGCTTGGTCGTCGCGCCGGCGCCGGAGATCGCGCCGCCATAGACCGAATCGTCGGCGCGGTCGAAACGCAGGCTGGCGTTGTTGACGATATTGCCGCTCAGCGAACCGTGATTGCCGCCATCGCCCACCTGCAAGGTGCCGGCATCGATGACCGTGGTGCCGCCGAAGGGGTTCTCCCCCGCCAGCACCAGGGTGCCGCTGCCGGCCTGGCGGAGCTGGCCGGTGCCGCGCAGTGTCCCGTCGAAGCGGACCGCATCACTGCGATTGAAGACCAGCGCGGCGCCCGCCGCGATGTCCGCATCGCCCGCCAGGCTGCCCGCGTTGGCGCCATCGCCGACCTGCAAGGTGCCGGATTGCACCGAAGTGCCGCCGGTATGGCCGCCGACGCCGGTCAGGATGACCGTGCCGGTGCCCGTCAAGGCGAGGCCGCCGCTGCCGGACAGCCTGCCCGCCAGCGTCAGGCCGTTGGCGCCGGTGACCGTCAATCCTCCATTGCCGAGCACGAAATCGTTGTCCACCGTGAAGGTCCCGGCGGTGGCGCCGGCGGCGATCGCCCCCCCATTCGCATTGATCTGGCCCGTCCCGAGCATGCCGCCATCGGCCAGCGTCGCCAGGCCGCCGCTCAAGGTCACGCTGCCGCCGGAAGCCAGGGGCCTGTCCTGCAATATCCAGGAGCCGCTATTGATGCGCAGGTTCTGGAAATTGACGTAAGAAAGGCCCGAGATGGAGGTCTCTCCCCCTCCTGTGCCGCTGCCGGTGCCGCTCGACGGCAAGACGTTCTGCAGCACCAGCGTGTTGTTGCCGCCGGCACCGCCATCGATCCTGCCGGCAGGCGCGAAGGCCAATCCGGACAGGCCCGCCACCGACAGATCCCCCGACGACGTTCCCGAGCCGCGCAGCACGGCGGAACCGGAGACGGCGGTGAAGGTGTTGTAGCCGCCCTGGCCCAGCGAGACGCCGCCGACGATGGTCCCGGCGTTGGTGAAGCTGTGGCCCAGGCCGGGAATGCCGGAGGCCTCGAACGCGACGCGGCCGACGATGGTGCCGCTGCCTTCGTTGACGAATTCCACACTCCCGCCGCCGTAGACGGCAATCACCGCCTTGTCCGCCGGCGCCGAGGATCGTCCCGTCACATCGCTGCTGCTTATCATGCCGGCATTGGTGAGATAACTCGTCCCGCCGCTGCCGTTCCGCACGACCAGGGCCATGCCGTCGAGCGACGGCAGGCTGGTGCCGCCGCCGACGCCGGCGGTCACGCCCGCGAGCGTCCCCATGGCCTCGTTGGTCACACGTATGGCGCTGGCCGTGGCGTTGCCGATGAACAGTCCGGTCGAGGCGACCGCATTCGCGCCGAGCGCGTTGGGGTCGATCCTGCCATTGTTGATCACGGTCACATTGCTGCCGGTCAGGTTCAGCGCGGTACCGCCCGCGGGGATCGAGACGCCCAGCGACGCCCCGTCAGCGACGTTGACGAGCAGGTTGTTGGACGCATCTGTGTAGGACGGCGATGAAGCGTCCGCCGCCAACGAGCATTGGACGCTGACGCCGACGCGGTTACAGGCCGCCTGGGCCTCCGTACCGGTCCAGGCCAGTCCGAGCGCCAGCGCCACGCCCAGCGCATGGCGGCGCGGCAGCGAACGCATGACGGCGCCGGGCGAAGCTCGCCCCGCGCGCGACTGCGACGCCAGTTCCGACACCGCCTGCCAGGCGCGCAGGCGGCGATTCCATACCAAACGGTAAACGTGGTTCAAAGTGCGGTCCCCTGTGCTTGCGATGGCCGCGGCCGCCCGGTGCGCGAATCGCGGATGCATGCCATCAACGCGGCGCATCCACGGCGGGACGAACCGCTTTTTGTGTGGGCGAAGGCTGCCCGGAGAATTCGCGCACCATAGTAGCCGGCTCTCTGGCGGCTGAACCGAAAAGGAAAGGCGCAATCATGGTCAATTCCTGCCCATTGCGGAGATAATGCCGCTTTTGCCGCCAACGCGGATCTGCACGGAGCGAACTTCTTGGGCCCGACCGCCGACCCCGCCGCCCGCCTGATGACCGTCTCCGAGGCCATCGCCCTGGCGCACACGCACTGGAACGCCGGCCAGGCCGCGCAAGCCGAAGACCTTTGCCTGCGGGTGCTGGGCGCCGTGGCCGACCAGCCCGACGCGCGGCATCTGCTGGGCCTGATCGCCCATGCGTATGGCCATCCCGACTTGGCCCTGGCGCATCTGCGGGCCGCCTGCCAGGCCCCGGCGGCACCGGCCGTCTATTGCAGCAACCTGGCGGAAGTGTGCCGCCAGCAGGGCAAGCTGGACGAAGCCGAGGCCGCGGCCCGGCGCGCGGTGGCCGCCGACCCCGGGCTGGCCGAGGGCTGGAATAATCTGGGCATCATCCTGCAAGAGGCGGGCCAACTCGCCGCCAGCCTCGATTGCTTGCATCGCGTGGCCGCGCTGCGGCCCGACAGCCCGCAAGCCCACAACAACCTCGGCAATACCTGCAAGCGGATGGGCGACAATCCGCAAGCCTTGGCGCATTACCGCCGCGCGCTGGAACTCGACCCGGACTACGCTCAAGCCTTGAGCAATATGGCGGTGGCCTTGGGCGACGAAGGCCGGCACGAGGCCGCCCTGGCCGCCCTCCGGCGCGCCATCGAGATCGATCCCCTGCTGCCGCAGGCCCATCTGAACCTGGCCGAGCTGGAGCGCGCGCGGCCACGGCAGGCGCCGGCGGCCCCGGACACGACCGCGATGCGGCCCGCGCCGTCCGATGAACACGTCCTGGGCGAGGCCGAGGCGCTGCTGCGCGCGGGCCGCCACGGCCAGGCCGAAACGCTATTGCGCCAGGCCCTGGCCCAGGGAAGTCCGCAGGCCGCGCTATCGCGCCTGCTGGTCCAGGCCCTGCGGCCGCAAGGGAAGCTGCGGGAAGCGCGCCTCGCCCTGGAACACGTGCTGCGAGCCGAACCGGGCGACACGGGGTCGCGCCTGGAACTGGCGGAGGTGCTGCTGGCCGAAGGCGATTTCGATGCCGGTTGGCGCGAATACCGCTTCCGCTATCGCCTGGCGCGGACGGCGATGCTGGCGCGCCACGTGCAAAAGCCCCGCTGGGATGGCCGCCCCATTCCGGGCCAGACGCTATTGCTGCATGACGAGCAAGGCTACGGCGACACCTTCCAGTTCCTGCAATTGGTGGCGCTGGCCCGCGCACGCAGCGGGGCGCGCGTCATTTTGGAGGTCAAGCAGCCATGCCACGCCCTGGCGCGGCGCGGCGGCCTGGCCGACGAGGTCATCGCCGCCGGCTCGGCGCCGCCCGCCTTCGACCTGCACTGCGAACTGATGAGCCTGCCGCTGGTGCTGGGCTTGCGGCTTGCCGACCTGCCCGTGCGCACGGCCTACCTGCGCGCCGACCCGGACCGCCTGGCCTTCTGGCGCGCGCGGCTGGCGGACTTACCGCGTCCGCGGGTCGGCCTGGTATGGGCCGGCCGGCCCACCCACCCGCATGACGCCCAGCGTTCCCTCGCACTGGCCGATCTGGCGCCGCTGGCACAACCTGGAATCACCTTCATCGGCCTGCAACAGGGCGAGGCGGCCGCCCAGGCCGACACACCCGTGCCGGGCCTGGACCTGGTGCCATTGAGCCGGGAGATCCGCGACTTCGACGACACCGCGGCCATCCTCACCCTGCTCGATGTACTGGTGTCGGTGGATTCGTCTCCGGTCCACCTGGCCGGCGCGCTCGGCTGCCCGGCCTGGGTGCTGCTGCCGTTCGCGCCCGATTGGCGCTGGCTGCGGGATCGCCGCGACAGCCCGTGGTACCCCTCGCTGCGCCTATTCCGCCAGCCCTCCATACAGGCGTGGCGGCCGGTGCTGGAGGAGGTGGCCGTCGCGCTGCGTGCCTTGCGCGAGAGCGCCGGCGACGGCCCGCAAAGCTGGTGAAGGCCCCCGGCGGGAGCGAGTCCACGACAGCCGACCCCAAGCTCAATAAGCCAAAAAATCAGGGACACATAATTGCCGGCTTGGCGTCCGTTGTCGAAAGTCAGGCGAAGTGAAACAGGAATACCTGAAAAATCAATGATTTATATTTTTCCAGGTCAATAATCCTGGACCAGATGGGTCAGTTCGATTGATATTTTTTGCTCGGCGGGTCTACTTAGATGGAATTTTCCCATGCCCATCACTTTTTAGGCTCCAAGCCAACATCAAAAACGACGACGAGCTCCCTTCCCTTAGGCTTGGAGCCAAGTTCATGGTCAAGGATGTACATTTCTGCACGGACTATTCCTTGGGCCGGAATGGCCGCTTGGGTAACCTTGCCAGCATATCGTCTCGGATGTCATGAAAGTCCACGTCTCCGCCAAAAAGAGGAAGTGGGTGACGCAGTGGGGAACGCGCCGCGTGCGGTCCTGACCATACGGCCTGGATTGCAGCCGTGACTTGATCCTTGAGGTTTTCTGAAACCTTGTCGTGCTGACGGAACCACCAATCCGCGGATCGTCGAAAGCTGTCCGTGATGGGCTCGCCCCGTTCGTTCAATAATGCAACGGCTGCGGCGGCCGCTACCGGCATACACCCTTTCGGCAGGGCCGGAGAGATCAGTTGGTAGTGGTCGAATCCGGATACTTTCGGCCGTTTGTTGCACGCGGCCATGAGATGCGCCGTAGCGGTAAATGCAGCGCCCGGGGAAATATGAAAATTGAACAGGGCGGCGGCAAGCTCGGCCATCTGGTCTGAGGCTTTGGGGTCTACCCGTCCCACCAGTTCCACGAACAGGTCTGTGATCTCCTGTTCCAGATATTCCGGCGCATGGGCAGAGTCGAAGGTCGCGCGGAAGGCATTAACAGCGGTTTCAAATGGCTCACGCCGGACGACAGTGGCAACGGACCGAACCTCAAAATCCGTGACGATATGCGGGTTGATCAGCCCCATTGAAAAAAGATCGTCCGTGCCGTTCTTGACTTGGCGAGTACGCGTCTCGTTGCACAGTACCTGCAAGAACCGCTCGAAGGCTTCGGCGTTATTTGCCGCGTCCGGGAAAATCCTAGGCGGAATGACGACCTTGACTTGATACTGCTGGGCGGTTGCGATCAGTACTGGGTCATCGTCAAACGCTACGAGATAGGACGGGGGAAGCGTACCTTTGAAGATACGCGCTACTGTGGCGAAAATTTTGGCGATGTTTTCATCGCTCAGGCTGTATCCCAGGAACATAAGGCGCTTACCGAGAAGATCAGATTTGAGTCGGATATCCAGCGGGTGATCCTCCTCGCTCATGCGCGCTTGGTAGGACTTCGTACCGAATACCAGCGATGCCGGGACGGCCATATCGCCGTGGAATTTGATAAGCAGCGGTTCGCCTGGAATTGACTCGCTCAAATCGTCAACCGTGACAACGCGGCGATAGGGGCGGCCATACTTGGCGGCGACCAATTCAAAAAGGTTGTCCTGGTTGGTCGTGTAAAGCACGTTTTGCATCAGACTTACCAGCAGACGATGCGACGGCACCTTGCGCTCGTCCAACTCCGCCACGACAAGCTTGCTGCTCAGAAACGCCACGAAGGCATCCAGTCCTCGCGCCTCAACATACGCATCAGAGAGATCGGCCAGGGGCGTTTCCGGTGGACTACCGATCTTTGCGGCCATGTCACGGGCGAGTTCAGCCGCCGCGAGCCCGAGATGCTGGCGCGAAATGCCTGCGCCGAAAAATGGCACGAGCTTGTGCCGAGCCAGCAGATCCGCCATCTCTCCGATAACGGCGCGCGAATTACCTATAGATTGGTTTTCCGTCAATGTAGACCCCTTTGATCACTGGTGAAGCCAAGCTCATGCTATGGAAACAACATGTGTGACAAGGGCCCCGGGGAATAACGCTTGTACTGCTGCAAGTTGGACGTGTCCAGCCCATACGCGCGAAGAAGCCACCGTGATTGGCCCCCAACACCATCACCGACCTCGCCACGACCATGCAGGGCCAGGCGGTTGCTGACGATGAGCACATCACCTGGCTGGACGACCACCAGCTTCGCGCTCGCGTTGCAGGCGTCCTCCAGTTTTTTCAAAACCTGCTCTGCAGGGCCGCCCTCAACCGTCGGCAAGACGGTGCTATGGCTCTACCGAATGTGGATGTCACCGCCCGAGTCCTTCAACACAGGCACGTCGATGACGACGTGTTCTTCACCCAAAATACGTTTTGTCCCCTGCCTAAAGGTCCTCTGTGCGCGGATAGAGAACTGGGGCTTTTTGAGTTCTTCCACATCGGCTGGCGATAGCCGCGCCAGCACATCTTTCAACGGGATAGGTCTCGTTGGCACACCATTCGGATTACGCAACCCAACCAGAGTGACGAAATCAGGGGACGGGGCAATACGTTCGTATTGAGGATCATTTTCCCCACTGAAGGGGAAGCTCACGGCATCAGTATGCCCACGCATGCTGCCCTTCGATTTCTCGGCGAATGCACCTGCCCCCGGCATCGCGACGAGGTTTACGAACAGATTCCCGTCGTTCTCGGAACCGTAAGAGACCGTCTCCATTTTCAACAGGCCGTGCACGGCCAACGCTGCAGCACGTC
This sequence comes from Bordetella hinzii LMG 13501, assembly GCF_001548475.1. Classification (GTDB taxonomy): domain Bacteria; phylum Pseudomonadota; class Gammaproteobacteria; order Burkholderiales; family Burkholderiaceae_B; genus Bordetella; species Bordetella hinzii. The sequence continues at coordinate 197,450 of NZ_LRUJ01000004.1, forward strand.
CAGCCACGGTACCGTCAGTGTCAGGCACCGGGAAGAAGCCCCCCGGCGTATCGACCAGCGACACCGCATCGAACACACCTTTGAGGTGGCAGTGCGAGGCGCTCAATACGTAAGCTCGACCGCCTCCGGGCGGATGACCCTGAGCCACCAACAGCGTCTCGCCAGAAGTCTGCGGCGATGCACAAGTACCCGATCGATGTCTGGCGCTTTGGACATACGTATGCGAACTGCGACTTCCTCGATGCTAGCGGGTGCCGCGTGCTTAGCAACCAGCGCGGCTACCCATGAGAGGTTCTGAAAGGAAATAGTTTTCGGGAAAAGCTGGTATTTGATGTGTGAGATGACAGATGGGAAAGGTCCATGGCGACCAAAGCCATTCAATCCGCCAGTGCGGCCAAGACCATGATGGCGCAGTCGGTGGCAATTCGTCGAGAGGTGCCGTGGGATAGCGTCGTCGCCGCTCTTTGGCAGTAGCGCGCCGACAACGGGCAGCGCTTCACGGCTTCCTTGGCTTTCGCCTGCACTGGGTAATGGACCCCCACCACCACATTGTGCGCCTCGACCGCGCATCAGCTCCAGATGGCGACCAGTTCGGAAATTTTGGCCGCTACCACCTCCATTGTGTCTTCCGACGTGTCCAGACCGCTTCGCGAAGCAAGCATGGGGCTCACTTCGCGGAGCGCTGTGTATGTCGTTCCATGCACGATGGGCACGAGCCGATTACCTTGCAGAAGGGTCGAAAGCTCTTTGTCGGCGACTCCCTCTTTGGGAAGACGGTCTAGCAATGCCGGGGTCACAAGGACGAGCCCAATTTTCGAGGCCGCCAAACCCTTGTCGATGGCGCGCATCATCGGCACGCCAAGTCCAAGGTCCTTTTCGCTGAACCAAACTTTGACTCCTGCTGCCTGGAGCAAATCGTGCAGTTCTTTGGCGGCTCCCTGCCTATCATCCCAAGCATGGCAAAGGAAGCAATCCCTGAGGTCTGGCTTCGCCGCCGCTTCTCTTTCAACAGCCGCACGGACCGGCGTTAAGGATGCCACCTGGGCAAAGGTGTACGAGACGGACGAACCTGCTCGTGACCAGCGCGGCCTTGCACTGCCGCTGGACCCTCCACTGCTGGTACCCCCGCCACCCGGCGAAGAGTAGGACCGGGGGGAGTACGACCCGTAGCCGCTGTAGCCGCTGTAGCCGCCGTAACCACCGCGACCATAGCGACCGCGGCACGCTGGGCAGGCCGCTGCGGCGCTCGATGAACGATGACCTTCAACTGGGGCTGTGCACCTGGCCATGGATCACCCCTTCGGCGGGAACTTGTCGTTCCCGTGGCTATCTTTGGACTGAATCTGCCCATTCCGACCGTGGACCAGCAGTTCAGTACCTTGGTTTCGGGAAATCTCCCGCGCCCGGTCAACCGCATCTGCCTTGCGGTCGAAGAGCTCTGTGGCACGCTTTGCTCCGGCGCCCTGAACAGCCCACCCGTTTTCACGGGGGAGCACGTGCTGATTGCGTTTGACCATTCTAATCACCTTTCTCACAGCTGAATTGCTGCTCATATGTATGTGCGGCAGAGAATCGAAACGCGGACAAAAATGCATAAAATATGTCCGCGCAGGCGAGAAACTCCGTACATACCAGTGACGAGGCACAAGGGGGCCATGTGACAACTGGAAAACCACCCGATCAAGATTACGCCACGGCCGAGGAGATCTGCGAAGCAATTGAAGGGCTGACTGAGGCAGAACTCGGGCGCATACATCGCGCAGCCCAATATGCCCTCTTCGGCACCGAATATACGGACCCACGTGAACTTTTAGGCGAAGCGGTGCAGCGCACGCTTGAGGGTGCGGGAGCCAAAGAGGGCCGGCACTGGCCCAAGGTCGTGCCCTTTGTGGCATACATCATCAATACCGTGAAATCCATTGCGGACGGATCCAGCAACTCCGTCACTCAGTCACGGACTGAGTCCCTGGAAACGATGGCAGGTCACGACGGCGGTGCAGAATTGGCTCTTGCGCGGGAAGGATTCTCCTCCCCCGATGTCGTCGAACAGGCGCTGGAGATTGAAGAAACAAATGAACGGCAAGCTCGCGCCGCCGCCGACGCTGCGCTCATTGAAGCGCATTTCGCGAACGACGAGGAAATCCAGTTCCTCATCATGGGCGACAAAGACGGCATGAAAGCCAGTGAAATCCGCGCCGTTTCAGGCATGGACCAAACCACGTACGATACTGCACGGCGAAGGTTTCGCCGCGGCCTCAACACTTTGATGCCGGGCAGGAGGAAATCATGAGGCAGTCCAAGGAAAGCAAGGAAATCGCCTTCATTCGCACCAAGTTGCTCGACGATCTCGCAAAAACCAGCGACGAAGAAATCAGGAACGAATATCGCGAGGCTGACCAAGACATCGCTGAGATTGCCAAGCAAACGCATGACACGCTTCGAGACGTAGCGGCAGCCAGCATGCGAGCGAAGCTCGCCTTTGCCAAGACAGCGATTAAGGCTTCGACTGCAAACCGACCTGTCAACCCAGTGCGCCCGGCAATGGAACGTCTCAAGGAGATCGTGGCCGAGGCATTCATGCGCGAGCCCGAAGTTGCTATGGCGTTTCGGGATGGCAAGAAGCAGACCGACGAAGACTTGGCCACGGTCTACGACGATTTGGTAAGAATGGGAATTATCAAGCCGGAAGACAATGGCAATTGATCATTCACTGCTCAGCCCAGCTGAGAGGCTGCTCTGGCGATACGGAGTACGCGACCCGTCTCACATCGATTTGGAGGCCATCGCGAACTATCGGGGAGCGGAGGTCGTCTATCGTCGCTTGTGCGGGTGCGCTGCGCGTCTGGTGGCTGCCGGCGACCAAGCAATTATTAGCGTCGACGTAGAATCGTATCCAAGCCGCCAGCGATTCTCGCTGGCGCACGAATTGGCGCATTGGATTTGTGACAAAGATCGTGGCTCTTTTCGGTGCGCCAATGAAGACATCGGTCCTCAAAACGCCGAAGCGAAGAATGTGGAGGCCTATGCAAATGAATACGCAAGCCAGTTAATCTTGCCGAGTTTCTTGGTAGACCCCTGGCTCGAAGGCAAGCGGATCAATCTGGACACTGCCAAGGCTCTTGGCGACGACTTCGACGCGAGTTTGACCGCGTCAGCGCTCAAGATAACCAGGCGTGCCCAAGCCCAGACCTGCGTCGCCTGCCACAACCAGACGAAGAGAATCTGGAGCCAAAAGAACCGCGCGTTTCCACACGACCTCTACGTTAAGCAAGAACTGCATCAAGACACCGCTGCGTTTTCAATGGCGTTCGGAAAAGGAAGCGGACTATCCAGACCTGTCAAAGAGGCTGCTGACCGCTGGCTCCAGGGCCCCGACGTCTATCGGCGAACCGTGGAGACTCAGTCGCTCAAGCTGCCCGATAACACTGTCTTAACGATGATCACTCTGCTCCCTGGTAAATAGCTCCTCGACTGGGCTGCCTCCTTTAGGCGACCATGAGCAAGAAAAATTCCAAGTAGGCTGGCACAAAACCCGGAAAATTCCAGGTTCGGTGAATCATTCGATTGGTCAGACTTTGATCAATCGGACGCAAGTAACCATTCTTAGGAGTCGGCTATAGATGGGGCTTTGGTTAATCATTGAACAGGCCGCCGAGGAAAAATTTCACACAAATTCAATGGCATAGAAAGATATTGCCGGGCCCAACTCATCGGCGAACCGAATGCGTCACCCATTTCAACTGGGTTGACTCAAATTCCATTTAGGCTGACTTTCGACATCCGTCCAAGATGTAACAGGACTGGCCTTCCCCCTTGAAGCCTAACGAGTGATCCCTATAATTAGCACTCGTCGACGGTGAGTGCTAACAACCTCCCGCGCATAACCGATCAATCTTCTAGTTATCGAAACAGGAGTTCCTCATGGCCCTGCGTCCCCTGCACGATCGCGTGATCGTCAAACGCCTGGACAACGAGCGTAAGACCGCTTCCGGCATCGTCATCCCCGACAGCGCCGCTGAAAAGCCCGATCAAGGCGAAGTGCTGGCCGTCGGCCCCGGCAAGAAGACGGAAGACGGCAAAGTCCTGCCGGTCGACCTGAAGGTCGGCGACAAGGTCCTGTTCGGCAAGTATGCCGGCCAAAGCGTCAAGGTCGATGGCGACGAACTGCTCGTCATCCGCGAGGAAGAAATCCTCGCCGTGATCCAGTAATTGCGCCAACCCCTATTTTCGAAGGAAGCTGACAATGGCTGCCAAGCAAGTTCTGTTTGCCGATGATGCCCGCGTGCGCATCGTTCGCGGCGTGAATGTTCTCGCCAACGCTGTTAAGACCACCCTGGGCCCCAAGGGTCGCAACGTCGTGCTGGAGCGCTCGTTCGGCGCCCCGACCGTGACCAAGGACGGTGTGTCCGTCGCCAAGGAAATCGAACTGAAGGACAAGTTCGAGAACATCGGCGCCCAGCTGGTCAAGGATGTTGCCTCCAAGACCTCCGACAACGCCGGTGACGGCACCACCACCGCCACCGTGCTGGCCCAGGCCATCGTCCAGGAAGGCCTGAAGTACGTCGCCGCCGGTTTCAACCCGATCGACCTCAAGCGCGGCATCGACAAGGCCGTGGCCGCCGCCGTGGCCGAGCTGCAAAAGGCTTCCAAGCCGGTGACCACCAGCAAGGAAATCGCCCAGGTCGGCTCGATTTCGGCCAACAGCGACAGCTCGATCGGCCAGATCATCGCCGACGCGATGGACAAGGTCGGCAAGGAAGGCGTCATCACCGTCGAAGACGGCAAGTCGCTGGAAAACGAACTGGATGTCGTCGAAGGCATGCAGTTTGACCGCGGCTACCTGTCGCCCTACTTCATCAACAACCCCGACAAGCAAGTCGCCGCTCTGGACGATCCCTTCGTCCTGATCTACGACAAGAAGATCAGCAACATCCGTGATCTGCTGCCGGTGCTCGAACAGGTCGCCAAGTCGAGCCGTCCGCTGCTGATCATCGCCGAGGACGTCGAGGGCGAAGCCCTGGCCACCCTGGTCGTGAACAACATCCGTGGCATCCTGAAGACCACCGCCGTCAAGGCGCCGGGCTTCGGCGACCGCCGCAAGGCCATGCTGGAAGACATCGCCATCCTGACGGGCGGCACCGTGATCTCGGAAGAGACCGGCATGTCGCTGGAGAAGGCCTCCCTGCAAGACCTGGGCCAAGCCAAGCGCATCGAAGTCGCCAAGGAAAACACCACGATCATCGACGGCGCCGGCGACGGCAAGTCGATCGAAGCGCGCGTCAAGCAGATCCGCGCCCAGATCGAGGAAGCCACCTCCGACTACGACCGTGAAAAGCTGCAAGAGCGCGTGGCCAAGCTGGCCGGCGGTGTTGCCGTGATCCGCGTCGGTGCTGCCACCGAAGTCGAAATGAAGGAAAAGAAGGCCCGCGTCGAAGACGCCCTGCACGCGACTCGCGCTGCGGTGGAAGAAGGCGTGGTTGCCGGCGGCGGCGTTGCCCTGCTGCGTGCCAAGCAAGCCATCGCTGGCCTGCAAGGCGACACGCCCGACCAGAACGCCGGTATCAAGCTGATCCTGCGCGCTGTCGAAGAGCCGCTGCGCACCATCGTGACCAACGCCGGCGAAGAAGCCAGCGTCGTGGTGAACACCGTCCTGGCCGGCAAGGGTAACTACGGTTACAACGCCGCCACCGGCGAGTACACCGACCTGGTCGAGCAAGGCGTTCTGGATCCCACCAAGGTGACCCGCACCGCCCTGCAAAACGCCGCTTCGGTGGCCAGCCTGCTGCTGACGGCCGAAGCCGCCGTGGTGGAACTGGCTGAAGACAAGCCCGCTGCCCCGGCCATGCCGGGTGGCATGGGCGGCATGGGCGGCATGGACTTCTAAGTCCCGCCTAGCCTGCCGGGAGTGCCGCGTACCTTCGCCGCGCGGCTCTCCTTTGCCATCAAGACCCCCGGTTCATCGCCGGGGGTTTTGTTTTATGCGCGCCCGCCCCCGTTTTGATGCCTACAATGGGCCTGACACTGCTGGAGGGGTTCATGCGTTTTCCCACGCTGCTGCGGCTTTGCCATCCGAGAGAACTGGGCGGTCTGTTGATGGATTCGGCCAGGCAATGGTCGCGCCATCGCGCCGCCAGCAAGGGCGCGGCCCTGGCGCTGTACATGGTGTTTTCTCTGGCGCCGATGCTGATCCTGGTGATCGCGGTGGCCGGCGCCTTTTTCGGCGAGGACGCCGTGCGATCGGAACTGTTCGACCAGGTGCGCGACCTGACGGGTGAGCGCGGCGCCGAGGTGATCCAGACGGTGCTGGCCAGCGCGCACGAGTCGGGCAAGGGCTGGGTGGCCGCCCTGCTGTCCATCGGGGTGCTGATCTTCAGCGCCACGACGGCTTTCGCCGAGCTCAAGGCCAGCCTGGACGAATTGTGGGAGGCCGGGCCCGACCGTTCGAGCGGCATCCAGGGCCTGGTGCGCAGCCGCATGCTGTCTTTCGGTCTGGTGCTGGTGCTGGCCTGCTTTCTGCTGTTTTCGCTGGCGGTCAATGCCGCGATGGGCGTGGCGCGCGGCTATTACGGCGAGTTGTGGACCTACTCCCTGGTGGCGCTGATCGGCGAGTGGCTGGCCAATCTGTTTTCTTTTTCGGTGGTGACGGCGCTGTTTGCGGTGATCTTCAAGCTGCTGCCCTCGGTGCCCGTGCGCTGGCGCCATGTGGTCCCGGGCGCGGTGGTCACGGCCGGCCTGTTTTTGCTTGGCAAATGGGGCATCGGCCTCTATCTGGGCCGCGGCGGCGTGGCCTCGGCCTATGGCGCGGCGGGCTCGCTGATCGCGCTTTTGCTGTGGATTTATTACTCGGCGCAGATTTTCTTCTTCGGCGCCGTCGTGACGCGGCAGTACGCCTTGCGGGCCCAGCGCCTGGAGGCGGAGCCGGCGGCCTGAAGGGCGACGGCCGGCGCATGTACGGACGACACGCGAATCTGTTAAAAAGCCGCAGACCCGATTCCCGCATGGCTCCATGACCCCACATCCCTCGCCCTATAAGAGCACCGGCGGCCTGCGCCGCATCCTGAATGCCCTGCGCTATTCCTGGCAGGGCCTGAAGGCGGCCGTCAAGTACGAGGCGGCCTTCCGCCAGGAGCTGGCGCTGGCCGTGCTGCTCATCCCGGCGGCGTTCTTTCTTGGGCGCACGACCGATGAAGTCTTCATGCTTATCGCCTCGGTCGTGCTGGTGCTGGTGGTGGAGCTGCTCAATTCGGCCATCGAGGCCCTGGCCGACGCGCTGTCGGTCGAGACGCACCCGCTCCTGGGGCGGGCCAAGGACCTGGGCAGCGCCGCGGTGATGCTGATGCTGATTTTCACGGGCGCGGTGTGGGTCGCGGTGGCGGTCAGCCGCTTCGTGCTGAGCTAGGCGGGACGTTTGCAGGCGGCGGGCATGCTTCTATACTGAAGCTCCATGCCCTCCTCGCGACGCCCGCATGATGCCTGCTCCCTCCCCCTCGGAACGTATCGTGATTGTCGGCGGCGGCGCTGGCGGCCTGGAACTGGCCGCCCAGCTAGGCCGCGCCCATGGCCCCGAAAACGTGCTCCTGATCGACAGCCGCCCTTTCCACATCTGGAAGCCGTCGCTGCATGAAGTCGCGGCCGGCACGCTGGATATCCACCAGGAGGGGCTGTCCTACCTCATGCTGGCCCGATTGACCGGCTTCAGCTTCGCCCAGGGCGAGCTGACCGCGGTGGACAGGCAGGCCCGGCGCATCCGGATCGGCGCGGTCAGCGACCAGCAGGGCCAGGAAATCCTCGGTCCGCGCGAGTTCGCCTACGGCACGCTGGTGCTGGCGGTGGGCAGCGCGTCGAATTTCTTCAATACGCCCGGCGCGGCCGAGTATGCGGTCACGCTGGACAACACCGAAAACGCCGAAGCCTTTCGCCTCACCATCCTGAAGGCCATGGCCAAGGTGGACCAGGACAAGCTGCGCAATCCCTCGGCCCGGCTGGACCTGGTCATCGTCGGCGGCGGCGCCACCGGGGTGGAGCTGGCCGTCGAGCTGACCGAGGCCAGCCATGTCGTGAGCGCCTACGGCCTGCCCAATTTCCGGGCCGACCGCGACATGGCCATCACGCTGGTCGAGGGCGCGCCGCGCATTCTGTCGGCCTTGCCCGAGAAGATCTCGCGCGCGGCCACGGCTCGCCTGACGGAGCTGGGCATACGGGTGGAGACGCACTGCCGGGTCTCCGAAGTGGCTCCCGACAGCGTCAAGACGGCCGATGGCCGCAAATTCACGGCCACGCTCTGCCTCTGGGCGGCGGGCATCCGGGGACCGGACCTGCTCTCGCAGCTGGGCCTGCCGGTGAACAAGGCCGGCCAGCTGATCGTCAATGCGCGCCTGGAAACCGAAGACCCCCATGTGCTGGCGCTGGGCGATTGCTGCGCCGCCCCCTGGGGCGGCGAGCGCATCGTGCCGGCGCGGGCCCAGGCGGCGCACCAGGAGGCCAGCTACCTCGCCAAAAAGCTGGGCGCCCGCCTCAAGGGCGAGGACGAACCGCAAGAGCCCTATGTGTACCGTGACTATGGATCGCTGGTGTCGCTGGGCCAGGGAGCCGGCGTGGGCAGCCTGATGGGCAAGCTCGCCGGACGGGGGCTCTTCGTAAGCGGTACACTGGCACGCCTGATGTATATGAGTCTGCACCTGATGCACCACCGAGCGGTGCTGGGCGTCTCGCGAACCGCCACGATGGCCCTGGCGCGCCTGCTGATGCGGCGCACGCATCCCAGGGTCAAATTGCACTGATCCCCATGACTTTCCTACAAAAACTCGAACACGCCTGGGCCACCCGGAACTCCCTGCTGCAGGTCGGCCTGGACCCGGATCCGCAGCGCTTTCCGCATGAGCTGCAAGGCCGGCCCGAAGCCATCCTGGAATTCTGCCGCGGCATCGTCGATGCCACCGCGCCCTACGCAAGCAGCTTCAAGCCGCAGATCGCCTATTTCGCCGCGCATCGCGCCGAAGACCAGCTCGAAGCGCTGTGCGCGCATATCCGCAGCCAGCATCCCGGCCTGCCCATCGTGCTGGACGCCAAGCGCGGCGATATCGGCTCGACGGCCGAAAACTACGCCCGCGAGGCTTTCGAGCGCTATCAGGCGCATGCCGTGACAGTCAGCCCCTATATGGGGCTGGACTCGGTCGAACCCTATCTGGCCTGGCGCGATCGCGGCGTCATCGTGCTGTGCCGCACGTCCAATCCGGGCGGCTCGGACCTGCAGTTCCTGCAGATGGCCGACGGCCAGCCGCTCTATCTTCATGTGGCCGGCCTGGTGGCCGAGAAGTGGAACCGGGACGGCCAATGCGGCCTGGTGGTCGGCGCGACCTTCCCGAATGAGCTGGCCGCCGTGCGCCAGCGCATCGGCGACAGCATGCCCTTGCTGGTGCCCGGCATCGGGGCGCAAGGCGGCGATATCAACGCCACCGTGCAGGCGGGCGCCAACCAGGCGCGCGCCGGCATGATGATCAATTCTTCGCGCGCCATCATCTACGCCAGCAACGGCGACGACTGGCGCGAAGCGGCCGCCCAGGCCGCGCAGGGCCTGCGCGACGCGATCAACGCGGTGCGCTGATCCCCCGCCTCAGCGCCGGTTGACCGGCGCGCCCAGGTATTCGAGGATGCCGCGCAAGGCGAACTCCACCGATGCCTGGCGGACCTGGGCGCGGTCGCCCGCGAAGACATGCGTGACGGCGCGCGAGTTGATGCCACCCTGCGCGCGGGTGGCAAAACCGAAGCACACCATGCCCACCGGCTTGCCCGGCGTGGCCCCGCCCGGGCCGGCGATGCCGGTGGTCGAGATCGCGACGTGGCAGGCGGGCGAGGCCAGCAGGACGCCCTGGGCCATTTCGAGGGCCACCTCTTCGCTGACGGCGCCAAAGTGGTTCAGGGTGTCGGGCGAGACCTGCAGTTCGTCGATCTTGGCCTGGTTGCTGTAGGTGACGAAGCCGCGCTCGAACCAGCCGCTGGAACCGGCCACCGAGGTCACGGCGCCGGCCAGCAGGCCGCCGGTGCAAGACTCGGCCGTGCCCAGATACCAGTCCCTTTCTTGCAGGGCCGGCCCCAGCTGCTCGGCCAGGCCATGGATGGTCGCGGCGTTCAGGGCGGCGGGCGCCAGGCCCTTGCTGTTCTGCAAACTCATGCCAACACTCCTAAGCGAACGGCGAGCGCCATGACCAGCAAGGTATAGGCGGCCGCCACGATGTCATCCCACATGACGCCAAACCCGCCGGAAAGCCGGGCATCGAAAGCCTTGATGGGCGGCGGTTTGACGATGTCGAAAAACCGGAAAAGCAGAAAGGCCAGGGATTGGGCCAGCCAGCCGCCAGGCACCAGCCACAGCACCAGCCAGAACGCCACCATTTCGTCCCACACCATTCCGACGTGGTCGTGCACGCCGAGTTCCCGTCCGGCCTGGCCGCAGGCCCAGCAGCCATAGGCAAACGCCAGCAAGAGCGCGATGCCCATGGCCAGGTCGGAGATGGACGGCAGGAGCAGCCAGAGGATCCAGGCCGCCAGCGTGCCCCAGGTGCCGGACGCCGGCCGGATCAGGCCGCTGCCCAGGCCAAAGGCAAGCAGGCGCGCCGGACGGGCGCGGACCCAGGTCCAGGCGGGATAGTCCACGCGCGAACGCTCGCGCATCGAAGGAGAATGGGGATCGGTCATGTCGGGGCGGATCGTGCCCGGAACGGGCGTGCCCGGGATGGTATCAGGCCGCGCCGCCGAAATGGTCGAATCCGCCCGGGATCCGCGTCAATGCCTGGCCCTGGGCATCGACGACGCGCAGGCCGGGAGCGGCCACGATGCTGCCCACCCGGCTGACCGGCGTCAGGCTGGCCCGCGCGGCGCGGGCGATGGCTTGGCGCTGCGCGGGCGGGGCGGTGAAGCAGAGTTCGTAGGCGTCGCCGCCGCCCAACAGCGCCCGTTGCAGGGTGGCGTCGTCCAGTCCTTCCAGGCCAGGCGCCCGGGGCAGCTCGGCAAAGCGCAGCTCGGCGCCCACGCCGCTGGCGGCCAGGATGTGGCCGAGGTCCTGGGCCAGGCCGTCGGAAATGTCGATGGCGGCATGCGCCAGGCCGCGCAGGGCCAGGCCCAGCGCCAGGCGGGCCTGGGGCCATTCGAGCGCGCGGCGCGTCAGGGCCAGCCGGGCCGCGTCGGGCGGCAGCTGCCCGTCCAGCAGGCGATAGGCGACATCGGCAGCGCCCAGGGCGCCGGACACCCAGACGTCGTCGCCCGCCTGGGCGGCATCGCGGCGCAAGGCGGCCTCGGCCGGCACGGCGCCGAAGACGGTTACGCTGATGGTCAGGTCTTGCAGGCTGCGCGTGGTGTCGCCGCCGATAAGGGGACAGCCGCTGGCCTGGGCCAGCGCATGAAAGCCGCGCGCATAGGCCGCCAGCCAGGCGTCGTCGACGGCGGGCAAGGCCAGGCCCAGCAGGCACCCCAGGGGCTGGGCGCCCATGGCGGCCAGGTCCGATAGATTGACGGCCAGCGACTTGTGGCCCACCGACTCGGGGTCGGCGTCCGGATAGAAGTGGCGCCCGGCGATCAGGAGATCCTTGCTCACCGCCACGCGCATGCCGGCGGGCACCGGAAAAAGCGCGCAGTCATCGCCCACGCCCAGGATGTGCCCGGGCGCGGCGCGTGTGAAATGGCGGGCGATGAGGTCGAACTCCGAGGCCACGGGCGCCTCAGCGGCGCTGTTGGGCCGCGGCCTGGACCTCGGCGGTGCGCACGTCGGCGGCCAGCTTGTCGAGCACGCCATTGACGAACTTGAAGCCGTCGGTGCCGCCGAAGGACTTGGCCAGCTCGACCGCCTCGTTGATGGCGACCTTGTAGGGCACCTCGACGTGATGCACCAGCTCGTAGCTGCCGATCAGCAGGATGCCGTGCTCCACGGGCGAGAGCTCGCCCAGCGGACGGTCGATATAGGGCGTGAAGCGCTCGCGCAGGCTGGGGGCCTCGCGCAGCACGCCATGCAGGAGCGTCTTGAACCATTGCGCATCGGCCTCGGAAAAGTCCTCGGCGTCGCGCAGGTGGGCGTCGATCTCGCCGGCGTCCTGCGTGCCCTGGCCGCCGCGCAGCAGCCAGGCGTACACGCCCTGCAGCGCGAACTCGCGCGCGCGGCGGCGCGCGCTGCGCGCATTGGCGCGCGCCGCGCCCGCGTGGGCAGCCGCCCCCATCTGGGCAGCCCCCGCGCTATCAGCGCTCGTCGTCTTCTTCGTCGTCAAAATCTTCGTCCTCGTCGTCTTCGTCGTCTTCCTCGGGCTCCAGCGCGGCGACCAGATTGGCCATCTCGACGGCGACCTGGGCGCAGTCGCGGCCCTTGCCTTCGGCGCGGGCCGCGGCCTGCTCGTCGGTGTCGACCGTCAGGATGCCATTGGCCACCGGGATGCCGGTTTCCAGGGAAATGCGGGTGATTGCAGTGGCCGATTCATTGCTGACCACTTCAAAATGATAGGTTTCGCCGCGGATCACGGCGCCCAGGGCGATCAGTGCGTCGAACTCATAGGATTCGGCCATGCGGGCCAGGGCGACGCCCATCTCCAGGGCGCCCGGCACGGACACCACCATGACGTCGCGCTCGTCCACGCCCAGCTTGCCGAGTTCTTCCAGACAGGCGGCCAGTTCGGCCTGCCCGACTTCTTCGTTGAAGCGGGCGCGCACGATACCGATGTGCAGCCCTTCGCCATTGAGATCGGGGGTAAGGATATAGGGATTCATTCGTCGGCCTTATTCGTCAGTGTTGCGGGCGGGGGGGCAATCGTAACCTGTAATGGTCAGGGCAAACCCGGCCATGCTCGGCATCTTGCGCGGACGCGCGAGCAGCCGCATCTGGCCCACGTGCAGATCGCGCAGGATCTGGGCACCAATGCCATAGGTGCGCAGACCGAAACGGTCGCCGCCGTCCTGGGTCTTGGCCTGCTGGCCGGGCTCGCTCCAGTGGGCGATCTGGCCGAACAGGTGTTCGGTCGAGGACTGGCAGTTCATCAGCACCACCACGCCGGCGGGCGCGGCGGCAATGGCGGTCAGCGCCTGGCCCAAGCCCCAGCTATGCGGGCTGGCGCCGGTGTCGAGGGCATCGAGCAGCGAGGCCGGCTCATGCACGCGCACCAGGGTTTCCCGGGTCGGATCGATCTTACCGTGTACCAGCGCCAAATGGGGCGCTCCGGTGGCGTCATCGCGATAGGCGATGGCGCGGAACTCGCCCCAGGGGGTCTGCATCTGGCGCTCGCCCACCCGCTGGATGATGGATTCGTGCTCGCTGCGGTATTGGATCAGGTCGGCGATGGTGCCGATCTTCAGGCCGTGTTCGCGCGCGAACTGCACCAGGTCCGGCAGGCGCGCCATGGTGCCGTCCGGCTTGAGGATTTCGCAGATGACCGCCGCCGGCGTCAGGCCGGCCATGGCGGTCAGGTCGCAGCCGGCCTCGGTATGGCCGGCGCGCACCAGCACGCCGCCCGGCACGGCGCGCACCGGGAAGATATGGCCGGGCTGGACCAGGTCGCTGGGCTTGGCGTCGCGCGCCACGGCCACCTGGATGGTGCGGGCGCGGTCGGCGGCCGAAATGCCGGTCTCGACCCCTTCGGCGGCCTCGATGGACTGGGTAAAATTGGTGCCGTATCGAGTGCCGTTGCGGCTGGCCATCAGCGGCAGGTCCAGCTGGCGGCAGCGCTCTTCGGTCAGCGTCAGGCAGACCAGCCCCCGCCCGTGGGTCACCATGAAGTTGATGGCCTCGGGCGTGACGAACTCCGCCGCCATGACCAGATCGCCCTCGTTTTCGCGGTCTTCTTCGTCGACCAGGATGACAATGCGGCCGGCGCGCAGCTCGGCGATGATCTCGGGAACGGAGGCAATGCCGAAGTCCGAAACGGCATCGGCGGCAACGGAGGAAATCTGGGCGGACATGGGAAAAGTGACCAGCGGGCGGGAAACTCCGGATTTTACCGCCCTTGGCCCCTTCGCGTCCCAAGGGCAAAATGCGGCCCGCGGGTACACTGCATCGGCCTGCCGCCGGACAACCACCAGACAAAGGAGTGACATGCAACCCCTAGCCGCCCTGCCCACTTCGGTTGCGGCCTCGGTACGCACTGTGCTGACGGACATCGACGACACCATCACCACCGATGGCCGCCTGACCGCCGGCGCCTACGCCGCGATGGAGCGCCTGGAGCTGTCCGGCATCCGCGTCATTCCCATCACCGGCCGCCCGGCGGGCTGGTGCGACCACATCGTGCGGATGTGGCCGGTGCGCGCCGTGGTCGGCGAAAACGGCGCCTTTTATTACGCCTACGACCGCAGCGCCCACCGCATGAAGACCCATTACTGGGACGATGCCGCCACGCGCGCCGCCAACCGCGCGCGGCTGGACGCCATCCGCGACCGCGTGCTGCGCGAAGTGCCCGGCGCGGCGCTGGCCAGCGACCAGGCCTATCGCGCGGCGGACCTGGCGATCGATTTCTGCGAGGACGTGCCCGCGCTGCCGCAGGCGCAGGTCGACCGCATCGTGCGCATCTTTGAGGAGGCCGGCGCCCAGGCCAAGGTCAGCTCCATCCACGTCAACGGGTGGTACGGCGACTATGACAAGCTCAGCATGACGCGGCGGCTCTTCGAGCGCGAACTGGGCCAGGACATCGTGCAGGCCCTGCCCTCCACGCTGTTCATCGGCGACTCGCCCAACGATGAGCCCATGTTCGGGTTCTTCCCGCTGTCGGTGGGCGTGGCCAATATCCAATCGCAACTGCACCGCATCAAGCAAAAACCGGCCTTCGTCACGCCCTCGCGCGGCGGCGCGGGCTTTGTCGAAATGGCCGATCGCCTGCTTGCCGCCCGCCGCGGCCACGGAGGCTGAGCATCATGGCGACTGCCAACGACGGCCGCCGCAGCATCCAGTCGGTGGAGGTGGGCTTTCCGCTGCTGGCGGCCCTGGTCGACGCGGCCCGGCCCATGACGCTGCGCGACCTGGCGGCCGCGGCCGGCATGACCTCGGCCAAGGCCCATCCCTATCTGGTGAGCTTCATCCGCGTGGGCCTGGTCCAGCAGGACAGCATCAGCGGCCACTACGAGCTGGGCCCCTTCGCCTTGCAGATGGGCCTGGTGAGCCTGCAGCGCCTGGACCCGGTGCGCGTGGCGCTGCCCGAAGTCGCGCAATTCCAGGCCGGCATCGGCCACACCGTGGGCCTGGCCGTGCTGGGCTCGCACGGTCCGACCATGGTGCATATCACCGAGGCCAGCTATCCGGTCCACGTGAACATGCGCCAGGGCACGGTGATGTCCATGCTCAACACGGCCACCGGCCTGGTGTTCGCGGCCTGGCTGCCGCCCAAGGTGGCCGAGCACTACATCGCGCGCGAAGAAAACGACACGGCCGTCACCTCGACGCTGGCGACGCCGCTGAAATCGGCCCGCCCCGCGCATCTGCAAGCCATGCTGGCCGACATCCGGGTGCACGGCATGGCGCGCGCCGTGGGCAACCCGCTGCCGGGCGTGGACGCCCTGTCCGTGCCGGTCTTCGACCATGCGGGCAAGCTGGCGCTGGCGATCACCGCCATCGGCCCCAGCGGCCTGTTCGACGTCTCCTGGAACGGCAGCATCGCCCGGCCGCTGCTGGCCTGCGCCCAGGAGGTTTCGCGCAAGCTGGGCTGGCGCGCCGCCTGAGCCGCGCGCTCAGTCCGCGCGGTTGGCCGCGCCGGTCGCCAGCGCGTCCTCGATGCGGCGCGCATAGCGTTTCATGACCTGCGCCAGCGCTTCGTGGCCCTTGTTCCGCAGCCGCTGCAGCGGCCCGGTCACGCCCAGGCTGTAGATCACGGTCTGCCTCGGCCCGCGGATGGGCACGCCCAGCGCGGCCAGTTCCTCGTCGATTTCGCCTATGCAGGTGGCATAGCCCTGCTCGCGGATGCGCGCGTACTCGCGCCGGATGTCGTCCGGATCGGTGCGGGTGTTGGACGTCAGGCGCGGCAGGGGATCGGCCAGGGCGGCGTCGATGACGCTGGCCGGCTGGAAGGCCAGGATGGCCTTGGCCGAAGCCGCGGCATGCGGCGCCATCCCCTTGCCCGGCAGCACGAAGCCGCGCCAGGGCGTGTCGGGCGCCTCCATCAGCACTGACGACACGCTGGTGCCGGCGTGCATCTTGGCCAGATAGCAGGTCTCGTCGGTTTCGGCCGCCATGTCGGCCAGGTGCGGCCGCACCACGGTGGCCACCCACTCCGTATCCGCGCTGGCCATGGCCAGGCGCCGGATGCGCCCGCCCAGCACGTAGGCCCCGCCCGCCACCATGTCCACCAATTGCGAGTCCTGCATGGTGCCCAGCAGCCGGTGGGCGCTGGTCTTGGGCAAGGCCAGCATGCGCGCGACTTCGGTCAGGCCCAGGCCGTCGGGAAAAGAGGCCAGCAGTTCGAGGATGCGGGTGTAGCGCTCAAGCGGGGGAGGTTTGGGCTCTTGGCTCATGGTGTTTTCCTTGGTGGCGCATTTTAGGGCGGACACGTCCCGGGAAAACCCGGTCTTGCCCGCGGGGCGGCGCTTTTTTTATTATACCGAAAAAAGGAACGTTGTTCCGAAAACCGGAACGACCACCCTCCGGGAACCTTCCATGGGGAAGCCCGCCTTCAGCGTGATACGTCACAGGAGCGCAGCAATGTCAGTCCAACGCTTTCACCGTTTCGCCCGCCGCCACCTGGCGGCTCTTGCCCTGGCCGGCCTGAGCGGCGCGGCCGGCGCACAGAATGTGGTCGTCGGCGCCACCGTGCCCCTGACCGGGCCGCTGTCCCTGACCGGCAAGCAGTACTACAACTCGCTCAAGCTGGCCGAGGACGACATCAACAAGGCCGGGGGCTTGCAGGGCAAGCCGGTCAAGTTCGTGTTCGAGGACGCCCAGGCTTCCAACGGCACCGCCGTCAACGCCTATGTGAAGCTGGTGCAGGAGAACAAGCCCGCCTTCACCTTCCTCACCAGCTACAGCACGCAGAACATCGCCGTGGCCCCTGAAGTCACCAAGACCGGCATCCCGGCCATGTATGCCGGCGGCGCGGACGCCGTGGGCGAGCTGGGCAACCCCTGGATGTTCCGCATCCGGCCGCAGGACAGCACGGCGGCCGTGGCGATGGCCCGCTTCGTCAAGGACGAGCTCAAACTCGCCAAGCCCGGCATCCTCTACATCCAGAACGACTTCGGCCAGGGCGGCGCCAACGCCGCGGCCGCCTATCTCAAGGAACAAGGCATCGCCGCGGTCGGCATGGAAGCCTATGGCCAGAACGACAAGGACATGTCGGCCCAGATCCTCGGCCTGAAGAACAAGGGCGCCGACGTCATCCTGGCCTTCGTCTATCCCCAGGACGGCGCCATGCTGCTGCGGCAGATCAAGATGCTGGGCATCAAGCAGCCGGTGGTGGCCTCGTCGGCGGCCTTTGTCCCGGCCGCCATGCAATTGCTCTCGCCGCGCGACCTGGAAAACGTCTGGGGCGTCATCGACACCTATTTGCCAGCCACCGAGCGCGGCAAGGCCTACGCCGAACGTTTCAAGCAGCGGTTCTCCATGGACGCCGATCCCTATGGCGCGGCTTATTACGACGGCGCCATGCTCATGGCCCAGGCCATCAACGCCGTGGGCACGGAGCCGCAGAAGCTGCAGGCCTATCTCAAGAACGTGAAGGACTACCAGGGCGTCTCGCACGTCTACGGTTTCGACGCCAAGGGCAATGGCGTGCATGACGTCGCGGTGGTGAAGTTCGCCGACGGCAGCAAGGACATGCGGTTCATCAGCGCCATCAAGGTCGACTGAGCATGGGCGCCGCCACGAGGGGACTTTCATGCAGGAAATGATCCAACTGCTGGTCAACGGCGTAGCGCTGGGCAGCGTCTACGCCCTGGCCGCGCTGGGCTTTGTCATCGTGTACTCCGCCACCAGCGTGGTGAACTTCGCCGCCGGCCAGTTCGTCATGCTGGGCACTTTCTTCGGCGTGACCACCATCATCCAGGCCCAATGGCCGGCCGCCCTGGCCTATCCGGTGGCCCTGGCCATGATGGCGCTGTTCGGCCTGCTTTTCTATGTGCTGGTCCACCTGCCCTTGCAGAACCGCCCGGTGGTGGCGGTGATCATCGGCACGGTGGCCGCCGGCATCGCCATGCAGAACGGCGCGCTGCTGATCTGGGACGCCTGGCCGTTTCGCATGCCCTCGCCTTTCGGCGACGGCACGGTCAGCCTGGCCGGCGGCGTCATCACGGTGCACGCCTTGGCCACCATAGGCATCACGCTGCTGCTCATCGCCGGCCTGTACGCCCTGCTGCACCGCACGCCCATCGGCCGTTCCATGCGGGCCGTGGCGCAGGATGTGGAGACCGCCAAGCTCATGGGGCTGCCCGTGCGGGCACTCCTGGGCTTTGCCTGGCTGCTGGCCGCCGTGTTCGCCGGCTTCGCCGGGCTGCTGGTCGGTCCCATGTGGTTCGCCGACGTCAACATGGGAGACGCCGTGGCGCTGAAGGCCTTCGCGGCCACCATCATCGGCGGCTTCGGGAGCGTGCCCGGCGCCATTGCCGGGGGCCTGCTGGTCGGGCTGATCGAGATCCTCGGCGCGGCCTATCTCTCCTCCACCTACAAGGACCTGCTGGCTTTCGGGATCATGATCCTCTTCTTGCTGGCCAGGCCGCAGGGCATTTTCGGCGAACGCATCGCCGACCGGGGCTGACCATGAAACGATCCACATTGCTTGGCATGCTGGCCGTGCTGGCGCTGGCTGCCCTGCTCCCCCTGTTCACGCAGGGCTATGGCAACCGCCTGGCCAATACCGCCATTATTTCGGCCATCGCCGTCATCGGCCTGAACTTCGTGTTCGGCTACGCCGGCCTGATTTCGCTGGCGCACGCGGCCTTCATGGGCGTGGCGGCCTATCTGGTCGCCATCCTGACCACCAGCCACGGCTGGAATCCCTGGCAGGCCGCGCTGGCCGGCATCGCCGCGGCCTGCCTGAGCGCCTATCTGACCGGCCGCATCCTGCTGCGCCTGAAGGGCCATTACCTCGCCCTGGCCACCCTGGGGCTGAACGTGAGCTTCACCATCGTGGTATCCAACTGGATGGAAGTCACCGGCGGCACCAACGGGATCTCGGGCATACCGGCGCTGCGCCTGGGACCGGTGGCGCTGGACAGCGAGCCCAGCTTCTATTGGTTTTCGCTCGCCATCCTCGCGTTCCTGGCCTTGCTGGCCGCCCGCGTGCGCCGCTCGCACGCCGGACGCGCCTTGATGGCGGTGCGCGACGACGAGCTGGCCTCGGCCATGACGGGCCTGCCGGTCACGCGGGTCAAGGTGGCCGCCTTTACGCTGGGCGCGGCCTACGCCGCCGTGGCGGGCTGCCTGTTCGCCTTTCACATCCGCTTTGTCTCGCCGGAAGACTTCAATTTCTCGCACTCCATCATCTACCTGGCCATGCTGGTGGTCGGCGGCGAAGGCAGCATCATCGGCGCCATCCTCGGCGCGGTGGGCGTGACCTTGTTGCCCGAATTGCTGCGCGGCGTGGGCAACGCCTACCTGCTGATTTTCGGCGTGCTGGTGCTGCTCATCCTGGTGGTGCTGCCGCGCGGGCTCATCAGCCTGCTGGACCGGAGCACCTATGAGCGCCGCCGCGCCGCCATCGCGGGAGGCCGGCCATGACCGCCCTCATGCGCGTGGAGAACATCAGCAAGCGCTACGGCGGCGTGCAGGCGCTGTCGGACGTCAGCCTGGACATCGCCGACCATCAGTTCTACGCCATCATCGGCCCCAATGGCGCGGGCAAGAGCACGCTGCTCAATGTCATGACGGGCCTGGTGCCGCCCACGTCGGGCCGTATCCGCTTCGACGGCGCCGAGCTCACCGGCCGCCCCACGCATGCCATCGTGCATGCCGGCATCGGCCGCATCTTCCAGAGCGGGCGGCTGTTCACGCGCCTGAGCGTGCTGGAGAACGTCATGCTGGGCGCGGCCATGCGCGACTCGCGTTCGCTGGCCGGCCTGCTGCTGCGTCCGGGCGCGGCCCGCCGGCGCGAGCTTGCCGCGCGGGAGGCCGCCTTCGAGACGCTGCGCCACTTCGATCTGCACGCCTACGCCGACCGCAGCATCGGCTCGCTCTCCTATGGCAATCGCCGCATGGTGGAGATGGCCCGCGTCATGGTGGCCAGGCCGAGGCTGCTGCTGCTGGACGAACCGGCCGCCGGCCTGAACTCCGGCGAAGTCGAGCAATTGATGGACCTGCTGCGGCGCCTGCGCGAGCAGCACCGCCTGTCCGTCGTGCTGATCGAACACAACATGGGCATGGTGATGCGCCTGGCCGAGCGCGTGGCGGTGCTGAACTTCGGCGCCAAGCTGGCCGAGGGCACGCCCGCCGAAGTGCAATCCAACCCGGCCGTGCTCGAGGCCTATCTCGGAGGAGGCTACCAGCATGTTGCAGTGTAGAAACCTGGGCGCGGCCTATGGCGATATCGTGGCCCTGCGCGGCATCGACCTGGAGGTCAAGGCCGGCGAAGCCGTGGCGCTGATCGGCGTGAACGGCGCCGGCAAGACCACGCTGCTGCGCGCCATCTCGGGCCTGCTGCCCACTACCGGGCGGCTGGACTTCGACGGCCGGGCCCTCGACGGCCTGCCGGTGCAAAAGCGCGTGCGCGCCGGCATCGCCCATGTGCCCGAAGGCCGGCGCATCTTCCCGGGCTTGACGGTGCGCGAAAACCTCGAAGTCGGCGCCGCGCCCCGCGGCGGGGGTTCGCGCGAGGACTTCGAGCGCGTCTATGACCTCTTTCCGCGCCTGCACGAGCGATCCGGCCAACTGGGCTGGTCTTTGTCGGGCGGCGAGCAGCAGATGCTGGCCATCGGCCGGGCCCTCATGGCCCGCCCCCGGCTGCTGCTGCTGGACGAGCCGTCGCTGGGCCTGGCGCCGCGACTGGCCGAGGAAGTCTATGCGCGCATCGCCCGCATCAACGAAGGCGGCATGACCGTGCTGCTGGTCGAACAGAACACTGTCCTGGCGCTGGGCGTGGCCGACCGCGGCTACGTCATCGAAAACGGCAGCATCGTGCTGACCGATACGGCCCACGCGCTGCGCCACCATCCCCGTGTCCGGGACGCCTACCTGGGCCGCTAATTCCTGATCGAGAGAAACATGCATCCATCCTTGTTTTCACGCCCGCCGCGCGTCCGCAATGCCCTGCGCCGCTTGGGAGAACCGTCATGACCGTCACCGTAGGCATCGACGTCGGCGGCACCTTCACGGACCTCATCCTGGTCGACGACCAGAGCGGCTCGGTGCGCATCTCCAAGGTGCCCAGCACCCTGGACAACCAGGCCTATGGCGTGCTGGAGGCCCTGCGCCGAACCGGCATCGCGCTGGAGCAGGTCGACAGCATCGTCCATGGCACCACGACCACCACGAATGCCGTGCTCGAACGCAAGCTCGCCCGGGTGGGCCTCATCACCACCGAGGGTTTTCGCGACATCCTGGAGCTGGGGCGCCGCACCCGCCCGCAGGCCTATGGCCTGACCGGCAGCTTCGTGCCCCTCATCCCGCGCGAACTGCGCCGCGAAGTGGCCGAACGCATGGACGCCCAGGGGCAGGTGCTCGTGCCGCTGGACGAGGCGGCCTTCGTGGCGCGCGTGCGCGAACTGGCCGACAGCGGCGTTGAGGCGCTGGTCATCCATTTTCTGCACAGCTACGCCAATCCCGCGCATGAACTGCGCGCCCTGGAACTGGCGCGCCAGCACTGGCCCAATCAATACATCACGGCCGGCCACGCCATCATCTCCGAGTTCCGCGAATTCGAGCGCGGCACGGCCGCCGCGGTCAACGCCTCGGTGCAGCCCATCCTGGACCGCTATATCGACCGCCTGCAAGGCAGCCTCTCCGAAGCCGGCTTTCGCAGCGACCTGTTGGTCATGCAGGGCAACGGCGGCACGGTCTCGGCGCGCGCCATCTCGCGCACGGCCATCAACACGGTCATGTCGGGTCCGGCGTCCGGCGTCATGGCCGCGGCCTATTCGGGACGGCTGTCGGGCTACCCCAACCTCATCACCTACGACATGGGCGGCACGTCCTCCGACGTGGCCCTGATCGAGAACGGCGTGCCCAAGGTGTCCAGCGAGCTGGAACTGGAGTACGGCATGCCGCTGCACGTCCCCATGGTCGACGTTCACACCGTCGGCGCGGGCGGCGGCTCCATCGCCCGCGTGCAGGCGGGCGGCCTGTTGCGCGTGGGGCCCGACAGCGCCGGCGCGCGTCCCGGGCCCATCTGCTATGGCCGCGGCGGCGAGCTGCCCACCCTGACCGACGCCAACCTCGTGCTGGGCCGGCTGGATCCCCAGCGCCTGCTGGCCGTTGACCGGGCCGTGACGGTGGACGAAGTGGCCGGGCGCATCGAGGCGGCCATCGGCAAGCCGCTGGGCCTGGACGCGGTGCAGGCCGCCGCCGCCATCCTGCAGGTCGGCAACAACAATATGGCCGGCGCCGTGCGCCTGGTCAGCCTGGCGCGCGGCTACGATCCGCGTGACTTCGCGCTCTTTGCCTTTGGCGGCGCGGGCCCCTTGCATGCCGTGGCCCTGGCGCGCGAACTGGCCATCCCCACTGTCCTCATCCCGGTGCGCCCGGGCCTGACCAATGCGCTGGGCTGCCTGGTCGCCGACGTCCGGCACGATTTCGTCAAATCCTTCAACCGCCCGCTCAAGGACCTGCGCGACGAAGACCTGGCCGATTGCCTGCGCGAGCAGATCGCCCAGGGCCGGGCCGCCATCGCCCGCGACGGCATCGCCGTCTCCGAGATCGAGGTCTTTCATCACGCGCAGATGCAGTTCCAAGGCCAGAGCCACCTGCTCACCGTGGCGCTGCAGCCCGGGCAGGCCACGGTGGCGCAATTGCAGGAAGCCTTCGCGCGCGCCTATTGGCAGCGCTTCCAGGTCGAACTCTCGGAACTGCGCCCGCTGCTGGTCACGCTGGACACCAGCCTGGTCGGCAAGCGGCAGGGCATCTCGCTGGACATGCTGCGCAGCACCGGCGCGCCCGCCGCCGAAGCCCGGCGCCGTCCGGTCTGGTTTGCCGACACCGGCTGGGTGGACACCCCCGTCCTTGCCCGCGAACACGTCCCCGCCGAAGGGCTGGCCGGTCCGGCCATCATCGAACAACTGGACGCCACCATCGTCATCGACCCGGGCGCCCATGCGCGCGGCGACGCCTACGGCAACCTCATCATCTCCCTCTAGGTCATCATGGCTACCATTGATCCCGTCACGCTCACCGTCATCCAGAGCGGGCTGCACCAGGTCTGCAACGAGATGGACCTGGCGCACTGCCGCGCGGCCTTCTCGCCCATCATTTCCGAGTCGCAGGACCGCTCCAACGGCATCTACCACCGCGAGACCGGCGAACTGATCGCCCAAGGCGAGCTGGGCCTGCCCATCTTCGTGGGCACCATGCAGTTCTCCACCCAGGCCGTCATCAAGCGCGCCCGCGACATCGCGCCCGGCGACGTCTTCATGGTCAACGACCCCTACCTGGGCGGCACGCACCTGATGGACGTGCGCTTCGTCAAACCCTTCTTCTACCGGGGCGATCTCTACGCCTGGCTGGCCAACACCGGCCACTGGCCCGACATGGGCGGCATGGTGCCCGGCGGCTTTTCGGCCCACGCCACCGAGATCGAGCAGGAAGGCCTGCGCCTGCCGCCGGTCAAGCTGTACAAGCGAGGCGAAATGGACCCCGAGATCCTGTCCATCCTGATGTCCAATATCCGCATCGCCGAACAGCGCATCGGCGACATCAAGGCCCAGGCCGCCGCGCTGGCCATCGGCGAGCGGCGCCTGACGCAATTGCTGGACCGCTATGGCGCGCAGACCGTGGACGCGGCCGTGGTCGAACTCAAGCGCCAGGCCGCCGAGCAGACCCGCGCCGTCATCGCCGCCATCCCCGACGGCGACTACGAAGGCCAGGCCTTCCTGGACTCCGATGGCGTGGTCGATGAGCCGCTCAAAGTCTCGGTCAAGATACACAAGGCGGGCGAACTCATGCACTTCGACCTGAGCGAGTCCAGCCCGCCCTGCGCCGGCCCCATGAACAGCGTCATCGCCACCACCCGCTCCTCCATCTACCTGGCCATCAAGCA
Source organism: Bordetella hinzii LMG 13501 (assembly GCF_001548475.1). GTDB lineage: Bacteria > Pseudomonadota > Gammaproteobacteria > Burkholderiales > Burkholderiaceae_B > Bordetella > Bordetella hinzii. The sequence goes on from NZ_LRUJ01000004.1 coordinate 221,581, forward strand.
CGTCTTTCCCGAACTGCCCATCAACGCCGGCATGTTCGAACCGCTGCGCATCAGCGACCCCGACGACACCTTCCTCTACGCGCGCTATCCGCGTCCGGTCTCCGGCTGCGCGGCCGAAGTCAGCCAGCGCATCGCCGAGGCCGTCTTCGATGCCCTGCAAAAGGCCATCCCGCACCGCCTGTTCGCGGCCCCGGCCGGGACCACCGCCAACCTGGCCATCGGCGGCACCGACCCGGACCGCAAGCGCTCCTACGTCATGTATGTCATCTCCGGCGGCGGCTATGGCGGCCATCCGGGCGGCGACGGCCTGACCAATGGCTGCTCCACCATAGGCATCTCCAAGGCCGCGCCGGTCGAAGTGCAGGAACAGCTCTATCCCGTGCTCTTCGAGCGCTACGCCATCCACGAAGGCTCGGGCGGCCTGGGCGAATTCCGCGGCGGCATGGGCATCCACTACCGCATCCGCCTGCGCGCGGGCTCGGCCCGCGCCTCCATGGTCATGGACCACGGCAAGTTCGGGCCGCCGGGCGCGGCCGGCGGCCAGGAAGGCGGACGCACCCGTGTCACCATCTACCGCGACGGCCAGGCCTATGTGCCGCCCCACGTCTCCAAGGACCAGGGAATCACCATGCAGGCCGGCGACGTGATCGAGGTCTTCACGCCGGGCGGCGGCGGCTATGGCGATCCCGCCAGGCGCTCGCCCCAGGCGCGGGAATATGACCGGCGGCAGGGGTATTACCCGGCGTGATCCGGCGCGCCCGAGGCCCGGCCGGGCTCACCAACGGACGGTCCGCCCCTGGTAGTCGAGGTATTCCAGCCCGGGGCGGCCGCGCTTGGCCAATAACACCTCGACGACGCCTGGCACGCTTTCCTCGATGGACAGCCTGCCGCCGGGCCCGCCCAGCTCCGTGCGCACCCAGCCGGGCGCCATCAGCAACAAGGCGCGCGGCGTGCCGCGCTGCCGCGCCGCATAGCAGCGCATGAACTGGTTCAGCGCCGCCTTGGTGCCGCGATAAAGCTCTCGCTGCCCCGACTCGTTGTCGGCGATGCTGCCTTGGCCGGAGGACATGACCGCGATCAGCCCGTCGGGCGGGACCAGATCCGCCAGGCGCTCGACGGCCCGCATCGGGCCCAGTGCATTGGTGATCATCAAGCCGGTGAAATCCTCGGTCGACACTTCACCGATGGTCTGGGAGGGGTCCGGATTCGTGGTGCCGGCGTTGACGAACAGGATGTCGAAGCGCCGATGCGACAGGCGCAAGCGCAAGGCATCGATGTCTTCTCCGCGGGCGACGTCCACGGTTTCGATATCGACGCGGCCGGGATGCGCGTCGGCCAAGGCGTGCAAAGGCGTGGATGCGCCGCGCACGGTGCCGGTGACCTTCCAGCCCAGGGCCAGCAAGTTTGCGGCCATCGCGTGGCCAAGGCCGCGCGAGGCGCCGATGATCAGAATACGGGGAGCTTGCGTATCGGGGGGGGACATGGGGCTTGCCTCTCAGGTAGGGATAGGACGCCTTCCATTCTGGACATGGGCCCCGAATTGCACCAGACGCGCTGGCTGCAAACCATGCTTGCGCCCAACGCCATGCCTGGTCAGCTTGGCGCTATGCTTGGCGGATGTCCCGTGTCGATCTCAACCTGCTGCCCGCCCTGAGCGCGCTCTTGACCGAGCGCAGCGTCACAGGCGCGGCGCGGCGCCTGAACCTCAGCGTCTCGGCAATGAGCCGCACGCTGGCCCGGCTGCGCGCCGTCACGGGCGACCGCCTGCTCCTGCAGGCCGGACGGGCCCTGGTGCTGACACCCTATGCGGAGCAATTGAGCCAGCGCCTGCCCGCCCTGGCGCGGGAGGCCGAAGCCATGCTCAGGCCCCCTCAACACCATTTCGATCCCCTCCTCCTGGCGCAGCACTACACCTTGCGGGCGGGGGAAGGGTTTATCGACCTCCTGGGCGCGGCGCTGATGGATCGCATCCGGGCGGCCGCGCCCGAGGTGCAGCTTCGATTCGTGCCCAAGCCCGATTGGGACGCCCAGCCCTTGCGCGACGGGACCATCGACCTGGAGATCGGCACGCTGCGGACATCCGCGCCCGAATTGCTGACCCGCCGACTGTTTCGCGATCGCTACGTGGGCGTCTGCCGCAAGGGCCACCCCGCCGTGGACAAGGGCAACATCCCGCTGCAGCAATGGGCCGCTTGCGATCACATCTCGGCCTCGCGCCCCGGCGAAACGCCGCACCCCGCCGATGCCGCCCTGGCCGTCCTGGGCGAGCGGCGCAGGATCGCCCTGGTGGTGCCCTCGTTTCCCGGCGCGATGCAGGTGGCCCGCCGGTGCGACGCGCTGGCGATCATTCCGCAGTCCTGCCTGGGCAACACCTTCCTCCCCGATCACGCGGCCGACAACGGTTTGCAGTGGTTCGAACTGCCCGTCCCGACGCCCGCTTTCAGCGTCTCGGCGATCTGGCATCCGCGCCTGGACCGGGACCCCGCCCAGCAATGGCTGCGCGCAGAGGTGCTGGCGATATGCCAGGCCGCCTACCCCCGCGCGCCAGTCCCGCCCCCGCGGCAGGTAGACAGCCGCGCAAAACGAAAACAAAACGCTCAAAACGAACAAAAGGCGTAAAAAAAGATCGGGAACTTCCCAGGTTTCCTGCGCGTTTTTTTGTGTTTGAATGTCATGACAAGAATCATGACTGTCATAAAAACGCAGAAAGGAGACAAATCCATGCAAGCCAAGCGCATGCTGCAAGCCGCTCTCGCCCTGGCCCTGGGCGCCGGCGCCCAGGGCGCCTTCGCCGCCGACGCCTGCCCCAACCGGGGCGACCTGGACGTGATGTATTGCGACGCCAACAAGGACCTGGTGGCGGACACGCCGACCGATCCGGCCAAGCTGAAGACGCCGTCGACGCTGGTCTTCACCTACACGCCGGTCGAGGATCCCGCCGTCTACGAAGACATCTTCAAGCCTTTCACCACGCATCTGGCGCAGTGCACCGGCAAGCGCGTGGTGTTCTACCAGGTGCAAAGCAATGCCGCCGAGATCGAGGCCATGCGTTCGGGCCGCCTGCACGTGGGCGGCTTCTCGACCGGCCCGACCGCCTTCGCCGTGAACATCGCCGGCGCGGTGCCGTTCGCGGTCAAGGGCTATGCCGATGGCTTCCAGGGCTACAACCTGATCGTCATCGTCAAGAAGAACAGCCCTTACCAGAAGCTCACGGACCTGAAGGGCAAGAAGCTGGCGCACACCGCCCCCTCGTCCAACTCCGGCCATATGGCGCCGGTCGCGCTGTTCCCCAAGGAGGGCCTGACGCCCGACAAAGATTACAAGGTGGTGTTCTCGGGCAAGCATGACCAGTCGGTCATGGGCGTGAACTCCGGCGACTATGACGCCGCGGCCGTGGCCTCGGATGTGTTCAAGCGCATGGCCGAACGCGGCCAGATCAAGGAAGACGATTTCCGCGTGATCTACCGCAGCGAGAAGTTCCCCACCTCGTCGTTCGCCTATGCGCATGACCTGGAGCCGAAGTTCCGCGACCAGATGCTCAAGTGCTTCTATGACTACCGCTTCCCCGACGCGATGAAGAAGGCCTTCGATGGCGCCGACCGCTTCTATCCGGTGACCTATCAGAAGGACTGGGCCATCGTGCGCGAAGTGGCGGAGTCCGGCGGCGAGAGCTTCAACCGCGCGGCCTACGACCGCGAAAACGCCAAGAACAAGGGCAAGCAGTAAGCATGACGACTTCTTTGCGCATTTCCGGCCTGGTCAAGGAGTACCGGGCCGGCCAGCCGGTGCTCAAGGGCATCGATCTGCAGGTGGCCGGCCAGGGCCTGACGGCCATCATCGGCCCTTCGGGCACGGGCAAAAGCACGTTGCTGCGCTGCGTGAACCGGCTGATCGAGCCCACGCGCGGCGAGATCGTGCTGCAGGCCGACGGCGCCACGGTGGACCTGGCCCGAGTGCGCGGTCAGGCGCTGCGGCATGCGCGCCGGCGCATCGGCATGGTGTTCCAGGAGTACAACCTGGTCGAGCGCCTGAGCGTGATGGAAAACCTGCTGACCGGCCGCCTGGGCTATACCTCGGCCTTCAAGGCCTGGATGCGCCGCTTTGAGCCGGCCGACATCGACCGCGCCTTCGAGCTGCTGGAGACGGTGGGCCTGGCCGGCTTTGCCGACCAGCGCGCCGATGCCTTGTCGGGCGGCCAGCGGCAGCGGGTGGGCATCGCGCGCGCGCTGATGCAGCGCCCGCAGCTGCTGCTGGCCGACGAGCCGACCTCCTCGCTGGACCCCAAGACTTCGGTGGAAATCATGGAGCTGCTCACCGAGCAGGGCAATGCCAACGGCATCCCGGTGCTGGTCAACATCCATGACGTGGAACTGGCGCGCCGCTATGCCACGCGCATTGTCGGCATGTCGGGCGGCAACGTGGTCTATGACGGCGACGGGCAAGGCCTGGACACGGCGACGCTGAAAGCCATCTACGGAGGCGAGTCGTGGTTGCAGTAGCACGCGGGCGCCGGCCCTTCGCCCTGTCGTGGCAGACCCGGCTGCTGGCCGTGCTGGTGGTGGTATACGCCGTCTACGCGGCCGCGCAGCTGGACTTCAACTGGCCGCGCATCCGCGACGGCATGGGCCATGCTTCGACCTTTCTGACGCGCATGTTCCCGCCCAATTTCGAAAAGCCCGCCACGCTCTGGAAAGGCATTGCCGAAAGCCTGGAAATCGCGGTGCTGGCCTCGCTGCTGGGCATCGTGCTGTCCTTGCCGGTGGGGCTGCTGGGCGCGCGCAACATGATGCCGGCCTGGGTATCCTGGCCGGCGCGCGCGCTGGTGGCTCTGTGCCGTTCGCTGCATCCGGTCATCGTGGCCATCCTGTTCGTCAAGGCGGTGGGGTTTGGCGCGCTGGCC
>NZ_LRUJ01000005.1 GCF_001548475.1 Bordetella hinzii LMG 13501
CCATCCGCCGCCAGAACCCGGCCGGCCGCCGGCGCCCGGCCCGCCGCCACCGGCGCACGGCCTCCCGCCGGTGGCGCCCGGCCTCCCGCCACCGGCGCACGGCCCAAGAACGCCAAGGCGGCCAGCAAGTCCGCCATGGCCCAAGCCCCCGCCGACGTGCTCGCCGGGTATCTCGCGGATCCGTCGAACAAGCGGCGCTTCGATTTTGTGTTGAGCGACCAGATGTCCACTCTGGATCTCTCCGACCATCCCTATTACCGGGTCGAGGGAATGCACACGATCAAGACCCAGGACAAAGACCCCGAGCACCACTACGTCAACACCTTCACGCCGGAAACCTGGACCCTGCTGCCCCCCAGCCAGCGGCCTCGCCACGAGACGCGCTACAACACGGCGGACGTCATCCTCTCCCAATACCTGACCGCGGCCCGCGCGGACGGCTTCGAGGACCAGCGGCCGGGCAAGCTGGTTTTCATGCTGGACTCCCAGGACAGGACAGCGCCGTTCCGCAATGCCGACGGCGAGGTGAATAGCGAGCGCTTCCTGAGCGGCACGCGCGCGGGCAGGCAGGCGCAACGCCTGATGGACGCACTGGATCTGACAATAGACCGGATTCAGTTCAACCCGCTGATCGACCGGCTGGACCTGCACGTCTCCACCCTGCCCGGGGCAAGCACGACCGACATCCTGTCGCGTCACCTGGCGCAACCGGAACGGCGCCAGGCCATGGACCTGCTGCAACAGGCATTCATCACACAGCGGCAGGACCGAGGCGGCGCGGCGGGGTCCGTCGGCGGGACCTATGCGCTATCGGACCTGCCCCCCGACCAACCCATCAATCTGTTCGTCAACTCCTTCTCACCCGATCGCTGGATCATGCACCAGAACTGGCGCCAGAACGCGCAACGCCCCTACTTCGCCAACGATGTGGTCCTGGCGCAATACAGCATCGCGGCCAAGGCCCATGGCTACTATGGCCGGCTGCCCCGGACCATCGTGCGCGACAATATCGTCAACGAGACAAGCCAGGCTTTTTTCGCCGCGGCCGGCGCGCGGCCGGACCTGCAGGGCTTCCTGACCAAGACGCCCAACGGCAAGCACACGCAACGCATCCTGGACAGCCTGGACATGCGGGCGACGGGCTTGCAATGGCTGCCCGAAGACCGGCAGGCCATCATCACCGTCCAGCCCAAGGTCGAGCCCGCCAAACCCCGGGCCGAACCGGCCAGGCCGAAGGCCCCGCCAGCCAAGGCCACGTCACGCCGGCCCACCGCCGGCCATTGAGCCCGCTTCAGCGCGCGGCGCCGCCGGAGCGGCGCCGGCCGCGCAAGAAGCGCACGATGGCCGCCGCCGCGACCGGCACGATGGCCGCGGCCAGGCCCACCAGCACGATGGTGTTGAGATGGTCCTTGATGACGGGGATATTGCCGAAGAAGTAACCGGCGGTGATCAGGCCCACGACCCAAAGCAGCGCGCCGCTGACATTGAAGAACTGGAACCGGCCTTGCGGCATCTGCGCCACGCCCGCCACGAAAGGCGCGAAGGTCCGCACCACGGGGATGAAGCGGGACATGACAATGGTCTTGCCGCCGTGCTTCTCATAGAAGAGATGCGTCTTGAGCAGCGCGCCCCGGTCCAGGAAGCGCACATTCATGGTGAAGACGCGCGGCCCCAGGCTGCGGCCTATCCAGTAGTTGAGGGTGTTGCCCGTCACGGCGGCGACCACCAGCAGCAGGGCCAACAGCACCGGATCGACGGCGCCGCTGGCGCCGAAGGCCCCGGCGATGAAGAGCAGCGAATCGCCGGGCAAAAAGGGCAGGATGACCAGCCCCGTCTCGGCAAAGACAATCAAAAAGAGCACCAGATAGACCCATGCGCCATACTGGTCGATCCAGACACCGAAGGTCTGATCGATGTGCAGGATCATGTTGAGAAAATCCATTGTCTGCGCGCGCCCCGGCCTTGCCTCGAAAAGAAGAGACACTATAGCCCAGCCCCGGCAGGGGCTAAAATCGCCGGCATACCCCTGCTTCGACCCCAGCCCGCCATGTCCGACCGCCGCTCCATTGCCCCACTGCCCGACCTGCTGATCAGCCAGATTGCGGCCGGCGAGGTGATCGAGCGCCCGGCTTCGGTGCTGAAGGAAATCCTCGAAAACGCCATCGACGCCGGCGCCCGGGCCATCGAGATCCGCCTGGAGGGCGGCGGTATACGGCGCATCGCCGTCAGCGACGACGGCTTTGGCATCCCGCCCGAAGAACTGCCGCTGGCCGTGGCGCGCCATGCAACCAGCAAGATCCGTTCGCTCACGGAGCTGGAATCCGTCGCGTCCATGGGGTTTCGCGGGGAGGCGCTGGCCTCCATCTCCTCGGTGGCGCGCCTGGCCATCATTTCGCGGGTCCGCAATGGCGAGCACGCCTGGCAGATCGACGCCGCGAGCGGCGAGGTCAGCCCCGCCTCGGGGCCGGCCGGCACCACGGTGGATGTGCGCCAGCTGTTCGACAATGTGCCGGCGCGGCGCAAGTTCCTGCGCTCGGAGGCCACCGAGTTCGGGCATTGCCTGGATGCGCTGGAACGCATCGCCCTGGCCCATCCGCAGATCGCCTTCCGCCTGTTCCACCACGACAAGGCCCAGCGCCAATGGCTGCCGGCCGATCCGGGCCAGCGTATCCGCGATGTGCTGGGCGCGGAGTTCGCCAGCCAGGCCCTGCCGGTCGACACCCGCTACGGCGCCATCGGCCTCATGGGCATGGTGACCCGGCCGACAGCGGCGCGCGCGCGCGCCGACCGCCAATACCTCTATGTCAACGGCCGCTATGTGCGCGACCGCACGGTCAGCCATGCCTTGCGCAGCGCCTATGCCGATGTGCTGCACGGCGACCGCCAGCCGGCCTATGTGCTCTACCTCGACGTGGACCCGGCGGCCGTGGACGTCAACGTCCATCCGGCCAAGCACGAAGTGCGTTTTCGCGATAGCGGCGCCGTGCATCGCTTCGTGGCACAGGTGGTCGGACAGACGCTGGCGCAGACCGGCGGCGCCCAGGCGCTGGAGGGCGAGGCCGGCCCCGCGCCGGCTCCCGAAGCCGCCGTCGAGGCTGCCGAGGCGGCCCCGGCGCGCCCGGCGGCCGTCCTGCGGCCCAGCCCCTATGCGCCCGCCTCGCGCCCGCATACCCAGGTGCCTTTCCGGCTGCAAGAGCCCGAAGGCGTCGCGGCCAGCGACTGGCAATCCCTGTACCGGCCGCTGGCCGAGGCCGCCGCGGCGCCGGCCATGCTGGCCGAGCCGGCGCCCCGCCCCGCTCCGGCCGCCAGCCCGCTGCCCGAGCACGAGGATCAGCCGCTGGGCATGGCGCTGGGCCAGCTGCATGGCGTCTACATCCTGGCGCAGAACGCCCGCGGCCTCATCCTGGTCGACATGCACGCCGCGCACGAGCGCGTCGTCTATGAACAGCTCAAGCGCGCCCTGGACAGCCGCAACCTGCCGCGCCAGGACCTCCTGGTGCCGGTGGTTTTCCACGCCCAGGAAAAAGACGTCGCCCTGGTCGAGGAGTACGCCGGCCAGCTGGCCGAACTCGGCTTCGAGATGCGCCCGTCCGGCCCCAGCTCCATCGCCGTGCGCAGCGTGCCCGCGCTGCTGGCGCGCGGCGACATCGAAAGCCTGGCGCGCGCCGTGCTGCGCGATCTCGGCTCGGTGGGCGAATCCCGGCTGCTGACCGAGCAGCGCAACGAGCTGCTTTCGACCATGGCCTGCCATGGTTCGGTGCGCGCCAACCGCCGCCTCACCCTCGAGGAAATGAACGCGCTGCTGCGCCAAATGGAAGCCACTGAGCGCGCCGACCAATGCAATCATGGCCGGCCCACATGGATCCAGTGGTCGGTCAGCGACCTGGACAAGCTGTTCTTGCGCGGCCAGTGAGCATGGAGCAGCCCGCCCTGATCTGCCTGGCCGGCCCGACCGCGGCCGGCAAGAGCGCCGCCACCCTGGCCCTGGCCCGGCGTTGGCCGCTCGAAATCATCAACGTCGATTCGGCGACGATCTATCGTGGCATGGACATCGGCACCGCCAAGCCGACGCAGGCCGAGCAGGCCCAAGTGCCGCAGCATTTGCTGGATATCCGCGACGCCGCCGAATCCTATTCGGCAGCGGAGTTCCGCGGGGACGCGCTGCGCCTGATAGCCGAGATCCAGGCGCGCGGCCGCATTCCCTTGCTGGCCGGCGGCACCATGCTCTACTACAAGGCCTTGCGCGAGGGGCTGGACGACCTGCCCCAGGCCGACCCCGCCCTGCGGGCCGAACTCGAAGCCCGCGCCGCCGAACAGGGCTGGCCGGCCCTGCACGCCGAACTGGCGCGGCACGATCCCGTGACGGCGGCGCGCCTCTCGCCCAATGACAGCCAGCGCATCCAGCGCGCGCTGGAGATCTGCCTGCTCTCCGGCCAGCCTATGTCGGCCCTGCTCACCGGCCAGGACCGCCGCGCCGACACCGGCCATCGTTTCGTGACCATCAGCCTCGAACCCGCGGACCGCGCCGGGCTGCATGCGCGCATCGCCCAGCGCTTTGACGCCATGCTGCAGGCCGGACTGGTCGACGAGGTGCGCCGCCTGCATGCCCGCGGCGACCTGCACCCGGGCCTGCCTTCGGTGCGCTGCGTGGGCTACCGCCAGATATGGGCCCACCTCGATGGCGAAATCGGGCTCGAACAGGCGCGCGAGCAGGGCATCGCCGCGACCCGCCAGCTCGCCAAGCGGCAGCTTACCTGGCTGCGCGCCCAGCCCGGCCGCCTCATCGTCGATTGCCTGGCGCCCGATGCCGTCGCGCGCGTGCTCGACATGGCGGCGCCCTATCTGGACCCGGCCGTCGGCGCATAGCCAAAAAAAACCCGCCATCTTGGCGGGTGTGGGCTCGCGGGGCCGGGCGCTCAGACCACGAAGGTCTGGGCCATGCCGCTTTCCTGGGGCACGATTTCGCCGATGCGCTTGACCACTTCGCCCTGGCCGCGCAGCGTGGCGGCGATGGCGTCGGCCTGATCGGCGGCGACCACCAGCACCATGCCAATGCCGCAGTTGAAGACGCGGTGCATTTCCGCGTCGGCGACCGCGCCCTGCTGTTGCAGCCACTGGAACAGCTTGGGCATTTCCCAGCCATCGCGGTTCAGCCGGGCCGCCAGGCCTTTTTGCAGGATGCGCGGCACGTTCTCGACCAGGCCGCCGCCGGTGATGTGGGCCAGGCCCTTGATGGCCGCGCCGTGCTCGGCCATGGCGGCCAGGACCTGCTTGACGTAGATGCGGGTCGGCGCCATGACGACGTCGACCAGCGGCTGGCCGTCGAAATCCTGCTCCGGGCGCGCGCCGGCGCGATCGAGGATCTTGCGCACCAGGGAGTAGCCGTTGGAGTGCGCGCCGCTGGAGGCCAGGCCCAGCACGACGTCGCCCGGCTGGATGGACTTGCCGTCGATGATGGCCGATTTTTCGACCGCGCCGACGGCGAAGCCGGCGAGGTCATACTCGCCTTCCGGGTACATGCCGGGCATTTCGGCGGTTTCACCGCCGATCAGGGCGCAGCCGGCCAGTTCGCAGCCCCGGGCGATGCCGCCCACCACGGCCGCCGCGGTGTCCACCGACAACTTGCCGCAGGCGAAATAATCGAGGAAGAACAGGGGCTCGGCGCCCTGGACCAGGATGTCGTTCACGCTCATGGCGACCAGGTCGATGCCGACCGTGTCGTGGCGGTTCCAGTCAAAGGCCAGGCGCAGCTTGGTGCCCACGCCGTCGGTGCCCGAGACCAGCACGGGCTCACGGTATTTCTTGGGCACCTCGAACAGGGCGCCGAACCCGCCGATGCCCCCCAGCACGCCCGGGCGCATGGTGCGCGCGGCCAGCGGCTTGATGCGGTCGACCAGCGCATCGCCGGCGTCGATATCAACCCCGGCGTCGCGGTAGGTCAGGGGAGCGGTGTGTTCATTGGTCATGAGGAAAACCGTGGGAAATGTAACAATTGCGGATTCGGGGGAGTAGAGCGGGATTTTAGACGAAGCGGCGAACAGACCCAATCCGGGGCCGATCCGGCGCGGATTCGCTGCTTTCCGACACCTTTTTTCCCGATTGGCGGCTCCGGGCGGCATCCGCGCAGGACGGAAGAGGCTTTCGTGGTTTAAAGTTAAGGGTTAGCCGCGCACGACGCCGCGCCCGGCCCCAAGCTAGTCTTATTGCAATTCCAATGAACCGCCAGCTGCTGCTTGACGTACTTCCTGCGCCAGCGCCTTCGCTGAATAACTTCATTGCCGGCCCCAACGGCGAGGCATTGGCGGCCGCTCGCGCCCTCGCCGCGGGGCGCGCCATCTACCTGTGGGGCCCGGCGGGCTGCGGGCGCAGCCATCTGCTGCGCGGCCTGGCCTCGCGCGCCGAGGCGGTCTATATCGATGCGCCCAGCGGGCCGCAGATGCTGCGCCAGCTCGCCCAAGCCGACTCCACCGCGCCCATGCCGGCCATCATCGCCGTCGACGACGTGCACCTGATGGACAAGGCCAGGCAGGCGGCCCTCTTCGCCCTGTACAATCGCTGGCGCGAATCGGCGGCGACCGACCGCGCGTTCGCGCTGGCCGTGGCCGGCGATCGCGCGCCCATGTCGCTGCCCCTGCGCGAAGACCTGCGCACCCGCCTCGGCTGGGACCTGGTGTTTCGCCTCGAACCTCTTTCGGATGCCGACAAGCTGTCCGCGCTGTCGGCCCAGGCCGCCGACCGCGGCCTGCAATTGGCGCCCGAGGTCATCAACTGGATGTTGACGCACCACGAGCGCGACATCCGCAAGCTGGCCGCGCTGCTTGACGCGCTGGACCGCTATTCCCTGGCCACAGGCCGCCCCATCACCACGGCGCTTTTGCGCGCCATGCTTGCCGAATCCCAAGCCACATGAGCACCCGCCGTCTCGCCCTGTTTGACCTGGACCACACCCTGCTGCCGCTGGACAGTGATTATCAATGGGCCGATTTCCTGGCGCGCACCGGACGCGCGGGCGACCCCGACGAAGCCCGGCGCCGCAACGACGACCTGATGGAGCGCTACAACCGCGGCGAACTCACCGCCGAGCAGGCCGCCGAATTCATGCTGGGCCTGCTGGCCGCGCACAGCCCCTTCGAGCTGGCGGCCTGGCACGAGGAATTCATGGCCGAGGTGATACGCCCGGCCATGCACACCCGGCCGCTGGACCTGGTCGCCGGACACCTGGCCGCCGGCGACCTGTGCGCCGTGGTCACCGCCACCAACAGCTTCGTCACCGCCCCCATCGCCCGCGCCTTCGGCATCCCGCACCTGATCGCCACCGATGCCGAATACCGCAATGGCCGCTACACTGGCCGCATCGAAGGCACGCCCAGCTTCAAGACCGGCAAGGTCGTGCGGGTCAAGCAGTGGCTGGCCGCTCAACAGCTGTCGCTGAACGACTTCTCCGAGTCTTTCTTCTACAGCGATTCCACCAACGATATTCCCTTGCTTGAAGTCGTCACCCGTCCCATCGCCACCAACCCCAGCCCCAGCCTGCGCCAGACCGCGCTGCAACGCGGCTGGCAGGTGCTGGACATGTTCGACCATCTCGAAGACCACAAGTCCTGATGATCACCGACACCATACGAAAATTCGTCGGACGCCTGTTCGGGCCCGTCAACCGAGGCCCGCAACGCATCGCCAGCGACAAGCACGGCATCGACCGCCGCAATGTCTCCCGGCATGCCATCAAGGTCTGCGAAGTCCTGCGCCAGCACGGCTATGAAGCCTATATCGTAGGCGGCGCCGTGCGCGACCTGATCATGGGCCTGGAACCCAAGGACTTCGACGTGGCCACCAATGCCACGCCCGAGCAGATCCGCCCGCTGTTCCGCCGCGCGCGCATCATCGGCCGGCGCTTCCAGCTGGTGCACGTGGTCTTCGGCCAGGAGATCATCGAGACGTCCACTTTCCGCGCGCCGGCCTCGGCCGACCAGGAAACCGACGAGCACGGGCGCATCCTGCGCGACAACGTCTTCGGCAGCCAGGAAGAAGACGCGGCGCGGCGCGACTTCACCATGAACGCGCTCTACTACGACCCGCACACCGAAGAAGTCATCGACTATCACAACGGCGTGCAAGACCTGAAAAAGCGCCAGATCCGCATGATCGGCGACCCGGTCAAGCGCTACCGCGAAGACCCCGTGCGCATGCTGCGCGCCGTGCGCTTCGCCGCCAAGCTCAACGGCACGATAGATCCGGCCACGCGGCAGCCCATCCGCACCATGGCCGCCCTGATCGAGAACGTGCCGGCCTCGCGCCTGTTCGACGAGATGCTCAAGCTGCTGACCTGCGGCCATGCCATGGACTGCCTGCGCCAGCTGCGCGCCGACGGCCTGCACCATGGCCTGCTGCCGCTGCTGGACGTGGTGCTGGAGCAGCCCGGCGGCGAGCACTTCGTCGAGCTGGCGCTGGAGCGCACCGACGCGCGCGTGCGGGCCGGCAAGACCATCAGCCCCAGCTTCCTGTTCGCCGCCCTGCTCTGGCAGCAGGTCGAGTCGCGCTGGAAAGAACTGCGCGGCCGCGGCGAACACAATATCCCCTCGCTGGTGCAGGCCGCCGATTCCGTGCTGGACGAACAAACCGAAAAGCTTGCCATCCAGCGCCGCTTCTCCTCGGACATGCGCGAAATCTGGTTCATGCAGCCGCGCTTCGAACGCCGGGGCGGCAAGACCGCCTATCGCATGATCGAACAGCCGCGTTTCCGCGCGGCCTGCGACTTCCTGCAGCTGCGCGCCGCCGCCGGCGAATTCGACAGCGTGCTGGCCCAATGGTGGATGGACCTGGCCAACGCCGACGACGCCACGCGCGCCGAGATGATCGAAGAGTCCGCGCGCCAGCCGCGCGAAGACAGCGGCGAAGAAAGCGGCCCCTCGCGCCGCCGCCGCCGGCCGCGCCGCCGCCGCAACAGCGCCGAATGAGCCAGCGCGCCTACGTCGGCCTGGGCGCCAATCTCGGAGACGGCGCCGCGACCCTGCGCGCCGTCCTGGCCGAGATCGCCGCCCTGCCCGGCGTGCAGGCCTGCCGCGCCTCGCCCTTCTACCGCTCGGCGCCGGTCCAGGCCAGCGGCCCCGACTTCATCAATGCGGTCGCCGAGCTGGACACCACGCTGGCGCCGCTCGAACTGCTCGACGCCCTGCAGGCGCTCGAAACCCGGCATGGCCGCGAGCGCCCCTACAAGAACGCCCCGCGCACGCTGGACCTCGACCTGCTGCTCTACGGCGGGCTGCGCATGGACACGCCGCGCCTGACCTTGCCCCACCCGAGACTGCACGAACGCGCCTTCGTGCTCTATCCCCTGCGCGACCTGGCGCCGGCGCTGGAACTGCCCCAGGGCAGCTACGCCGACCTGCTGCGGGCCGTGGGCGACCAGGCGATCGAGCAAATCTAGGCGCGCGGCGCCAGACACCCGGACGGGCCTGCGCACAACGCCAGACCGCGCTCCCGGTGCCCGGCGCCGCCGGGCCCGTCTCCCCTATACGCCGATCTTGCCGCCGTCGGCGCGCTGGATCACCACCGTCGACGAGCGCGGACGCACGACGCCGGTCGTGGCGACGGTCGCATCATCGGTGTCGTAGGCCGGCCAGTTCACGGGATGCTGCACGTTCAGGAAGATCGAGGTGTAGTCCGGCGTGAAGGCAAAGCCGGTGATCTCGGCTTCGTTGGGGCCCACGAAGAAACGGCGCAGATCCGCCTGGTTGCCGGCATTGATGGCCGGACCGGTGCCGCTGCTGTCGGCCAGCGCGCCGGGAATGACGGCCAGCATCTGGTCATTGACGGTGCGGGCCACGTCGTTGTTGCGGCCGTTGTCGATGCCATTGTCGGTCTGGATCCACAGGATGCCGCGGTCATCGAAGGCCAGGCCGTCGGGGCTGGCCAGCTCGTTCATGGCGGTCAGGCCCGAACGGTTGGTGTCCGCGTCGGCGCCGGCGCTCGATCCAAAAACGAAGATGTCCCACTTGAACCGGGTCGAGCCGGGCTCGTCGTGCCAACGCACGATATGGCCGTTGACGTTATTCAGGCGCGGATTGGGCGGATTGGTGCCCGAGGCCGCATTGCGGCGCGTGTTGTTGGTCAGGCTCAGGTAGATGTCGCCATTGCCCGGATGCGTGGCGGTCCATTCCGGACGGTCCATGGGCGTGGCGCCCACGAAGTCCGCCGCGCCGCGGGTGTTGATGATGATGTTTTCCAGCGAGCCGAACTCATCGCCCAGCGTGCGGCCGCCGGCGCCGACCGTGGCCGGCGTCAGGGGCAGCCAGGTGCCGCTGCCGTCCTCGTCGAAGCGCGCGACATAGAGCGTGCCCTTGTCCAGGTACTTCGCGCCGACAGCCAGGCGGTCGGTGCGCTCGGCGTCCTTGGGATCCCAGACGGCTTCGGAAACGAAGCGGTAGATATATTCGAACTGCGAATCGTCGCCCGAGTAGAAGGAGACCGGCTTGCCCGCTTCCAGCTTGCTATAGGCGCAGCCCTCGTGGGCAAAGCGGCCCATGGCGGTGCGCTTGGTGGCGATGCTGTTCGGGTCATAGGGATCGATCTCGACCAGATAGCCGAAGCCGTTGACTTCATTGCGCCAGTCCTGCGTGGCGTCGGCGCCCGTCGGCGTGACATTGAAGCGCGCAAACTCGCCCAGCACCTCGGAGGGATCGTTGGCGGCGCTTTCCCAGCCATAGCGGCCGGCCGTCGCGCTCACGCCGACGCGGACCTGGTGGGCCGGACGCGCCGCGGTGTTCACAAAGCAGGCCGCCCAGTTCTCTTCAGCCGTGATGTACGTGCCCCAGGGCGTGGTGCCATTGCCGCAGTTGTTGTTGGTGCCGCGCACTTGCGAGCCATTGGGCGAGAACGGCGTCTTGACCCAGTCGGTGCCGGCGACGGGGCCGGCCAGCTTCATGGCCGTGGCGGAGGTGAAGCGGCGGTTATAGCGCGAGTTGTTGACGATGTTCCAGCTGCCGTTTTCCTTGCGGATGTGCATCACGGCCACGCCATGGGCGTTGATTTCCTTGCGGACTTCCTCGGCCGGACGCTTGCCAGCCACGCGCGTCGGGCCGTTGGGATGCAGCGCGCCCTGGTCGATGTATTCGTGGTTGACGACCAGCAAGCCCTCGGTCGAGCTGCCTTGCAGCGGGAAGTAATGCATGCCGTCATGGTGCATGCCGGTGGAGTTCAACAGATCGTTGGAGCTGTTGTTGCCATTCTTGTCCCAGGGCTGGGCGTTGTCGTTGAGCGGCGTGCCCCAGGCGCCGAGGACATGGGCCACATAGCCCGCCGGCACGACACAGGCGTCGGTCATGGAAGCGGGCAGCGACTCGAAGCCCAGCTTCAGGGCCTGCGGCGGCGTGGTCGGCGTGGTGCCGCCGCCGTTGCCCGGCGCCGTGGCGTCATCGTCATCGCTGCCGCTGCTGCCGCAGGCGGCCAGGCCCAGCGAGCCCATGGTGGCCAGCGCGGCGAGGCTGCCGCGCATCACCGCGCGGCGCGACAGGTTGCGCTCGAGGATTTCGCTGAAGGGAAGGTTGCTGCTGGAGTTGCGGACGACCTTGTCTGTTATGGACTTGCTCATGTGGGCTCCTGTCGTAGAGTCGCGCCAGTTGTGGGAAGCAAGATCCTAAGAACTGAACGTTAACCGCTCATGACAGCAAGCTGAAACACGCGGCTAGCCGCGCCACCATTGCAACAGCGGGCGGTAGACGTCGGCCGCCAGATAAGGGCCCGCGCCCCACACCGCCGTCCAGGCCAGGGCGCCGATGGCATTGGCCGCGACAAAACGGTGAAACGGCATGCCGGCCGAACCGGCGATAAGGCCGTTGAGTTGGCGCAGCACCACCACGAAGCGAGCGCCCATCACGAGATAGACGCCGCGCTTGCGGAACTGTTGTTCCAGCGACGCCAGCCGCTCGGGCGTGAGCTTGACCAGATGGCCATGGCGCAGCAGCAGGCGGCGCCCGCCGAAACGGCCGATGGCGTAGCCCGTGCAATCGCCCAGCACCGATCCCAGAAAGACCGCGGCCAGCAAGGCCGCCAGCGGCATCTCGCCGTGCACGGCCAGCAGCGAGGACAGCACCACGGCGGACTCGCCCGGCACGGGCACGCCCATGGACTCCAGGTAGACACAGAGAAAGAGCGCCCAGGCGCCATAAACCAGCAGCAGGTGGTGCAGGGTCTGCATGGCCGTCGGGCAGGCACGCGGGCGCCTGCCCCTTGACGCTAGGCGGGGAGGCTCTCGCCGGCCCTCTCCAGCAGGCGGCGGGCGCGGGCGATGACAGGCGCATCGATCATCTTGCCGTCCAGCTTGAAAGCCGCCAGGCCGCTATCGCGGTGGGCGCGCACCACCTGGCGGGCCCATTCGAGATCGGCCAGCGGCGGCAGGAAGGCCTCGTGCACTACCGGCACCTGGGTCGGATGGATGCACAGCAGGCCGCCAAAGCCCATGTCGCGCGCCCGGATGGCCGCGGCGCGCAGGCCGCTCGTGTCCTGGATACCGGGAAAGACGCCATACAAAGGCTGCGCCAGGCCGGCCACCCGGCCATGCAGCAGCAGCTGCACGCGGGCGTGGTCCAGCACCAGGTCGGCGCCCTCGGTGTCGGGCGTCATGGACAGGTCCAGGGAATAGTCCAGTGAGCCGAAAGCCAGGCGCTGCACGCCGGGCGTGGCGGCGATCTCCGCCAGGTTGAGCACGCCCTGCGCCGTTTCGACGATGGGGATGACGGGGATATTGGTCTGCGCCGCATGGCGCACCTGGGCCATGCTCTCGGCCTTGGGCAGGACGATGCCGCTGACCGTGGCGCGCCCCCGCAGGGCTTGCAGGTCGGCGTCATGCCAGGGCGTGCTGGCGTCGTTGACGCGGACCCACAGGCGCACATCGGGATGCGCGTCCAGGAAGTCCAGCAGGGTCTGGCGGGCGCTGTCCTTGGCCAGATGCTCGACCGCGTCTTCGAGGTCGACGATGACGGTGTCGGCGCCGGTGGCCAGGGCCTTGGGGATGCGGTCCGGCCGGTTGGCGGGCACGAACAGCGCGGTTCGGATGACTGAGGACATTACACAACCTCCGCGGCATGCAGGCGCGCCACATCGTCGGGCGCATACCCCAACGATGCTAACACCGCGTCGGTGTTTTCGCCCACGGCCGGCACGGCGTCCATGCGCGGACTGAAGGCATTGTTGTGCGCCGGCGGCAGGAAGGACGGAATGCGGCCGGCCGGGCTGTCGATCTCGCGCCAGTTGTCGCGCGCCTTGAGCTGGGGATGCTCCCAGACGCCCTTCATGTCGTTGACGCGGGCATTGGCGATCTGGGCCGCCTCCAGGCGGTCGGTGACCTCGTCGATGGTCAGCGCGGCAAAGGCCTGCACGATGAGCTGGCGCAGGCTGTCGCGGTTGGCCGTGCGGCGCGAATTGCTCTCGAAGCGGCTGTCGGCGGCCAATTCGGGCTGGCACAGCACCTGATCGCAGAACACCTTCCATTCGCGTTCGTTCTGCAGCCCCAGCATGATGGTCTTGCCGTCGCCCACCGGGAAGGGGCCGTAGGGATAGATGGTGGCATGGGAAGCCCCCGCGCGCGGCGGCGGCGGCGCGTCCTCGAAGGCGTAGTACATGGGATAGCCCATCCACTCCACCGTGCTCTCCAGCATGGAGACGTCGATGCGGCTGCCCCGCCCGGTCTTGCCGCGCAGCAGCAAGGCATTGAGGATGCCGCTATAGGCATACATGCCCGCGGCGATGTCCGAGATCGAGCAGCCCGCCTTGACCGGCTCGTCGGGCGTTCCGGTGACCGACAAAAAGCCGCTTTCGCTCTGGATCAGCAGGTCATAGGCCTTCTTGTCCTGGTAGGGGCCGCCCTCGCCATAGCCGGAAATATCGCAGACGATCAGGCGCGGGAAGCGCTCGCTCAAGGCCTCGAAAGACAGGCCCAGGCGGGCCGCCGCGCCCGGGGCGAGGTTTTGCACCAGCACATCGGCCTCGGCCAGCAGGCGCTGCATGATCTCGCCCGCCTCGGGCTTCTTGAGATCGAGCGTGAGGCTCTCCTTGGAACGGTTGGTCCAGATGAAGTGCGAGGCCTGTCCGCGCACGCGCTCATCGTAGCGGCGGGCGAAATCGCCCACGCCCGGCCGCTCGACCTTGATGACGCGCGCGCCCATATCGGCCAATTGCCGGGTGCAGAAAGGCGCGGCGATGGCATGTTCCAGGCTGACGACAGTGATGCCGTCCAGGGGACGCGGGGCGCTCATGCTTCGAACCTCAGTTCGGCCTGGTGCGCCAGCGTGCCGTCCTGCTCGGCCCACAGCCGGGCCAGGCCGGGCTCCTGGATCGCGCCGGCGACCGTGAAGGGCCGGGGGGAGATGAGCGGACGCAGGCCGCGATAGGCGAAGTGCTTCAGGCGCGCCTCGGGATGGGCGCGGCAGAAAGCCGACAGCATGGACGTGGCGATCAACGGGCCGTGCACGACCAGGCCGGGATAGCCCTCGACCTCGGTCACATAGGGATGGTCATAGTGGATGCGATGGCCATTGAAGGTCACGGCCGAGTAGCGGAACAGCAGCACCGCGCTGGGCTCGACGGTCTCGCTCCATTGGCCCTGGGGCGCGGCTTCGCTGCCCTCCAGCTTGGGCGGCGACGGCTGCCGGTAGACGATGTCCTGCTCTTCGACGATGGCGGCCTGTCCTTCTTGCAGGAACTCATGGCGCACGGTGACGAACAGCAGGCTGCCGGTGCGGCCGGTCTTTTCCTTGATATCGGCGACCGTGGAGACACGCTCGGCCGGCACCCCCACCTTCAGCGGCTGGTGGAACGCCACGCGCCCGCCCGCCCACATGCGGTTGCGGTCATCGGCCGGTGGCAGGAAGCCGCCCCGCGCCGGATGGCCGTCGCGGCCCAGGCCGGCCATATCGGCCGTCTTGATGAAATAGGCCCATTGCCACAGGGGCGGCAAGGCTTGGCCCGCGGCCGGCGCGGCCACCCCCAAGGTGGCGGCGATGCGCGCCGCGTGCACCGGATCCAGGGCGTCGGCCATGCGTTCGGTGCTGCCGATCCACTGGTCTAGAGCCTGCTCAGACATGAATTCGCTCCTTTGCGTATAGTCCCCGGGAGCATGCCGGGGCCGGCGGGGACTGTAAATTCGTTTTTGCTCAAGCCGGGGTTTGCTCCGGCTTAATGGGTGCGTAAAGGCTTCGGGAACCCGGCGGCGAAAAAAAACCGCCCGAAGGCGGTTTGTGCCGGGATCAAGCCACGGCGACCGGGATCTTGCCGATCTTGGCCTGCCACTCCTTGGGGCCGGTGGTGTGCACCGACACCCCCTGGGCGTCCACGGCGACGGTCACGGGCATGTCCTTGACGTCGAACTCGTAGATGGCTTCCATGCCGAGGTCTTCGAAGGCCAGCACGCGGGCTTCGCGGATGGCCTTGGACACCAGGTAGGCGGCGCCCCCGACGGCCATCAGGTAGGCCGATTGATGCTTCTTGATGGCCTCGATGGCCACCGGGCCGCGCTCGGACTTGCCGATCATGGAGATCAGGCCGGTCTGGGCCAGCATCATTTCGGTGAACTTGTCCATGCGGGTCGCGGTGGTGGGGCCGGCCGGGCCGACCACTTCGTCGCGCACCGGATCGACCGGGCCCACGTAGTAGATGACCCGGTTGGTGAAGTCCACCGGCAGCTTCTCGCCGCGCGCCAGCATGTCCTGGATGCGCTTGTGCGCGGCGTCGCGGCCGGTCAGCATCTTGCCGGACAGCAGCAGGGTCTGCCCCGGCTTCCAGCTGGCCACTTCCTCGCGGGTCAACGTATCCAGGTTGACCTGCTTGGACTTGTTGTAGTCCGGCGCCCAATGCACATCGGGCCATTCGCTCAGCGACGGCGGGTCCAGGCGGGCCGGGCCGGAACCGTCCAGCACGAAGTGCGCATGGCGGGTGGCCGCGCAATTGGGGATCATGGCCACGGGCTTGGAGGCCGCGTGGGTCGGGAAGGTGTGGATCTTGACGTCCAGCACGGTCGTCAGGCCGCCCAGGCCCTGCGCGCCGATGCCCAGCGCGTTGACCTTTTCATAGAGTTCGATGCGCAGCTCTTCGAGCTTGTTCTGCGGGCCGCGGGCCAGCAGTTCGTACATATCGATGTCTTCCATCAGCGACTGCTTGGCCATCAGCATGGCCTTCTCGGCCGTGCCGCCCACGCCAATGCCCAGCATGCCCGGCGGGCACCAGCCCGCGCCCATGGTCGGCACCGTCTTGAGCACCCAATCGACCAGCGAGTCGCTGGGATTGAGCATGACAAACTTGGTCTTGTTCTCGGAGCCGCCGCCCTTGGAAGCCACTTGCACGTCGACCGTGTTGCCGGGCACCAGGTCGACGTGCAGGATACAGGGGGTGTTGTCGCGCGTGTTCTTGCGGGCGAAGAGCGGGTCGTCCAGGACCGAGGCGCGCAGCGGGTTGTCCGGGTTGGTATAGCCGCGGCGCACGCCTTCATCGCAGAGTTCCTGCAGGCTGCGCCGGGTGTCAAAGCGCACGTCCATGCCGATCTTCAGGAAGACGTTGACGATGCCGGTGTCCTGGCACAGCGGGCGCTTGCCTTCGGCGCACATGCGCGAGTTGGTCAGGATCTGGGCCATCGCGTCGCGCGCGGCCGGGCTTTCCTCGCGCTCGTAGGCGCGCGCCAGATGGCGGATGTAGTCAACGGGATGGTAGTAGCTGATGAACTGGATCCCGTCGGCGATCGACTGGATCAGGTCTTCTTCTTTGATGGTGACGGTCATGGCATTACGGTGAGAAACAACGGGAACATTCGGCCGGACGCGGCGCCCGGCCCTGGAACGGATTTTATTTGCCTTGCCAGACGGGCTTGCGCTTCTCGGCAAAGGCGGTGGCGCCTTCCTTGGCGTCGGCGGATGTGAAGATGTGGGCGATCAGCGGACGCTGGCGGTCGAACATGCCTTCCTGGTCCCAGTCCAGCGACTGCTGCACGATGCTCTTGGCGGTCTGCACGGCCAGCGGGCCGTTCTCGACGATGACGCGCGCCAGGGCCAGGGCGCCTTCCAGCGCCTGGCCGGCCTCGGTCAGACGGTTGACCAGGCCCAGCTGGTGGGCGCGCTCGGCGCCCAGCATATCGCCGGTCAGGATGATTTCCATGGCGACGTGGTAAGGCAGGCGGCGCGGCAGGCGCATCATGCCGCCCGAGCCGGCCACCAGGCCGCGCTTGACTTCGGGCAGGCCGAACTTGGCGTTGCCGGCGGCCACGATAAGATCGCAGGCCAGGGCCATTTCGCAGCCCCCGGCCAGGGCATAGCCCTCCACCGCGGCGATCAGCGGCTTCTTGGGCGGGCGTTCGTTCAGGCCGGCAAAGCCGCGTCCCGGGATCAGCGGGCGCTGGCCGCTCTGGGCGAAGGCCTTGAGGTCCATGCCCGAGGAGAACGTGCCACCGGCGCCGGTCAGGATGCCGATGCGGATATCGTCGCGCGCATCGAGCTGGTCGAGCGCGGCGGCCATGGCCTGG
The DNA here is from genome assembly GCF_001548475.1 of Bordetella hinzii LMG 13501. Taxonomy (GTDB): domain Bacteria; phylum Pseudomonadota; class Gammaproteobacteria; order Burkholderiales; family Burkholderiaceae_B; genus Bordetella; species Bordetella hinzii. The sequence goes on from NZ_LRUJ01000005.1 coordinate 17,504, forward strand.
GCGGTCTCCAGGTTGATGGCGTTCTTGGCCTCGGGGCGGTTCACCGTGATGATCTGGATACCGTCGGTGACTTCCACCTTGATGAGTTCGGACATGCTGGCTCCTTCCTGTAGCCCCGGGCGCGCCGGGTTTTATATAAGACTTGGGCAAACAGCAATGATACGACCAATGCCCGGACACCGTCCCGCCCCCAGTCCACGCCACGGCCGTCCCCCCCACGGAATCCGACCCCTTTTCTACCGCCCCCGGGGCGCGATAAATCGCGCCGCGCCGGCGCCTGCCGCCGGGGATGGCCGCAAGCCAGTTAAAATCTACGGTTTTCCCGCGTCAGCGCACCCGGCCCCGGGCCACGAACCCTATGCTTACCTTTCAGCAAATCATCCTCACGCTCCAGGAGTACTGGGACAAACAAGGTTGCGCCCTGCTGCAGCCCTATGACATGGAAGTCGGCGCCGGTACCTCGCACACGGCGACCTTCCTGCGCGCCATCGGGCCCGAACCCTGGCGCGCGGCCTATGTCCAGCCCTCGCGCCGCCCCAAGGACGGCCGCTACGGCGAAAACCCCAACCGCCTGCAGCACTACTACCAATACCAGGTGGTGCTCAAGCCGGCCCCTCCGGAAATCCTCGACCTGTACATCGGTTCGCTCAAGGCCCTGGGCATCGATCCGGCCGAGCACGACATCCGTTTCGTCGAAGACGACTGGGAAAATCCCACGCTGGGCGCCTGGGGCCTGGGTTGGGAAGTCTGGCTCAACGGCATGGAAGTGACGCAGTTCACGTATTTCCAGCAGGTCGGCGGACTGGACTGCACGCCCACCACCGGCGAGATCACCTATGGCCTGGAACGCCTGGCCATGTACCTGCAAGGCGTCGAAAGCGTGTACGACCTGGTCTGGACCGAAGGAAGCCGCGGCCGCCGCGTGCTCTACCGCGATGTCTTCCACCAGAACGAAGTCGAGCAATCCACCTACAACTTCGAGCATTCCTCGGCCGAGATGCTGTTCTCGCACTTCAACGACTATGAAGCCGAGGCCAAGCGCCTGATGGACGTGCCGCTGGCCCTGCCGGCCTACGAGGCCGCCCTGAAGGCCGCGCACACCTTCAATATGCTGGACGCGCGAGGCGCCATCAGCGTGACCGAGCGCGCCGCCTATATCGGCCGCATCCGCAACCTGTCGCGCGCCGTCGCGCAGGCCTATTACGACTCCCGTGAACGACTGGGCTTTCCCATGCTGGGCGGCAGCGCCCCCGCCGGGGAGGCCGCCTGACATGACCACCACTATCCGCCCCCTGCTGGTTGAACTGCTGACCGAGGAACTGCCGCCCAAGGCCCTGAACCGCCTGGGACAGTCCTTCGCCGAAGGCGTGCGCGCGACGCTGGACCGCCTGGGCCTGCTGGCCCAAGGCTGCCAGGCCACCGCCTACGCCACGCCGCGCCGCCTGGCCGTGCGCCTGTCCGCCGTGCTGGCGCAGGCCCCCGACCAGGCCTACGCCGAAAAACTCATGCCCGCCAAGATCGGCCTGACCGAAGACGGCAAGGCCACGCCCGCGCTGCTCAAGAAACTGGCCGCCAAGGGCCTGGAGCACCTGGACCCCGCCCGCCTGGAACGCGAGTCCGATGGCAAGCAGGAATACCTGGTCGCCCGCGGCACCGCGCCCGGCGCCCAGCTGGCCGCCGGCCTGCAGGAAGGCCTGGACAGCGCCATCGACGGCCTGCCCATCCCCAAGGTCATGCGCTATCAACTGGCCGATGGCGTGAGCACCGTGAAGTTCGTGCGGCCCGCCCATCGCCTGGTGGCGCTGTTCGGCGCCGACATCGTGCCCGTCTCGGCCCTGGGCCTGCAGGCCGGCCGCAATACGCTGGGCCACCGCTTCATGAGCGAGGGCGACGTGGTCATCGCCCAGGCCGACGCCTACGAGCCCACCCTGGCGCAAGCGCGCGTCGTCGCTTCGTTCGAGAAGCGGCGCGCCGATATCGAAAAGCAGCTGCAGGCCGAGGCCGCCAGGCTGTCGGCCACCCTGGGCGATGACCCGGAAGTGGCCGCGCTGCTGGACGAAGTCACCGCCCTGGTCGAGCATCCCACCGTCTACGTGGGCCAGTTCGAGGAACAATTCCTGCAAGTGCCGCAGGAATGCCTGATCCTCACCATGCGCCTGAACCAGAAGTACTTCCCGCTCTTCGACCCGGCCACCGGCAAGCTCACGCATCGTTTCCTGATCGTCAGCAATATGCAGACCGCCAACCCGGTGAACATCGTCGAAGGCAACCAGCGCGTCGTGCGCCCGCGCCTGGCCGACGCGCAATTCTTCTTCGAGACCGACCGCAAGATGCCGCTGGCCGCCCGCGTCGAGCAGTTGGGCAGCATCGTGTATCACAACAAGCTGGGCACCCAGCTCGAGCGCGTGGACCGCGTACGCGCCATCGCGCGCGGCGTGGCCGAGGCGCTGGGCGCCGATGTGTCGGCCAGCGACCGCGCGGCCTTGCTGGCCAAGGCCGACCTGGGCTCGAACATGGTGGGCGAGTTCCCTGAGCTGCAGGGCATCATGGGCGCCTACTATGCGGCCGGCGACGGCGAGCCGGCCGACGTGGTCGAGGCGCTGCGCACCCAGTACCGCAACCGCTACGACAGCCCGGTCAGCGCCGAGACGCTGACCGCCGCCGTGCTGTTCCTGGCCGAACGCGCCGAAACCCTCGTCGGTATCTGGGCCATCGGCCTGGCGCCCACCGGCGAGCGCGACCCCTTCGGCCTGCGCCGCGCCGCCCTCGGCCTGATCAGCGCCTTCGAGCAGCTGGCCGCCGGCGGCTGGCTCAAGACCAGCGAGGACGGCCCGCTGTCCTTGACCGGCCTGCTGAGCCTGGCCGAAGCCAGCTTCCCGGCCGGTAAAGTGCCCGCCAGCACGCTGCCCGAGGTGCAGGCCTTCATCTATGAACGCTACCGCAACCAACTGATCACCGAACACGACCGCAATGCCGTCGAGGCCGTGATCGCCCTGACGCCGCCCCTGCACCAGGTGGCCGAGCGCGTGCGCGCCGTGACCGCCTTCGGCCAGATGCCCGAGGCCGCCAGCCTCGCGGCGGCCAACAAGCGTATCGGCAATCTGCTCAAGAAGGCCGAAGGCGACATCGGGGAGGTCGACGCCGCGCGCCTGGCCGACCCGGCGGAAAAAGCCCTGGCCGACACCATCGCCCGCCTGGGGCCGCAGGCCGGCGCGCAGCTGGCCGCCGGCGACTTCGCCGCCAACCTGCGCACCCTGGCGCAGGCCCGCGGACCGGTCGATGCCTTCTTCGCGGACGTCATGGTGATGGCCGAGGACGCAGCGCTGCGCGCCAACCGCCTCGCCCTGCTCAAGCAATTGCACGGCCTGATGAACCAGGTCGCGGACATCTCCAGGCTGGCGCAGTGAAACTCATCATCCTGGATCGCGACGGGGTCATCAACCGCGACAGCGACGCCTTCGTCAAGACCCCTGACGAATGGATCCCGCTGCCCGGCAGCCTGGAGGCCATCGCCCGGCTGACGCAATCCGGCTGGACGGTGGTCGTGGCCACCAACCAGTCGGGGCTGGCGCGCGGCCTGTTCGACATGGACACGCTCAACGCCATCCACATCAAGATGCGCCGCGAGCTGGCCGCCCTGGGCGGCAGCATCGAAGCCATCTTCCTGTGCCCCCATGGGCCTGACGATGGCTGCGGCTGCCGCAAGCCCCTGCCGGGCATGATGCACGACATCGCCCAGCGCCTGGACGCCGACCTGGCCGGCGTGCCGGCCGTGGGCGATTCGCTGCGCGACCTGCAAGCCGCCGCCGCGGCCGGCTGCGCGCCCTGGCTGGTGCTTACGGGCAACGGCGAAAAGACCCGAGCCAAGGGCAATCTGCCTCCCGGCACACGTGTCTGCGCCAACCTGGCCGAAGTGGCCGATCTCCTTCTGCAGGACGAATAAGGCATGGCCTGGCTGCGCTCTTTTCTCTACATGGTCTTCCTGGCCGTCACGGTCATCCCCTACGCCTTTGCCTGCATCCTGTGGGCGCCGCTGCCCCTGCGCCTGCGCTACAGGCTCACCGTGGGCTGGCCACGCCTGGCCATCTGGGGCGCCAAGGTCTTCTGCGGCATCCGCTGGCAGGTCAAGGGCTGGGAAAACCTGTCCGACCAGCCCGTGGTGCTGCTGTCCAAGCATCAGTCGGCCTGGGAAACCCTGTTCTTTCCGGCGCATATGCCGCGCCCGGTCTGCTTTGTCTACAAGAAGTCGCTGCACTGGGTGCCTTTCTTTGGCTGGGGCCTGGCCCTGCTGCGCATGATTCCCATCGACCGCGCCAAGGGCCGCGACGCCTTCGAGCAAGTGGTGCGCGAGGGGGGTAAATGCCTGCAAGACGGCCGCTGGCCGCTGCTGTTTCCGGAAGGCACGCGGGTCGCGCCGGGCCAGATGGGCCGCTTCAAGATGGGCGGCGCGCTGCTGGCCTCGCGCACCGGCGCGCCGGTGGTGCCCGTGGCCCTGAACGCCGGCGAATGCTGGCGCCGCAATGCCTTCGTCAAGCAGCCCGGCCTGGTCACCGTGTCCATCGGGCCCGCGATAGAATCGCAGGGACTCACCCCCGACGAACTCAACGCCAAGGTCCACGCATGGATCGACGCGGAAATGCGGACACTCAATCCAGAAAGGTATGGCCAGCGCTGACCAGCTCGAATTCCTGTTCGATGCCGGGCCCTCCCAAGAGGCCCCGACCGGCGCGCCCCTGGCCTCCATCCCCACACCCTGCCCCGACCCGCTGCCGGCAGGCGGCCGCTGGCGCGAGGTGCAGACCGAGCAGCAGCGGATAGGTTTCGTGCTGCTGCGCTCGCGGCGCCGCAGCATCGGCTTTGTCGTGGCCGACGACGGCCTGCGGGTGACCGCGCCCAATTGGGTCACGCTCGGGCAGATCGACGAGGCCGTGCGCGAAAAGGCCCGCTGGATACTCGCCAAGCTGCGCGACTGGCATACCCGCCGCGAACAATTGGCGCTGGCGCAGACGCGCTGGCAAGCCGGTGGCGAACTGCCCTACCTGGGCCGGCGCATCGTCATCGGCCTGGCCGCCGACCGGCGCCAGGCCCACCTCGAGGGCGATGCCGCCGCGCCGGCCGACGGCGCCACGCTCTGGCTGCCCCTGCCGGCCGACGCCGAGGCGGCGCGCATCCGCGACGCCGCCCAGGCCTGGCTGCAACAGCGCGCCGGCGCGCTCTTCGGCGAACGCCTGGCGCACTTCCTCGAGCGCACGGGCCTGAAGATCCGGCGCTGGCGCCTGTCCTCGGCCGCCACGCGCTGGGGCTCCTGCACCAGCGACGGCAACATCATGCTGAACTGGCGCCTGATCCACTTCAGCCCCGACATCATCGACTACGTCATCGCCCATGAGCTCGCGCATCTGCGCGAAATGAACCACAGCCAGGATTTCTGGGCCGAAGTCGGCCACATCCTGCCCGGTTTCGAAGCGGCCAAGAAAGTCCTGCGGCGCCACGATCCGGCCATGCTGCCCAGGTTCTGACGCCATGGAACTGCGCCAGCTGCGCTACTTCGCCAAGGTGGTCGAATGCGGCAGCCTGGGGCGCGCGGCGACCGAGCTGGGCGTGGTCACCTCGGCCTTGAGCCAACAGATCAGCCGCCTGGAAAGCGAGCTGAGCACGCGCCTGCTGACCCGGACCTCGACCGGCGTGGTGCTGACCGACGCCGGCCTGGCCTTCCTGCGCCAGGCGCAACTGTCCCTGCGGCACGCCGACGACGCCGTGAAAGCCGCGCGCGAATCGCGCCTGAGCGGCCATGTGAGCATCGGCCTGGCGCAGACCACGGCCTCGGTGCTGGCCCTGCCCTTCATGCGCGCCATGCGCGAGCGTTATCCGGACGTGCGCCTGCGGCTGGTCGAAAGCCTGTCGGGCCATTTGTCCACCATGCTCAATGCCCGCCAGCTGGACCTGGCCATCGTGTTCCACACCGAAACGGCGCGGCGCTGGAGCGTCATGCCCCTGCTCGACGAGCGCCTGTTCTTGATCGCGCGCGAGGACATGCCGGGCCTGCCGCCGGCCGGCCCCGTCCGCCTGCGCGACCTGGCCGGCCTGCCGCTCCTTTTGCCCAGCGACAGCCACGGCCTGCGCGTGCTGGTCAACAACGGCTTTGCCCGCCTCAATGACAGGCCCAACCTGGTCGCCGAAATCGACGGTCTGGACGTGCTGATGGAATTGGTCGAGGCGGGCCTGGGCGCCACCATCCAGCCCGGCGCGGCCACCGTGCGCCTGCGCGGCCCCACCCTGGCCACGCGGCAAATCCGCGACCGCCAACTGGCGCGCAGCAATCTCCTGGTGAGCCTGTCCGACGATGAACTGTCCCCGGCCGCCCTGGCGGTCAGGGTGCTGCTGGCCCAGACCGCCTCCGAGCTGGTCCGCGCCGGCGCCTGGCCGGGCGCAACCCTTCACAAATCGTGAAGAGGCATTGCTCCCCGCCTTCTGGCGGGGGCAGGCGCAGGTCCCTATAGTCGGCCCATCGAATGATGGACGACGACATGATAGACGTACTCGTGATCGGCGGCGGCAACGCCGCCCTGTGCGCGGCCCTGATGGCCAGGGAGGCCGGCGCCAGCGTGCTGCTGCTGGAGGCCGCGCCGCGCGAATGGCGCGGCGGCAACTCTCAGCACACCCGCAACCTGCGCTGCATGCACGACGCGCCCCAGGATGTGCTGGTCGACGCCTACCCCGAAGAAGAATACTGGCAGGATCTGCTCAAGGTCACCGGCGGCATCACCGACGAAAAACTGGCCCGCCTGGTCATCCGCGCATCGTCCTCCTGTCGGGACTGGATGCGCAGCCACGGCGTGAACTTCCAGCCGCCGCTATCCGGCGCGCTGCATGTGGCGCGCACCAATGCCTTCTTCATGGGCGGCGGCAAGGCGCTGGTCAATGCCTACTATCGCAGCGCCGAAGCCCTGGGCGTGCAGATCCGCTACAACGCGCCGGTCGATTCGCTGGAACTGGCCGATGGCCATTTCGTCGCCGCCCGCATCGGCCAGGAGCGCATCGAGGCCCGCAGCTGCGTGCTGGCCGCCGGCGGCTTCGAATCCAATCTGGAATGGATGCGCGAGGCCTGGGGCCAGAACGAACGCGGCGAGTGGCCGGCCGACAACTTCCTGATCCGGGGCACGCGCTTCAACCAGGGCGTGCTGCTGAAGTTCATGATGGAGGCGGGCGCCGACATCATCGGCGATCCTTCGCAATCCCATTGCGTGGCCATCGACGCGCGCGCGCCGCTCTATGACGGCGGGATCTGCACCCGCATCGATTGCGTGTCGCTGGGCGTGGTGCTCAACCGCGACGCCGAGCGCTTCTACGACGAAGGCGAAGACTTCTGGCCCAAGCGCTACGCCATCTGGGGCCGCCTGGTCGCCATGCAGCCCGGGCAGATCGCCTACTCCATCATCGACGCCAAGGCGGTGGGCCGCTTCATGCCGCCGGTGTTCCCGGGCGTGCGCGCCGACTCGCTGGCCGAACTGGCCGCCAAGCTGGAGCTCGATCCCGCCCGCTTCGTGCAGACCATCGAAGACTACAACCGCGCCTGCCGCGTGGGCAGCTTCGACCACACCCGGCTGGATGACTGCCATACCGAAGGCCTGACGCCCGCCAAGACCCACTGGGCGCGTCCCATCGACACGGGGCCCTTCTACGGCTATGCGCTGCGTCCGGGCATCACTTTCACCTACCTAGGCCTGAAGGTCGACGAGACCGCCGCCGTGCGGTTTGGCGGCATCCCCAGCGACAACCTTTTCGTGGCCGGCGAGATGATGGCCGGCAATGTGCTGGGCAAGGGCTATACGGCCGGCGTCGGCATGTCCATCGGCACGGCCTTCGGCCGCATCGCCGGCACCCGCGCGGCCGCGGCCGCGCGCGCCCAAGGCAAGAACGGAGCCCAACGTGAAGCAGCTTGAACCACTGGCCCGCCAGGCCGAACTGGCCGGCGCCGCCCCCTCGCGGGGCCAGCCCATGAAATTCGTCGCAAATGCCAGCACGGCCGGCGCGCGGATGAGCGAAGACGAGAACGAAGTCGCGCGCATCATGCAGATCTGCAATGCCTGCCGCTATTGCGAAGGCTTCTGTGCGGTCTTTCCCGCCATGACCCGGCGCCTGGAGTTCGACAAGGGCGACGTCAACTACCTGGCCAATCTCTGCCACAACTGTGGCGCCTGCCTGCACGCTTGCCAATACGCGCCGCCGCACGAATTCGGCGTGAACGTGCCGCAGGCCATGGCCCGGGTGCGCATGCAGACCTATACCGACTATGCCTGGCCCCAGGCCCTGGGCAAGCTGTACCAGCGCAATGGGCTCACCCTGTCGCTGGCCGTGGCCGCCACGCTGGCGCTTTTCCTGGCGCTGGTGGTCAGCATCAATGGCGGCTGGCTGCACACGCCCCTGGCCGGCAATTTCTACGCCATCTTCCCGCACAACACCCTGGCGCTGATGTTCGGCGTGGTGTTCGGATTCGCCGTGCTCGCCCTGGCCCTGGGCGTGACCCGCTTCTGGCGCGATGTCAGCCCGGGCGCGGCCAGCGGCCCGGCCGTGGCCGAAGCGGCGCACAACGCCTTGCGGCTCAAATACCTCGACGGCGGCCACGGCAAGGGCTGCAACGAAGCCGACGACGCCTTCACCCTGGCCCGCCGCCGTTTCCATCATTTCACCTTCTACGGCTTCATGCTATGCTTCGCGGCCACCTCGGTGGCCACGCTCTACCACTATCTGCTGGACTGGCACGCTCCCTACCCCTTCTTCAGCCTGCCCGTGCTCCTGGGCACGGCGGGCGGCGTCGGGCTGCTGATCGGCCCGGCCGGCCTGTTCTGGCTCAACCTCAAGCGCGATCCGCGCCAAGGCGACACCCGGCAACGCCCGATGGACCGCGGCTTCATCGCCCTGCTGTTCTTCACCAGCCTGACCGGACTGCTGCTGCTCGCCCTGCGCGACACCTCCTGGATGGGGCTGCTGCTGGCGGTGCACCTGGGCGTGGTGATGGCGCTGTTCCTGACCCTGCCCTACGGCAAATTCGCCCACGGCATCTTCCGCAGCGCCGCCCTGCTCAAGTCCGCTATCGAGAAGCGCCAGCCCAACACCCTGGGACTGGGTTCGGACTGACCCCGGGCCCTGCCGCGGCGCCCGCTTTCGCACAAATAAATACCAGGAGACTTTCCATGTCATTGCGCTCATTGCTCCAGACGGCCTGTACCCTCGTGCTGGCTACCGGCCTGGCCCAGGCCCAGACCTTTCCGGGACGCCCAATTTCGCTCATCGTGCCGCACTCGGCCGGCGGCACCTCCGATATCCTGGCGCGCACCGTGGCCGCCGAGGCAGGCAAGACGCTCAAGCAAACCATCGTGGTGGAAAACAAAGGCGGCGCCAATGGCAGCATCGCCGCCAAGACTGTCGCCAGCGCCACGCCCGACGGCTATACACTGCTGCTGGCCACGGCCAGCACGCATGGCATCAACCCTTCCCTCTATCCCAAGATCAGCTACGACGCCGTCAAGGATTTCGCGCCCGTCACCCTGCTGGCCACCGTGCCCAATGTGCTGGTCGTGCGCAAAGACCTCGGCGTCGACAACGTGGCCGCCCTGACCTCCCTGCTGCGCGCACAGGGCGGCAGCCTCAACATGGCCTCGGCCGGGGCCGGCACCCCCGGCCATCTGGCGGGCGAGATGTACCGTAGCCAGGCCAAGCTGGAATTCACCCACGTGCCGTACAAGGGCGGCAGTCCGGCACTGTCCGACCTGCTGGGCGGACAGGTGGACTTCATGTTCACCACCATCCCCGGCGCACTGCCCCACATCAAGGCCGGCAGCCTCAAGGCCCTGGCCGTCACCTCGCCGGAACGCTCGTCCGCCCTGCCCCAGCTGCCGACCATGGCCGAATCCGGCCTGCCCGGTTTTTCCGCGCTCTCCTGGCACGGCATCGTCGCCCCGGCCGGCACGCCGCCGGCCGTCATCGCCACGCTGAACGACGCATTCAGCCGCGCCCTGCAATCGCCCGAAGTCAAACAACGCCTGGCCGAAGAGGGTGCGCGCGCGGCCCAGTTGAACGGCGAGGCCTTCGGCCGTTTCATCCAGACCGAAGTCTCGACCTGGGCCGTCGCCGTCCGCGATTCCGGCGCCTCGCTATAGACCTATCGCGCCGCCCCTCCCTTCGGACGAAAGGGATTCTCCGCCCGACGGCGCCGCGGCCGTTTTGTTACGATGGTGGCCTGAACACCGCGTCCTGGGGCCCCGCCCGGGACGCGGCGACAACATCATTGAGGACAGAGCAATGCGTCTCCTGCACACCATGCTGCGCGTCGGCAATCTCGAAAAATCGCTGGACTTCTACACCAATGTCCTGGGCATGCGCCTGCTGCGCCAGAAAGACTATCCGGACGGCCGCTTCACGCTGGCCTTCGTCGGCTACCAGGACGAAGCCGAAGGCGCCGTCATCGAACTGACCCACAACTGGGACACCGACAAATACGACCTGGGCACCGGCTACGGCCACATCGCCCTCGAAGTCGACAACGCCTACGAAGCCTGTGACAAGGTCAAGGCCAAGGGCGGCAAGGTCACGCGCGAAGCCGGTCCCATGAAGCACGGCACCACCGTCATCGCCTTCGTCGAAGATCCCGACGGCTACAAGATCGAGTTCATCCAGAAAAAAGGCCGCGCGGACTGATACGCCATGATCCATCCCATCCTGAAAATGGGCGATCCGCGCCTGTTGCGCGTGGCCGCGCCAGTCGAGGACTTCGGCAGCCCGGCCCTCGGGCAGCTGATCGAAGACATGTTCGAGACCATGATCCACGCCAACGGCGTGGGGCTGGCCGCGCCGCAGATCGGCGTGGACCTGCAGCTGGTGATCTTCGGTTTCGAGCGCAACCCCCGCTATCCGGACGCGCCGGCCGTGCCGCAGACCGTGCTGTGCAATCCGGTCATCACGCCGCTGTCTGACGAGATGGACGAGGGATGGGAAGGCTGCCTGTCGGTGCCCGGCCTGCGCGGCCTGGTGCCGCGCTACCGCCATATCCGCTACCAGGGCATGGACCCGGACGGCCGGGCGATCGACCGCGAAGCCAGCGACTTCCATGCGCGCGTGGTGCAGCACGAGTGCGACCACCTGATCGGCCGCCTCTACCCCTCGCGCATCCGCGACTTCTCCCAGTTCGGCTACACCGAGATCCTCTTTCCCGAGATGGATCCCAACCAGGACGATTGAACCTGCCCGCTGTTAGAGCGGACGGCGCGCCGGGCTTTCCGGCTCACCGGTGAGGGTTTCGGGCGCGAAGTCGTCCACCGCGACAATCTCCGCCACGGCGGCCTCGGCGGCGAGGATCTGTTCGGCCACCGCATCGCTGATGGCGCCGCCCTTGTGGGCCTCGCGCCAATCCTTGACCCCCTCGCGCCGCAGCCGGTCCCGCAAGGGGCCCAGGGCGCTGACGCGCGCAAAAGCCTCCTCCAGCTTGCCGATGGCGTCGTCGCCGCCGCCGCGCTGCAGGTCGGCCGTCAGCCGGTCGCGCGTGGCCGAGGGCTCGAGCAGGAGATTGGCGCACTCGCGTGTGAGCGCATCGCTGGGCCCGCGCGCCAGCCGCATGGGCAGGATGAGGGCGCGCAAGGCCATGGCCGCTGCCCGGTTGGGCAGATTGGACAAGACCTGGTCCATGGCCTGCTCGATGCGCAGGCTGCCCTCCTCCATGCCCCAGGCCACCAATGGCAGGTCGGCATGGCAGCGCCCCTCATCTTCCCAGCGCTTGAGCAGGGCCGACAGGAGATAAAGCTCGGACAGGATGTCACCCAGGCGGGCGGACAGCATCTCGCGCCGTTTGAGCGCCCCGCCCAGCAGCGCCATGGCGGCGTCCGCCAAGAGGGCGAAGCCGGCCGAATAGCGGCTGAGCCGGCGGTAATGGCGGCTGACCGCGCCGGCCGGCGGCGCCGGCGCGAACAGCCCGCCCGTCCAGGCGCGCCCCCAGGCGCGCAGGACCGTCATGCCGCTATGGCGCATGTGCTGCCAGAAGGCCTGCTCGAATTGCTCTTGCCCGCGCGCCTGGTCGGTTTCGCCCAGGGCCATGACCTCGCGCATCAGATAGGGATGGGCGCGGATGGCCCCCTGGCCGAAGACGATGAGGCAGCGGGTGAGGATGTTGGCCCCCTCCACGGTGATCGCGATGGGCAGGGCGCGGTAAAGCGCCCCCAGATAGTTGCGCGGCCCGTCGATCACGGCCTTGCCGCCATGCACGTCCATGGCATCGTTGACCGACAGGCGCAGCCGCTCGGTGGCGTGGTATTTCATGATGGCCGACACCACGGCCGGTTTATGGCCCTGGTTGAGCGCCGCGCAGGTCAGGCGGCGCGCCGCCTCGACCAGATAGGCATGGCCGGCCAGGCGGGCGAGTTTTTCCTGCACGCCCTCGAAACGGCCCACGGGGATGCCGAACTGGCGCCGCACGCGCGCATACATGCCGGTGGTGTGGGCGCTCATGACGGCGCCGGCGGCCGACAGCGAGGGCAGCGAGATGCCACGGCCCGCAGCCAGGGCGCTCATCAGCATCTGCCAGCCCTGGCCAGCCCGGGCCGGCCCGCCGATCAGGGCCTCGATGGGCACGAAGACGTCGCGCCCCTGGTTGGGGCCGTTCTGGAAGACCTGCATGGACGGCAGATGGCGGCGGCCGATCTCCACGCCCGGCGCATCGGTGGGCACCAGGGCCACCGAAATGCCCACGTCCTCGGCGCCGCCCAGCAGGCCCTCGGGGTCGCGCAACTTGAACGCCAGGCCCAGCACGGTGGCCACCGGCCCCAGCGTGATGTAGCGCTTGTGCCAATTCAGCCGGATGCCCAGCAGATCCCGGCCATCGACCACCTGGCGGCACACCACGCCGGTATCGGTCATGGAGGCGGCATCGGACCCGGCCTCGGGGCTGGTGAGCCCGAAGCAGGGAATCTCGCGGCCGTCGGCCAGGCGCGGCAGCCAGAATTCCCGCTGCGCGGGCGTGCCGAATTGCAGCAGCAGTTCGCCCGGGCCCAGCGAATTGGGCACCATGATGGTGACGCCGGCCGTGATCGAATACGCCGACACCCGCCGCACGACCTCGGAATGCGCGTAGGGCGAAAAGCCCAGGCCGCCGTATTCCTTGGGAATGATCATGCCGAAGAAGCGCTCGCGTCGCATCAGGTCCCAGACCTCGGGCGGCAGATCGCGGCGCTTCCATTCGATGTCCCATTCGTCCAGCAGCGCGCACAAGCGCGCCACCGGCCCTTCGATGAACAGGCGTTCTTCGTCGCTGAGCGTGGCCGCCGGCACGGCGAGCAGTTTGTTCCAATCGGGGTTGCCAGTGAAGAGATCGCCGTCCCACCAGACATCGCCGGCCTCGATGGCCTCGCGTTCGGTATCGGACAGGCCTGGCAGGGCGGCGCGGGCCCAGCGATAGGCGGGTTCGGATATGCGCCGGCGGCGCCAATCCGCGAAGCTCGATCTCAGACTCATGGCTGACCTCTACGGGGCATTGTTATGTAACCAAGTTACCAGTTTGAGGGGCCCGGCACAAACCACGGCGGGATGGGTCTGCGACAATAGCGCCACCCCCGCCTCCCTTGGTGAGCAATGCTGAACAAACTCTGGCTGGCCTTCTTCCTGGTTGCCGCCGGCGCCGGCCTGGTGCGCTGGATAGGCCTGGGCGATGCCGAGGTATTCCGCGCCATCGTCGCCAGCCTGTTCGAGATGGCGCGCATCTCGGTCGAAGTCATGGTGCTGCTTTTCGGCACGCTGACCCTGTGGCTGGGATTCCTGCGCATTGCCGAAGCCGCCGGCCTGGTGGGTGCCTTGGCGCGCCTGCTGGGACCGCTGTTCGCCCGACTGATGCCTGGCGTGCCGCGCAACCACCCCGCCATCGGCCTGATCACGCTCAATTTCGCCGCCAACGGCCTGGGGCTGGACAATGCCGCCACGCCTATCGGCCTGCGCGCCATGCGCGAGTTGCAATCGCTCAACCCGCGGCCCGACACCGCCAGCAATGCGCAGATTCTCTTCCTGGTGCTCAATGCCTCTTCATTGACGCTGCTGCCGGTCACGCTGTTCATGTTCCGCGCCCAGCAGGGCGCGCCCGACCCCACCCTGGTCTTCCTGCCCATCCTGCTGGCCACCAGCGCCTCCACCCTGGCGGGCCTGCTCGCCGTGGCGGCCTGCCAGCGCCTCAGGCTCTGGGACCCGGTCGTGCTCGCCTGGCTGGGCGGCGCGGCCGTGCTGCTGGGCGGATTCATGGCGCTGCTGGCCGGCATGTCGGCCAGCGCCATCGCGGCCCTATCGTCGCTGCTGGGCAACCTGACGCTGTTCGCCGTATTGCTGGCCTTCCTGGTGGTCGGGGCCTGCAAGAAAGTGCCGGTCTACGAGACCTTCATCGCTGGCGCCAAGGACGGCTTCGGCATCGCCCGCGACCTGCTGCCCTATCTGGTGGCCATGCTGTGCGCCGTGGGCGTGCTGCGCGCCTCGGGCGCACTGGACTTCCTGCTCGACGGCATCCGCTGGCTGGCCGCCGCGGCGGGCTGGGACACACGCTTCGTCGATGCCCTGCCCACGGCCCTGGTCAAGCCTTTTTCCGGCAGCGCGGCGCGCGCCATGATGCTGGAGACCATGACGCATTTCGGCGTGGATAGTTTTCCGGCGCTGCTGGCCGCCGTGATGCAGGGCAGCACCGAAACCACGTTCTATGTGCTGGCGGTGTATTTCGGCTCGGTCGGCATCGTGCGGGCGCGCCACGCCGTGGGCTGCGCCCTCATCGCCGACCTGGCCGGCGTGCTGGCCTCGATCGGCGTGTGCTACTGGTTCTTCGGCTGACTCACTCCACGCGCAGGATCTTCATGCCGTTGGTGCCGCCGCTGTCGCGATAGAAATCCCCCTTGGTCAGGATGATCCAATCGCCGGCCGCCACGCGGCCGCGCTTTTTCAGTTCGTCGATGGCCGCGTCGCTCAAGGCCGCCGGATCATGGTCGGCCGGGGCGAAGGGCACGGTATACACGCCGCGGAACAGCGCCGCGCGGTTCTGCGTCAGCGGATGCGGGCTGTAGCAATAAATGGGCACCCCCGAACGGATGCGCGACATGATGAGGGGGGTATGGCCGCTCTCGGTCAGGGCGATGATGGCCTTCACCCCGGGGAAATGATTGGCGGCGTACATGGCCGCCAGCGCAATGGTCTCATCGCAGCGCGTGAAGGTCTCGCCCAGGCGATGATGCGAATGCGTGGTGGTCGGGTGCTTTTCGGCGCCCAGGCAGACGCGGGCCATGGCCTGCACGGCCTGCACCGGATATTGCCCCGAGGCGCTTTCCGCCGACAGCATGACGGCATCCGTGTAATCCAGCACCGCATTGGCCACGTCGGAGACCTCGGCGCGCGTGGGCATGGGGCTGGAGATCATGGACTCCATCATCTGCGTGGCGGTGATCACGACCTTGTTCAGGGTGCGCGCATGCTGGATGATGCGCTTCTGGATGCCCACCAGTTCGGCGTCTCCCACTTCGACGCCCAGGTCGCCGCGCGCCACCATCACGCCGTCGCTGGCGCGGATGAGGGAATCCAGCGCCTCGTCATCGGCCACCGCCTCGGCGCGTTCGATCTTGGCGATGATCCAGGCCTCGCTGCCGGCGGCGCGCACCAGGGCGCGCGCCTCGTCGATGTCATGGCCATAGCGCGGAAAGGACACGGCCACATAGTCCAACGCCAGCTCGGCGGCCAGGCGGATATCCTCGCGGTCCTTGTCGGTCAGGCTGGGCGCGGAGATACCGCCTCCGCGCCGGTTGATGCCTTTGTTGTTCGACAGCGCGCCGCCCACGACCACCGTGGTATGCACTTCGTCGCCCTCGACCCGATCGACCTGCAACACGATGCGGCCGTCGTCGAGCAGCAGCTCGTCGCCGGGACGGCAATCGTGGACCAGCTCGGGAAAATCGATGCCCACGATGGACGCATTGCCGGCGTCCTTGGGATAGCTGCGCGACAGCGTGAAAGCCTGGCCCGCCAGCAGCGTGACCTGCTTGTCGGCAAAGCGCGCGATGCGGATCTTCGGGCCCTGCAGATCGCCCATGATGGCGACAAACCGGCCGCGCTCGGCGGCCAGCCGGCGTATGGTGCGGGCGCGCTCGCGGTGGTCGTCGGCGCTGCCGTGGGAGAAGTTCAGGCGGGCGACGTCCATCCCCGCATCGATCAGGGCGCCGATCATCTGCGGCGAAGAACTGGCGGGGCCCAGGGTGGCGACAATTTTGGTGCGGCGCAATACAGGCATGAATACTCTCAAGGAAGAATCCACAGGAAGCCCTATGGTACGCCGCCCCGGCCCGCGCGGGTATCATGGCCGCTTGCCGCGACACAGGAGCCCGCGCCGTGAAAATCGTCATCGCCCCGGATTCGTTCAAGGAAAGCCTCGACGCCGCCGCCGCGGCGCGCGCCATCGAGCGCGGCGTCAAGCTGGCCTGCCCTGGCGCGCACACGGTGCTGGTGCCGATGGCCGATGGCGGCGAAGGCACGGTCGACGCCGTCCTGGCCGCCGCGGGCGGCCAGGCCCGCCAGGCTTGCGTGCGCGATGCCCTGGGACGCCCCATCCAGGCGAGCTGGGGCTGGCTGGACCACGCGACGGCTGTCATCGAAATGGCCTCGGCCGCCGGGCTGGAGGGCATTGCCCCGGCCGAGCGCGACGCGCTGGCCGCCGACACGCACGGGGTGGGCGAACTCATCCTGGCCGCGCTGGATAGCGGCGCGCGCAAACTCATTCTCGGCCTGGGCGGGTCGGCGACCACCGACGGCGGCACCGGCATGCTGCGCGCACTGGGCGCGCGTTTCCTGGATGCCTCGGGCCAGGCGCTCGCGCCGGGCGGCGGCGCCCTGCGCGAGCTGGCGCGCATCGACCTCGATGGCCTGGACCCACGCCTGGCCGGGCTGGAGGTCGAGGTGGCTTGCGACGTCGACAACCCGCTGTGCGGTCCGCAAGGCGCGGCCCATGTCTTCGGGCCGCAAAAGGGCGCCACCCCGGCGCAGGTCGAGCAACTGGACGCCGCGCTATCACGGCTGGCCGATGTCGCGCACCACACGCTGGGCCAGGATCACCGCCACGCAGCCGGCGCCGGCGCGGCCGGCGGCCTGGGCTTTGCGGCCCATGCGTTCTTGCGCGGCCGCTTCCGGCCGGGCGTGGCCCTGGTGGCCGAGCTGGGCGGCCTGGCGCAAGCCCTGCAGGGCGCCACGCTGGCCTTCACCGGCGAGGGCCGCATGGACGCCCAGACCTTGCGCGGCAAGACCCCGGCCGGCGTGGCCCGGCTGGCGCGCGAAGCCGGCGTGCCCGTCGTGGCGCTGGCCGGCTCGCTGGGCGAGGGTTACGAGGCGCTGCACGCCGCCGGCATCACCGCGGCGTTCAGCCTCGTGCCGGGCCCGCACAGCCTGGACCAGGCGCTCGCGCATGCCGATGACTACCTCGTCGCGCGCGCGCGCGACATCATGCAGCTCTGGATGGCCGCGGCGCGGCGCCGGCTGTGACCCTTCAATCGACAAAGGAATCCCGATGAGCACCCTGCCCTCGACCACGCTGGCGGTCGACCCCGACTGGATCGACGCCTACGGGCATATGAACGCGGCGCATTATGTCGGCGTGTTCGACCGCGTGGGATTTGAACTGCTGCGGCAGGTCGGCGTGGGCCTGGACTATACCGAAGCCACCGGCTGCGGCATCTACACGATGAATATCCAGGTCGCCTATATGCGCGAAGTGCTGGCCGGCGACCCGCTCATGCTCAGGCTGCGCCTGCTGGCGTCCGATGACAAGCGGCTGCTGTGCCTGATGGAACTCTGGCAGACCCGGCAGAACTATCTGGCCGCCACGATGGAGCAGCTGTCGCTGCACGTGGACCTGCGCCAGCGCCGCGCCACGCCCTTCCCGGCCGAACTGGCCGGGCAGCTGGCCCGGATCACACAGGAACACGCGGGACAGCCCCTGCCCGCCGGCTACCGGCGCATCCTGCCGCTCAAGCCGCCGCGCCCCTAGGCCTTGACGGCCCCCGCGGCCACCAGGGCATCGGTCAGGCGGATGAACTGCGCCACGCCGATTTCCTCGGCGCGCGCGGTGGGGGGCACGCCCACTTCCTCCCAGGGCACCTGCGCGGCCCAGTCGCCCAAGCCACGGCGCAGCATCTTGCGCCGCTGCGAGAACGCCCGCGCCACGACGGCCTCGAAGGCCGCGCCGCTGGCCGGGCGCGGGCGGTTCTCGCCCAAGGGGATCATGCGCACCACGGCCGAGACCACGCGCGGCGGCGGGTCAAAGGCCTCGGGCGGCACGTCAAAGAGTTTCTCCATGCGGTAGCGCGATTGCAGCATGACCGACAGGCGGCCATAGTCGGCCGAGCCGGGTTCGGCGACCATTCGGTCGATGACCTCGCGCTGCAACATGAAATGCTGGTCACGCACCAGGTCAGCCGCGCCCATGAGGTGGAACAGCAGCGGACTGGAGATGTTGTAGGGCAGGTTTCCGACCACCCGCATGCCCGCGCCAAACTGGCTGAAGTCCACCGTCAGCGCGTCGGCCTCGACCACCGACAGACGCTCGGGCGGATACTTCTTGCGCAAGCGGGCCGCCAGGTCGCGGTCGATCTCGACCACGGACAGCTTGTCGAGCCGCTCCAGCAGCGGAGCGGTCAGGGCCGACAGGCCGGGACCGATCTCGACCATGGCGTCGTCCCGCGCCGGCGCGATGGCCCGCACGATGGACTCGACCACGCTCTCGTCGGTAAGAAAGTGTTGGCCAAAGCGCTTGCGCGCCTGGTGTTGCGACATGACGGCTTCCGTGCTTAGCGGTTGTTCTGCTCGATGCGGTCCTGCTTTTCCAGGCGATTGTCGATGAAGGCCTGCCCGCGCAGCTGCTCCATCCAATCCTCGAACGCGGGGCCGGCGCGGCGCTCGAACAGTGCCTGGCGGGCCTGCATGCGCTGGACCTCGTCGGTGACGTCCTTCTCGCGGCGCTCCAGCACCTGGACCAGATGCCAGCCGAAAGGCGATTCGACAGGCGGGCTGATCTCGCCCGGCTTCAGGGCGTTCATGGCGGCTTCGAAAGACGGCACCATCTCGCCCGGGTTGACCCAGCCAAGGTCGCCGCCCTGCGGCGCGGTGGCATCCTGCGAGTACTGGCGCGCCATGTCCTCGAACTTGGCGCCGCCCGAGACCAGGCGCTGGCGCACCTGCTCAAGGCGCTGGCGGGCCTGCTCGTCGCTCATGACCGTGGAGGTCTTGATGAGGATGTGGCGCGCATGGGTCTGCGTGACCTGGACCGGACCCTGCGGGGCGCGCGTGGCGGCGGGCGCGGGAGCGGGCGCAGGCGCCTGCGCCGGACGCTGCTGCGGACGCGCGGGCGCGCGCCCGTCGCTGCGCTGCAGGACCTTCAGGATGTGGAAACCATTGCCCGACTGCACGATGGCGCTGACCTGCCCCGCCGCCACGCCGTTGATGGCCTTGACGAAGAGATCGGGCCAGCCGTCCAGCGGGCGGGCGCCCATGACGCCGCCCTGCAGCGCCTCGGGGCCGTCGGAGGCCGCGGCCGCGACGCTGGCGAAATCATCGCCGCGCTTCAGGCGCGCCAGGACATCCTCGGCCTTCTTGCGCAGGCTGGCGACCGTCTCGGGCGAGGCGCCCTCGGGCACGCGCACCAGGATCTGGGCCAGGGCGACCTGGACCGGACCGGTGGCCTGCGGCGGCGGGGCCTGCTGGGGCTCGGGCGCGCGCGCGGCCGGAGCGCCCTGCAGCGCCGGGTTGCGCGCCTGGTCCTTCAGGTAGGCGTCGACCTCGGCATCGGTGATGATGATGTGATTGTCGATGGTGCGCTGGCGCAGCCGGTCGGTGCGGATTTCATCGCGCAGCGACTTGCGGTATTCATCCCAGCTCACGCCGCTTTTTTCGACTTCGGCGCGCAATTGCTGCGGGGTGATCTTGTTGCGCGAGGCCACCATATTGATGGCCTGGTTGACTTGGTTGTCGTCGACACGGATGCCGAGGCGGTCAGCCTCCTGGCGCTCCAGGCGCTCGAAGATCAGGCGTTGCAGCACCTGCTTTTGCAGCGTTTTCTCATCCGGCAGCTGGATGCCGCGGCGCTGCAGGTCCACCTTGGCGCGCGCGGTGCCTTCGCGCACCTCGCGCATGGTGATGACATCCTTGTTGACGATGGCGGCGATGCCGTCGACAAACTGCTCCGAGGAGGCCGATGGCGCCTTGGCCGGTGCCGGCTTGCCGGCTGCCGGTTTGTCGGCGGCATGGGCCAGGGGCAGGGCCAGGCCCATGGCCAATGCCAGAAGGCTGCCGCGGAAACGGCGCGACGAGTGCAACCTACGCATCATTCATACCTTTCAAATGTCGTGCCTGCCTGGGCAGGCTGCGAAACCGGCTGATAGCCCGGAATGCTCTTGTCGAGCAGCTTGAGGGGATCGGTCCCCAAAGCGCCCAGCCCGGTCAGTTCGAGCTGGAAGAAAACCGCCGTATTGGTGTCGTTGGCCGCCACGGCATAACGCTGGAAGACCACGCGGCCGGTCCAGCAGCAATCGCCCTTGTACTCCAGGCCGGCGATGGCCTGGGTGACGCGCGGCGAGTTCGTGGCGCCCGCCACGGAACCCGGATCGGAATGGATCGCGTAGTCGATGCGGCCTACGCCGTACCAGCGCCGGCTGAACGGCCATTGCAGCGCGAGCGTGACCTGGTTCTGGCCCCGCGGCGCATAGGAAATATTGTTGATCGGGTCACGCTGGTAGCGGTAGGCCACCGCCACCGTGGTCTGGCGCTGCGGCGACCAGCGCGCGCTCACCAGGCCGCGCGACCAGTTGTTGTCGTAGGGGTTGTACTGGGCGGCGACATCGGTGGTCAGGGTGTCGGTCAACGCCGCGCTGGCCCCCACCAGGAAGTCCGAACGCACGTTTTCGCGCGGCGTCTCGCCCGGCAGGGTGACGCGCTGGTCTTCGAAGTACAGGCGCTGCGCCACGGACAGGGCCACGCGCTGGAAGCCGGTATTGGCGTCCAGCCAGCGCGTGGTGAGCGCGGCGGTCAGCTGGTTGGCGTTGGCAATGCGGTCCCAGCCGCCGGTGTAGATATTCTCCTGGAAAGCCTGCTCGAAACTGAAATCGGACAGGCTGGTGTCATACACCGGCAGCGTATCCTGATCGCGGTAGGGCACGCGCAGGTAGTACAGGCGCGGCTCCAGGGTCTGCGTGGATTCCTTGCCGAACAAGGTCGTGGGCCGCTCGAACGTCATGCCGGCATCCAGCGAGAAAATCGGCACGGTGCGCGACTCGGTGCCGCGATAGGGCGCCGTGCTGCCGAGCATGTTCCAGTCCTTGCCATACCAGGAGGTGTGGTATTGGGTGTAGTTCAGCCCGACCTTGGGCGTGATGTACCAGCCGGCGCGCACGATGGGATAGGCGATCGTGGGATAGGCTTGCAAGCGGTCACCTTCCTGGCCGACGCGGTTGCCCTGGAAGAGCGGCCGGCGAAAGCGCACGGCGGTCGAGTCCATGCGCACATCGAAGCCGTTCCAGTCGTAGCGGGCGCCCTGCAGGAAGATCTCCGGCTCTTTGTCGTAAGGCGGCACGATGGGCGCATCGGGATCCTGCAGCGTCCGGTATTTGTAGACCTGCACATAGGTCTGCCAGTAGTTGGACGACCAGCCCACCCGGCCCTGGCGCGGCAGATAGGTCGTCGAGGCCGTGTTCAGGCCCAGCGTCGTCATGTCGCGATAATAGTTATCGTCGGACACGCCGTTGATATCCCAATCGGCATAGAAGCCGCCGCCGAAGTACTGCCTGTGCGTCAGGCGGTACATATAGCGGTCGAAGCCGGCATCGCGGTCGCTGGGCAGGTAGGTGCCCGACACCGACCCCCCATAGGTGTTGCCCAGGTAGCGGAACTCGCCGCCGAGCTGCAGGCCGCGCTTGCCCATGTAGCGCGTGATCAGGGTGGCGTCATAGTTGGGCGCCAGGTTGAAGTAATACGGCACCGAGATATCCAGGCCGGTCTTGCTCGACGACCCGTAGGTCGGCAGCAGGAAACCCGACTTGCGTTCCTTGCGGATCGGGAAAGTCAGGTAGGGCGAGGCCAGGATGGGCACGTCCTTGAAGTACAGCACCCCGCTGCGGGCCACGCCCTCGTTCTCGTCGAAATCCAGGTCGACCGAGTCGGCCTTGATGTACCAGGAAGGCTTCTCGCAAGGGCAGCCGCTGTAGGTGACCTGCGTCAGGCGCATCTGCGAGCGGCTGAAGATGTCGGCATGATCGGCGCGCGCCGTCCCGCCGCTGGCGCCGATCCAGAAATTGGGCTTCTCGATCTCGCCGCTGTAGGTGTTCATGTTGAGCCGGGCCGAAGGGCCGGTCACCAGCGTGGCATCGCGCATGATGCGCGCATTGCCCTTGACGTTCACGTCGCCCGTCTCGTTGCTGTAATGGATGCTGTCGCCCTTGACCACCCCATCGACACGCCGCACCTGGGCATTGCCCTTGAGCGTGATTTCCGAGGATGGATCCCCGGAAATATCGTCGGCTTCCATATAGGCCGGGATTTGCTCGTCGGGAAAGTGGCGCACCCGCAGACCCGGGGAGATACGCAGGCCGGGCATTTCGAGGGCGGAGTCGGCGGCGGCGCTGCTCGTGGGCTTGCCGCCCTTCTGGGCAGGGGCGACATCCTGGCTGCCTTGGGCCTGAGCGGCCCCGGCGACGCTGAGAGCGGAGAGGATCAACCACCTGATCATATGCACGAGTAAAAACCAACCTGTGTCTGTGAGGACTTGCCAGCCCCGGGCGGACGCTGGATCGACCCGGTATTATAGAGAAGCCTCGCCGCCCCGGTTTCCGGGATCGCCCGAGGTTGGGCGCCCCGGCCCGGGTGCCGCCCGTCCCCCCAAAGAGCACTTCCGCGAGACTGGCCGCCTTGAACTCCCCCCAGACCGATTCCCGCCTGGCATCCCTGCACGCCTGGCTTGCCACCCTGCCCGCCGAGCTGGGCCTGCAACCCGCCACCCTGGCGCCGGTTTCCGGCGATGCCAGCTTCCGCCGCTATTTCAGGCTCCAGGCCGCCGCCGGCAGCCTGATCCTGATGGACGCGCCAGCGCCTCACGAGGACATCCGGCCGTTTGTCCATGTGGACGGCCTGCTGGCGGCAGCCGGCGTGAACGTGCCGGCCATCGTAGCGCAGGATGCCTCCCAGGGCCTGCTGCTGCTCAGCGACCTGGGCGAAAAAAACTATACCCAGCGTATCCGCGAAGGCCTGGACGACGCCACGCTCCAGACGCTGTACCGCGATGCCCTGGCCGCCCTGGTGCGCCTGCAGACGGCGGCCACCACCGGGCTGGCCGCCTATGACGCGCCGCGCCTGCGCGCCGAGCTGGATCTGTTCCCCGAGTGGTATGTGGGCGTGCACCACCAGGCCAAGCTGGACGAAGCGACGGCCAACGCCCTGGAGCGGATTTTCGCCCTGCTGGCCTCCAGCAACGGCAGCCAGCCGGCGGTCTTCGTGCACCGGGACTTTCATTCTCCCAACCTCATGGTCTGTGACGATCCCCGCCATGGCCCCAACCCCGGGGTGATCGATTTCCAGGATGCGCTGGCCGGTCCCATCACCTATGACCTGGCCTCCCTGGTCACGGATGCGCGCACCACCTGGGAAGAACCCCAGCAGCTGGACTGGGCCATCCGCTATTGGGAAATGGCCCGGCAGGCCGGCCTGCCGGTCGACCGCGATTTCGCCGAGTTCCACCGCGCCTACGAATGGATGGGCCTGCAGCGCAATCTGCGCATCCTGGGCGTCTTCGCCCGCCTGAACCACCGCGACGGAAAGGCCAGCTACCTGGAGCACATGCCGCGGGTCAATGGCTATGTGCGACAGGTGGCCCAGCGCTACGGCGTCTTCACCCCGCTGCTGCGCCTGCTGGACCAACTGGACGACCGCGAGGTCAAGGTGGGGTACACCTTCTGATGCGCGCCATGATCCTGGCCGCCGGGCGGGGCGAACGCATGCGCCCCCTCACGGACCACACTCCCAAGCCCCTGTTGCCCGTGGCGGGCAAGCCCCTGATCGTCTGGCACCTCGAACGGCTGGCCGCGGCAGGCTTCACCGAGGTCGTCATCAACCACGCCTGGCTGGGCGGCCAGATCGAGGCCGCCCTGGGCGACGGCCGCGCCTTCGGCCTGTCCTTGCGCTACTCGCCCGAGGCTCCGGCGCTGGAGACCGCGGGCGGCATCGCCCGCGCCCTGCCGCTGCTGGGCGGGCAGCCCTTCCTGGTCGTCAACGGCGATATCTGGTGCGACTGGGATCCCGGCCTGGCCCGCGCCAGCGCCGCCGGCCTGCCGGCCGAAGGAGCCTGGTTGCTGCTGGTGGATAATCCGCCCCAGCATCCGGCAGGCGATTTCGTGCTCGACGCCCAGGGGCGGGTCAGCAGCGGCGAAGGGCCGCGTTTGACGTTCTCGGGCATCGGCATCTACGATCCAGCCTTGTTCAACGGCGTGGCGCGCGATACGCCCGCCCCGCTGGCGCCGCTGCTGCGCGCCGCCATGGCCCAGGGCCGGGTCCGGGGCCAGCACTACCGTGGACGCTGGACCGACGTTGGCACGCCCGCGCGCCTGGCCGAGCTCGACCAGGCGCTCAAGAGGGTTTAGCCGCCCGCTGTTTCACGGTATCAACGGAGGAAACCAGAGTTGTCCAGGGCACATCCCGGCAAACTCTCGCGGTATCCTCTTTGGTTTTGACTGGCGGGCGCTTGAGCGCCCGCGCATTACACCCGCTATAGGAATTCTGCTCGCATGGGGATGTTCGGACGGTCGCAAAAACCGGTATTCAGGCCTTCGCTCTACCAACCCGGAAAACGCTCGCGCCGCCTGCCGCGCTGGCTGGTGCTGCTGCTCATCGGCATCGGCCTGGGCGCGGGCGGGGTGCTCTTCCTGCAGGCCAACTACGGTCCGCAGCGCCTGACCGTCGAGCAGTCCGAACAGCTGCACACCGAATTGAGCGCCGCCAATGTGGAGCGCCAGCGCCTGCAAAGCCAGCTCGACGAAGCCATCACCCAGCGGGATAACAACAAGTCCACGCATGAGCAGCTGACCGCCGACCTGGCCCAGGCCCGCAGCCGCATCGAAGCCCTCAACCAGGAACTGGCGCTGTTCCAGGACGCCGTGCCGCCCGATCCGCGCGGCGGCGACATCGGCGTGCGCTCGGCGCGCTTCAAGCGCGAAACCGGCGCGCTGGACTACCAGATCCTGATCATGCGCGACACCGACACCGGCACGCCCTTCCAGGGCAGCATCGAGTTGCTCATCGAAGGCAATTATCCGAACGGGCGCCGCGACCGCATCACCCCCGATGCGATTCCGCTCTCGCTGGCCCGCTACGATCATGCCGTGGGCAAGCTCGCCACCCCCGACGGCTTCATCCCGCGCTCGGTCACCATCCGCGTGCTGGACGGCCAGCAGCGCCAACATGCCATGCGCATCTATTACGTGCGCGAGGGCGGGCGCGCCAACTGAGGGCGCTCAAGCCGGGATCGCCAGGCCGGTCGCCCCGGCCTGCGCGGCCGCTTCGTCCATGAACTGCGCCATGCGCACATCGAGCTCGGTCACGCCGCCGGCGTCGTGGGTGGTCAGGACGACATCCACCCGGTTGTAGACGTTGCTCCATTCGGGGTGGTGATCGATCTTCTCGGCGAACATCGCCACCCGGCTCATGAAGCCGAAAGCCGCATTGAAGTGATCGAAACGGTAGCGCTTTTGCAGCGCCTGCCGCGTCGGATGCGCCTGCCAGCCGGGCAGCGCCGCGCGCGCCACGGACAGCTCCATGCGCAGATATCGTTGAGTCATGCCCAAGCCTCCTGGCGGGGTCTGCTCCCAGGCGAGCAGACCCATGCGCCATGCTACTGCTTCACGGCATAGAGGTACACCTCGACGCGGCGATTGGCCGCGCGCCCTTCGGCGGTGTTGTTGTCGCCGATCGGGTCGGTCGCCGCCCGGCCTTCGACCATGATGCGCGAAGCGGCCACGCCCTGGCGCGACAAATAGCTCGCCACGGCCTGGGCACGGTCATGCGAGAGTTTCTGGTTGGTGGCCACCGAGCCGGTGTTGTCGGTATGGCCCACCGCCTTCACGCGCAGTTCGGGATGCTGCTGAAGCGACCGCGCCACGCTGTCGAGCACCGGCAGCAAGGCCGGCTTGAGGGTGGCGCGTCCGGTATCGAAGGACACATTGCCCGGGATATTCACCTTCAGCGAGCCGTCGGGCATCTCGACCACGTCCACGCCCAGCGACGAGGCGCCGGACTGCTGGACGTCTTCCTTGACCGTCTTCCAGTTGTAGCCGATGAGGCCGCCGGCCACCGCGCCGATGCCGGCGCCGATAGCCGCGCCCGTGCCGTGGCCGATCAGGGCTCCGACGCCCGCGCCCAACGCGGCCCCGGCGCCGGTGCCCACCGCCGTGTTCGTTTGCTGTTGCGTGGCACAGCCCGCCAACAACAGGGCTCCCACCACGCCGACGACCGCAACGCGCTTGCTGATTTGTTCTGCTCGCATGACGACCTCCACAACGGGAAATCCGGCATATGCCGGCAATTCATGCTAACAATCCGCCGCGGGCGGACGGCAACAATTTGTAGCCGGCCGCCCGGGAATTGCGTATAACGCTCCGGTACCGGCCACTACCCTTCGCCATGCATATGGTTCGTCGATTCGCGCTTTGCCTCCTGGCCGCCCTGGCCCTGCCGGCGTCCGCCGCTCGTCCGGGCGGCGTCGTCTACGGCGCCGCCGTAAACCAATGCCTGGTCAGCGAACCGGGAGGCCAGACAGGGCAGCGATTGCGCAATCTCTGCAATTTCCGCATCAACATCACGTTTTGCCAGGTCAAGCGCGACGGCGATGGCTGCGCCGCGGGCCGCATGGGCGGCACGGCCATGGCCGGCCGCAGCAGCCGCTCGCTGCTGGAAGACGTCGTCGACACACATTATGTCGTCTGCCGCGACCCCTTCCATGTGCCGGTCGCCGCGGCCGCCTGGCAGGACGGGCGGGTGCTCGGGCGCTGCCAGGCCACGCGGGCGGCCGCGCAGGCCGCCAAGCGGCACTAAGGCGTGGTGGGCCGGGCCCCCACCCGGGTGTAAGATCGGCAACCAAGGCGTTGCCCGCCGGCGACGCACAGACCGGAGCACTTCCTTGAAATACCGCAAGCTTGGCCGCACCGATCTCTCGGTCAGCCTCATCGGCCTGGGCACCATGACCTGGGGCCAGCAGAATACCGAAGCCGAAGCCCACCAGCAGCTGGACTACGCGCTGGAGCGCGGGGTCAACCTGGTGGACACGGCCGAGATGTACCCCGTCCCGCCCAAGGCCGAGACCCAAGGCCGCACGGAAAGCTATATCGGCACCTGGCTGGCCAAGACCGGCCGCCGCCAGGACATCGTGCTGGCCAGCAAGGCGGCCGGCCCCGTGCGGGACGCCAAGCGCCCCGGGCATATCCGCGACGGCAAGACCTTTCTGGATCGCAAGAACCTGACCGAGGCCCTGGACGCCAGCCTCAAGCGCCTGCAGACCGACTACCTGGACCTCTACCAGCTGCATTGGCCCGACCGCACCACCATGACCTTCGGCCGGCCCAACTATCCCTGGGTCGAGGACGCGCACACCGTGCCCATCGGCGAAACCCTGGAAGTGCTGCAGGACTTCGTGCGCGCCGGCAAAGTGCGCCATATCGGCGTATCCAACGAAACGCCGTGGGGCGTGGCGCAGTTCATCAAGCTGGCCGAAACGCGCGGCTTGCCGCGCCTGGTATCCATCCAGAACCCCTACAGCCTGCTCAACCGCCACTATGAGCTCGGCCTGTCGGAATTCAGCCGCTTCGAAGACGTGGGCCTGCTGGCCTATTCGCCGCTGGCCATGGGCATGCTGAGCGGCAAATACCTCGATGGCGCCCGCCCCGCCGGCGCCCGCCTGACGCTGTTCGAACGCTTCACCCGCTACAGCAATCCGCAGGCCGAAGCCGCCACCGCACAATACTGCGCGCTCGCCCGCGAGCATGGCCTGACGCCGACGCAGCTGGCCCTGGGCTGGGTCAACGCCCAGCCCTTCGTGACCAGCAACCTCATCGGCGCCACCACGCTGGAGCAGCTGAAGGAAAACATCGACAGCGTGGATGTCACGCTCTCGCAAGAGATCGTCGACGCGGTCAACGCCATCCAGACGCGCTGGCCGAATCCGGCTCCCTGAGCGCCACGAAAGCCGACGGCGCCATGCCGAACTGGCGGCGAAACGCCAGGGTATAGGCGCTGTGGCTCTCGTAGCCGCAGGCGAGCGCGACATGCAATATCGGCTGGCCCCCGACCAGGCCCTGCAAGGAGGACAGCAGGCGGGCCCGCAGGCGCCATTGGCCAAAGCTCAGGCCGGTCTGCCGCCGGAAATGGCGATGAAAAGTCTTCAGGCTCATCGCCAGTTCCCGGGCCCAGCGCCCGGCCTCCCAATCCCGCCCGGGGCCGTCGTCCATCAGCGCCGCGCACACCGGCGCCATACGCCCCTCCGCCGGCCAGGGCAGATGAAAAGCCAGGTCCATGGGCGCGCGCAGCTCCTCGCGCAATAACGCGGCCAGCAGCCGGCCGCGCCGCGTATCTTCGGCCGCCAGCCCCAGGCGAGCCAGTTCGGCGATCAAGGCCCGCAACAGCGGCGATACCGGAATGACCCCATCCTCGGCCGGCAGGCCCCGCGCCCGGCGCGCATCCACGAATACGCTGCGCACCCGTACCGGGCCGCGCATCCTGAGCCGGTGCTCCACTCCCGGCCGCAGCCAGACCGCCCGCGACGGCGGCACCACCCACCGTCCGGCCGGCGTCTCCACGCGCAGCACCCCGTCGATAGCGTACAGCAGCTGGCAGCGATCGTGCCGGTGCGGCGCCACCGTCTCGCCCGCGGCGTAATCCCTGGCCACGCCGGTCACGATGGCCCGCGCGGTCTCATGAGTCTGGAAATCCCTGGACGGCATGATTGACCCTTTCCATACATATTTCGACTCATTTTATGGAAAAAGCCACGGGCCCAGTCCCTAAGATGGGAAGGTCCAAAGCCATCTGGCCCGCCATCCGCCCCGCCATGCGCCGCCCGCCGCTGCTATCCGCCCCGCTATCCCTGACCCACGGTCGGGGTCCGGGCGCGCGCGGCGCGCCGCACCCTTCCTGATTCCCCAGGACCCCGACCTCGCCACGCCGCCTGCCGGCAGGGGAATCAGGCCCCCCTACTCCCGCGAGGTCATCCATGCTTGCCCATCCGCACACCAAGTACCGTCCCTTCCCTCCCGTCGCCCTGCCCGAGCGGCAATGGCCGTCCCGCACGCTCGCGCAAGCGCCGGTGTGGCTGTCCACCGATCTGCGTGACGGCAACCAGGCCTTGTTCGAACCCATGAACCGCGAGCGCAAGCTGCGCCTGTTCGACGAACTGGTGCGCATCGGTTTCAAGGAGATCGAAGTCGGCTTCCCGTCCGCCTCGCAGACCGACTTCGACATCGTGCGGCAGCTGATCGACGAAGGACGGATCCCGGCCGATGTCACGCCCATGGTCATCACCCAGCTGCGCGAAGACCTGATCCGCCGCACGGTGCAAAGCGTGCGCGGCGCGCGGCGCGTCATCGTGCATTTCTATAACGCCATCGCGCCGGCCTGGCGCGAGATCGTCTTCCACATGACGGTGCCCCAGATCATCGCGCTGGTGCGCGACCATGTGCGCCTGCTCAGGACCCTGACCGACGCCCTGCCCGAGACCGAGTGGGTGCTGCAATACTCGCCCGAGACCTTCTGCATGGCGGAGCTGGACGTCTCGCTGGCGGTGTGCTCGGCGGCCATCGAGGCCTGGGATGCCGGCCCCGGCCGGCCCATGATCATCAACCTGCCCACGACCGTGGAAGTCGCCACGCCCAACGTCTTCGCCGACCAGATCGAGTGGATGGACCGCCGCCTGCCGCGGCGCGAGCATCTGGTGCTCTCGGTGCATCCGCACAACGACCGCGGCACGGGCGTGGCCTGCGCCGAACAGGCGCTGCTGGCGGGCGCGCAGCGCGTCGAAGGCTGCCTCTTCGGCAATGGCGAGCGCAGCGGCAACCTCGACGTGGTCACGCTGGCGCTCAACCTCTACACCCAGGGCATCGCGCCGGGCCTGGACTTCTCGGATATCAGCGCCGTGGCGCGCATCGCCGAGGAGTGCACCGCCCTGCCCATCCACCCGCGCCACCCCTATGTGGGCGACCTGGTCTTCACCGCCTTCTCGGGCTCGCACCAGGACGCCATCGCCAAGGGCTTTGCCGCCCAGGAGGAAGGCGGCCCGTGGCGCGTGCCCTATCTGCCCATCGATCCCAAGGACCTGGGACGCAGCTACGACAGCATCGTGCGGGTCAATAGCCAGTCCGGCAAGGGCGGCATCGCCTACCTGCTGCAACGCGATCGGGGAGTCGTCATGCCGCGGCGCATGCAGATCGAGTTCAGCGCCATCGTGCAGCGCCACGCCGATGCGAGCGAGACCGAGATCGACAGCGACACGCTCTGGTCCTTGTTCCGCAAGACCTACCAACAGCCGCTGGTCACCGGGCCGCTGCGGCATATTTCGCATGAGCTGGAACAGTCCGCCGAAGGCCAGCGCATCCGCTGGCGGCTTGACGGCGCCGGCGGCCGCCTTTTGCGCGAAGCGGTGGGCAACGGGCCGGTCGACGCCGCCGCCCGCGCCCTGGACCCGGCGCTGCGCGTGGACAGCTTCGAGCAATACAGCCTGGGCGCGGGCTCGGGCGCGCGGTCGGTGGCCATCATCGAGGTGGCCCTGCCCGGCCGCGCGGGCACGGTCTTCGGCATCGGCATGCACGAGAACATCGCCACCGCCTCCATCCTGGCGTTGCTGTGCGCCTACAACCGCGCCCGGGCCGAGCCCTGAGGCATCAGGTCCTCTGGGTGGCGATCACGAACAGGCGCGGAAAAGGCAGCAGCACCGTGCCATCGGGCAAGGCCGGATAGGCCTGGGCGACCGCCGCCTCGTAGCGGGCGAGAAAGGCCGCCTTCCCGTCCTCGTCGAGCAGGTTCAGATAGGGCAGCAGGGCCGTGCCCTTGAACCACTCGACGATGGCTCGCGCCCCGGCCAGCGGATGCATATAGGTCGTGCGCCAGACATCGACGCGCTGGGCCAGGGGCGACAGCAGGGCGTAGTACCAGTCCGCGGGATGACGGTCCGGGTGGCGCACGCCGGCCAGCCTGGCGGCCCAGGGGCCCTCGCCGGCGACGGCGCGGGCCAGGCGATGGGCCGGCTCTTCGAGATTGTCGGGCGTCTGCACCGCCAGGCTGCCGCCCGGCGCCAGGCGGCCCAGCAGACGCGGATACAGCGTGGCGTGATCCGGCACCCACTGCAGCGAGGCATTGGCCAGGATCACGTCGTACCGGACCGCCGGGTTCCAGGTGGAAATATCCTCCTGGCTGAATGCCACGCCCGGCATGCGCTTGCGCGCGGCGGCCACCATGTCCGCCGAACTGTCCATGCCGCTCACCTCGGCCTGCGGAAAACGCGCCGCGAGCACCTCGGTCGAATTTCCCGGGCCGCAACCCAGGTCCACGGCCCGGCGCACCTCGGCCGTGGGGATGGCGGCGACCAGGTCCCGCACCGGACGGGTGCGCTCGTTTTCAAAGGCGGAATACTGCTTGGCGGACCAGCTCATATCGGCTCCTGCTATCGGCTCAGCGCCAGTCTAGGTCGCGCCGGCCTTACAAGTCCAGCACCAGCCGCGCGCTCTTCGCGCCCGAACAACAGACCATCATGGTTTTGCTCTGCGCGCGCTCGGACTCGCTCAGGACAGCATCGCGATGATCGACCTCCCCCTCCAGGACGGCCACTTCGCAGCAACCGCAAATGCCCTCCTGACAAGAAAAGTCTACTGCCACACCATTGTCCAGCAATACCTTGAGAATGCTGGAACCCTCCGGCACCTCCAGGGTCTTGCCGCTGCGCGCCAGCGTCACCGCGAAACCGCCTTCCAATGCCTGGGCCTGTTGGGCGGCAAACCGCTCCAGGTGCACGGTCCGCGGATCGCGCCTGGCGGCGGCCAGCTCGTAGGCATCGAGCATGGGCGCCGGGCCGCAGCAGTACAAATGCGCATCAGCCGCCGCGCCATCGACCACGCGCTGGAGATCCATCACCTGTCCGGCCTCATCGTCAAAATGCAGATGGACCTTGGAGGGCAGGGCTTCGAGTTCCCCCAGGAAGGCCGCATCCGCGCGCGACCGGGCGCTATACCAAAGCTCCCAGGATGCGCCCGCCTCTTCCAGGCGTTGCGCCATGCACCAAATGGGCGTGATGCCTATGCCGCCAGCAATGAGAACCGTATGAGCCGCATCCTCTCGCAGCGGAAAATGGTTGCGCGGCGGCGAGACCTTGATGATCGCGCCCACCCGCAGCTTCTCGTGCACATAGCGCGATCCTCCCCGGCTGGCGGCATCCAGCTTGACCCCCACCAGGTACTGGTCGGGTTGGTCCCCCGGGCGCACCAGCGAGTAGGAGCGCGTCAAGCCATTGTCCAGATGCAGATCGATATGCGCGCCCGGCGTGGCGGCGGGCAGCCGTCCGCCGCCAGGCGGAGCCAGCTCCACCAGATAGGTATCACGCGCGGCGTAACGAATGGCCTGCACCCGGAGGTCCAGGCTGGCCTTGTCCTGGGCATTCATACCGTTACTCCGCGGCCGCGACCGAGACGTCCATCGCGCCGACCGAAGCGATTTCCGCGTGGATGACGTCCCCGGGCACGACCGGCCCGACGCCCTCGCAGGTGCCCGTCATGATGACGTCGCCCGGCTCCAGCGTATAGAAACGCGAGGCCCAGGCGATCTGCTCGGCGATATACAGAATCATGTCGCGGGTATTGGCCACCTGGCGGTCCTGGCCGTTGACCTGCAAGCGCAAGTCGAGCGCCTGGGGATCGGCAATCTCGTCAGCCGTCACCAACCAGGGCCCCAGCACCGAATAGGTATCCAGGGACTTCCGCAAGGATCGGTCCTCGGCGCCGCGCACCGTCATATCGAGGGCGATCGAATAGCCCGAGATATACGATAGCGCTTCTTCTTCGGAAACATTCCTGGCGGTCCTGCCGATGACCGCCCCCAGCTCGATCTCATGGTGTGTCAGGCGCTCCGGCATGCTGATCCGCACGGCCTGGCTGCAGCCGATCAAGGAGCTATTGGCCTTGAGGAACAGCCCCTGCTCCAGAACGCTGCCCGTTTGCCGGTTGGTAAACGTGGCCACGTCCGCGGCGGCTTCCTCGACATGTTTCTGGTAGTTGACCGGAACGCCGATGATTTTCCCGGGATTGGCCACCGGGCTCAGAAAGCGAACCGACTCAATCGGATAGGATGGCGCGGTGGGCAGCAAGGCGCGCGCCGCCTCCTGGAATCGATCCAGGTTGGCGATCAACCAATCTCCCGAGCGATTGGGGTAAGGCGGCGCGGGCAAGGCGCGCAACGCGGCGCTGACATCAAACACCACGCCATCGCCGACAATACCCGGCAAGTCATCATTGAACCAACAAATCTTCATTTTCTATCCTTCGCAGTCCGGCTCTTGCACTTCTTCGGCCAGGACATTCAGCCGGCGCAATACATCCGCATCGGACACGACAAAAAAACGCGCCGGCCCCGCCAGCGCGGTATGGCTGGCCCAGTTATGTTGCGGCACGGTAAAAATATCGCGGGCCTTCCAGCTGAACCGCGTGCCGCCGATCGCGCTTTCGCCCTGGCCTTGGACCACCGCGATCACCTGATTGGCGTTGGACCGGACCGGCCGCGAGGTGCAACCCGCATCGAGTTCCTGCATCGTCGTTTCGAGCAGGGGCATGGCGCTCTGGCCCGTCAAGGGATTGACATAGCGCACCCGCCGCATCCCATCCGGCGAGACCGGGGCGTGCGCCAAGGCGCGCAAGGCATCCTCGTAGGGATAGCGGAACACCGGCGACCTTCCCGCGTCGCCGAAGGTGACGCAGGGCAGGATGTTCGGCGCGGCGAATGCCGCATCGTTCATGGTCACGGGCTCGGGATGCATGGGTCCCGGCTGGAAGACCACGGACCCCAGATACATATGCAGCGGCACGTCCAGCACATCCAGCCAGACCACCGGCTCATGCCCCTCGTGCCGATGCTCGTGCCAGGCCATGCCCGGCGTGAGCACCAGGTCTCCGAAGTGCATGGCGCAAGCCTTGCCGTCGACCAGGGTGACGGCGCCCTCGCCCTCCAGCATGAAGCGCAGGGCATTCATCGTATGCCGGTGCGCACGGGCGGTCTCGCCCGGCAACAGGCACTGGTAGGCGGCCAGCACATTGCCGCAGGTGAACTCATCCGCGATCGACCGGGCCTGCGGACTCAGCATCTGCAGCACCCGGCGCTGCACGGCCGCCGGCGATGTCTCCTGGAAGGCCAGATCCAGCAGCGGCCGAACCTGCTCCCAACGCCAGATATGACTGGATGCCTGGCTCTCCTGGGGCTTGTGGGCGTTCGGGCTCTCCCACAGGGGCGCCAGCCGGGCCTGCAGCCATTGATCGCGGACCTCGCCGCTGTTTGCCGACATTGCGCGCTCCTTACAGCCGATAGCTTTCGAATGTGCCGGGATGGAACAAGTCTTCCGGCGTCACCCGGCGGGGAGACAACCCTTGCGCATGGTGGTGATGGAAGAAGCTCTCCAGCACGTGGCGATTGGCCTCGATACCGTATGACCAGTAATCCTCGCCCATGAGGTCGCGCGCTTCCTTGAGGCGCTCCTCGGCAAAGGGCAGCGTGATCTTGGTGGCGGACGTATCGGAAAGATGCTCAATCGCCTGGCGCTTGGCGGCCTCGAAAGCCTTGTAGATGGCGCCCGGCAGCCAGGGATGCTGCTCCGCCAGCTCGCGGCGCACACCCAGGATATGCATGATGGGAAAAATCCGCGTGCGCCGGTAGTAGTCCTTGGCGGCCGCCACCGGATCGCGGAACAGCCACCCCACGTCCGGCGTCGCGGCCGGCACATAAGGAGGGCGCGGCGCAATATAGCCGTCGATCTCGCCCCTGGCCAACAGGCTGGAAATCGTCTCGCCTTCGGGCGCGTCTTCCACCCGGACATTGTCCGGCAGCTTGACCTTGATCTTCTCGGGCCGGCCCGCATGCGCAATCCCGCCGCGCACCCAGGTGACATCCGATGGCGCCACGCCATGATCCTCCTGCAGGATCGCGCGGGCCCAGACGTTGGCCGTCAACTGGTACTCCGGCAGGCCTATCTTGCGGCCGCGCAGGTCTTCCGGGGTCTTGATCCTGTCGCTGCGGCAATACATGGAAGTGTGGCGGAAGGCGCGCGACAGGAACACGGGAATGCCCACATACGGGAAATTGCCCTGGGCGGTCTGCAGGGTCGAACTGGACAAGGACAGTTCGCAGATATCGAATTCCTGGCCCCGGAAGGCCCGGAAAAAAATCTCCTCCGGCGACAATGTCATGATCACCGGATCCACGCCGTCGATCTGGACGGCGCCATCTATCAATGGCCGGCACCGGTCGTAGTTGCCGATGGCCACGGAAAGCTTCAGTTTGCTCATTGTTGGTCTTCTCTGGTTGTCGCCATGCGTTCGAGTCGGCGCCTCAAGACAGGCCGAACTCGCGCCGGATGGCTTCGGTGTGTTCGCCCAGCATGGGAGCGGCCTTGTCCGAAGGGCCGCGTTGTCCATTGATGCGCACCGGCCGATGGATGGCGGTCATCGCGCCCTGCTCCGGATGCCGGACCTCATAAAAGGTTTCCAAATGGCGCACCTGCGGGTCCTCCATGACGTCCGGCGCGCTGTTGACCGGCGCATGCGGCACATCATTGGCTTGCAGCCGCTCGCACCAATGGGCCTGGCCGCGGCCCGCGAAGGTCGCGGCGACATCGCCGGCCAGTTCCTGGTAGTGCTTGGCACGAGCGGCGGGCGTCTGGAAACGCGCATCCTCCAGGAGATCCGGACGCTCGATGGCCCGGACAAACCCCTGCCAGAACTTCTCCACCGAGGACAGGTGCACCGACACCAGCCGGCCATCCCCGCAGCGGAAGGCGTATGACTGCGAGACCGCCACCCTCGACAGGGGGTTGGGCACCAGGCCGAGACGGGTGTATTGCGAGAAGCCTTCCGGCGAAAAGGCGATCGAGGCTTCCAGCATATTGACCTCGACCTTGGCCCCTTTGCCGGAGCGGCCACGCGCATGCAGCGCCGCCAGCATGCCGTAGGCCGCATACATGCCGGTGATGTTGTCGGACAATGACGGCCCATTGAGCGATGGCTGCTCCGGATCCACCATCTGCGCGGCGATGCCCGACAGGGCCACGGCCACCGCGTCATAGCAGGGGCGGTCGCGGTAAGGGCCGCTGGCGCCGAAACCGGTGATCGAGCATTGGATCAGGCGCGGATTCAAGGCCTGGAGCCGGGCGTCGTCAAACCCCAGGCGCTGCATGACGCCCGACCGATAGTTATCCAGCAGTACGTCGGCCCGCGCGATCAGCTTCGCCAGGTCGGCCTTGCCCGCCTCGGTCCGCAGATTGAGCTGGATGCTTTCCTTATTGCGGTTGTAGGCGACGAAATGCGGACTGTACAGACTGCCCGCATGGCGGCGGAAAGGATCGCCCCCTTCCGGATGTTCGACCTTGATGACGCGCGCGCCCATATCGGCCAGCATCATGCCCGCCAGGGGCGCGGTCAATACCGTTCCCAGCTCGATGACGAGAATATCGTCCAGTGTGTCTTTCATCAGGGATTCCAGAATCAGCTGTATTGCTTCAGGATCTGGCGCGCGAGCGTGGTGCGCAGCACCTCGGTCGGGCCCTCGGTGATCCGGTAGCTGCGCAAGTCGCGCCAGAAGCGCTCGATCGGCGTGTCCTCGGTCAAACCCATGCCGCCATGCAGCTGCATGCAGGCGTCGACCACTTTGAAACCCATCTCCACGCCGAATGTCTTGATCATGAAGGTTTCGAGTCTTGCGTCCAGGCCCGCGTCGGCTTTCCGGGCCGCGTCATACACCATCAGGCGGGTGGCATAGACCTCTGTAAAGCCGTCGGCCAGCATCCATTGCACGCCCTGGCGCTCCGACAATGCCGCGCCGAATGTCTTGCGCTGCGCCGCATAGGCGGCGGTCAGGCCCAGGCAGCGCTCGGCGGCCCCGCAGGCGTGGGCGCCCTGGCGTATGCGCCCGTGATTGATATAGCCTTGCGCCAGGGCAAAACCCTTGCCCTCTTCGCCGACCAGGTTCCGGGCGGGGACCTCCACATCCTCGAAGGCGATCTCCCAGGGCTTGTCCCCCATCACCGTGCGCTCGGCGCCGGCCAGGCGCACACCCGGGCTATCCATGTCCACGATGAAGCAGGAAATCCCCCCGCGCGCGCCCTTGGCCGCATCGGTCACCGCCATCACCAGGGCGAAGCTGGCCTGCCCGGCGCGGGTGATGAAGCGCTTGACGCCATTGATGCGGTATCCCGTATCCGTCTTGACGGCGCGCGTGCGCATGGCCGAGGGGTCCGAGCCCGCATCCGGCTCGGTCTGGGCAAAGCAGAACTTTTTCCGTCCTTCGATGACCGGATACAGGTACTGTTCGCGCTGGGCGTCGTTCAGGCCGACCAGGATAGGCCCGACGGTGGGACCGAACAATCCATGATGCCGGACCCAGGATGCGACCGTGCTGCGCCCCACCTCTTCCCAGAAAACGGCCAGCGGCAACAGCGACAGCCCTTGCCCGCCGACATCCTCGGGGACATCCATCAGCCAGAAGCCCGCCTCCCTGGCGCGATCGCGCACGGACTGCGCGCGCGCCTCATCCAGCAGGCCATCGGGGCCAAGATGGCCTTCAAGCGGAATCAGCTCCTTGTCCACGAACCGCCGTATGGACGAGCGAAACATCAATAGCTCTTCGGGAAGAGCCTCATGAGGAGTTAAATCAAGCATTGTGTGCCAGGAACCATGAGTAAAGCGGACGCCCTCGCGCCCGCTGGCGTGTCGGGACTTAGGCCTGCGCGTAGGCCGTCGGCGCGGCGGGCTGGCCGGCGCCGCCCTCATCGCCTGGCTGCAGGGGCAGGTCGACGGGTTTTTCCAGCGCCTTCCATGGCTTGGTCTCCTTTCCGTCGCGCAACAGATCCAGCTCGCGCCAGAAAATCTTGCGCAGCGTCACGATGCCCAGGTCCGAGCGGCCCAGGATCTCGTCCTCGCGTCGGGTCACGCGCTCCTGCCCTCGGATGGAAAGATAGTCCTGGGCGGCGGTCAGCCCCACGAAGGTGTCTTCGGGGTTCTTCCACACACGCGAGCCGAAGAGTTCATCATGGTGAGCCGCCGGATCGTATTTGCCATACTTGGCGAAATAGCTGCGGAAGCGCTGCCTGGACGCCTCGCCCGCTCCGGGCGGCAGGCTGTAGATCATGAAGCGCGTGGTGTTCAGCTCATCATTGGGCAGCATCCAGACAAACACATCCAGCCAGGGATCCTCGGGCGTCAGGCCAGGCACCGTGATGTGGTTGTTGTTCGGGAACGTCCAGTCGCTCTGGCGGACATTGCCCTCGGAGCGGCGCGCGGTCTGGCGGATACCGGCCGCGGTTTCCTCGTAGCTCAGCTCCGGGATGCTGGCCGTCACCGCCTTGCCGAACGGCCCCACGGTCAGGGCCATGTGCACGAAGCTCACATGCACGGCGTCCATGGAGTTCTCCACCTGCTGGAACCAGTTGTTGTCCCAGCGCTCCATGCCATTGGCCACCAGGGCGCCCTCGCGCTCGGTCTGCAGCTTGCGCGGCAGGTCGAACGCCGGCGCATCGCCCTCGCCCAGATAGGCGAACACCAGGCCCTGATACTCCCGCACCGGATAGGCGGCGATCTGCGTGCGCGGCATGCCGGTGTCGGCCTCGGCCGGACGCTTGACGCAGGCGCCGCGGCTGTCGAACTGCCAGCCGTGATAGATGCAGCGGATTTCTTCGCCCACCACCCAGCCTGTATGCAGCAGCGTGCGGCGATGCGCGCAGCGCCCGCCCACCAGGTGCAGCGCGCCGCTGGCGCCGCGATACAGCGTCAACGCTTCGCCAAGCACCTTCACGGGAATGGCGGCGTTGACCTCGATGTTTTCGGACAACTCGATCGGCTGCCAGAACTTGCGCAGCAGCTTGCCCATGTCGGTATCGCGGTCACACTGTGTCAACCGCTGGAACTGGCGCGCGCGCTCCTGGCGGCGCTCATCGATTGCGCTCATGTCTGTCTCCTCGTCATGCGGAAAAAACTATCGTTGGACGGGTTCGCCCAGCAGCTCGGCCAGCGGCCCTTGCGGCTCGCCGTACTTCGTCAGCTGGATGCCGCGGGCATAGTCCCGGACATCCACGGGATGATGTTTGCCGGGGGACCAGGTGGGATATTTGTGGCGCAGCCCGCCATCGACCGCCAGGTCCGCGCCCGTCATGCATGCCGACTCATCCGAGGCCAGGAAGACCGTGGCCCAGGCCAGGTCAGCCGCGCGCGGAAAGCGGCGCAGCGGCATCTGGTCCAGATATTCCTGGCGCGAATAAAAGCCCGTCCTGGCGGGCGGTTGCCATTGCGGGTCGAACATCTCGTCGCGCATCGTGGTCCAGAGCTGGTGCTCCATGGAACAGGGCGTCACGGTGTTGACCCGTATCCCCAGATGGGCGAGATCCAGGGCGGAGGAGCGGGCGAAATTCAGCAGCGCGGCCTTGGCGGCGCAATAGGCCGCGCCGTCGGCCTCGCCGAAATGCGCCGCCGTCGACAGGATATGGATGATGCTGCCGCCGCCGCTTTCCAGCATGGCGCGCGAGCAATGCTGGGTCGTGACCAGTCCGGCGGTGGCGAAACTGGCGACCGAATCATTCCAGTCATCCAGGTCCATATCGAGCACATGGCTCCAGTGCACGCGCCCCGCCATATTCACGGCGATATCGAGACGGCCATATTTGGCCATGGTCGCGTCGACCGCGGTTTTGACATCCGCCGGATTGCGCGCATTGCCGGCCACGCCGAAGGCCTGCAGGCCGCGATCCTGGAGATATCTGGCCGTTTCCTGGGCGGCCGCCTCGCTGGCGTCCATCACGCAGATCCGCGCACCCTCGCGCGCCAGGAAATGGGCAATCGTTCCGCCGATGTTCGGGCCTGCGCCGAACACAATTCCGACTTTGTCTTTTAGTCTGTCCATTGAATGCGTACCGTTGAGAATTCATCCAGATTCTCTGCGGTCGCTTCATCCGCAACAAGCCGAATTACTCAAATGCTGTTATGCGGATTTCGAATGGATTTGACGGGCCGAACCGGCAGGGACCTGACGCCCCGCCCTGGGCATCAGGCCGACGCGCCGCGCGCGGCGCGCGCCTTGCTTCGCTTGGCCGGCGCGGCCGGCAGGCTTTGCTGCGCCTGGCTCACGAGATGGATGAGGCAGGAGGCCAGGGTCGCCTGGAAATCGTCCAGCGATTCGCCGGAGGCCCCCGCGATGGCATTGCCGTCTTGCATCGCAAGCGTGAACATACTGAGTTTCTTGGGAAGATCCGGCACGTGACCCAGCAGGGCCTCGGGCAAGGTCGATGTCCACCAAGAGGTCAATTCCTCTCTCTGCGTCTCGCGGATTTTCAGGAATCGCGACCTGGCCGTCTGCTCGGGAACGGATTTTTCCACGCTGAGAATAACGCCCAGGCGCCAGAAATCCGCGGCGAAATATTTGGGATTGGCGGCAGAACCGAAAATCCGCGTCACATGATCCTCGAAACTCTCTCCCGGCCGCGGGCGGTTGCGTTCCGCCGTCTCGCTGCGCCAGCGCAGAAAGCTCTCATCGATCATGGCGGCCAGCAGCAGATCCTTGCTTTCAAAATGCCAATACACGCTGCCTATCGGCAGGGCGGCATTGCTGGCGACCTTGGCCATGGTTGTGCCGTTGTAGCCAAATCTGGATATAACGTCGAAAGCCGTCTCGAGAATCCGGGCCCGCACCGCGGCGCTCGATTTATGCTCGCCAGGCCTGCGGGCACGACCATTCAAATTAGAAACCATATATCCGCTTTGATAAAACCGGTTGCTGTGTCAGCACGCCATGCGGCGCCGCTTGGCCAATCGAAAGTTATTATTTCATACATTGCCCGGGCGGCCATCATTATCGCTGGCATGGCAACCGGAAGTTAGATCGCCATTGCCGCATTCAACTCGGATACGTCTTTTTCCGCTTCCAGCGCGAGAATGCGGTCCATGATGCGGGTGGCTTGTCCACGTTTCATGCCGGCGGCATCGGTACATTCGTAGAGTTTCTTGCGCGACTCCTCGGCGGTCATCGGATTCTTGGGATCCCCCTTGGCGTAGGAGACCTGCTTGCCGTGCATCCTGCCGTCGCGCAGGTACACCTCGACGCGCACGAAGCCCGGGCCGCCGTCCGGGCGCACCAGGCTCTTGTCCTCTATCGTCTGCATCCGTTGCGCCAGCGCCTGCAGGTCCGGCCTGCGCAAAGCCTCCAGCGTAAAGTGCCGCAGGCTGACCTCACGGTCTTGGATGGCGGCGGCCACCATCCACGGATTGCTGAACTGCGCCTCGACGATGGTCTGCGGGCGCTGCTTTTTCTCCAAGGGCGCG
Organism: Bordetella hinzii LMG 13501; assembly: GCF_001548475.1. Classification (GTDB taxonomy): domain Bacteria; phylum Pseudomonadota; class Gammaproteobacteria; order Burkholderiales; family Burkholderiaceae_B; genus Bordetella; species Bordetella hinzii. The sequence goes on from NZ_LRUJ01000005.1 coordinate 59,122, forward strand.
CCCAGCAGCATCATCTCCGCGGGCGGGCTGTATATCTTCACATGATCCACCGCGGCGGGACGGATATCATGGCTTCGGACCAGATCCAGGGCGGCGTCGATGGCCACATGGCCGCCGCGGCAGCAGGGATAGGGCTTGGGCGCGATCTCGGGCCCGGCATAACGGCTTCCCAGGTCCGCCAGCAGCGCCTCCTCGGAAACCCGGCCGCCATGATACTGGCGGAACAGCCCCTTGACGCCATCGAGCACATGAGACGAGCCGAAGACGCCGCGCTGCGCCAGCCTGGCCGACATCACGCCGCCATAGCTGGCGAAGCCGGCGCCCAGGCGCTTGGCGTGCGTGCCGTCGATGCTGGCCTGCGCATTGCCCGAGAGCTGGTGATAGGCCAGGCCCGCCGCCGCCACGGCCTGCTCGCGCGTCAAGCCCAGCAGGCGGGCGGCCACCAGGGAAGCCGCCAGAAAGCCGTACATCGGCGTGGGGTCCCAGCCCACCACAAAGGGCGACACCCCGGGCGATCCGGCGCGCGACAGGCGGCAAGCCGCATCGGTACCGGCGGCGACGGCCGCGATCAGGGTCTTGCCGTCGATACCGCCAGCCAGGTCGGCGACCGTCAGCGCCACCGGGATGGTGACACAGGAGGCGTGCATCAAAGAAGGTTCGTAGGTGTCATCGAACTCCAGCGCCGCCGCCATCGATGCGTTGAGCCTGGCCGCCTGCTCGGCCGGCAGGCGCACCCCCGTCCCCAGCACCCGGCTCTCCTGCCTGCCGCCCGTCTCCTTGCTCCAGGCATAGAGCTGCCGGATGCCATCGGCATTCAGCGCCGGCAGGGCCACGGCGACAGTGTCGAGAATCTGTCCCTTGGTGACCGCGACAACCTCGGCCGGCAGATCCTCGTATTTTGTGTTCAGACAATAGTCCGCCAGCGTATAGATGGCATCGGCGGTCCGCCGCGCGTCCGGGACGGCGGATTTGGCCGGGCTCAAGGCCCAGGCGGGATTGGCCGCCCATCCAGCGGCCAGCAGCCCGGACAACTGGGCGAATCTTCTGCGCGTCAACTGCATGCTCGTTCTCCTTTGGCCTGGCGCCCGGCGGGCCTCAGTCGTCCTTCTTGTTCCGATCGCGGACCAACAGCCAGGCAAGCCCCAGCCACGACCCCGCGAAAGCCACCAGGTCGTAATTGCGGATGGGCCGGAACTCGGTATAGAAAAGGCCGGTCGAGCCGATATAGGCGGCGGCGGTCAGGCCGACGCAGACCACGACGGCTATCCATTTATTCTTGTCCATGTATTCACCTTGAAAACTGGGTTTGCGGGCAACGGCGGAAAGCCATCAGTCAGTAATGCGGCGTCCGATCTCCGGCTGATAAGCCTTGGCGCCGTTCCAGAGCCACAAGGGCTCCAGCTTCGGCTTGACCACCGCGAACATCCAGCCGCTGTAGGCCAGCAGCAATACCCCGTTCATGAACAGCTCCTGCGGGCCGGTGAAAAGCTGGCGCGGCGTCGCGACGATGAAGGTGTTCAGCCAGAAGATATTGATCGTGGCGGGGAATTCCAGGATCAACCCAAGCAGCGGCAATCGATTGAAGAAAATCATCGCGCCGGTGACGATCTCCAGATACTTGATCATCTGGTAGAGGTAGATATTGGCATTGGCCTGCACCCATTCGCCGCCTATCCCGGGGATTTCCGGCACATAGCCGGTGGCCGCGTAGCGGATGCCGGAAAACAGCAGATGCGCGCCGAAGTAAAGGCGCAACCAATGAATGATGTAATACCAGGGCGATCGCGATGCCATTTCAATGCTCCTTTATTGACGGCGACTATGCCGGAATCATTTGCTTTGTGAGTTCGCGAGCGTCCGCCAGACGCTCCAGGCCCAGGATGGCCGACTGGAGCGCGGCCGCCTGGCTTTCCGCCAGGCCCGCCGAGCGCGCGCAGTCGAAGAACTTCTGCTCGAATTCCGCCGTGCTCAAGGGCTGGCGCGGTTCGCCCTTGGCCGTGTAGACGGTCTGGGTCAAGCGCCGGCCATCCCGCAGTTCCACCGTGAGCCGGGTCGGCCCTACCCCGCCGCCCGCCGCGAGCAGCGAGGCATCCAGGACGGTGTGGGTTCTCGCGGTCAGCGCCAGGACGTCGGGCCGGTCCAAGGCCGCGGGCGAGAAATCCGCCAGCGAAAGGCGGCCGTCGAGCAAGGTCGTCGCGACAATCCAGGGATTGCTGAACTGCGCCTGGACATTGGAGCGCGGCGCGCGCTTGGCCTCGAGCGGCGTGCCGAGCAGCTTGTACTCCCCGGGGCCCATATAGATCGTGATGGCCTTGATGTCCGAGGCCGGGAACGCCTGCTGCCGCCGGATGGCCAGCGCCGCGTCCACGGCCGTATGGCTGCCCCGGCATGAGGGATAGGGTTTGAACGACAGATCCGCCGCCGCGAAATGGACGCCCAGCCCATCCAGTAGGCGGCCACGATCGTAATTGCCCCCGTGGTACTGCCGGTACAGCCCTATCGGCCCCTCGAGCACATGGCGCGCCCCGGTCACCCCGGCCTGCGCCAGCTGGGCGGCCAACACTCCCGCGCAGCCCGCGAAGCCGGGCCCCATGCGCTTGGTGAGCGCGCCATCCACATGGGCCTGGGCGTTGCCCGCGGCCTGGTGATAGGCAATACCGGCGGCATCTATCATCTGCTGGCGGGTCAGCCCGAGCAGCTTGCCGGCCGCGAGCGCCGAGCTGATATAGCCGTACACCGTCGTGTTGTGCCAGCCCACCTTGAAGGGATCCACGCCGGGCTGGGCGGCCATGGCCAGCCTGCAACTCAGGTCGGTTCCCAGGGCCGTGGCGACGATGATGTCGCGCCCCGTCACGCCCGGCGTCTTTTCCGCAATCGCCAGTACCGCCGGGATGGTGATGACGGACGGATGGACATACGACTTTTCGTGTGTGTCGTCGTAGTCCAGCGCATGCGCCATGGTGCCGTTGACGCGCGCCGCCTCGTGGGCCGGCACCGCCGCCGCCGCACCCCAGATGCGGCTCTCCGGCCGGCCGGCCATGGCCACCGTGAACTCGCGCAACTGGCGCACGCCGTCGGCCGCGTAGCCCGCCAGCGCGATGCCTATGGTGTCGAGCACCTGCTGCTTGGAAATAGCGGCGATGTCTGGCGGCAGGCTTTCGTAGGTCGTCGCCAGACAATAGTCGACCAGGCTCTCGATGGCATCGGCCCTGGCGGCCGGCCCGGCAGGCACGGCGCCGTCGCGGGCCGGCCCTGCCGGCGCGGCACGCACGCCGCCGAGAGACCATCCCGCCGCCGCCAGGATGGCGCTTTTGGCGAACTGCCGCCGCGTGCCCGGGAGTCGCTTCATGAGGGTCCTGGCCGCCTTCACCGCAGGACTTCCGGCAGGCGCTTGAGATCCGCCAGGCCGCCGCTGCGCGCATTCATCGAGAGCATGGGCAGGTAGTACTTGATATAGGCCAGCAACAGCACGACGTTCATATACAGGCATGCGGTGCCCATATAGGTCAGCGACAGTATCCCGTCGTAGCGTTGGTTCAGCACGACGGCGTTGTAGAACACCATGCCGCTGATCGGAAACAGGATGACCAGGCCCAGGGGCACGAAGAGATTGAAGATCAGCAGCAGGCCGCCCAGGATCTCGAAGCTCTTGACCAGATCGAAAAGCCCCACCTCCACAAAGGTGATGAGCAGCTTGTTGGAGTCCGGCAAGCTGCCGAAAGGCTGCGGAAACACCGGCTGGTAGCCCAGCTGGTGCAGCCAGTAGCTCGATCCGCTGACCACCATCCACGCGCCCAGATACAGGCGCAAGAGAGCGATGACGGCCTGACCTATCCCTCGCGGGCTCAGCTTGAATTGCGTGAGTCTGTTCATTGCTTGCTCCTGTTAGCGGGAGGCCGCCGGCGAGGCGGCCAGTTGCCCGGCGGCGCCCCGGACGATGCGTTCCCGGGCCGCGATGCGCCCGTTATGGATCTTGAAAATCTCCACATACTCGCCCTCGCCGCCATCGAGCGGCGCGCGGTACTGCACGACCACGTTGAAACCTTCAGCGACGACCTGGACGATCTTGGGCTCGAACGGCTTCTGGCCGGGCAGGGTCTGCCCGGCCGCGACATCGTCCTTGGCTTTGGGCGAGAAAAAGGTTTTCGTGGCCTGGGCGACATCGCCCTGCTTGTATGCCATGTCCATATACATGGCGACCACGTCGCGCGGCAGCTCGCCCTCGCCAGGCGCCCATGTCCAGCGCGGGTTGGTGTGCAGGCCATGGGCGATCCAGGCGACGAAGACCGCGCCGACAAGTACAGACAGGATGCGCATGAAGAATCCTTTAATGTGAGGTGGCGGACGGCAAGCCTGCCGCCCTCCTGGTCAATGGCGCGGCAGGCGCCTAGAAACGGTGCTGCATGCCGATGCCGAAGGCCGTGACCTTGTCGTCGAAGCGGCTGGGAGGATTCAGGCCGCCCGGCGGAAAAATGCTCTGCTTGGCCTTGCCGTCGTTGTCCAGCTGCTTGAAATAGGCATAGAGCGTGGTGCGCGTGGACAGGCTGTAGACATAGCCCACCGCCCAGGACTTCACCCCCCATCCGGCGGTGGCGTCGGTGGGACCGAAGGGCGTGTCATTGGTCGCCCGCCCGTAGGCCAGGTGTATCCTGCCCGCCCTGCCGGCCGGCACCTGAGCGCCGACCTGCCACGCCTGGTCCGAGCCGCTGTAGCCGTCGGTCTTGCGCAGCTGGTAGGTAGCAAAGAGCGTGGCCCAGGGAAAGACGTAGCGCACGCCGAGGGCATGCTCGGTCTGATCGCTGGTGGCCGCGGTCTGGGCGGTCGTCCCGGCGCTATGGCCAAAGCCATAGGTCATGCTCAGCGGCCCTTCGGCATAGGTCAGGGACGCCAGGTCGAAGCGCTTGCTGCGCAGGGCGGAAACGCCGGCATCGTCGCGGAAACCATGCTGGTAGCCCAGCTCGAAACCGCCCCACTTGGGAGACGTATACAACACCGCATTGTCCATGCGGGCGGGGTCGGCCAGCGGGTTGTACATCCAGGGCCGCGCGTTCTCGCCCGTCAGCGAACCCAGGACCGAACCGGGAGCGACCATCATGGGATCGTAGACACCGCCATAGATATAGCCCAGGCCCTGCAGGCGGCCCGCGATGAGGGAACCGAGATCCTGGTCGCGCAGGCCGACGTAGCTCTGCCGCCCGAACAGACGTCCGCTCTGCCCCGATGTCCCGTTGTTGATATTGAAGCCCGCCTCCAGCACGAAGATCGCCTGGCGTCCGTCGCCCAGGTCCTCCGCCCCGCGCATGCCGACCCGAGATCCCCCCAGGCCGCCCGACTCCATGCTGGTGATGCTGCCATCGCTATGGCGGTAGTGGCTGACATGGACATCGGCCACGCCGTAAACGGTAACGGCGGCGGCCGCCGCCGGCCCGCAAAGCCCTCCCATCAGGGCTGCTGCATAGATTCTTTTCACCTTGTCTCCGTGAGTTTTATCGTTATGAGCGCGAACACATCCCTGGCGCCCGGCGCGCCATGTTGTTCCCGGTAGTGCGTCGTGGTCAGGCCCTGCGTTGCCGGTCGATCGATCCGCCGGGCCTGGAGAGAAAGCGGCTCCTAGACAAGCTGCTTCTGGATGCCGCCGGATGCCTGTTCCGGCCTTGCCTGCGGCGATTCATCGGTCACGGTGTGGGCCGGCAGCTCCGCGTCAAAGCGCTCGCCGCCCTTGAGGTAGGCAATGCAGCTGACCAGGCAGACCGCGCCGAAATACAGCGCCACCCACTGCGGCGTGCCGCCTGCCGAGGCCGCCAGCAGGCTGGTGGCGATCAGGGGGGACAGCCCCGCGCCGAGCGTGGAGGCAATCTGGAACGTCAGCGCGATGCCGCTATAGCGCACATCGGCGGCGAACTTCTCGCTCAGCCACGTGTTGTATACCCCGCCCATGAGCGCCTGGATCACCGGCATGGCCAACACCATGGCCAGCAACAAGGCATAAAAGCCCGGCTGATGGACCAGCAGGAAGATAGGCCAGATCAGCACGATGCCCGACAGCGCGCCGGTGATCATCATGGGCCGGCGACCCACACGATCCGATATGGCGCCGAACAGGGGCAGCGTGAAGATATTCAGGAAGTTGGCGATGGTCATGGCGATCAGCGCACTGGTGCGCGTGTGGCCGACCTCAACCGAATAGTTCAAGAGGAAAGCCGCCGCGAAGGTGGCGAACGACAGCGGGGCCAGGCCGCCGAACACGCCGGACAGGATCTGGCGCTTGTTGTAGCGCAGCACCGTCACCAGCGGGATCGCCTTCGGGCCCGGCTTCGCGGCGCGCGCCTGGCGCGCGGCCTCGTACTCGGGCGTTTCCGTGACATTCAGGCGGATGATCAGGCCCAGCACCATCAGCAGCGCGCTGATCAAGAAGGGCACGCGCCATCCCCAGCTCAGGAAAGCTTCGCCAGGCAGCAACGTGAACGGCGTCATGACCAGGGTGCCCAGCACCGCTCCGGTCGGCCCCCCCGCGCTGACCAGGCTGACGGCGAACCCCCGTCCCTTGGGCTTGGCGTGCTCCATCGACATCAGGGTCGCGCCGCCCCACTCTCCGCCAATCGCCACTCCTTGCAGCAGACGCAGGATGACGAGCAGAATGGGCGCCGCGATGCCGATTTGATGGTAAGTCGGCAGCAGGCCGATCAGGACGCTGGCCAGGCCCATCAAGACCAGGGTCACGACCAGGACGTTCTTGCGGCCCAGGCGATCGCCGTAATGGCCGAACACCACCGCGCCCAGGGGCCGGGCAAAGTAGCCCACGGCAAAGGTGGCGAAAGACGACAGGGTGGCCGTCAAGGGATCCAGGGTGACGAAGAAAATCTTCGGAAACACAAGCGCCGCGGCGACACCGTACAGCAGGAAGTCGTAGTACTCCAAAGTGGTGCCGATATAGCTGGCAAGAATCGCCCGCCGCTTTTGTTTCTCGCGCACGTCCGCGCTGATGGAATGGGTCATGGAAAGCTCTTGCCTATTGGGGGTTTTGCATGAAGCGGGAGACTTGGGGATGACCGGCGCGGCCGGGCGCCGTGCCTTCATGCCGGATACTGGCGGTGGCATCCGCCAGGGCCTGCAATGTCCGGGCCGGCACCTCGTGCACCCGCATGCCCAGAGATCTCAGCTTGGCCAGGGCCTGCGCGGCCTCGGCGCGCGACGCCGCCCGCTGCTCGCGCGCCACCGCCTGCGCCGCGTCAAGCAAGACACGGGCGTCGGCGGCATCCAGACCGCGCCAGACCGCCGCGTTCATGACCAGCACCTGGGCGCCAAAGGAGTGCCCGGTCAGCCAGAGATGCTTCTGCACCTCATACAGCCGGCTTTGCAGCGCTTGCGTCGCGAACCCCTCTTGCGCCTCGACAGCCCCCGAACGCAGCGCTTCGTAGACGCCCGAGGCCGGCACGGCCACCGGCCGGGCGCCCCAGGCGGCGAAGGCGCGGGCGGAGGCCGGCGCGGGCAGCGTGCGGACCGCGATATCCTTGAGATCATCCGGGCGCTGTATCCGCGCCCGGGATGAGGTCAGCTGGCGAAAACCGTTCTCCATCCAGCCCAGGCCGACCAGGCCCGCCGCGGGCAGCGCCGCCAGCAGGCGATCGCCCGCGGCGCCGTCGAAGATGGCATCCACGCCCGCGTCGTCGCGCACCTCGTAAGGCAGGTCGAACAGTTCGAAACCGGGGCTCAGGCCGGCCAGGCCGGTGGCCGCCACGACCATGATGTCGGGTGCGCCCTCGGCGGCGTCTCGCACCGCCCGGATCTGGCTTTCCGGCGAACCTGCGACGGTGCCGGGCCATACGCGAATGCGCAGGCGGCCGTCGCTGTCGGCCCGCACCTTGTCGGCAAACGCATGCAAAGCCCTGCGCACCGAATGCGTCTCGGGCAAATAGGCGCGGTAGTCCGCGACGCTAAGCTCTCTCGGCGCATCGGCAGCGTGCGCGGGAACGTCAGCCGCCATGAATATCATGACGCATGCCATCGCCACGGCGCGGACAGCCGGCCTCCGGGCCCCGGCATCCGCGGTCGACCGCAGCAATGGCTTTCCGAAGGGTCGAAACGCCCCGAACCGCATTGGACTTGTCTCCAGTTGATGTTTCCAGATTCACGTTCTGGAATTTATTTTCTAGAATTTTGATCCGAGTCAAGGTAAACCGCAACTCGAAAGTTCACATCACTGCTATGCGCTTTCCGTATGGAGTGGCCCCGCGCCGTTTAGGCGTTTGTAAGCTGTTTAGGCCTGAATACCAGGGGTTTGGCGCCGAAACGCTGCTTGCACATCCAATGCGCGAGCGCCGAATCGAGATGCGTGGCATGTCCGGGAAACCATTCGGCCAATGCGCGAGCCAGCTCGCGGCATGCCTGGAAATCGCCCTGCTCCAGCTGCGACCGCACCTCGCCCACCGAGGCCAGGACAGCGGCGTGCTCCTTGATGTGACACTCCCGCGAAGGGAAGCCCGTCTGCACCATCCACGCATCTTCCTGGCCGAAATGCGCCTTCAGGTGCGCCTCCATCAGGGCCAGCCGCGCCGCCAACTCCTCGTCGCGGGCGTCTTGCAGGGCGGCGCTCAACCCGACGAATTCTTCATGGATGTGGTCCATGGGCGCGTAGCCCAGGGCGATGTCCGTATGCATGAATGTCCCGCTCATTGTCTGTACGCGGCCGGGCGCCGCGACAGATCCAGCGCGACATCCACGATCATGTCTTCCTGCCCGCCCACCATGCGGCGGCGCCCCAGCTCGACCAGGATGTCCACCGTCTTCAGGCCGTACTTCGCGGCGGCGGCCTCCGAGTGCCGCAGGAAGGAGCTGTACACGCCGGCGTATCCCAGCGCGAGCGTTTCGCGGTCCACGCGGACCGGCCGGTCCTGCAAGGGGCGCACGATATCGTCGGCCGCGTCCATGAGCTTGTAGAGATCGGTGCCGTGTTGCCAGCCCAAGCGGTCGGCCGCGGCAATGAATACCTCCAACGGCGCATTGCCCGCGCCCGCTCCCATGCCCGCCAGGCTGGCGTCCACGCGATCGCAGCCCTCTTCCACCGCGACGATGGAGTTGGCCACGCCCAGGCTCAAATTATGGTGGGCGTGCATGCCCGTCTCGGTGTCAGGCTTGAGCACGTCCTTGAATGCGCGGAAACGGTCGCGCACATCCTGCATGCCGAGCGCGCCGCCGGAATCCACCACGTAGCAACATGTCGCCCCATAGCTCTCCATCAGCTTGGCTTGCTGGGCCAGGGCCTGCGGGCTGGTCATATGGCTCATCATCAGGAAGCCCACGGCCTCCATGCCGAGATGCCGGGCGTACTCGATGTGCTGCCGGGAGACGTCCGCCTCCGTGCAGTGCGTCGCCACGCGCACCACCCGCACACCCGCGTCGTAGGCGGCCTTCAGATCGTGCACTGTGCCGATGCCGGGCAGCAGCAAGGTGGCGATCTTCGCGTGTTTGACGACGCCGGCCACCGCCGCGATCCATTCCAGGTCGGTGTGGGCGCCGAAGCCATAATTGAAGCTGGAGCCCTGCAGGCCGTCGCCATGCGCGACCTCGATGGAGTCGACGCGCGCCTCATCGAGCGCCCGCGCGATCTGCTTCGCGTTCTCAAGGCTGTACTGATGCCGGATGGCGTGGCTGCCATCGCGCAGCGTCACATCGGAAATATAGAGCTTCTTGCTTGCCGTCATGCCTGTTCCTCCTGGACCGCGGCCGCCAGCATGCGTTCGGCCATCTGCTCGGCCGTGCGCAGCCCGGCGCTGGTCATGATGTCGAGATTGCCGGCGTAGGCCGGCAGGTAGTGCGCCGCGCCTTCCACCTCCAGGAAGATCGAAGTCTTCAATCCCCGCATGGCCTCGCCCACGCCGGGAATCCGGATCGGACTCTCGATCCGGTCGAACTGCACTTTCTGCTTGAGCCGGTAACCTGGGACATAGGCCTGCACGGCGGCGGCCATGCGCGTCACCGAATCGGCGATCGCGTCTTCGTCGGCGAGCTCACTCAGGGTATAGACGGTGTCGCGCATGATGAGCGGGGGTTCGGCCGGGTTCATGATGATGATGGCCTTGCCCTTTGCCGCGCCCCCGACGGCTTCGATGGCCTTGGACGTGGTTTCGGTGAACTCGTCGATATTGGCGCGCGTGCCCGGGCCCGCGCTCTTGCTCGCGATCGAGGCAATGATCTCGCCGTAATGCACCTTGGCCACGCGGGATACCGCCGCCACCATCGGAATGGTCGCCTGGCCGCCGCAGGTGACCATGTTCAGGTTGAGCGCATCGAGATGCTGCTCGCCATTGACCACCGGGATGCAATAGGGCCCGATGGCCGCCGGCGTCAGGTCTATCATGCGGATGTCCGGTCTGCGCTCGCGCAGCAGCGCATCGTTCTTGACGTGCGCGCCCGCGCTGGTCGCGTCGAATACAAAATCGATATCGCCGAACACCGGCATGCGCATCAGGCCCTCGACGCCCTCGTGCGTGGTCGCCACGCCCAGGCGGGCGGCGCGCGCCAGGCCGTCCGACCCGGCATCGATGCCGACCATGGCCGCCATCTCGATATGCTTTCCATGGCGCAGGATCTTGATCATCAAGTCCGTGCCGATATTGCCGCTGCCGATAATGGCAGCCTTGAGTTTGCGCATCTCGCAGTTCCTCGGAAAATCGCCTGTTCACTCCGACGCGAAGCGGGCCCGCACGGAGCCCACGCCGCTGATCGTCGCCTCAAACACATCGCCCGGCGCGACCGCCACCATGGGCCCCAAGGCCCCGGTCAGCACGAGGTCCCCGGCGCGCAGCGGATGGCCAAGCCCGGCCAGCTTGCGGGCCAGCCACAAGGCGGCATTCAAGGGGTGGCCCAGGCATGCCGCGCCATTGCCGCGCGAAACCTCCTCGCCGTTGCGGGTCATGGACATCTCGACCTGTTTCAGGTCCAGGCCGCTCAGCGGCACCGGCACCGCCCCGATCACCAGCAGGCCGCTGGAAGCGTTGTCCGCCACCGTGTCGGCAAACTTGATATCCCAATTGGCGATGCGGCTGCCGACGATCTCGATGGCCGGCAACACATAGGCCACGGCATTGATGAGCTCGACCAATGTCGCATCGGGCCGGTCGATATCGCTGGCAAGCACCAAGGCGACCTCCGCCTCTACCTTGGGCTGCAAGGTGCGGGCGACAGGCACCGGTTCGTCATCGCCGAAAACCATATCGGCGAACAAGGCGCCAAAGTCGGGCTGATCCACCCCCAGCTGCTGCTGCACGGCCCGGGAGGTCAGACCGATCTTGCGGCCCACGACGCGCCGGCCCTGCGCGACGGCATGCTCGACGTTCTTTTGCTGGATGGCATAGGCCAGCCGCTCGGCGTCACCGCCGATCACATGCCTCAAGGGCTCGATCGGCTGCCGCTGCTCTTCCGCATCGCGCAGGCGCCTGGCCAGATCTTCTATCAGCGAAGCTTCATTCACTCGTTCCACCCTCGGGTTCTTTGAATAAATTCAATGCATTCTCAAATCATTGAGACCGCGTTTCAATATCGGCGCGCGCAACGCAGCTATACGACTACCGTATAGCCCGGTCCGCGGCCCATGCGATGCCCGCCAGTCTTCCGGCCGGCATCAATACCGTTCCAATAATGTTTCCTGCACCAGCGCGGCGGCGGCGACCGACAGTTCCGTCCGGGGCAGCTTGGTGGGGCTGATCATGCTGATCATGGCCTCCAGCGAGGGATTCACAATCTTTTGCCACGAGAGGCCGGGCAGCGAGCGCAGCTGTTGCAGACTGCCCGGCATGATGGAATAGCCGCCGCCTTGCGCCACGATCTCGATGGTCGAGGCGGTCGAGTCGATCTCGAGATCTATCTTCAGGCGCAAGCCGAGACGCGCCGCGGCCATCTCAAGCGCGGGCCGGGTCCATTGGTTGCCGTGCGGCAGGATGAGCGGCAAAGGGACAAGCTCGGCCAGCTCGATGTCCGGCCCTGCCCCACCCGCCGGCCGCGGCCCCACCAGATAAAGATGCTCGGTCGCCAACGGCTCCACGCTCAGGCTGGGCGAGCTTGCCGGCCCGAGCACCACGGCGAAGTCCAGATGCCCCAGCAACACTTTTTCATACAGCGCGCCCGACAGCCCTTCGGCGAGCTTGACCGAGGCCAGCGGAAACCTGGCTTTCAGGCGCGGCGCCAGGCTGGGAATCAGTATCCGCCCAATGCTGGGCGTGAGCCCTATCGTCAAGTCGCCGGCATAGACGGCATCGGAATCCCGCACGGACATGAGCGCCGCGTCCACCGTCTTCAGCATGGAACGCGCGTAATCGATGAAGCGGCTGCCCCTGTCGGTGAGCCGCACCCCCCGGCCGTGGCGATGAAACAGGCTGGCGCGCAGTTCGATCTCCAGCGTCCGGACCTGCCGGCTCAGGGTGGGCTGCGGAACGTTCAGCAGCTCCGATGCCTTGATATAGCTGCCGGCCTCGGCCACCACCACGAAACTGCGCAACTGGGAAATGTCCATGACGATAGATATCGTGATTACACAGTGATATGCGGTCCGGACAAGCCGCCCCGGGCCTCTTGGCCCGCTAGGCGGGGCTCAGCAGGGCCTCGACCCTCGCCGCCGCCGCTTGCAGGCGCGCAAGGATACGGGCGATATCCCGCCCTGGCATCCGCCTGGGGAAATCGCTCAGGCGCAGGACCAGCACCGTAGCGCCATTGGCGCCCCGGACCGGCACGGAAAGGTGCAGCACATCGTAGGGCTGGTCATCGTCGATCCCGCCGGGCTCGTGCATATCGAACATGACCGACAGCGTCGACAGAAAGCGGCGCTCCTGCTCGGGCGTCCTGTGCGGGCAGGAGTACACGTCAATCGCCGCATCCAGCTCCTGCGCCGGCAGATCCCCCAACAGGGAAATCGACCACCCCCGCTCACGCACCCGCGCCAGTTTCTCCCTGGCCCTGGACACCGTGTCGGCGCCGCTTTTGCCCAGGCGTGCGACCCATTCGTCGTCCGATATCCCGCCCGGACTGCCCACGAACAGCGCGCCCAGGGGGGGCATGAGCGGTGCGCGCGCGCCCAGGCGTTGCCGGGGCTCGGCCAGCCCCGCGGGAGCGGCCGTCGCCACATAGATGGAGTCCATGCCCAGCGCGGCGACAACGCTGCACCCGAGCTGGAGCTCTTGCGCGATCGCATCGATCTCCGGCCGGGCGGTCTCGGCCATCCTCACATACTGGAACGCTTCGCGCTCGCCCGACCGCAGCAGCGACCCGGACGCAAAACGGCCATAGCCGCGCTGGAAAAACAACAGGGGCAGCGCATCGCGCTCCAGGCCCATGGACTGCACCGCGCCCAGCACAATATCGTGATCGCCCGCGTCCACCACGTTGGCATAGCGGCAATCTATCCACGCCACCACGCCATCGATGACGGGATTGCCCATGGGGCTGGCCCGCCACCCGATGGCCGCGAACTTATCCTCGCCCGGCGCGGCCAGGGCCCGGCAGACCGGCTCCTGGTCGGCGGCGAGAATATTGACGCAGAAACAATCGGAAGCTTCGCGCAGCGCCTTGAACGTGCGCGAGGTCTTCATGGGCAGGAAAGCCACCAGCGGCGGATCGAGCGACACCGAGGTGAACGTGCCCACCACCATGCCCAACGGCGCCCCGGTGGCGTCCCGTCCGGTCACGACCGCCACGCCCGTCGGATAGCTGCCCAGCAAGGCACGCAAGCTTTCGCCGTTGATCTGGCTTTGGTTGTTTTCCATTGTCCGTTCACCCCAAGCTGCCGCCGGGGCATCAGATGATGACGCCCGCCGGCGCGGGGATGCCGTACAGCGAACCGGCGAAGGCCGCGTAGACGGGATCTTCGACATTGCAGGCGTGGCCCAGCGCCACCGCCAGGTCCCGCCACTGGCGCTGGATCGGGTTGGAAAGACGGTTGGCATTGCCGCCCGCGCTCTTGAACACCCGCGCCGCGGCCTCGGCGGCGCGATGCACGGCGCGCACCTGGTGCACCCGGGCGCGGGCCTGCATCGCGCTGGTGACGCGCTCGCCGCGCGCCGCGACTTCATAGGCCTCGGTGATATCGGTCAGGATCTGCAGGCGGGCGGCGTCGATATCCGCGATCGAGGCGCCCAGGTCGGACATGTGATAGGGATTCTGCGTCGCCTTGATCCCCATGCGCGACACCCGGTCGCGGGAGTATTCGGAGAACCTCCTGACCACACCGTCGGCGATACCGACCGTGGCCGCCGCGATGGCGCCCGGAAACAGCAGGTCGAACGGCACCTGGTACAGCATCGAGTCCGGACGGTTCTTCGAGGCGTAATCGCGGGAGTTCAGGCGTCCCACCTCCAGCGTGCGGTAGTCGGGCACGAAGGCCCCCTTGACCACCACGTCCTTGCTGCCCGTGCCCGCCAGGCCCATGACCTGCCAGGAATCCTGCAAGATCTCGTAGTCCGCCCGGGGCAGCATGAAATGGTAGGGCTCGGTGAATTCATCGGCCGGCCCGCCGAGTTTTTCGGCGCGGCCGCCGAGCACCACCCAATCGCAATGGTCGGTGCCCGAAGAAAACGGCCATTGGCCACTCAGCACGAAACCGCCATCCACCCGCTTTGCCCGGCCGATGAAGGCATAGGGCGAGGCGATCCAGGTGTCCTTATCCTTGCCCCAGACCTCCTCCTGCACGCGGCGGTCCGCCTGGGCAAACTCGAAGGGATGCACGCCCACGACACCTCCCACCCAGCCGATGGAAGGCGCGCGCGCCGCCAGCTCCATGAGCACCTCGAAAAATTCGCGCGGATGGGCTTCGTCGCCGCCGAAGTCCTTGGGCTGCAACATCCGGATCACTCCCGCCTCACGCAGCAGGCGCGCCGCTTCATCGGTCAGCGAACCACGGCGCTCGCTGGCGTCGACTTCATTGGCAACCTTATCACCGAGGCTCTGCAAGCCTTGAACAACCGGATGCATCATAAAACTCCTGAGATTAATAGCGTTCTTCGTGGCGTCCGGCCGGGCGTTCAAGCCGGCGCGGCCACCGGTTCGATCATGAGAAAGGGCGACAGCTCTTTGTGCTGGTGACGATGACCCCAAGTGCTGGTGCGATCGTAGTAGCGCGGCTCCCACAGCTCCCCGACCTCCAGGCCGCCCCATCCGTACTCGATACGGAAATCCGACGGCGACTGCAGATAAAAAGAGATCATCCGGTCATTGGTGTGGCAGCCCAGGGTGCGCGTGACGGGCACCTGCCGCGCTTCGCACAGGTCCAGCGCCGTGCCCACGTCTTCGAGCGTATTGGCCTCCACCATCAGGTGCAGGAAAGCGGCCCGATCGCTCGGCGAGCGCGCGATCGCCAAAGAATGATGCCGCCCGTTGACGTGATAGAAATGGGCATGGATGGGCCCGTCTATCACCGTGTCCGAAAGGCGAAAGCCGAGCACATCGCGATAGAAGCGGTCGCTTGCCTCCAGGTCCGGCACGGCCAGCACGACATGGCCCAGACCCTGCTCGCCCGTGCGGAATCCGCTCATGGCGCGCCCCGGGCGAAACGCCGTCCGCGGCCGCATCTGGCCCCAGGCGAGTTCATGACGGATGCCTTGGGGATCGACGAACCAATAGAAGCCCAGCACCTGGCGCAGCGCCGCCTCCGGCCCGCTGGCGCGCGCGACGGCCAGGCCGTGGGCTTGCAAACGTGCGGCGATGACGCCTGCCTCGGCTTCACCCGCCGTCGCCCAGCCGATATAGGCCACGCCGTTTTTATCGCCGGGATGGATGGCCATGCGATAGGCGGCTTCATCGAACCGCAGCCGCACCGCGCCGTCCGGCCCCGCCTGCACGAGTTCGCTGCCCAGCACCTCGGGGCCGAACGTCTCCCATTCCCGATAGGCAGGGGATGTCACACCGAAATACGCAAGTGAAGTGATCATGGCGCCCTCCCGGATTCAATGTCCCTGGATGAAGGACGCGACAGAGCGGTTGAATTCGTCGGCATGCTCCAACTGCACCCAATGGCCGCAGCGGGTGACGAGCAACATGCGCGCGTCGGGAATCTGCCGGACCAGGTGCAGGGCCGCGGTGTAAGGCACCGTGCGATCGTCACGGCCGTGGACCAGCAGGGCCGGCGCCTTGATCTCGGCCAGGCGCGCCTGGTCGATGCGCACCATGGGCTTGCCATGGCCGGAGATCCAGCCCTCGATGTGATCCGGGCGGGAGGTCAGGATCCTGACCCGCTCTTCGACGAACTCGTCGGTGACGTGACGGGTATCGAAGGCCATGGTCGAAATGAACTTGCGCATGGATTCCGGACCGGGCTGGAAGTAGGCCGCCTCCAGGGCCTTGACGCCTTCGCTCAGGCCGGCCGGGTCGAAGATGCTGGGTACCCCGGCCGACGAACCCAGCGTCACCAGATGCGATACCAGGTCAGGACGCTCGTAGGCCAGGCGGATGCAGGACGAGCCGCCCATGGAGTTGCCCACGATGGCCACCTTGTCCAGGCCCAGGGCTTCGATGAACTCGGCCAGCGCCCCGCTGTTGTCACGCTGCTCGTACTTGACCGATTGCGACTTGCCCCAGCCCGGCAGGTCGACGGCAAAGACACGGAAGCGCTCCGCGAGATAGGGGATATTGGGATGGAAATTGCTCCAGCCGGACGCGCCCGGTCCGCCGCCATGCACCAGCACCAGGGGGCTGCCCTGGCCGGCTTCGTGATAGTGGATATCCCAGCTCTTGGTCTGGACGCGCTTGCTGGTGTTCTCTTCGGTCAAAGTTGCCATGTATGTCTCTCCGGTGGCCTGCGGCCGCGATGGGCTGCGCCTGGCGGGGTCGTGGATCAAAGCGGGTGTCGCCGCGCCCTGCCCTGCGGCGATCGACAGGGCGGATATTACTAGAATGATTATTCTAGAGCTAATGCTCGCTAACCCTTAGACACCCGGGCGTGGGGCCGATATGAGCGCAGGCGGCGCCGCGGGCCGCCGCCGGTGTGTAGACTGCGGCACAGGTCCCGGCGCGCTTCACGGCGGCGTCATCCGGCGCCCGCACCATCGCGCCTTGACCCTGATCAGCAAGGAAGAAGCCCATGAAGCACGGGAAACCCCATGCCTTGGCCGCGGCGCTGGCCAGCTCGCTGGCGCTGCTGGCCGCCTGCAGCAGCAACCATGCGTACCGCGGCAGCGGTACGCCGCCCGCGCCGCCCCCGTCGCGCGCGATGGAGCTGACCATCCTGCATATCAACGACCATCACTCCCACCTGGACAGCAAGAGCAAGACGCTTACGCTGAAGAATGCCGCCGGCGACGCGACCGCCGTCAGCGTCACCGCGGGCGGCTTTGCCCGTGTCAAGGGCGCCATCGACGACCTGGCCGCGCAATCGCCCCATGTGCTCAAGCTGCATGCCGGCGACGCCCTGACCGGCACGCTTTACTTCAATCGCGCGGGCCCGCCCGGCCAGGCCGACGCCGCGCTGATGAACACGGTCTGCTTCGATGCCATGACACTGGGCAACCATGAGTTCGACCGAGGCGACGCCGGCCTGAAGACCTTCATCGGCTACCTGCACGAGGGCCGCTGCCAGACGCCGGTCCTGAGCGCCAACGTGGCGTTCGGCGCCCGCTCGCCCTTGTCCGGCGCCGCCGCGTCCGGCCAGGTGCTGCCCTACACCATCGCGCACCGCGACGGCCAGCCCATCGGCATCATCGGCCTGACCATCGCCCGCAAGACCAAGCAGTCCTCAAGTCCCGATCCCGACACGGATTTCACGGACGAAGCCAGCGCCGCCCAGGCGCAGATCGACGCTTTGCGCGCCCAGGGCGTGAACAAGATCATCGTGCTCTCGCACATCGGCTACCCGTACGACAAGCAGGTCATCGCCAAGCTCTCCGGCGTGGACGCGGTCGTGGGCGGCGACTCCCACAGCCTGCTCGGCCCCGGCGCCCTGGCCGCCTACAACGTCGGCTCGCCCGAGGGCAGCTATCCCACCGAAGCGCGCGACAAGGACGGCAAGCGGGTCTGCCTGGCGCAGGCCTGGGAATACAGCCAGGTCGTGGGCGAACTGAAAGTCAGCTTCGACGCCAACGGCGATGTCACCCGCTGCGCCGGCACGCCTCATGTGCTGATCGACCAGGACTTCAAGGTCAACAGTGGCGCGGCCACGGCGTCCGACCAGGCCGCTTTCCTGGCCGATGCCCGGGCCAGCGGCTTTTTGCGCATACAGGCTCCGGACCCCGCCGCGGAGGCGGCGCTGCGGCCTTTCAAGGCCAAGGTCGATGCCTATCGCCGGAGCGTGGTGGCCACCGCTCCACTGGAACTGTGCCGCCGGCGCGTGCCCGGCCTGCGCGGCGACGTCAGCAGCTCCAGCGCGGCCTGCAATGCCGAAGGCCGCGTCCACCAGCGCGGCGGGGACATCCAGCAGCTCGTGGCCCAGGCCTATCTCGAGGTCGCCAATGCCAACTACGGCGGCGCCGACATCTCGCTGCAAAGCGGCGGCGGCGTGCGCATCGCGCTGCCGGCCGGCGCCATCACGGCCGCCAAGGTCATCGAGGTCGTGCCTTTCGGCAATATGCTGTGGCGCCTGGACGTGACCGGCGCGGAGGTCAAGGCCATGCTCGAAGACGGCATGCAGGCGGTGTTCGGCCCGGGCGGCACGACAGGCCCCTACCCTTATGCGGGTGGCCTGCGCTGGGACGTGGACTCGACGCAAACGCAAGGCAATCGCGTCAGCAACATCGAAGTCTACGACCGCCCCAGCGCGACCTGGCTGCCGCTGGATGCCGCGCGCCGCTACAAACTCTTTGTCCTGAGCTTCAATGCCACGGGCGGCGACGGCTACCGTACGCTGGCCAATGTGCCGGCCGAGCGGCGACAGGACATCGGCGTGCGGGACGCCGACGTGCTGCAAGCCTATATCGACATGCAACCGCGCGACGGCGCCAGCCAGCTGCCCATTCTGCGGCGCCTGCCGCATAGCCTCTACAGCACGAAACGCTTCACCGAGTAGGGCCGGCGCGGCGGGCTATGCCGCCTGCCCGGCGGCGCGCACTTTGTCGATCAGGGCAAGCACCGCCGGCGAATTGCCGCGCGTCCGGAAGGCCAGGGCCAGGTCGACGCGACGGTCGAATCCCGTGATCTGCCTGTAGGTGACTCCGGGCGGCGACAGCCGGATGATGGACTCCGGCGCCAGCACCACGCCATAGCCGCCGGCCGCCAGGGCGATGGCGGACATGAAGTCCTTCACGCGCTGGTGGGGCTGGCCCGCGAATCCGCCCGCGCGCCCCAGGTCGGCCAGGATCTCGGAAAAACCCTCGCTTTCGTCGAACTGCGGGATGATGAAAGACTCCCGCGCCAGATCGGCCGGCGACAGCTCGTCCTTCAGGCAGAGCAGGTGATTGTCCGCCATGGCCACGGCCAGGCGTTCCGACTGGAGCACGATGGCGTCCACGCCCTTGGGATACTCGCGCCTGGCCCGCAAGATGCCGACGTCGATGGCGCCGTTCTTCAGGCCTTCCAGCTGGGCGGGGGTTTCCATGGGCAGGATCTCGACCCGCACGGCCGGGTGCTCGGCGCGGTAGCTTCTCAACACCCCCTGGATCGCGCCCGTCGTGACCGCCGAGCCCACGAAGCCCGCCTTGACCACGCCGGCCAGCCCGCGCGCGGCCTGCATGCCTATCTGTATCGCCTGGTCGATATGCTGCAGGGCGATGAGCGCATGGGCGTGGAAGGTCTTGCCGGCGTCGGTCAGTGATACCGGCTGGCGTTTGTTGCGCAACAGCAGCTTGACGCCGAGCTGCGCCTCCAGCTTTTGGATGGCCACGCTCAACACGGACTGGGAGATGCCCAGGCGGTCCGCGGCCTTGGAAAAATGGAGATTCTCGACGACCGCGACGAAGTATCGCAGCGTGCGGGTCTCTACGTTTTGATCGCTCATACCAAACAAAGTATCGATGGCCGCCCGTTTAACCGCGGGGTGATGTCACGTCTAATGACTTCCAGAACAGCTTTCAATAAAGGAGATCATTATGAATGACATGAGCGACGCCCAGCGTCTTTTCTCGGGCACCGTCAAGGTGACAGATCACCCCACCCACACCCGGGTCCAGCAGGTGACTGTCGATCCGGAGGCTTTGCGGCGCTTCCTGTCCATGGTCAAGGACGTCGATGTCCAGAACCTGGAATACGTGCCCTTCATGCGCTTCAAGCTGGCCGACACCCTGACGAAGGCCTGCGGTGCGGAGCTGCGCGCCACGCTCAATGCCATCGTGGAGACCCGCGAGCACGGCGGCTTCACCATCGGGCTGCAAGGCTTGTCCAGCGACCCCGATGACTTCGTCAAGTTCGGCACCGCCGTGGCCTACCTGCTCGGGCCGGCCAACCATGATTCGATGTCCGGCAAATACTACGCGCGCTTCTTCGTCAAGCACACGGACAACAGCGACTCCTATTTGCGCCAGGCCTATCGCCTTTTCACCATGCATACCGACGGTACCTATGTGTCGGAGGCGACCGACTGGCTGCTGATGATGAAGTTCGATGAGCGCAATGCCGTGGGCGGCGAATCGCGCTTCCTGCACCTGGACGACTGGCAGGACATCGGCGACTTCCTCGACCATCCCCTGGCGACCAAGCCCCTGCTCTACAAGTCCCCGGCCTCCAAGAACGTGGCCGAACAAGTCGAACGGCCGCTTTTCTTCCAGAACCGCTATGGGCTGGCGATCTGCTTCATCGACCAATTCGTGCAGCCGGCCACGCTCGAAGAGGCCCTGTACCTGCACGACCTGTCCGCGTCGATGGAAAGCAGCGCCGGCGTGCAAGAGATCACGCTGCCGCCGGGTGAGCTCGTGGTGCTGAACAACTACTTCTACCTGCACGGCCGCGCGCCGTTCCAGAAGCATGAGCAGCTGCACCGCGAGCTGATGCGCATCCGGGGCCTGTTCGCGCGCTGATATCCCGCTCGGGCCCGAGGCACGCCTCCTAGAACCGCGGCGGCAGCACCGGATGACGGGCGCCCGCGACATCGGAGGCGCCCCCAGTTGAAGGACAACGGGATTCGCGGGCCGTCGACACTAAAGCGGGAGCCCAAAAGGCCACGTCTTTACGGTCGGGGGCTATCCACAACACGCTGGCCCGTTCGTTCGAAATCTACTGCTGCTTTTTCTGCTGCACTGGCTGACCAGTAAGGAACGTCAACCGCGGATCTTTCTCATTCAAAGTCACGCTCACGCGCTTTCCTGTATTAACGGCTATATACGGCTCCATAGCCGCCACCATATACGGAAAGACAAGCCTCAGGTCGTCATTTTCGTCAGTACTACTGGCTTGTATCTGCCAAAATACCTGCTCTTTTTTATTTTTGGCCACCTTGGCCTCCACCGCCTGTAAACTCACCCAGCTAGTGAAAATCGTTCGGATATTTACACCAGTGGAATATCCGGTCACCTCGTACCGTGGCGTATAGGTTGTAGTTTCGGTGTACTTCCCAGCAGCATTCACTTTGCCAGTGGTTTTAGACTCCAACACACCGGTTTGGTTGACAATTGGTATCGAGTAAGTGGATTTCTGGGTTTTAGGTCCACTTATGCCATATTCCATCCGAATAATTATTTCGGCATTTTTCAAATCTGGTTCTTTTACATACCCCTTGCCATCCAATATCTTGTCTACATAGCGCGCATACTCTTTGAATTCGAGATCGTCTGCGGACACACCCTTACCGACAGGTGTCAAAAAATAATGCTTTCTTGAATCCGCCTCGTCGCTGGCAAAAGAATTCACATCAGTCGTGAATGAAACCGGGGGCCTAAAACCAGCACAACCAGAAATAGCAACCACTACCAGAAAGGCAAAAAAAACTTTAACGGCCTTCATTTTTCTTCCCATGGTTGGCGCCACACAAAGATAAGGCCTATAGGCTCCCATAAAGTCCTGCACCAGACAACAATCCCCGAGCCCACGGGAAATATCCGGGTTTCAGGAGGTTACCTCCGCCGGCAACACCTTGTTGATGGGCGGCATGGGCGCGCCGCGCGCCTTGGACGGGCGGCTCCCGGCAGGGAGCCGCCTTCTTGTCACGCCTGGCCGATGGTCACGACCGGCGGCTTGGGGCTCTCGTCGACGACGAGCTTGAACACGTCCGGCCGGGCGTAGTGCCCGACCACATCGAAGTCATACTTGCCGCGCGTGACATCGTCCAGATCGATGTCGGCCGTGAGTATGCACTCGCCCTCATGGTCGGGGCCGGCCAGCAGCTGGCCCGAGGGGCTGATGATGGCGCTGCCGCCGCGCATCAGCACGGTATCGGCCGAATTGCCCTGGATCGCGTCATAATCCTCGGGATAATCGCCCCGGGTGATGTACTGGCAGGCCGAGAACACAAAACAGCGCCCTTCCATCGCGATATGCCGCATGCTGGTGATCCACTCGTCGCGGTCATCGGCGGTCGGCGCGCAATACAGCTGGATGCCCTTGCCGTACATGGCCATGCGCAGCAGCGGCATATAGTTCTCCCAGCAGATGACCGTGCCCATCTTCCCGTAGGGGGTGTTGAACACGGGCAGCGTGGAGCCATCCCCATAACCCCAGATCAGGCGTTCGACGGCGGTGGGCATCAGCTTGCGATGCTTGCCTATCATCTGGCCGCCGGGCGAGAAGTGCAGCGCCGTGCAATAAAGCGTGCCGATCTCCTGTTCCATGACGCCGACCACGACATAGGCCTGGGCATCGCGGGCCGCCGCGGCGATCTCCTCGACCTCGGGGCCCGGCACCGTGATCGCCCCGTTGAAATAGCGCAGGAACTCCTCGCGCCCGCGGGGCAGGCGCCCACCGACCCGCGCGCCGAAATCGCTGCCCTTCGGATAGCCCGAGATGGTCGCTTCCGGAAAGACGATGAGCTTGGCGCCCAACCCAGCCGCCTCGTGGATCTTGGCGACCACTTTTTCGACGGTGGCCTGCTTGTTGAACGGGACCGATGCGGTCTGAACGACCGCCGCCTTGAATGTCATTGCGACGACTCCTGAGAAATGATTTCGCCGCGCTCGATGGTGACGACACGGTCGGCCATCGGCCGCAGCAGCTTGGGGTTGGATTCGGTGATCAGAATGGCCAGATCGGGCTTGCGCGCGCGCAGCGTCTTGAGACTGTCGGCATAGCGCAGGGCCAGGGCCGGCGCCAGGCCCTGGAAAGGCTCGTCCAGCAGCACCAGCTTGTCGCCGGCCATGAGCGCGCGCCCGAGCGCCACCATCTTCTGCTGCCCGCCGGACAACAAGCCACCCAGGCGAGAGGTCAGCTGCGCAAGCTCGGGCGCCACCGAATAGATGAGATCCAGGCGCTCGCGGACCTGGGACGCGCCCAGCTTGCACGCCCAGGCCGGCACCATCATGTTCTCGATCACGCTGAACTTGCCGATCAGGCGGCGCTCTTCGGGGGCAAAGCCGATGCCCAGTCCGGCGCGCGCATGGGCCTCGCGCGCCGACAGATCCTGGCCCTGGAAGCGCAGGCTGCCCTGGTCCAGCGGCAGCGTGCCCATGATGCCGCGCAGCAGCGAGGTCTTGCCCGCGCCATTGCGTCCGATGAGCGCCACGGTCTCGCCGGCGCGGATATCCAGATCGACTTCGCGCAGGACTTTCGCCCCTTCGATGTGCGCCACCAGTTTGCTTGCCTGCAACATCATTGGACGCCTCCGATCACATTACGCAGCACCGCCTCGTCCTGGAGAATCTCGGCGGGCGGGCCGTCGGCGGCCACCTGGCCGGCATTCCAGACAATGACGCGATCCATATAACGCTCGACCAGCTCCATATCGTGCTCGACCAGCAATGCCGCGATATCACGCTGCCGCAAGACCGGCACCAGCATGTCCATGATCTCGAACTTCTCCTGCGAGCTGACCCCGCTGGTCGGCTCGTCCATCAACAGCAGGCTGGGCGACAGCGCCAACGCCACCGCGATATCCACCAGCTTGCGCACCCCTTCCGGCAGCGAGCCGATCTGGCGCGCGGCCTGCGGCAGCAGGCCGAAAATGGCCAACAGCTCCTCGGCCTCTTCGCGCGCCGGCTTGCGATACAGCGAGGACAGCGTCCAGAAACCATCGCGCGCCGCCAGCGCCAGCAACAGGTTCTCCAGCACGGACTGCTCGGAAAACAATTGCGGCAGCTGGAACGTCCGGGCGATGCCCAGGCGCGTGATCGCCCGCGGCGCCAGCCGGGTCAAATCCTGGTCGCCAAAGCGCACGCTGCCCTGCGTGGGCCGCACATAGCCCGTGCACAGATTCAGGAAAGTGGTCTTCCCCGATCCATTCGGGCCGATGATGGATGCGATCTGGCCGCGGTAGATCTGCAGATTCACGCCATTGGCGGCCTTGACGCCGCCAAACTCGACATGCAGATCCTCGGAACGGATGATGGCCTGCCCTTTCATTGCCGGGCCTCCTTGCGGCCGAACACACGCAGGCCCAGGCCGAACAGCCCCGCCGGCGCGAACAACACGATGGCCACCAGCACCACCCCCATGATCAACTGCCAGGAATTGGCCGCATAGGCGCTCGCCACGCTGCGCACGGCCTCGAAAGACACCGCGCCCAGCAGGGCGCCGAGCACATTGCCGATGCCGCCCAGCACCGCGATGAAGACGAATTCGGCCGAACGGCTCCAATAAGCCATCTCCGGCGTGACATGCCCCGTCGCCATGGCGGCGATGGCGCCGCCCAGGCCAGCCAGCGCGGCGGAGAAAACATGACCGACATAGAGCACCTGGCGCGCCGAAATGCCGAGATACTCCAGCCGGGTCTCATTGGTCTTGAGCGCCGGCAACGCCTGCCCGGGAGGCGAGTTCAAATAGCGGGTCACCGCGAGCAGCGCCAGGCCCAGCAACACCAGGGCGGTATAGAACAAGGCCCAGCCAAACACCTCCACATCGAGCGGCACGCCGGCCAGGGACAGGATACGCACCGTCATGCCGTCGCTGCCCCCCGTCAGGGAGTAAAGCTTGAGCACCAGGGTGAAGCCCACCATGGAAAAAGCCAGATTGAGCATGGCGTAGAAGATGTCGCGATACCGGGACAGGATCAGGCCCAGCATGGCGCCCAGCGCGGCGCTGGACAAGACCGCCATGACAATCACCGCCAACACATCCGCGCTCACATGGCGCGCGCCGTACGCCGTGGCATAGGCGCCGCAGGCGAAATAGAGCGCGTGGCCGAACGACACCTGCCCGGCGCGCAGCAGCAGCAACAGGCCCAGGGCGCAGAACGATATCGCCATGGCCATGGTGGCCAGCGGCCGCAGCGAGGGCGCCAGCAGCGGCAAGGCCGCGAGCAGCAGCAGGGGCAGGCAGGCGGCCGCCGTCTTTTTGGAAAAATTTCTCATCTTCAGATCCGACGGACTTGAGGCTTGCCGAAAAGGCCGTAAGGCTTGACCAGCAGAATGGCGGTCATGACCAGATAGGGAACAACCGAGGACAGCGCGGGCAACAGATGCACGCACAAGGCCTGCACCAGCCCGATGATCACGGCGGTCACCGCCGTACCCTGGAAATGCCCCAGCCCGGCCGTGGCCACGATCGCGAACGACAGCACGATGGAATCGGCGCCCACGCCGGGCACTAGCGACGTCGTGGGCGAGGCCAGCGCCCCGCCCAGCGCGGCCAGCGTCGTGCCGAGCATGAAAGTGATGGTGTAGACGCGCCTGGCATTGATGCCCAGCACGCGCGCCACTTCATAATCCTCGATGACCGTCGCGATCAGCTTGCCCTGGCGTGTCTTGTTGAAATAGAACGTCAGCGCCAGCATCACGGCGACCGCCGCCAGCGGCAGCACGAACAACTGATAGGCGGTGTAGTAGATGCCGCCCACCTCGACCATGCCCAGCATGGCCAGCGGGGCATCATTGAACCGGGGTTCCACCCCGAAGGCCATCTTCTGCAGATCCTCCAGGATCATGAAGACCCCGAAGGTCAGCAACAGCTGCAGCGCATGCTCCTTGCCATAGATGCGCCGCAACAGAAAGCGCTCGATGAGCGGCCCCAGCGTCACGCCGATGGCGACCGCCGCCAGCAGCAGGGCCGGATACGTCCAGATCCCGCCCTCGGGGCCGGCCAGCCAGAGGCCCAGGGTCACGGCGCCATAGGCGCCGAGCGCATAAAAGCTGCCGTGGGCGACATTCAGGATGCGCATGATGCCGAAGATCAGGCTCAACCCAACGGCCACCATGAAAAGCACCGAGGCCTGCGCCAACCCATCGAGCGTGGCCAATAAAAGCGTTTGCTGCATGATGGAACCGTTTATTCAGAAGGAGTGCCGACCCGCTGCAGGACATCCGGCGAAAGCGTCTTGAACCAGTCATCGCTCTTGACACCCACCGGAGGAGAAGTCAGCTCGGGCGGAATGACGAGCAACTGCTTGAGCGTCTTGAAATCCTGCCCGCTTTTCTCCGTTGCCACGCCCAGCAACTGCCCCTCCATCGCCTGCTTGTCCTCGCGCAGCTTCAGCTGACCCGTGAAATCATTGAGCTCCAGGCCATTCCAGCCCTTGAGCAGCGCGGCCTGCAGCGTCTTGCGGTCGCCGTCCCAGTTCGCCTCGAGCGCCTGCTGGACCGCCCGAACCGCCTGCGCCATGTGATACGACGGGAAACTCGGGTAGGCGCCCGTGCGCTTCTCGAAGTCAGCCACGAAAGCCTGGTGCTCGGCATTGCCGGCCATGGCCGGATTGAAGGCCCAGCTATCGCCGCGCATGCCGACAATGGCCCCCTCCGGGAAGGCCTTGCCCAACTGCTGCATGGAACTCTCGCCATTGGCGGCCACCAGGCGCGAATGACGGAACAGCGCCCGCGACGAAGCCTGCTTGACGAACGTGTTCATATCGCCGCCCCACAGCGTCGTGAAAACCACGTCCGGGCGCAGCGCCGACAGGCGGGAGATCTCCGTCGAATAATCGGACGTTCCCAGCCTGGGGAACATCTCGGCCACGATCTTCACATCCGGGCGCAGCGCCTGCACCGCCCCGCGGAAAGCCGCCCAGTTGTCGCGTCCGAAGGCGTAATCCTGGTTGATGCCGGCGATTGTCTTGATCTCCGGCATCAGCTTGAGCATGTACAGCGCCGTGGCGACATTATTCGACGGCGTGTAGTCAGAAGTCCGGTAAACATAGTCGTACTTGGCATCGGTATAGATGCGCTCCGTGCCGCAATCCCACAGCATGGTCGGCATCTTCAACTGCTCGGCGACTGGCGCCACGGCGAGGCAGATCGAACTGGACAGGCCGATGATCATCGCGTCCACCTTGCCCGACTCCACCAGGCTGCGGTACTCCACGACCACGTTGTCCACGCCATGGTTCTCGTCGATAAAGGTCAGCTCGACCGGCGCCCCCTTGATGCCGCCGGCGCTGTTGATCTTTTCCACCAGCAAACGGGCCGCCTGCTGCGCCGGCACCCCGAAGACCGCGCCGGCCCCCGACAAATAAGTCGACACCCCGATGCGCACCGGCTCGGCCGCCCAGGCCGGCTGCCCGAAAGCGGCGGCGGCGCCCAGCACGGCGGCCAGCAAACCCTTGTCTATCAACCTCATTGCTTCCCCTCTTTCACATGAAGACGTTTCGGCCGAAGACACGCGCGGCCGGCGCCGGACGCGGCCCGCACCGGACCTGTCCATCGAGCCGGCAGTGTATTTATGACGGATTTATCCGTCAATGAAATTCGCCTATGGGTTAACCCTGAACTTAGCATAACAACCTGTTTTTATTGGATTTTTAAATCATTAAATGCAGAGCTTCATGGGTGGCTTCGCAAGAAACCCATGTTTATGTCGGCGTCTTCCGACATTCAAAACACATGGACACCCGGCTCCCTGTTTGCTACTGTCTAGCCGCTTCAGACATACCGCCGCCGGACCGCGCATCCGCCGGCCCACCAAAGGAGACGCATCGAGAATGGATCTGGAAGAGAAGCTTGGCCGCCTGGGCATCAGCGGCAATCTCTACCGGGTGTACCGGGCCGCCATCGAACTGGGCGAAGTCCCCGTATCCGAACTGGCCGCCAGCGCCGGCCTGCCGCGCACCACCACCTACGACGCCGTCCTGCGGCTCGAAGAAGAAGGCCTGCTGAAGATCGAGGGCGCCGACCGCAAACGCCACGTCGTGGCGCACGACCCCTCCGTGCTGCTCGAATACGTGGCCGCCAGGCGCGTCATGGTCACGGAAATGATGCCCGAACTGCGATCCCTGTATAACCAGGCCAAAGGCAAGCCCAAGACCCGCTTCTACGAAGGCCCCGAAGGCATCCGCACCGTCCTGTGGGACAGCCTGAACGCCACCCAGCCCCTGCGCGCCACCTTCTCGATGTCAGAACTGCGCGAAGTCCCCGGCCTGGAAGAAATCAACCGCTATCGCGACGCCCGCATCGCCAAAGGCATAGGCATGCGCGTCATCCGCTCGCGCAGCCGCGACACCGACGACATCTGGCCCGCCAGCCAGGCCGAACTGCGCGAACTGCGATGGGCCCCCGCCGAGACCAGCGTGGCGATGACCACCCTCATCTACGGCAATTGCGTGGCCATGATTTCATCCAAGCGCGAAAACTACGGCCTCATCATCGAAAGCGAAGAACACGCCCAACACCAGCGCATGCTCTTCGATGCCTTCTGGGCCTCGTGCCTGCCCGCGGGCTGAAAAAAAATGGCCGCCCATGGATGGGCGGCCCGCGCACGTGCATAAGACAAAAAAAATGGCCGCACCCGATGGTGCGGCCATTTTCGAATTCTGGTGGGCTGTGAGTGGCTCGAACACTCGACCTACGGATTAAGAGTCCGCTGCTCTACCAACTGAGCTAACAGCCCGGCGCATGCAGTGTTATCACCGAGGAAATGTGCAAGCAATTCGAGGCCCGGGGGCTTTTGAGACGCTTGCCTTATTTCGCTGCAGAACCGCTGCAATTGCGAGAGGCCGAATTATACATAGATTTTTGGGCTTGTCCAACCGGCGTCCCAAAAAGTCCGCTCCCGGCCCCAGGGCCTCACTTCTTGGCCGGAGCGGCGCGGCCCTTGGCGGGCTGCTTCAGGCGCTGGAAGAGCTCGCCGCACTGGTTCTCTTGGGGGGAACTAGGCGCCACCAGGGCCAGCAGGCTGGCAGCCGGGGTGAGCAGCACGCCCAGGGCCACGGCGCCGGCGCCGCGCGCGGCCAGCGGCAGCACATGCACGCCCGCCTCCGGTTTTTTGAAGGTGCCGCGCACATAGAGGGGCGAGCGCAGCGAGAACACCCGGAAGCCCTTGCTTTCGGGCGAGATGTCCAGATCCATGGTCTCGCTGCGGAAGTTGACGGTGCCGTCGATGGTGATGACGGCGTTGTCGGTGTCGAACACGAACAGCCGCGTGTTCATCACGCCGGTTTTCATCTGCAGATCGGCCGCGCCGCAATGGATCTTGACTTCGTCGTCCCCGAAGAGTTTGCTGACCACATAGTTGCCGACGTTGAGGCCGGCGATTTCCATGAGGGCCCGGCTGATGACGCCGTCGTTGACCAGCAGCTGCGTGTCGCCGCTGGCCGACCCCAGCAGCGCGGCCACCGAGTTGCCGCTGCCGGCGAGGGCCGCATCGCCGTTGAGCTCGCCCAGCGTGCGCTGCATGGACGGGGTCTTGGGAAACAGCTGCTTGAGCTGGAGGCGCCGGGCGCTCATGGTGACGCGCCCGGCCATGGGCGATTTGGCCCCGTCCAGGCTGAGTTTGCCGTCCAGGCGTCCGCCCGCCATGTTGAAGCGCAGCGGATCCAGGGTCAACAGGCCGTCCTGCAGCGCCACGCCGACGTCCAGGTCAGTCAGCGGCAGGGTGTCGCCATGGACGATGCGCCCGGCCGAGAGCTTGACGTCGGCGTCCATGTCGCGCCAGCGGTCGGTGCGGAAGACCTGTACCGGCAGCGCCTTGTCCGGCGGTTGGGCCAGGCTTTTCTCGCCTTCGGCCTTGATGGTCTTGGCCGTGGTGCCGCCTCCCGATTGCACGCCGATCAGCGGCCCCAGGTCGGCCATGCGCAGCAGCCTGGAAGAGAGCTGGCCGCTGAGCTTGGGCCTGGGCGACTGCAGCGCAAAGCTGATGTCGCCGTGCAGGTCGCTGTCGCCCACCTTGCCGTTGAAGCCGCGGTAGTGAAAGACCGGTCCGCCCGCCTCGTGCAACCGGGCCTGCAGGTGGCCGTCGGTGGAATAAGGCGGCGTGTCGGGCAAGGTCACGCCGGTCAGCGGATAGAGGTTGGCCATCGACGCGCCGGAGAGTTTCAGGCGCAAGTCCAACGCGCCCAGCTGCAGCGGATCCGTCAGCGTGCCCACCACCGAGGCCTTGGTCGATCCCGTGCTCACATCGGCCTGAAGGGGAAAAGGCTGCGAGGCGTCGCGCAGGGCCAGCATCCCGCCCACCTTGCCCTCGCCCTGCACCGGCAGGTCTTTGTACTTGCCCTTGATCTTCCAGCCGAAAACGTAATCCGCGGGCGCGGGTTTCGGGTCGGCGGCCGGCTCATCCTGCGCCGCATCCAGTGCGTTGCCGGCCAGTTCGGCGAAGGGCACGGGCTTGCCCAAGGGGTCGACCAGGACTTCGAGCTCGGCCTTCAGCTGCGCGTCGTGGTAGCCCACGCGCCCCTGGTCAAAGCCGATTTCGTTCAAATCGAGTTTCCAGGGCGACGGCTCGCCCGTATCGGGCATGACGAATACCCAGTTGGCCGTGCCGTCGGCCTGGCGCTCGAGATCGGCCGAGGGGTGGGACAGCTGCACCTGGCGTATTACGACATGCCTGGTCAGCAGCGGCAGGGGCGCCAGCGTGAAGGTGGCGCGCTCCAGCGTCGCCAGGGCGGGAGCCCGCCCCCAAGGCGCATTCGCGATCATGATGTCCGAGGCGGTGATCCGCGGCCAGGGCAGCCAGGCGCGCCAGCCGGTCTCCTGGGGCTGGCGGTCCCAGTTGACGCTCAGGTCGCCCCGGATGGCAAAGGGCCGGCCGATGGCGGCCGTGACCTTTTCATTGATCACGGGTTTGAAGCGGTTCCAGTCCAGGTTGCCGACCGCGACCGCGAACACCGCCGGCAAGGCCAGCAGCACCAGGATGATCGCGAGGAGGATCTTGCGCCGGGTTGTCATTGTGTTTGCGCCTAGGCTCGCGCCGCGGGCAGCACCTTGCCACCGGCAGCCTCCGCTTCAGGGTAGCGCAGTCTCCGCCATGGAGAAACCCCGCCGCAGCGCCAGGATACAAAGCGCAAATAGTCGTCACGCCCCCGGGCGCTTGAATTGCTTGCGCGCCTTGGCGCACAAGGCCTGGGCATAGCACTCGGCATGATGATCGTTGACCATGCCGACCGATTGCATGAAGGCGTAGACCGTCGTCGGACCGACGAAAGACCATCCCAGTTTCTTCAGCGCCTTGGACAAGGCAATGGCCTCGGCGGTCGGCGCGCCATCGGTCAGCGGCCGGTCAGCGCCTTCGAAGCGCCAGAAAAAAGCGGCCAGCGATCCTTCGCGCTCGCGCATTTCGCGCGCGCGCCGGGCGTTGTTGATGATGGCCTCGATCTTGCCCCGATGCCTGACGATGCCGGCATCCTGCACCAGCCGCTCGACATCGGCCGCGCCGAATCGCGCGACCTGGTCGATATCGAAACCCGCGAAGGCGCGCCGATAGCCTTCACGCTTGTTCAGGATGGTGCGCCAGCTCAGGCCGGACTGCATGCCTTCCAGGCAGATCTGCTCGAACAGATGGCGGTCGTCCGCGCTGGGCCGCCCCCACTCCTCATCGTGGTAGGCACGATAGCTGTCGGAATCGTCGACCCAGCCGCAGCGGGGCCGGCCATCGGGAAAATCCAGGCGAGCAGGCATGATGGTTTTTGTCGGAATACGGAACCCGGACATTTTGACGGGGTTGACCGGGCAGGGCAATCCGGCGCCCTGCTACTATTGCGCGTCGGCGCGCGAGCCGCGCCAGGCCGACACCCACGGACCTCGCCATGACGCGACTCACGCCAGACCCCACCACCATTGTCTCCCTGGCCGACCTTACCGGACAGCCCGACGCCAACCCCTGCCTGAGCTGCGGCGCCTGTTGCGCGCACTTCCGGGTGTCGTTCTACTTTGGCGAGGTGGACATCCACGGGGGCAGCGTGCCCGAGGCGCTCGTCACCCAGATCAGCCCTTCGCGTGTCTGCATGAAGGGCACGGAACGCGGCGGCGGCCGCTGCGTCTCGCTGCGCGGCGAACTGGGCCAGCCCGGCATCCATTGCGATATCTACGAAAACCGCTCCACGCCCTGCCGCGAATTCGACATGTGGCAGGCCGACGGCAGCCCCAACCCCGATTGCCAGCGCCTGCGCGCGCAACTGGGCCTGGCCCCGCTGGGCCCGCGTCCGGATGCGGAAAACGACCCTCAGGGCCCGTCCACGCCATCGGACCAGCCGCGCGCGGCCTAGGAAGCGCTAGCGCCAATCCCCCACGCTGGCCGGGTCGATCCGGCTGACCTCGTGGCGCATCTTCTTCAGGTCCACCACCACGGCCTGTCCGGCGGACAGTTCGACGAACTCGCGCGGGCCGGCCGACTGCGTGCGCACCTTGACCTCGCCCTGCTGGACGCGCACCGCCAGGCGCGCCTCGTCCAGCTGGACATCAAAGAGGGTGTCGGGCGTGGCCATGGCCGAGGCCAGCACATTGATCTCGTTGACGCCCATGCGCACATTGAGATTGGTGCGGAATTTGTACACCACGCGGAAATACACCCGTCCGTGGGCCAGGTTCACATCGCGGCGGCGCGCATAGACGCCCACACCCAGCTCGGTGCCGCCGCCGGCGATGATTTCGCTGCCATCCTCGAGCTTGATTTCCCGCGATTGCCCCTCGGGCGTATTGACCTGGGCGCTGAATTGCGGGCTGCTCTCCCGCAACACCCAGTTGACCGTGAAGGCCAGCGCCAGCCCGAGCGAGATCAGGACCAGCACGATGGCCAGGAAATGCTTGCGCCAGAAAGGGCGGGGGCTGACTCGGGACTCGGACATGGGACGGGACTCAGGCGAAGGACGCGATGCGCGGATTATAGGAAGCTCGGCGCGTCTTGCCCCGCGACAAAGGGACGCGGGCCAGCGCGGAAGGCGGACATCCCAGCGCCCGGCGCACCATGGTGGAAAATGCGGCCGGGCTCTCATAGCCCAGGTCCAGCGCCACGGTGGTGACTGGCACACCGCGCGCCAGCTCGGCCAAGGCCTGGCCCAGGCAGGCACGCTGGCGCCACTGCGCGAAAGACATGCCCGTGGCGTGGCGGAAGCGCCGCAGCAAGGTACGCTCGCTCAGGTTCAGACGCCGCGCCCACAAGGCCGGACGCTCATCGATGCGTGGGACGCGCATAAAGGCCAGGCAAGCCGCGCTCAGCGCGGGATCGCCCTGCGGCAAGGGTATGTGCAGAGGCAGGCTGGCCGCGCGCGACACCTCGTGCAAGAGCAGGTCCACCAGCGCGCCGTCGCGCCCCTGCTCGTCGTAATGCAAAGGCATGTCCACCGCCTCCAGCAGCAGCTGGCGCAGCAGATCGCTGACCTCCAGCACCTCGCAATCGGCCGAGCGGCGCGGCGCGCGGGCCGGCTCGATATAAACGCTGCGCGTGCTGACGCCCAGCATGCGCACCCGATGCGCCACGCCGGCGGGTATCCAAAGCGCCTGCCCGCTGGGCACGACCCAAGCGCCCTGCCCGGCCGCCACCTGCATGAGTCCGGTGGCGCCATAAAGCAGTTGTGCGCGCCGATGGCGGTGCCAGTCCAGCAATTGGCCCGGCGGATAGTCCGTGCCGATGGCCAGCACCGGCCGGTCCGTATTCTCGATCTCGGTGATGGCGATATTGCGCATGGCGGAAAGTCGAATATGGATGGCAGAAATTCGAATGTACGCCAGGAAAGCCTCGGCTATCGTCTTTGGCAAGACGGGAGAAAGCATGTCCTTCTATTTGATCCTGGCGTTTTTCGGCGTGCTGGCGGGCGTGACCACCCTGCTGTTCGGCTTTGGCGGCGGCTTTGTCGTCGTGCCCTTGCTTTACCAGGGCCTGCTTGCCACGCATGCCCCCGGCAGCGCCGAAGCCGCATCGGCCATGCATATCGCCATCGCGACTTCCACCTGCGTCATGATGGCCTCGGCCGGCCTGGCCACCCGCCGGCGGGCGCACCTGCTGCAATGGTCCTGGATATGGCCGCTGGGGGGCTATATCGCGCTGGGCGCCGTGCTCGGCGCGTCCCTGGCCGTCTTGGCCAGCGGGGCCGTCCTGCGCTGGGCTTTTCTCGCCTATCTTGGCATCACCATCGCCGATTGCCTGCTACGCAAAGGCTTCCTGGACGGCGCGCCGGCCCGCCCCCTGGGCGCCGCGGCCACGGCCGGCGCCGGCCTGGGCATAGGGGCGATCGCGACCTTCCTGGGCGTGGGCGGCAGCGTCATGACCGTCCCGCTGATGCGCCGGCGTGGCCTGGACATGGCCGCGGCCAGCGCCATGGCCAATCCGCTCAGCCTGCCGGTGGCCGTCGTGGGCACGCTCACTTATATCCTGCTGGCCTGGCGCGAAGGCGGGCCGGCGGGGCCCTGGCACGCCGGCTATGTGGACCTGCGGGCCTTTATCGTGCTCACCCTGAGCGCCTATGCCGGGATCCGGCTGTCCGCCCCGCTGGCCGGCCGGATCCCGGACCGCCTGCACGCCCGGATCTATATCGGCCTGCTGGTCCTCGTCTTTGTCGTAATGACGCTACGCTGAGCGCCTGCCCGTTCCCGGAAACTGGGAACGGCCCGCCCAGGCGGCCATGCCATCGCCTGGGCGGGCCCGGGTCTGCCTATCATTGGGTCGTCCCCATCCCTTTTATGACAGTCCCAGCATGACGCTTCAACTCTTTGACACGGCTGCCGTGACGGCCACGCCCTGGCGCAATGGCGGCGGCACCACGCGCGAACTCGCCTGCTTTCCGGCTGGCGCCACGATGGACAGCTTCGCCTGGCGTGTCAGCATCGCCGATATCCGCGCCGACGGCCCCTTCTCCGCCTTCCCGGGCATCGACCGCATCATCACGCTGCTCGAGGGCGACGGCGTGCGTCTTTGCTCGGACGATGGACGCATCGATCACCGGCTCGATACGGTGCTCGCGCCCTTTGCCTTTCCCGGCGAGGCGGACATCCACGCCGCACTGATCGGCGGCGATACACGCGACTTCAATGTGATGACGCGCCGCCAGGACTGGCGCGCGGAAATGGACATCCTGCGCACGGCCTCGAACTTGCCGGCCAGCGACGGGGGGCTGCTCTACGTCAGCCGGGGCAGTTGGACGGTCGACGGCGCCCATGAGCTGGCCACGGGCCAAGGCGGATATTGGACGACGGCCGCCGGACCCATGGCGCTTGCCCCGGCCGGGCCCCAGGCGGTGCTTATCGCGGTGCGCCTGTCGCGCCGCGCGGGAGCCCCGGCATGAACACCCTCTTTGCCGAACACGCGCTGCTGCCCGAAGGCTGGGCCCGCGACGTGTGCCTGCAATGGGACGGCGCGGGCCGCCTGACCTCGGTGCGGCCCAACAGCCCGGCCGGCGATGCGCCGCGCGCCGACGGCCCCCTGCTGCCCGCCATGCCGAATCTGCACTCGCATGCCTTCCAGCGCGCCCTGGCCGGCCTGACCGAATACCGCGGCCAGGCCCGCGACAGCTTCTGGAGCTGGCGCACCCTGATGTACCAGTTCGCCAACCGGCTGGATCCCCAGTCCCTGCAAGACATCGCCACCTGGCTCTACATCGAGATGCTGCAGGCCGGCTACGGCAGCACCTGTGAATTCCACTACGTGCATCACGATGCCAACGGCCAACCCTATGCCGACGACGCCACGCTCAGCCTGGCTCTGCTGGAGGCGGCCCGGCGCACCGGCATGCGGCTGACGCTGCTGCCCGTGCTCTACCAGACGGCGGGCTTCGGCGGCCAGCCGCCCAACGATGGCCAACGCCGCTTCATCCGCGGCACCGACAATATGCTGCGCCTGCTGGAGCGCCTGAAGCCCCTGTGCGATGCCCAGGGCGCCGTGCTGGGACTGGCGCCGCACTCACTGCGCGCCGTGCCGCCCGACAGCCTGAACGCGGCCCTGGCCGGGCTGGACGCCATCGCGCCCGGCGCTCCGGTCCATATCCACATCGCCGAGCAGACCAAGGAAGTGGAAGATTGCCTGGCCTGGAGCGGCCAGCGTCCGGTCCAATGGCTGCTGGATCACACACCCGTCGATGCCCGCTGGTGCCTGGTGCACGCCACCCACTTGGACGAAGCCGAAATCCGCCGCGGCGCGGCCAGCGGCGCCGTGGCCGGCCTGTGCCCCACTACCGAAGCCAATCTCGGCGACGGCATTTTTCCCTTTGCCGCCTGGCGCGACGCCGGGGGCGCCTGGGGCCTGGGGTCGGACAGCCACATCTGCGTGGACGCGGCCGAAGAAATCCTGATGCTGGAATACAGTCAACGCCTGGCCCGCCGCGAACGCAATATCGGCGCCCTGCCCGCCTCCCCTCAGGTGGCCCAGGCCCTGATGCAACAGGCTCTGGACGGCGGCGCGCAGGCGAGCGGCCGCCCCGGCAGCGCCCAATTGCGCGTGGGCGGGCTGGCGGACTTCTTCACGCTGGATGCGGCCCAGCCAGCCCTGGCGGGCCTATCCCCCGAGCAGATGCTGGCTTCCCACGTCTTTGCCGCCAGCCGCGCCAACACGCTGCGATCCGCCTGGATCGGCGGCCGGCAATATGTCGAAAACGGCCGCCATCCCCTGGCCGCCGAGGCCGCCACGGCCTTTATCGCCGCCCGCCGGGCGCTGCTCGCGCCCTGAGCGCCGCGGGCGCGGCGTCTGGCCATTTCGCGGGGGCCAGACGCCCCGGGAAGCATTCAAAAAAATAAAGAATTGTGAAATTTGAGTGCTTTCTGAAACAATTCGTGCCTCTTTTTCACTGCCCGTAGCCCCTGAAACGGGGGCGCCCCGGATACGCTTGCGTCGCTGTAGGGTAAGTGAAAGGCAACCCTCCAATTGGTGCCGATACTTATCCTCGCCAGCCTATCCCAGTTTAGACATGACGAGACAAACCGCGATCCAGGACACTCTCTCCAAGCAACATCTTGCGTAATCCGAATCCAAACGGAATAAACCCTGGCAACGTTTGAAGCACCCTGGCCGGGCCTGCTACGCATAATGCAGTAAACTCCTGCGGATGTGACGAGTCATGCTGAACCTTCGTCTTGGCGCAATACCAGTGATGTTCCGGCCGCAAACCGGATCGGTAGGGCTTCAGCCAACACAATATGAACCAACAAACTGCTTCTGGCGCGGCGGCGACATCCGCCAGCGACAGGTGGCAGGCCTTTTGCGCTCGACGCCGGACCTCCGGCATTGGCCTGCCCGCTCACCGAACTACCAGGCGTGTACATTGAGGCCCATCCGCGAGCCTCAATCCCGCCCGCATCGAATCAACGCCGCCCCCTCCGCGGCAGGTTGGCGCGCATGCGTTTTCACTCAATTCGTAGTCGCCCTGGAGGCCGGCCCGCCGTCGCAACGGCATGCCGGCCAGGCATTCCCCGGGCAGGAAGGACAGTAAATGGCAAAGCGCGTAGCGATTATCGGCTTGGCATTCCGTTTCCCGGGTACCAGCACGGAACAATATTGGTCCGACCTGCTCGATGGCAAAGACTTGATCACCCAAGTGGACGCATCGCGCTGGTCGGCCGACGCCTATCTGCACCCGGACAAGAACCAGCCGGGCACCGCCTATACGCATGCCGCGGGCTCGCTGGGCGACGTCTCGCGGTTTGATGCCGATTTTTTCGGTATTTCTCCGCGTGAAGCCGCGCTCATGGATCCGCAGCAACGCTTGCTGCTGGAGATGAGCTGGGAAGCCATGGAAAACGCCGGCATCAAGCCGTCCAGCTTGCGTGGCGGCGATTGCGGCGTCTACATCGGGATTTCCAGCGCGGACTACGCCTACCGGATCTCGGAAGACCTGGGCGCGGTGGAGGCCTCCACCGCCACCGGCAACACGTCCAGTATCGCGGCCAACCGGTTGTCGTATTTCTTCGACCTGCGCGGCCCCAGCATTGCCATGGACACGGCCTGCTCGTCTTCGCTGGTGGCCTTTCACCAGGCCTGCCGCGCCATCCAGAGCGGAGAATGCAGCCACGCGCTCACCGGCGGCATCAGCCTGCATCTGCATCCCTATGGTTTTATTACTTTCTCCAAGGCCTCGATGCTCTCGCGCCAGGGCCATTGCAATGTCTTCGACGCTTCCGGCGACGGTTATGTGCGCTCCGAAGGCGGCGGCATTTTCCTGCTGAAGGACTATGACCAGGCAATTGCCGACGGCGATCGCATCCTTGCGGTGGTCGCCGGCACGGCCGTCAACACCGACGGCCGCAAGTCAGGCCTGACCGTGCCCAGCGCCGACGCCCAGGCGGAGCTGATGCGCCGCGCCTACGCGCAGGCAGGCATCCCGCCCTCCGAACTCGATTATCTCGAGGCGCATGGCACCGGCACCGCGGTCGGCGACCCCATCGAAACGCGCGCCATAGGCGCGGCCCTGGGCAAACGCCGCTCAATCTCGCAGCCCCTGCCCATCGGCTCGGTCAAAAGCAACCTGGGCCACCTGGAACCGGCTTCCGGCGTGGCGGGTCTGGTCAAGGCCGTCTACGCCCTGATTCACCGTGTTGTGCCCGCCACCATAGGCGTGCGCACACCGAATCCCAATATCGCGTTCAAAGACTGGAATATCGAAGTCATCACGCAGAACCGCGCGCTCAGGCCCGAGGGCAAGCTCACGATAGGCGTGAACTCCTTCGGTTTCGGCGGAGCCAACGCACACGTCATCCTGGAAAGCGCCCCTACGGGGGCCGAAACCCCGGCCACCAAGCTGGTCAAAAACGCTCCCGTGCCCTTGATCGTCAGCGGCAAGACGCAGCAGGCCTTGCGCGATGCGGCCGCCGCCATGGCGCGGCATCTGCGTCAGGACACGGGCAGGCCGCTCTACGACCTGGCCTATCACGCCGCACTGCGGCGCGACTGGCACCAGCACCGCGCCCTCGTCTTTGCGAGCGACAAACGCCGCGCGGCCGACGATTTCCAATCCCTGGCCGACGGCGAGCCGGCCAAGCACCGTGTTTCCACTGAGACGGCCCAGCAAGATGCGCGGGGCCCGGTCTTCGTTTATTCGGGCAATGGATCGCAATGGGCAGGTATGGGCCGGCGCCTCATGGCGGACCCGGTCTTCGCCTCGGCCGTGCATGAAGTCGACGCCTTGTTTTCCGAGTATTCGGATTTCTCGCCGGCCGCCGAACTGAGCAGCGCCAGCGCCAACGATCGCTACGATTTCACGGAAATCGCCCAGCCGACGCTTTTCGCGCTACAGGTCGGCATCACGCGCATGCTTGCGCAACGTGGTGTCGTACCCGTGGCGACCATGGGACACAGCGTGGGCGAGGTCGCCGCCGTCTGGGCTTGCGGTGCGCTGTCATTGCCCGAGGCCGTTCGGGTCATCTATCACCGCAGCCGCCTCCAGGGTCTGACCAAGGGCAAAGGACGCATGACGGCCGTAGGCATCAGCGCAGCCGAAACCGAAGCCCTGATCGCGGAACTCGGCCTGGGACGGGGATTGTCGTTGGCCGGCGCCAACAGCCATCGCGGCGCGACCGTGGCGGGCAGTCCTGCCCTGCTCGACGAGCTGGAAGCCGTGCTATCGGAGCGCAGTATTTTCCATCGCCGGCTGAACTTGGACTACGCCTTCCACAGTGCGGCGATGGACCCCATCGAAAGCGGCATCCGGCAGTCGCTCGCCGACATCAAACCTCATGACGCGGATATCCCCTTCTACTCGTCGGTCAGCGGCCAGGTAGAGGTGGGGCGCAAGCTGAACGCCGCCTATTGGTGGCGCAACGTGCGCCTGCCCGTACTGTTCGAGGCGGCCAGCGCAGCGGCGATCGCCGACGGCTTGAACATCTTCGTGGAAATCGGCCCGCACCCTGTGCTGCGCGGCTATCTCAAGGACGCCTTGAACACCGCCGAGGCGAACGGCCGTGTCCTGATCACCGCCTCGCGGGGCGGGGATGATCCCAACAAGATCCATGACATCGCTGGCCAGCTGATCCTGAGCGGCGCGAATGTGGATTGGGAAGCGCTGTTCCCTTGGAAAGGCGAGCACGCCGATCTGCCCACCTATCCTTGGCAACGCGAGCGTCATTGGCATGCTGTGACCGCCGACTCGCCGGGGCTGCTCACGCGCCAGCGTGTGCATCCCTTGCTGGGCTATCCCAATCCGCAGCAAAAAGGCCTGTGGGAAAACCTGCTGGACACGCAGCAGCATCCCACGCTGGGCGATCACGTGGTGGGCGAAGCCACCGTATTTCCGGGAACCGGCTTTGCCGAACTCGCGCTGGCCGCGGCACTGCAATGGCGGCCGGGGCAATACGCCGATATCGAGGAACTCGAAATCCGCGCCCCTCTACTGCTGAACCCGTCTCCCAGCAAGCGCCTGCGTTTCGAACTGGATGAGGCTGATGGGCGTTTTCGCATCCAGGCGCGCGAGCAAGGCAGCGAAGAACCCTGGACTCCGCAGGCCACGGGCCGCATCCGCCAGGAGGCAAGCGCCATCGTGCTGGGCGAAGATGTCGCCCTGAGCCTGCCTGCCCGCGAACCCGATTTCCTTGAGGCCGACCATAACCGGCTCACCCGCGCGGTCGGCCTGGATTATGGTCCGGCCTTTCGCGCCATTGCCCACGGATGGAATGAATCCGCCGACAGCGTCCTAGCCGTCTTCCAGCCGGATGCCTGCCTGGAGACCGAACTCGCCAGCACCCACCTGCATCCCGCCTTGCTGGACTGCAGTTTCCAGCTCATCATCCAGCTCCTCAAGGACGATCCGGCCATCGGCCAGGGAATCGCCTTCGTGCCGGCCAAGATCGGCCGCCTTAGCCTGCATGCCGGGCAAGGACAGCCCAAGTACGCGCGCGCCCGCTTGCGCCAGCGCGCGCCCCACTCGCTGACCGCGGACTTCGATCTCTTCGACGCGGAAGGCCGCCGGATCGCCAGCGTGCGGGAGGCGCGATTCCGCAGCATCCGCCTGAGCAAGGGCGCGGGCGAGCACCTGGACTTCGTCGATTGCGTGCTGACCCCTTGCCCCCACCCCCAGGCGCCCACGCCGGACAGCCCCTTGCATGCCGACTCGCTGATCCGCGAGCTGCAGCGCGTGGTGGAAACGGCGCACCAAGGCAGCGACCGCTACGCCCAGGAAGTCGACCCCTTGCTGGAGAGCCTGTGCGACCGCCTGGCGCTGGAGGCCTTGCGTGCCCAGACCACGGGCGGCCAAACGCTGTCGGCCGCGCTGGTGGAGCGGCGCCTGCGCAAGAACCCGCAGATAGCGGCACTTTTCGAGCACGTCTTGCAGCGAGCGGTCGCGGCCGGTTTTGCACTGCCGTCGCCCACCGGCTGGACGCTGCTCCCCGACGAGGAAGGACAACCCACGGCCGCCGACATCTGGAACAGTCTGCTGCGCGAGTACCCCGATTACTTCCCCGCTATCTACGCCACGGGCCGCCTCGGGCTGCACCTGCCCGCGCTTCTGCAGGGCAATATCGAAATCGACGACGTCATCCCGCGCGCCGTCACGCCCACCGCCATCAGCCGCCTGCTGCTGGGTGCCGAACGCGGCCAGCAGCTTGCCGCCGTGCTGGCCCAGGCCTTGCGCCGCGCCGCGACCCGACGCCAGGGCGGCCAGCGCCTGGCCATGCTGGAAATCGCCCAAGGCACCCCTGTTTTCGGACCGGCGTGCTGCGCGGCGCTGGATTTCAACGTGGCCGACTACTGCTACGCCTCGCCCGACAACCAGGCCGTCGAGGATGCCCGCCACTCCCAACTGGACAGCTTCCCGGATGCGCGGGCCGTGCTGTTGGCCGATGACGGCAGCTCCATGCCCGACAGGCATTACGATCTGGTCATCGTCCACTGCGAATTCGACACGCTGGAGGCCTGCCGCCACGCATTGGCCTATGCCCGCAGCAGCCTGAAGCCCGATGGCAAGCTGCTGGTGCGCGGCACGCACCCGTCACAATGGATGGATTTCGTTTTCGGCGGACGGGCCAACTGGTGGCAAGGCGCCGACAATCTGTCCGCCATGCCGCCGGCAAGCCACTGGCAGCATTGGCTGCTGGAAAAAGGGCTGGCCTGCGAACCGGTGATCGAACTCACCGCCGGCAACCGGACGGGCGCCTACCTGCTGCTGGCCAGCACGCCGCAGGCCGTCCCCATGGCGCCGGCGGCCGAGCCCCGGGTGCAGCTCATCCTGGCCAGCAAATCCGGCCCGGACAATGCGCTTGCCCATGCCTTGAGTGCTTCGCTGCATGCCGGCGGCCAGCACTGCATGGTGGCTGCCGGCCTGAACCCCACGCAACTGGATGCGATTCTCAAGGAGGCCCGCAGCCGCCACGGCCAGCTGAACGATATCGTGCTGCTCGATGGCTGGGGCGCCGACAGCGAAGAGGACGCGGGGCGCTTGGAAATACAGGTCCGGCGCTGCGCTTTCGCAGCGGCCCTCATCCAGGCCTGCGAACGCACCGACACCGCCGCCACGGTCTGGATAGCCACCCGCAATGCCGGCATCACGATGGGCGGCGGGCAACCCGAGATCCCGGCCATCGGCGACGCGGCCGTATGGGGCTATGGCCGCACCCTGGCCAACGAAGCGTCCAACTATCGTATCCGCCTGGTCGACCTGCCAGGCGACGCGGCCGCCGTCGAGGCGCTGGCGCGCGAAATCCGCTACCCCGACGCCGAGGACGAAATCCTGCTTGGCCCCGAAGGCGAACGCCATGCCCCGCGCCTGCGCATCGTTGATCGCCCCTCGCCCGCCCGCGACGAGCCCGAAACGGATACGGCCTGCCGGCTGGGCTTCTCTTTCCCGGGACAATTGCGCAACCTGCGTTGGGAAAGCTATACCGCCGCCGAACCCGCGGACGACCAGATCGAAGTCCGCATCCAGGCCACCGGCCTGAATTTCCGGGACGTCATGTATTCGCTGGGCTTGCTGTCCGATGAGGCGATCGAAAACGGATTTGCCGGTCCCACACTGGGGTTGGAATTCTCCGGCATCGTGACCCGGGTTGGCCTGGCCGTGGCGGATTACCGTCCCGGCGATACCGTCGTAGGCTTCGGCCCGGCCAGTTTCGGTGATCGCGTGCTCACGCGCGCCAGCGCCATTTCGCACATTCCGGCCAACTTCTCGTTCGAAGCCGCGGCCACGATCCCAAGCACGTTCTTCACAGTCTATTACGCGCTGCACCATCTTGCGCGTCTGGAAGAAGGCGAGAAAATCCTCATCCATGGCGCGGCAGGCGGCGTCGGCATCGCCGCCATCCAATATGCGCAATGGGTCGGCGCCGACATCTACGCCACCGCGGGGTCGGAAGAAAAGCGCGACTTCCTGCGCATGATGGGCGTGACCAACGTCTATGACTCTCGCTCGCTATCCTATGCCGACGAAATCCTCGCCGACACCGGCGGCATCGGCATGGACGTGGTGCTGAACTCCCTGGCGGGCGAGGCGATCAACCGCAACCTGCAGGTCCTGCGGCCCTTCGGCCGCTTCCTGGAGCTGGGCAAGCGCGATTTCTACGAGAACACGCGCATCGGGCTGCGCCCCTTCCGCAACAACATCAGCTATTTCGGCATCGATGCCGACCAGTTGATGTGCGAACGCCCCGACCTCACCCGCCGCCTATTCGGCGAGATGATGCAGCTGTTTGCCGAGGGCGCGCTGCATCCGCTGCCCTATACGGTCTTCGACGCCAACGATGTGGTGGACGCCTTCCGCTACATGCAGCAGGCGCGCCAGATCGGCAAAATCGTGGTGACCTACCGCAATGGCATCCATCGCCTGCATCGGCCGGCCAGCGCCGCGCCCAGGGCCTTGGCCCTGGCGCCTGACGCCAGCTATCTGGTCACCGGCGGCCTTGGCGGCTTCGGCCTGCGCACGGCCCAATGGCTGGTCGAAAAAGGCGCGCGCCACCTCGTCCTTCTCAGCCGCAGCGGTCCCAGTACCGACAGCGCCAAGGAGGCGATCGCCGCCCTCACGGCAGCCGGCGTGCAGGTACATGCGGCGGCCTGCGACGTCACCGACCGCCGTGCGCTGGAAAAGCTCTTCGCCGAACTGCCGGCCGCCATGCCGCCCTTGCGCGGCCTCGTCCACGCGGCCGTGGTCATCGACGATGGCCTGGCGCGCAGCGCCACGCCCGAGCAGATCGAACGCACCATGGCCGCCAAGGTCCTGGGGGCCTACCATCTGCATGCGCTCACCCGTGACATGACGCTAGATTTCTGCGTCTACTACTCTTCGGCGACCACGTTGTTCGGCAATCCTGGACAGAGCAATTACGTTGCGGCCAACAATTGGCTTGAAGCGCTGGCGGCACATCGCCGCGCAATCGGCTTGCCGGCCACATGTGTGCGCTGGGGCGCCATCGACGACGTCGGCTTCCTGGCCCGCAATGAAAAGATCAAGGAGGCCTTGCAAGGCCGCATGGGCGGCTCGGCCATCCATTCCCGCGAAGCCCTGGCCGCGCTGGAGAGCATGCTGCTGACCGACAGCAGCGGGCTGGGCGTGCTGGAGCTGGACTGGCATGCCCTCAACCGTTTCCTGCCCACGGCCGGCGCGCCCAAGTTCTGCGCCCTTGCCCGTCGCGCCGGCGACAGTGACAGCGATGGCGACCAAGGC
Organism: Bordetella hinzii LMG 13501; assembly: GCF_001548475.1. Taxonomy (GTDB): domain Bacteria; phylum Pseudomonadota; class Gammaproteobacteria; order Burkholderiales; family Burkholderiaceae_B; genus Bordetella; species Bordetella hinzii. Next base: position 103,811 of record NZ_LRUJ01000005.1, read on the forward strand.
AATGACATCGCCCATATGCTGGCCACGCTGGACGATGCCGCCCTGCAAACCGCGTTCGGCGAGATCCTGAAGACCGAAATCGGCGAAATCCTGCGTGTATCGGCTGACAAAATCGACGCGGAACGCTCCATCTACGACATGGGCCTGGACTCATTGATGGGCGTCGAACTCATCGTGGCATTGGAAAATCGCTTCGGCATCCGCCTGCCGGTGATGGCGCTCTCGGAAAGTCCGACCGTCAATAAATTGGCAGGCCGCCTTATCCAGCTGTTGCGCGGCGAAACCGCCGGCACGGGCGGCGACCAGGTGGCCTCGACCGTCGAAAAATTGGTGGCAGATCATGCTGCCGATGTTTCGCCAACCGCCATCACCGCCTTTGTCGAAGAACTGAAAAACGGTGATGCCGAAGGGCCTCAGCGTATGATTCAGTAACCCCCAAGACATGCCATGGATCCCCGGGCCACCTGGCTCCGGGGATCCGTCGGTTTGCCCCTGCCTATTTCCTTATCGTGATCAAACCCAAACCTCCCGGCCTGGCTGCTGGACTCAAAGACAAACTGATCCAGCAAGCACTGGAACGCAAGCTGCGCCAGGCGGCCTCCGGCCCCGATACAGGCGCCCCGGTGCTTCCCGCGAACCACCGCAAGGCCATCCCGGAAGAGTTCTATCGCTTTCACCTGCATCCCAGCTACAAGCAACTGCGCATCCTGAACGATGGCGCGGCCAAGCTGGGCCTGCAGAATCCCTTCTTCAAGGTACATGAAGGCACCGCCAACGACCATACGCGCATCGGCGGCAAGACCTACATCAATTACTCCAGCTACAACTACCTGGGCATGTCCGGCGACCTGGCCGTCGCCGAAGCCGCCAAGCGTGCCATCGACCGCTATGGCACCTCGGTCTCGGCCAGCCGCCTGGTGTCCGGCGAGCGCCCCATCCACCGCGAACTGGAAGTCGAGATCGCTCGCCTGTACGGCGTGGATGACGCCATCACCTTCGTGAGCGGCCACGCCACCAATGTGTCGACCATCGGCCACCTCTTCGGCCCGCGCGACCTCGTCCTGCACGACGAACTGATCCACAACAGCATTCTGCAAGGCATACAGCTCTCCGGCGCCCGGCGGCTGCCGTTCCCGCACAACGACTGGAGCACGCTCGACAACCTGCTCGATGAGCAGCGCCATCAATTCGAGCGCGTGCTCATCGTGCTGGAAGGCATCTACAGCATGGATGGCGACTACCCGGACTTGCCCCGCTTCATCGAGATCAAGCGGCGCCACCGCTGCTTCCTCATGGTCGACGAAGCCCACTCCCTGGGGGTAATGGGCAAACGCGGCCACGGCATCCGCGAACACTTCGGGCTGGACGGCGGCGATGTCGACATCTGGATGGGCACATTGAGCAAGACCCTGGCCGCCTGTGGCGGCTATATCGCCGGCGAAAGTGCCCTGGTCGAGCATCTGAAATTCCTCGCTCCCGGCTTCCTCTACAGTGTCGGCATGCCGCCGCCCGTGGCCGCCGCCGCCCTCACCGCGCTCAAACGCATGCAAGACATGCCCGACCGCGTGCAGACCCTGCAGGCGCGCGGACAACAGTTCCTCTCGCAGGCCCGCGCCGCTGGCATCGACACCGGCACCAGCGAGGGCCTGGCCGTCGTGCCCGCCATCGTCGGCAGCTCGCTCAAGGCGACCCGCCTTTCGGCCCAGCTGTTCGATCATGGCATCAACGTCCAGCCCATCCTGTACCCGGCCGTCCCGGAAAAAGCCGCGCGCCTGCGCTTCTTTATTTCGTGCACCCACACCGAGGAACAGATCCGCCAGACCGTCAGCACCCTAAAATCCCTGCTCTGAACCGAGAACCAAGATGACGCACAGTATTCAAATCACGGACTCCATCCGCTGCGCCAACGAACTGCCATTCGTGCTGTTTGGCGGAATCAACGTCCTGGAATCCGAAGACCTTGCGCTCAAGGCCTGCGCCGAGTATGTCCGCGTTACCCGCAAGCTGGGCATCCCCTACGTCTTCAAAGCCAGCTTCGACAAGGCCAACCGCTCCTCCATCCATTCGTATCGCGGCCCTGGCCTGGAGGCCGGCATGCGCATCTTCGAAAAAGTGAAAGCGGAGTTCGGCGTGCCCGTCATCACCGACGTGCATGAACCCTGGCAAGCGCCCATCGTGGCCGAAACGGTCGACGTCCTACAGCTGCCCGCCTTTCTGGCGCGCCAGACCGACCTGGTCACCGCCCTGGCCAAGACCGGCCGCGTCATCAACATCAAGAAACCGCAGTTCCTGAGCCCCTCGCAGATGGTGCACATCACCGAGAAATTCCGCGAAGCCGGCAATGAACGGCTCATTCTCTGCGACCGCGGCACCTGCTTCGGCTACGACAACCTCGTGGTCGACATGCTGGGCTTTGAGGTGATGAAGAAAACCACTGGCGGCTTGCCCGTCATCTTCGACGTGACCCATGCCCTGCAGCAACGCGACCCCGGCGGCGCCGCCTCGGGCGGACGCCGCCAGCAAAGCGCCCAACTCGCGCGCTCGGCCATGGCATTGGGCCTGGCCGGCCTCTTCCTCGAAGCTCACCCCGACCCCGCCCATGCCCTGTGCGACGGTCCCAGCGCCTTGCCGCTGGCACAACTCGAACCCTATCTGGCGCAGCTCCAGGCGGTGGACGCGCTGGTGAAGTCGTTTCCTCCCCTGATCATCGACTAATCCTTCAGGACCATCGATTTGCTAGGAACCTTTTCCCGCAAGCTTTCGCAGCTCCCCGGATTGACGGCGCTTGTCGGCGAGCCGGTGGTGCACTTGCGCCGCGCACGGGATATCGAACGCCAGGAGATACGGGCCATCGTCGGTTGGGGCTTACGCCCGACCACCCATAAGCCTCGCCAGATCGGACAGCGTCGAGGCCTGCCATTCCTCGCCCTGGAAGACGGTTTTTTGCGAGCGTTCGGCACGGGCGCGACCCATCCATCCCTGTCGCTGGTCGTCGATCGGGACGGCATCTACTATGACGGCACGCGCCCCTCCAGTCTCGAATCCCTGCTTGCTTCCTCGACCGATGTCTTGACCGGTATCGGAGCAGATTATCAGCAGGCCCGGGATCTCATCATCCGGCATGGCCTTAGCAAATACAACGCCGCCCCCGACACACTACCGCCTGAACTCGCACGCGCCGGCAAGCGCGTGCTTGTCATCGACCAGACCCGTGGCGATGCCAGCATCGAATACGGCCTGGCATCGCCAGAAAGCTTCCAGGCCATGGTGGCCCTCGCCCGACGGGAGCATCCCGACGCCACGCTGTTCATCAAAACCCACCCCGAAGTCAGCCGAGGGGACAAGATGGGTTATCTGAGCGCCTGGCGCGGCGACGAACGGTGCGTGCTCTTGCGGCAACCCGTCAACCCCATTCGCCTGCTCGAATCCGTGGACCATGTCTACACGGTAACGTCGCACATGGGGTTCGAGGCCTTGCTGTTGGGTAAACCCGTCACCTGCATGGGCCTGCCCTGGTATGCCGGCTGGGGGGTCACGAACGACCAGGTCGCGTGCGCACGCCGGCAGCGGCGGCGCAGCGTGGACGAACTTTTTGCAGCGGCTTATCTGCACTACACACGGTATCTCGATCCCGAGACCCACGAGCGCGGCAACATCTTCGATGTCATCAAGTGGCTGGCGCGGCAACGGGCGTTCCACGCGGCCGAACAGGGCCGCAGCATCGCCGTCGGTTTTCGACGTTGGAAAGCCTACAACGTAGCTCCCTTTCTTGCCCTGGATGCCCGGCGCGCCAAGTTCGTACCGCATGCCAGCGCGGCGGCCCGGCTGCGGCCAGGCGACACGGACCGCCTGATTGTCTGGGGGGCCAATCCTCCTGAGGCAGTCCGCGAGCTGGCCCGGGCCAGCGGCGCCCGGCTGGCGCTGATGGAAGACGGCTTTATCCGTTCAGTGGGGCTGGGCTCCGACTTCGTGCCTGCCCAGGCGCTGGTATTCGATGAGCAAGGCCTCTACTTTGACGCACGGCAGCCGAGCTCGCTCGAGATCTTGTTGAATACGCGCCGGTTCACGCAAGATGATCTCGCACGCGCGCGGGTGACGCGCGCCCTTATCGTCGACCATCAGCTCACCAAATACAATATTGAACCCACGGAACCGCCTGGCTGGAGGCCTCTGGGGAAACGGGTGGTGCTGGTCCCCGGCCAAGTCGAAGACGACGCATCTATTCTTTATGGCTGCGGGGAGATTCGCACCAATCTCGCCCTGCTGCAGGCGGTGCGCGCGGCGCGGCCCAATGCCTTCATTGTCTATAAGCCTCACCCCGACGTTATGGTCCGCAACCGCAAGGGAAGGTTGCATCAGGCCGACGCCTTGCGCTACGCGGATGTCATCGAAACAAAGGTGTCGATCGTCAACTGCGTCAGCGCCTGCGACGAGGTCCACACAATGACCTCTCTCAGCGGCTTCGAAGGCTTGCTGCGAGGCAAACCTGTCGTGACCTATGGCGCGCCTTTCTATGCCGGCTGGGGCTTGACGGAAGATCGCCTCATCATCCCGAGGCGCGACCGCTCCTTGACGCTCGATGAGCTCGTTGCCGGCGCCTTGTTGCACTACCCCACATACTGGGACTGGACGCTGAAAGGGTATACCACCTGTGAAGCCGCATTACGGCACATCATCCGCCAGCGCGACCTACTGACAACCTCGAACAGATTGAACACCGTGCGCAAAACGTATCTGCAACGCCAATGGCACAAAATGAAGCTCTGGACTCGTGCCGGATTCCTGGTCAAACGATGAGCCGGCCACAACGCTTCCTTTTCCTCCAGGGGGTGTGCTCCCCATTCTTCCCTCGCCTGGCGCGGGCCCTGCGGGGATTGGGCCATCGCGTGCGCAAAGTGAATTTCAGCGCGGGCGATCGGGTTTACTGGCGTTGCGGCGAAGCCGTCGCATACCGCGGGCCGATGGCGGACTTGCCCGAGTTCTACGCCAAGCAGTTCGAACAACACGAAATTTCCGACATTATTCTCTTCGGAGACTGCCGTCCCGTCCACCGTCCTGCCATCGAACTGGCCAGGGAGCGCGGCATTCGCGTCCATGTGTTCGAAGAAGGCTATTTCCGCCCCTACTGGATAACGCTAGAGCGTGATGGCGTCAACGGCCACTCCCGCCTTCCGCGCAATCCGGATTGGTATCACGAAGAAGCCCTTAAAGTGGCCCATGGCCAGAAGGGAGAACCCTTCTCGAATCCCTTCTGGAAACGAGCGGCCTACGACGTCGGGTATAACTTCTGGGCCGGGCTCAATCCCTTGCTTCATCCAGGCGTGCAGAGCCACGTCCCTTACAACCCCATCACGGAATATCTGGGATACGCACGGAGAGGCCTGCGCCTGCAGTACACCACCAGGAAGACTCGCCGCATCGAGAACACCCTGATTGCCGAATCGCCCGATTCACCGTTCTTCCTGCTTCCCCTGCAGCTGAACACCGATGCGCAGATCGTGCATCACTCGCCGTTCGCCAGCATGCTGGACGCCATGATCGAGACCATGCGTTCGTTTTCCGCGCATGCTCCAGCGAATACCCGCCTGGCCATCAAGATCCACCCACTTGATCCTGGGCTCGTCCCCTACGAACGTCTTGTCGCTGAACAGGCGGTCCTTCTGGGGATATCCGATCGCGTCTTCTATCTGGAAAGCGGCAACCTGCCTGCGCTCTTGAGCGCCACTCAGGGAGTCGTAACCGTCAACAGCACCGTGGGCGCTTCATCGCTGATTCATAACAGGCCGACAAAGCCGCTGGGTAAAGCACTGTACGATTTGCCCGGCCTCACCTTCCAGGGCAGCCTCGATCAATTCTGGACAAAAGGTAGCAGGCCGAATGGCCGATTGATGAAAGATTTCCGCAGCGTAGTCATCGCGCATACACAGATCAATGGTGGATTCTATTCCAGCCACGGGATCGATATCGCCGTCGCCAGGGCTGTTGAACGCCTGGCCCAGCATGACGACCCCGTACGCGACCATTTCCCCACTCGACTCGCACTCCGGCAAGAAGTGCACTAACTGTTAGACCGCGGACAACGCCTTTCCGCCAAAGGACATAGCCAGTCTTTCCGAGGCTCCGCTCCTGCATGCTACCCAACACACGTCAAGCGTTCCCGTCGATGCTGGCCCTCCTTCTTTTCCGGGCCAAATAGAGACGACCCGAAAAGGTAGGAGTTTCACGGAATGAAAAATACATCTTGACATGCTAGTCTGGGCCGCCGACACGTCGTAAAGTGGCTCGCGCGTGTGTCAGGCAAAAGCCCCCTTGCGGCGGAATTTCAACAAGTAAAAAAAGGCCATCCAGCATGACCGACAACTCGTTGATCAATCATAATGCCCCAGGACCGACGTTGGCGGAAATGTTGGAAATGGTAGGAGATGAGTCGGCAAAGGAAGTCTATTCCCGCCACTACACTGACAAACAGGCGCTTAACCGCATTGTGCTAGGTTCAGTGTACGCCAATAAGCGCCGGCACTTGCTAGATGATTTTTATGATCGTATTTATTTAGAGCATTATGATCATAAGACATTAGCACGGCGGCCCTTCATCAACTTTGGACCAGGCGATTTTCGCCATAAATATTGGTCTACCGCCGATAAAATCTATGCCGGGCAAGGTGGACAGATGTGGTCAGAGACGAGAGGGAAAACGTTTCGCGAGGCCATAGACTACCGCTGGGACATGTATGATCGCCGTCCATTAGAAATCGACGATGGAAGCCTGCTGATCGCCTATGCCAGCCATATTGTAGAACACGCTTACGACGAGGATAATGATTTCTTCTTTAGAGATGTCTATCGGCTACTTGCTAAAGGCGGCATATTCCGAATAACAGCTCCGAACATTGACTTGGGGTTACAAGCGGCAAAGCGCAAGGACTACAGTTACTACGGATATAGCCAGTATCTCAAGGGAGGCTCTCGTCTAACCGAGGTCCTGGGCAAAGCTGATCAACGATTACCTATAGAATATTTCGTTATCGATCAAGTATCTCTATTAATACGCCCGGAAAATAGCGTACACCTTTCACCCGATGAATGCCGCAGTTTTTTGTGGTCGAGCCCAAACGTCTACGAAACCTTAGATCGAGCTTCGATCTTGTCAGACCGCTCACTCAACGAGTCGATCGGCGCTCATGTCAATTGGTTCAATGTCTCAAAAATATGCCGGATGCTCAGCACGGCAGGGTTTAGCACCGTCATCCCCTCTGCTTATGGGCAAAGCATTTCGCCCGTACTGAGAGACACCCGCTATTTTGACAAAACAAGCCCTGCCATGAGCTGGTACGTCGACGCAGTCAAATAATCAGTTGCCGTTCAACTACGGCCGTACCTATCTTCGAGCCGAACAATATCGTCCTCTCCCAGATAAGCACCAGACTGCACCTCGATGAGCTCCAGAGGAATCACTCCGGGATTCTCAAGTGCATGTATCTGGCCAATGGGAATATACGTAGACTCATTTTCCGTCAAGATACAAGTCCTGTCGCCATTGGTGATCTTGGCTGTTCCACTTACCACAATCCAGTGTTCGGCGCGATGATGGTGCATTTGAACCGATAATTTTGCACCTGGCTTCACAGTGATTCGTTTAACCTGATAGCGTCTCCCGGCATCGACACAGTCGTAGACTCCCCAAGGGCGATAGGTTTCCCGATGCTCCTGGTGCTCCCGGCGCCCCGCCGCCTTGATTTTCTCAACAATCGCCTTCACGTGCTGGACTTTCGACCGATCGGCTACCAGCACGGCATCCTTCGTTTCCACCACCACGATATCATTGACGCCTAATAGCGACACAAGACGACTGGACGCCCACACATAAGAATTTTCGCTGTCGACAATCGCGACATCACCGTGGACGACGTTACCCAATTCATCCCGATCCTGGTTTTCCCACAATGAAGACCAGGAACCGAGATCACTCCAACCACAGCTCATCGGAACTACCGCCGCAGCCGTGGTCTTTTCCATGACGGCATAATCAATCGAATCTGAAGGACAGCTGGAAAAAGCCTGTTCATCGATACGAATAAACTCAAGATCACGTCTGCTTCCTGCCATTGCGGCACGACAAGAGCGAACGATTTCTGGAGAAAATTTATCCAGCTCCTCCAGATAATGGCCGGCGCCAAACATGAACATTCCGCTGTTCCATAAAAATCGCCCTGTTTCAAGATAATGTTGGGCCGTCTCCAGGTCCGGTTTCTCTACGAAGCGATCCACCTTGAATCCGCCTGACTGTCCGATCAAACATCCAATTTCTATATATCCATAGCCCGTTTCCGGCGCGGTCGGCACAATCCCATAGGTGACCAGATGGCCGTCTAGAGCAAGGGGAAGCGCGGTCTCGATAGTTCGATGGAAGGAACAGGTGTCCCCGATCAGATGGTCTGCGGCAAGCACCAGCAATATCGGGTCATCGCCATCGCCTGCTTCGACAGCCTTGGCCTGTGCGTATAATGCCGCCAGCGCCACCGCGGGCGCAGTATTTCGACCTACCGGCTCAAGCAAGAGTGACACATTGCCACGCCCATGTAGCCGCAGTTGCTCTGCAGCGAGAAAACGGTGGTCTTCGTTGCAGATTACGAGAGGATCCGCCACTCGCGCCTGCGGGAGCAAGCCGTCCAAACGGTCCAGTGCGGACTGAAGCAATGTCCGTCCCTCGCTTCCCAGCGGCAGGAACTGTTTAGGATATTTGGTTCGCGATAGAGGCCACAAACGAGTCCCCGAACCACCTGCCATAATAATGGGCTGAATCTGCATCTCTTGTATCGTTTATAGGCTTGTCAAAGGCCTTCTAGATATGCCTTGGTATATGGATGAACCGTAGGATCAGCTTTCGCCATGTCCACCGGCCACCACATTAAACTACTGTGCTGACTGTCGGAGGCAATTTGATCAATCCCATTGCTTAGCCTCAAGGAGTATGCCAGGGCTACGTAGTGAGTCCCCGAATCCCTGTCCCCGAAAGTATTATCGTCATAGAAGTGCTCGAACACTCCAAGAAATCGGGCGTCCTTCATGTCACCTACGGCATTGACCTCGTCTCGCACTAAGCGAGTAAAAGTTTCAGCGAGCCTCTCCCCTTTCCGCACTCGTCCACCAGGTACAAACCAAGAACCCAGCGCCGGGCGATTCCGCCGACGACCCAACAGTACATCGCCTATTGAATTTTGAATTAAAAGGTCGATGGAAACGAGTGGTGTCAGAGCCAATACCTGCCGGAAACCTTTATCATCGATCCACATGGCCTTGCCTCAACATAATCTCATGTCGAGCGAGCGTCTGAAACATTGGCCAAGTACCACTCGTATGTGCTGGCCAGACCCTGTTCCAGCTTGATCGAAGCACTCCATCCCAATGCCCGAAGTTTGCTGACATCCAGAAGCTTTCTAGGAGTTCCGTCCGGTTTCGAAGCATCGAAACTAACATCTCCCTTGAAACCAACAACGTCGGCCATGGCCATCGCAAGCTCGCGGATAGTGCAATCCACGCCAGTCCCGACATTAATATGACTCAGCATGGGTTCTATTTTCGAACTTAGTACGGCACGGCTAAGTTGCCGCACATGGACGCACGCGGCAGCCATATCGTCAACATGGAGAAACTCGCGCTGTGGTGTTCCGCTTCCCCAGACTACCACCTCCGGACAATCGTCGAGCTTGGCCTCATGGAAACGGCGCATCAACGCCGGTATCACATGACTATTCTGCGGATGAAAGTTATCGTTGGGCCCATAAAGATTAGTGGGCATCACGCTACGATAGTCTCTTCCATACTGCCGGTTATAGCTTTCACATAGTTTTATACCAGCAATCTTTGCAATGGCGTAAGGCTCGTTGGTGGGTTCAAGAGCACCCGTTAACAGAGACTCCTCCCGAATCGGCTGTTCTGCGTGCCTAGGATATATGCATGAAGATCCCAAAAAAAGCAGCTCATCCACATCCGCCAAATGAGCAGCGTGTATCACATTCGATTGAATTAACAAATTCTCGTAGATGAAATCGGCAGGATAGGTATTATTGGCCAATATTCCACCGACTTTGGCAGCAGCCAAATAGACTTGGTCGGGACGGACCTCCTTGACGTAACGTTGAACTGCATGCTGGTCGCGTAAATCGAGGTCCCCGCGATCGACCGTCAAAATTTCGACACCGTCTTGTTTCTGTAGCTGACGGACAATAGCTGATCCCACCATGCCGCGGTGACCCGCCACCCAAATACGCTTGGTTGCTGTAGCCATTTTTAGCGCTCTACCGAAACTGCGACATCATGACCATGTGCCCTGAGCAAGGCATGCCGCTTTGCCACGCGCAGATCTTCCGCAACCATCTCAGCGCACATTTCTTGCACTGTAATGTGCGGTTCCCAACCCAAAATCGATTTCGCCAAGGACGGATCTCCGAGCAAAGTCTCGACTTCCGTTGGCCGGAAATAGCGAGGGTCAATTACAACTACCACATCGCCCACTTTCACAGCGGGCGCGTTTTCACCACGGACCGCACTGACTATTCCTCGCTCGTTCAGCCCGCTGCCCTCGAATTCAAGCGTGATGCCCAACTCGGCTGCCGCCCAGGTAATGAATTGGCGAACACTGTGCTGAACCCCCGTCGCAACAACGAAATCCCTGGCGGTTTCCTGCTGCAACATCATCCACTGCATGCGTACATAATCTTTGGCATGGCCCCAGTCGCGAAGGGCATCCAGGTTACCCATATAGAGGCAGCGCTCCAGCCCTTGGGCTATATTAGCCAAGCCACGAGTAATTTTTCTTGTCACAAAAGTCTCTCCGCGCCGCGGCGACTCATGGTTGAACAAGATACCGTTGCAAGCATACATGCCGTAGGCTTCTCGATAGTTCACGGTGATCCAGTAGGCATACAGTTTGGCCGCAGCATAGGGACTACGGGGGTAAAAGGGGGTTGTTTCTTTTTGCGGGATCTCCTGCACTAGCCCGTACAACTCGGATGTTGACGCTTGATAAAAACGAGTTGTTTTCTCGAGCCCTAGAAACCGGATCGCCTCAAGCAGTCTCAGGGTGCCCAACGCATCAACGTCAGCCGTATACTCGGGGGACTCGAAGCTTACGGCGACGTGACTCTGAGCCCCCAAGTTATATACCTCGTGAGGCTCGACCTCGGCAATTATTCTCGTCAAGTTTGACGAATCAGTTAGATCGCCATAATGAAGCCTTAAACTGGCTTTCCCACTATGTTGATCTTCATAGATGTGGTCAATCCGATGTGTATTAAAGGACGAAGCTCTCCGTTTGATCCCGTGAACCTCGTAGCCTCGTTCGAGCAAAAACTCCGCCAAGTAGGAGCCGTCTTGACCGGTCACTCCGGTAATTAAAGCCTTTTTACGCATAGAACACCAACACGAAATGAATTTGGACAGGTGAAGTTCACCTGGACGTATAGGTCAAAGCAACCTGGGCACTACCGGGAGGCAACTTGCGGCGCCGATAAGCTACTACTTCTTTGCTGAGTCAGATCATAAAATTTATCTAGCAATTCGCCGGCCACTTTTCGCGCGTCGAAATTAATTTTCGCAAAAGCCATCCCTTCCTGCCCGATGCGTCGGATCGCGTTGCGATCGAAGATCATACTCATGGATTTCGCCCATTCAGCAGGATCCTCTCCATCAATCAGAATCGCGTTTACACCATGCTCGAGCGATTCGCCGAAACCGATCTTCGTGCTCAAGATAGCCTTACCAATCAGCATGGCCTTTACCAAGCGAGATGGAAGCCGGTACAAGTTAAATCTGTCAGGAAGTCCGGGCGAACAAATGACATCGGATAGCACCAAATAGCGCATATACTCGTTATCGTCGGGGGCGCCCAAATCAATAAACTGAATCCGCACGTCCAAAGTTTGTCGCGCGAGCTCTGAGACGTTTAGTTTTGAACGCCCAGACACTACAACCAGGGAAACGTCATACCTCCCTTCCCGCTCGCAAAGAATATTCAGCGAGCGGAGGAACAGCTCGAACTCTGGGGAGTAGTCATAAATCGTGCCGCCTAAAAATAGAACGACATTCCCCTCTTTTACTGGCCCCAGCCGCTCCTGTCGAATAGGCGCCAATCGTTGTTCAGTCAACTCTCTCATATCAGCGACCGGCGGCACGACCATAGTCGGCGCCCCGAACTCGTCTGTAAGGCGGCGGGCAAATGGATGCCAGATCGCGGTGTTTAGCGATGAGCAGTGATAACAAAGTGCCCGTAGCAACGGGTCTACCCAACGATCATAATCGGGATTCATCAATACCTTGGCTGTATGAACCCAGTCGTTGAGCTTAATGAATTTCAGAATCTCATGGTGAGATAGACGCGGTTTGTCCAGAACCTGAATCAGGTCTTTATTTGCTTTCGGATGGCGCGCCAGATAAACCTGAACATCGTCATCCTCGGACTGCAATGCCAGTTTCGCATTGGTCAAATACAGCGCCTCAAGGGCCGCTCTTTGAGCCCGTGTTCGTACGCCATTTTCGTATATGACATCGGGCGCAAAATCGACTATCCGCTTCCTCAGTGTTTTCGCCAGCCGGACCCCGTCAAACTCTATTTTTAGCCATTCGATGCCTTCATAGACTTTATTTTCATAGGCTTCCGCCAATACCAGGACCTCGGCATCCAGTTTTTTTAGCTCAAGCGCCAGAACCTGAAAGTAACGACCGGTAGCTCCAAAACGCCCCGATGGGATAATGAACAATATCTTCAGTCCGCTTGTTTTGGCGCTGATCTTTCTGTGTCCTTGTATAACAGAGACTGCCGGAGGCTTATTTTGATGCAAATGATCAAGAAGTTGCTCCAGTTCACAAGGCCGCCCGACATCGATGGCGTACCTACTATATTCGATATAAAAAATATAGAATAATTCCTGCAGACTCCGTTTTCTCCGCGGACGCAACGGCTTCACATGATCTGTTGTCAGGCCCCAGCCGGTGTAGAAAGAAACGCCAAAACAATGCACCTCTTTACCCAGCATAAGCGCTTCGAAGCCCAACTGGGAGACGCACACAAAAACCTTATCAACTTCAGATAGCACATTGAACGGATTGATATCGCTTTTCAACAGATATACGTTCTTGGGCAGCTCCTTAGGCAGAATTTTGGATAGGCAGGATTCTTTACCGCCGCCTACTGCGTCTGGATGGAGCTTCACCAAAATATCGTGTTCAGTATGTTCGAGCGCATACTCCCACATCCTCTGAAACGAATCTTGATTCGCCAGCCCCATGGAAATCGAAGCGTCGCCAAACCTTTGATCCACTAGTAGGATTTTTTTCCGTGCCGAAACTTCGATAAGATCGGCAAGCGGAATGTCGGGCGCATGATTGTATTTTGTCAGTTTACGTTCGATAATTGTCTTGATTAGAGAGTCCGCGCGGCTGGCATCCTCGGATGAGATAGCAAAATCTTCCGAGTTGAGATCTCGCTCCATAGACGACTCGTTGCGAGCATCGTAATACATTGTCCCGGGGCATAGAATTATCGAGTGCTGAATCGAGTCATTCAATGCCAGGTCGAACGAGGAGATGAAGCCATACTCCATTCTGATCACGGGGCGCGACGCGCGACTCGCTGCCTCCTCAACAGCGAGGTTTCCGGCACCTTTCCCCATCCCAAATGCATAGAAAAAATGCGCGCCGCCGAGGTCATCCGCTTTGGCTGAGAATTTCAACGGTCCAGCTCCAAGCATGGTGGGGACGAGGGTATTCATCCCGGCTGGCTTCCACGGAATTGCGGTTACCAAATCTCTACTAGTCAATGCCATAGGGCTGGGAAGCGGGGCAGCCGATTGACTCTTGGACTGGAAGTTGATCCACAATCTTTCCAGGCCGTCAATCATTGAGCGTCTCTTCTGCCGAATAGTAAACAGCTCAGCAAGACTCAGGACACCGAGTTGATGGAGTAACCGGTCCTTTGTAATTGGGTCGACCCCCCCAATATTAAGTAGGACATCGGTATATATTGAATGGAACATTACGCACCCCGCGGCCTGGAAAACAAAATATTTTTTAATCGACGTCAGACAATTTTTTCGTACCAATCATCCCATTTCATCTCGGTACGTCGATAACCGTTTCTTGTCATAATATTAAATATATCTTCTCGACGAGCACCGAAATTATGCTCGATGGTTAAGTACCTCACATCCCAACTTGAAAATGGGAATCCACTAAGCACTTCGTACTCGCCGCCTTCTATATCAATACTTATATAGTCTATGGTGTGCGGCGCCTCATGTTCTTTCAACAAGTCATGAAGCGATATTGTGCGCAATTTTGCGGTCCGACCTAGATCGCGATACAGCCGGCGCTTATCCCCGTGCTTATCGTCTGACATATGTTTTTCATTCCCGCCATACACATCCGCAAAAATAAACTCCACCTCTTCGCCGGTGTTTTTACCTATACATGAGTCGACTACGGTACAGCTTCGGTTTATCTTCAACCTAGAGAAAAATTCTGGATTTGGCTCCGCGCATATACCCGTCCAGCCATATTTTTTCTCGAGCAACCAGGTATTGCTCAGCAGCACTCCATCCGTCGCGCCGAATTCAACGAAATACCCGCCTCGTTTGAATTTACATTTTTCGATTACCCACATATCTTGACCCAGTTGGGACATTGACCCTGTTTGAGCATGCCGCTTCGAGGTCTCATTCTCTATGGGCCCAGATTGCGATAGCGCGGCGCTCAATAGGCCTCGCTGCTGCGCAAGCGCCAACTCGCCACGAATAGTGCGCAGTTCACTTGAAAATATTTCAATTTCGGCAGTAGCCGGTCTGCCAGCCGACATTTCCTTGAGTTGGGCTTCCATAACCGCATATGCGTCCTGTATGTTGCCGGCTTCGATGTTGGCCAACATCAGATCGGCTTGCGCTCTGGCCAGTGGCTGTTCATCACTCGATTGGCAAGCCGCAGCGAGGACTAATTGTTTTATGGCCGCTCGAGGATCTTGCAGCGCCAGTTCTGCAACGGCAAGATGTCTGTGTATGCTGCTAAATAGCAGTTGAGCCGCATCCTCCAAAGATGCGCCCCATTCACGGGCCTGCTCAATGCATTCCATACCTTGGGCCCTCGAACCACCCCGAATTTTCGCCACGCCCAGGTACAAAGCAAGACGGGATCTGTCGGTAGTCTTCTCTATCTGGGTCAACTTGACGGCCTTAACCGCATCCCACCGTCCGGAGGAGCATTCGTCTATTATGAACTCAGAGATATTCTTCTGATTTGTTGTATGCATCCTCGGCCTTGCATTCGAGAATTAACGGAGGTTCTCTTGCATGAAGATCTGTTTTAGCAGATCGACTTGAGAAGAGGCGCGTGTAATTTGTTCCTTGGCTATGGCCTGCTGATTTATTTGTCGAGCGATAGAGTCGCCGATGTCAGCTATACGTCGTTTCAATTTCTCGATTTCATCGCCATGTTTTTTGACGATAGCTTCAAGTTGGGCCATAGTTTCTGCCATGCTGGAATCAACTGCACCCACTTTTCGGGAAGCATCCTGTGGCTGCTCGGGTACCACTATCGCTTTTGCATCTACCCCGGAACTTCCCTCTGTTTCCCCCGGCACTACGGTTTGCGCCGCTTGGCTTCGTACATACAATGCATGACCTACTCTCGGATGGTCGCTCGACTGCGTAATTGCGTGATGGAAACCTAGTCCGCTTAAGCTGGAATCCACGGCCTCCTGCCCGCAACGCGACAGCAACTCGTCCGGAATAGATACGACCGAGCTTGGGATGACGACACGAGCCAGTACCACGTTGACCCGATCAAGAAGTGCTGTCGCGCCTCGAAGCATCTCGCCGCTCGGCATACAGTCGATGATCAACCAGTCGCTAGGGAACATCGCCAGAAGTTGCTTCAAAGGCGTGCCCTGAACCTCTCGTCGCGCTGTCGTCTTCAGGTTGGCCCATAAGGGAATCAAATCTTCCGGCGCCAGAATTCCGCTCTCGTCGATCAGCGATGATTTAAAGAAGCTGAACTGGGATGCGGTTTCGGCGACCACCGCCTGCCGTGTTTGGAACCGCCCCTCTTTGGTGGCTAATAGTTGCCGCAGAGCTTGGTACTGATCGTCCTCGGCCTCGATAAAGACCTTTTTGCCACACTCCATTTCTTGGACGAAGCGTGCTAGATCACCGGATCCGTCTCCAGCGCCCACCAACAGCACACTGGCAGGACGGTATACCGCCTGAAGAATTCTTAACCAGTCCCTTAGCACTGGATCAGCCCTTTGAGCGTTCAGCATCGCCTTCCTCATACTGTCTTCTGTTTGCGATCTTTCTTGAATTTCTTGGCTTCTTTCAGAAGCGCAAATGGCAGACCAAGCCATGCAAGCGGTCGGTTTCCACGCTCGACAAGAATCAATCCAAGCCGATATGAGAGATGCTGCTTGACACGCTCCGCCTCGTGCGAATCGGAGAATTCATTCAGAGGCGGGAGCCCCTCCCCGATAGATTGCTTGCGCCAGAACTCCCTCGTTTCTCGCGCAACTCTCCACGGCAAACTGATCGTAGCGCCGTGTTGAACTACTAGACTGCCCAAGCGATACGGAAGATCCTGTTTCACGCGCTCTGCAGCCCCACGACGAAGCGGCGCAGTCTGTGACACAGAGCGAATTGTTTTTATATTTTCTTGAGCTCGGCGCTCCAATTCGTCCTGCAATTGTGCTATCTGGTTTACTAACAACTGAGCTTTGGCCTCGGCCAGTTCGTCGACCGCACCTGCCGCATGCTGCGCGCTATGTGTTTCCAACAGCTGCATTTTTCGCTGTGCCTCTGCAAGCGCGCCTTTGTAACCTTCGGCCAATTTACGCGATAGCGCCAACTCCGCCTCGTAGCTATCAGCCCTCCTGGATGCCGATTCGCTCGTGACTGCCATTTGCCTGAACGCTTCCTCCTTAGACCGTAGCTCCTGGTCGACATACCTCAAAGCCTCGTCTTTAACATGCAGCTCATCTCGGCTTTGCTGGAGAGCCTGTAGACTGACTTCGAGGTCGCTTTGCATCGCGTGCAGCGCCGACTCTCGCATGTGTAGCGCCTGGTTCGTCCGGACTAATTCTTCGTGGCTATATTGCAGTTCTAGCAAGGTCGAATCGAGTGCTTCTGCCTTTGCCTGGGCTTCTTCCTGAGCCTGTTTTATTGCCAGGACTTGAGCTTGGATCTCCGCCTCTTTGGCTTGGATGTGGTCATCCTGAGCCTTCAAACGGCTGTTCACTTCCAGGCTATATGCGCCAAGCCGGGTAATCAGTAACTCAAGTGCCCGGCGTTCGCCTTGCATCTGGACCCATGCATCCAGCGCGCTCTCCTGGATGGCAGGCGTATTCTGTCCTGCCTCCAACGGAAGATTTGCGATCGCCTGGAGCTGATCGTATAGCTTCCAGCATTCAGGCCTGGCTCCGATGACTTGTCCAGCCAGGTATGAATCCGCGCGACCAAGCTTCCCCGATATCTCAGGAATCTCAATTTTTGCGGCCTCAAGCGCCACTAGAAGGTCGGGCGGCAAAGAGCTGGACAACTGTGCAAGAGGCAGCGCCTCGGGCCAGGCCACGTTGTCTTTGTAAAGAAGTTGTCCACCCACTCGCGCCTGCAATTGTTCCAAATAGCTTTCAAGTGCCAAAGGGACCTGTTGCGAATGAACGAGCAGACATCTGTCCGGATGCGTCAGATAGAATCGGCGGATAGCGTTGTTATATGCCAGCCAACTATTGATCCGTTCATGCGCGTCGTCTGCAGACCGAACAGAGCCGCCAGCACACCCGCTCAATAGACGGCCTGGGCTGTCATATACCAGCACAAACGTCATACGCGGTTCTAGTTCTCGCCAGAAATCCAGCAGGTAGACAGTGTTGGGGTCTGCCCAACCCCAGACAGACTGACCGATGTTTGCCAGAACGAGATCTAAGGCAAGCCCGTTCCATATGGGCCCCACCTGAAGCTGTGCAAACGGGCTTTCCGCAGCATCTTCGACGATCCCGTGCGCTCGGCAAATTATCTGCGTGATCTCTGCTGGCGCCAGGCCATCTTTTTTGGATGGTCGAGGGCGCGCCATACCACAGCGAGAGAGAACATCCTCGACCTGATACAAGCCCGAATTTTCGTGCCCCAATATCGCTATTTCGTTCATTTTATTATTCCGACGCGCCGCCCATCGGCAGCACATAGAGTACTCGAATGATTTTTTTCGAATCTATCCGCGTTGGTAGGCCTGAATCCCGGCTTCTACATCCTCATACTCTTCGACAAATCCTTTCTTCAACAATAGTACGTAATCGCACATTGCGCGGACCTGCCCCATACCATGAGAAATAAGTAAAACATTCGCCGTACCAATCCTGTCATGAAAAACCGCGGCGGCTTTCTCCCGGAAATGGGCATCCCCCACCGACATAGCCTCATCGATTAAATAATAATCAAAATCAAAAGCGAAGCTGAGTCCAAAGCCGAGCCTGGCTCTCATCCCAGACGAGTACGATTTCACTGGCTGGTCAAAATATTGGCCGATTTCGGCGAATTCTTCCACATATCGTATAACTTGCTTCATCCTCTCGCCTGAGGCTCCATATACCCTGGCGACGAATTTCGTGTTCTCCCTGCCCGTCAGCGACCCTTGGAATCCACCGCTCAATCCCACCGGCCACGAAATAGTTTTGTTGGTGTAAATAGTCCCGCTATCGGGGGTATCTATTCCGCCAAGAAGTCTCAGCAAGGTGGATTTTCCAACTCCATTATTTCCCAGAATCGCGACATTTCGCCCTTCGGGGATTTTCAATGACAGATTACGAAAAACGTACGATCTGCCTTTGCTGGACTGATACGATTTCGTAACGTTTCTGAGTTCTATCATATGGCCACCAGATTTAGGCGACGCGCGCGATAAAGGGCCAATCCGACAAAAATCAAACTGATCGCCCAACACCAGGGATAGTAGAGATTGACGTCAGTAATTTTCGGATAAACAGAAAACAAACTTTGATGCATCCCCTCGATAACGTGCAGAAACGGGTTCCATAATATCCATTCAAGATACTTTTTCGGAATCATCCACACCGGGACTATTACACCAGATATAAAATATAGGGGAGTAAAGGCCAGCCTGAATATGGTTTTCACTTCAGGAACCGCCTCTCCCACAATGCAGAAAAGCAATGCCAAACCGAAGGACATTGCGATACCCGCCCCTAAATACGCAAACCATGCAAGGGGTTTATGAATGGCAAAGGCATAGCCGCCCCACGCACTCAGCACCAGCATGACGAGAGCGTATATACAGAGCATCAACGAAGACTCGACAATTACCCGAGAAAAAATTGCGTCGAACGGTTTTATCTGCCGATAGGAAAACAATGCCTTGTTGGCGCTTACAGCCTCCATACCTTTCAAGGCTACGTTCTTGAACAACAAGAACGGAATCACGCCTGCGGCCAGAAAAACCGGCAGTTGGACAAGATATCCTTTGTGAGCCCGGATCAAGGTGTAGATGCTGATCAAGATGACAATATGGGCCAGGGGCTCGAAGATTAGCCAGAACGCCCCAAGTCGATTTGCGCCCAGACGCCCTCGCACTTCGCGAAGTACCAAGGCGAAAATTACATCACGAAGAATAATTAGCGGAGGGCGTTTATTCATTTTTATGAATTATTAAAAATCCGCGTTAATAGTTCGACCCAACACCAACACCTGCACGATCGGCGAGATTATTTTCTGCCACTCGTACACAGCGGCATTGGTGACGTAAACTGCATCCTCCGGTTGCACCAAGAACTGTCGCGCCAGAAACATTGCCGCGGGTTCCTTAAGATTTAGGCGAAAGACCTTCGCCTTGGGCGGCTGTTCGCTTGATGCCGCCGGGCCCATTTGCTCATCCAGACGGAACACAAACACGCCGGCCGAATCTGCCTTCGTCTCATTCAATCCTTTTACTGCGCCCAGCACCTCCAAGAGGCTAGGATTATTGGACGGCAGATCGTGTAATCCGGGGTCGCCGACTGCTCCCATCGCTACGAACCGCTTGCGCGCCCGCTCTAAGACAACCTCGGCACCAGGTGGAATCACTTGGTTCTTGCCCGCGAGCAGGTCTTGATAATTGAAGTTATAGGAAGACTCTCCAGTACGCACGACGACACGAATCAGGTGTGGCTCGAGAACTGGCCCACCGGCGCGATTTATTGCATCCAATAAGGTAAGCGGCCCTTGCAACGCGGAGAACCGGCCTGGTGTCTTTACGGCGCCTGCCACCAAAACCGATCCAGACAAATCGCCAGTTAGGGAAACCTGAACTTGCACATCGGAAGTCATCCCCTTCAAACGCTTCCGTATCAGGTCCTCGACTTCTGTCGGGCTGAGCCCCACCACATGTTGCCGTCCGACATATGGCAGCGAAATTATGCCTTTACTGTCCACACGCACGTTGTCAAATACGGTCCCCCCGACAGTCAAGGGAGCGAATATCGCGCCTTCCTGCGCAGTGTCGGCGATCATTACTCGGAGCACGTCGCCGGGAACCAAATGAATATCCGGAACGGCGGGAAACACGACGGACTTTCCCGGATCAACCTCCGGGGCACGAATATAAGGCGCGATGGTCTGTGCGGTGAGGTCGATGACCACGTAATCCTGAGACTGGTCCTCGTTCATAATCGCATGTCTCGACGGACCCGCAGAGGAAAGAATACTTCCACAGCCGGCCAATGCAAGAAAGGAAGCCAAAGCGGCTGCGCGTACAACAATTGGAAAGTATTTGCTGTTCATGGGTTACCCAGAAGTCCGTCAATCCCGATGATCTTGAATAGTCGCGATAATAAACCTAACAATTCCATACATCAGAATTAAAATGACGAACAACGTAGCTAGGTTATATATCCGTTCCGGATAGATAGGACTATCTGGCATATTGGGAGAAACCACTGTCACTAGACTGCGGATTTTTTTACTTGCTTCGATCCGAGCAGATTCGACAGAGCCAACTGCAAATTTGTAGGCTTCTTCGGCTATTGCCGCATCTATTGTCAGATTTCTATAACGAGAAGCCACAACATTCAGTTTATCTCCTCCTGCTTGCGACACGAGGCGTTGAGTCTCGGCCGAGAGCTGCTGCTCGATGGCATAAATGCGATTTTTCTGCTGTCTCACCTGCGGGGTATTGGAATCCAGCGTCGCAGTCAGCCCTTTGAGCGTGGTGCGTTCCTTCGTGAGCGTCGCCTCCAGTTCGGCAATTACACTAGCACGCGCCTTTGCTGCAGCTTCGGCATCAAGCAGGTTGTTGTTGCTTTGGAAGTGCAGCATTTCTTCCCGCCTATCCTCGTAGGCTTTTCGAGCTTTGGCCAATTCATTCTGCGAAAAGGCCATTTGTTCCCGGGCCATGCGATGTGATATTTCATTCACAAAGCGCTCACTTTCGCCAAGAATCACTTTCAGAACCTGGTTGGCAAACTCCGGTTCAAAGGCTTGCACCTTGACGGAAAGTAGCCCCGTTTCTTCGTCGAAACTGGCGGTCACAAGCCGGCGATAATAATCGAGCCTATCCTCTTCCGGAGCTGTCTTCGTAAGCCAGTACAACGGGTCAGACCACCGACCGGAATAATGATCCGACCAATTCAATTCGCGTTCCAACACGTCGAGCATGTCTTGCGACGTGAGAAACTCACGCAAATAGAGAGTCTCCTCCCGCGACGTCGGGTTCAGCCCCGACAGCATGACGGCGAGTCCAGGCATCTGGGGCGCCTCGTTATTACCCACTTGTCGCACTGCGACCTGTGCAGCGCTGACGTAACGATCAAACGCAAAGACGACGTAATAGACCGTCGCCAAGATCATGGGGACTATGACTATGCCGACAAATAATTTCTTGGCGCTAATTTTTTCTAGATTCATTTTTTGTAATATATCCAGCAGCCGCGGCCAGTATTGCCCTTTTTGCCGCAAACCCTATCGGACCGATTTGGGAGTCGAGTGTCAAAGATCTAGGTTATTTCCGGTGCAAAGGTTCGTACCGCCTCCCGGGCAGATTCGTGAATTTACTCTCCACTCGCCACTTTCCATTAGTCCACACTTGCTCAGGAAAAGCGCTGCTAGCGTTGAAACGTTGAGGGTTCTCGCTTCATTCTCTTCGCCTTTGCGGTTATGCCAAATCACGTAATCCGATCGGCCCGAGACCGCCCCAAGATGTCGATATACTTTTGGCATAATCGGCACATGATCCCCGAACAGGCAAAGCCCGATGGGTTGCTTTGCCGACCCAAAAAAAGAACTTAATTTTTTGAACATCAAATCGGCATTACGAAGGTGATGCAAATATGCCACTAGGTCCTCGCAGTGCTTTGGAAGCTTGCCGACGATTACGTCCGCCTCTTTTTCTCGATCAATCTTTTCCCAGTGCAGAGGGCCGTGGTTCTCCATTGTGATGACATGAACGAAAACCGGGCGTTTATCTCCGTTGCGCTGTAATAGGTCTATCACGAAGTCGGCTAACGCGCTGTCGCCAACATAGGCCCCTACTCGCTCCGCCCGTTCGAACGCCCTCAGGTCTATAAATTCGTCGAATCCTAGCGCAGGTAGTACGCGATCTCGGCGATAGAAGTTCCCGTAATATGGATGCACACAGATAGTTCGGTAACCAATTGCCTTTAGGTAATTCGCGAGAGTGGGAACTCCATGTCTTCCAAGCCGACGATATGGGTTAAATCGATGCACACCCAGATCATCGGGGTTCATCCCGGACAGGAAGGCAAACTCCGTTCGGACGGTGTTGGCCCCTCTCGCAGCCACCTCTAGCTCTCCGTGCGCCAACGCTCCGGCACGGAGCTTGTCGAACTCGCTGAGCACATCCGGTTTAACGACCGAATAAGCACGCCGTACGTCGAAAAAAGACTCGCTCTGGATGCTTATAAGGTCAGGCAGTTCTGCGCCTAATGGAGGGAACGGCACCGAAGAAAATGGTGCTTGCTGTTGCATCCGACTGATCGGTGCCCTCTCCGCGCTACCATACGCCCATAACGCTGGAACAAGTCCTAGCTGCCGCACATCTGCGGCTGCGTCAAAATTAACGACCAGCCGCCTCCCTGCCCACCAAGCGAGCAGCAGGCCGGCGGCGCCGATGCCCAGCACGACCGGATAGAACCGCATTAAAGGCACACCCGGGCGTATCGTCGATGGAAGGTCGATCGACACACGATGCCAGGCAGTACCCCCCGCTGTAATAGGCGCCTCAAAGACCAACCCCGACCACAACGCCAGCCCATAACCGCCCGCCGCGGCCAGCGCTCCCCACCAGCCCAAAAAAGGCAAATACAGCCGGGGATGTTTTATCGCGTCGGTGAAATACTCGAAATCGGGGTAAACGAATGGTTCCTGCAGGGCCTGGTACTTGGCCCGGCTGACCAGGATGATCACCAGTTGTATGGCCAAGACATTAGCCACGGCAAAATATGGCCGGCGGAACAAGGCCAGCTCCAGCGCGAAAGCGATCAGCCAGACGCCTAGATGCGTGAAGTTGGCGGCCCAGGGCCGCCCCCAGGGCGCCGCGGGGCGGGGCAGCAACAGACACTCCACGGCCCAGCTGAGCAGCAGGCCGAGAAAGAACGGCGGCAACAGAGGGATCCAGAAGGCCTCAAGCACCGTAGCCCATCCTGCGCAGGATCCAGCCGGACACGGCGGGATGGATGACGGCGAGGAGGAAAGTCCCCAGGTTCAGCGGAAACGGAAAGCTGATGCGCGCCTTGTTGGCGGCCAGTCCTCGGCGAATGACGCGCGCGGCCTCGGGCGCGGTCCATAGAAAGGGCTTGGGACCAGGCATGTCGAAGCACATCTGCGATTCGACATAACCGGGCATCACCACGTTGACGCGCACACCTTGGGCAGCCAGATTGTCGCGCAGCGCCTCGCCATAGACTTTCACCGCGGCCTTGCTGGCGCTGTAGCTGGGAGTCTCGGGCAAGCCGCGCCAGGCGGCAAGCGAGCTGATGAGAGCAATCTGACCGGCTCCACGCTCACGCATGGCAGGCAGCACGCCATGCACGGTGGCGAATACCGCGCGCACATTGACATCGAGCAGGCGTTGTACGTCCGCCCACGCTTCCCCGGCGTTGCCGGCACCGACATTGATATTGACGCCCGCATTGGCGATGACGAGATCAAGGGCATGGCGCCGGGAGACGTCAAGCAGCCATCGGGTCAATGCTTCATGATCGCGCACGTCCAGCGCCTGGATCTCCACACGGGCGCCCAAGGCGGTGAGTTCCGCTTCGAGCTCCTGCAGACGGGCCTGATTGCGTCCTTGAAGGATGAGGGTCTCGGTGCCTGACTGTGCATATTCACGCGCGAGAGCAGCACCGATGCCGCCGGTCGCGCCCGTGATCAACACACTGTCGGGTACTCCGCGCCGAGTACCATTTGAATTCTTCATGCCCCCATCCCGTCAGTGCCTGCCTATGTCCAATCGGGAGGACGGCAAAAGAGCTGGAAGACCGCATGGATCGCACCGCACACGCTAGAGCCGCCCACGACGCACGTGAAGCGGGGGCAGGCAGACCTAATAAAGAATTGCAATTCTCTGAAATAGGACACGGTGGGCGGATGCTGCGGTTAAGGACCTGTTTTGCCTTCTAACTGGAAATCCCGGAACGTTCTGGCGTGCTAGGCCTCGGGA
The DNA here is from genome assembly GCF_001548475.1 of Bordetella hinzii LMG 13501. Classification (GTDB taxonomy): domain Bacteria; phylum Pseudomonadota; class Gammaproteobacteria; order Burkholderiales; family Burkholderiaceae_B; genus Bordetella; species Bordetella hinzii. Next base: position 128,513 of record NZ_LRUJ01000005.1, read on the forward strand.
AGGCAGCATTGTAATGCACCGTAGGACAGATTTCTCTTTAATTATGATTAATTGAAACTATTTATTTAGTGACAAGGTATTTTTGTCAATATAGGGATCCTTCTAATCTGAACTGGACGGGGGACCCACTCTCCCGGGGCTGACCGGCAATATGCCCAAAATCAAACCCGCTTTTGATGACCGGCGCACAAAAGCAAAAACGCCACACATGAAACATGTATGGCGTTTTTTGCCGCTCTAGGCTGCCTGGGACAAGGCGCCTGGAGCAAGATTTGGTGGTGGGTCGTGCGCGACTCGAACGCGCGACCAACGGATTAAAAGTCCGCTGCTCTACCGACTGAGCTAACGACCCGACCGAAGCCCGAAATTATGGCCGATGCCGGCCCTTTTGTCAAAAGACGGCTTGCGGGCAAGAAAAACCCCGCCTCAGGGACGGGGTGGCCGGCAAGCGGCGGGTCGCGCGGGATTACCAGGCGGCGATGACGGCGCCCTTGTACTTTTGCAGGATGAACTGCTTGGTGGCGTCGCTTTGGTAGATGCCGATCAGTTTCTTGATCTCGGGGCGATCCTTGTCGGCGCCCCGCACGACCAGCACGTTGGCATAGGGCGAGTCCGGCGCTTCTTGGGCGATGGCGTCCTTGGCCGGATCCAGGCCGGCTTCCAGGGCGAAGTTGGTGTTCACGGCGGAGGCGTCGGTGTCATCCAGCGAACGCGGCAGCTGGGCGGCATCGAGTTCGATGAAGCGCAGTTTCTTGGGATTTTCGACCACGTCGATGGGGGTGGCCTTCAGGCCGGCTTCCGGACGCAGTTTGATCAGGCCCTTGGACTGCAGCAGCAGCAAGGCGCGGCCGCCATTGGTCGGGTCGTTGGGGATGCCGATGCGCGCGCCGTTCTGGAGCGCGTCCAGCGATTTCACTTTCTTGCTGTAGATGCCGATCGGGAAGATCACGGTCTTGGCGACGCTGACCAGGCCGTATTTGCGGTCGGCGTTGGCGTTGTCCAGATAGGGCTGGTGTTGGTAGCTGTTGGCGTCCAGGTCGCCGGCGGCCAGGGCCACGTTGGGCTGGACGTAGTCGGTGAATTCGATCACCTGCAGCTTCAGGCCTTGCTTGGCGGCCTCTTGCTTGACCACTTCGAAGATCTGCGCGTGCGGGCCGGCGGTCACGCCGATCTTCAGCGGCTTATCCTGGGCCAGGGCGGGCTGGGCCAGCACGGCGGCACCCAGGGCAAGGGTGGCCAGGGACTTGAGAAACTTGATGCTCATATTGCGATGGGTTCCGGTAGACGAGAAGGGAAAAGCCATGATCAGCGATGCGACATGCGCCGCACCAGCCAATCGCCAAAACTCTGTACGGCTTGCACGAGGATGATCAGGACCAGCACGACGGCCAGCATGACTTCGGGCAGGAAGCGCTGGTAGCCATAGCGGATGCCCAGGTCGCCCAGGCCGCCGCCGCCGATGGCCCCGGCCATGGCCGAGTAGCCGATGAGGCTGACGATGGTCACGATGGTGGCGGCGACCAGGCCCGGCAAGGCTTCGGGCAGCAGGACTTTGCAGATGATCTGCAGGGGGCTGGCGCCCATGGCGCGGGCCGCGGTGATCAGGCCCGGGTCGACTTCGCGCATGGCGTTCTCGGCGATACGGGCCATGAAAGGAATGGCCGCGACCGACAGGGGCACGATGGCGGCGGTGGTGCCGATGGAGGTCTGGGCCACCCAGCGGGTAAACGGGATGATGGCCACCATCAGGATGACAAAAGGCACCGAGCGCGTGGCGTTGATGATGACGCCCAGCACATGGTTGACGGACAGGTTCTGCAAGAGCGCCCCGCGGCCGGTGACGATGAGGGTGACACCCAGGGGGATGCCGACCAGGACGGCGATGCCGCCCGCCACGCCGACCATCAGCAGGGTCTCAAGCAGCGACGTGATAAGCAGATCGATCAGTTGCGGGCTCATGGGCAATTTCTTCTATGGTGATGTCATGGTCGGCCAGCGCGGCGAGCGCGCCCTGGACCGCCTGCGGCGCGCCTTGCGCCAATACGAACAGCGTGCCGACGGCCACGCCCTGGATGTCATCCACACGGGCCTGGATGAGGCTGATATCCAGCGCGTGCTCGCGCGCGAGATCGGAAATCAAGGCGCCGCCCGCGTTTTTGCCCGTCAGCGACAGGCGCCACAGGCGCACGGCGCTGCCCGGCCGGGCGGCGGCCTCGGCGGCGATGCGCTCGCGCACCACGGCCAGCGTGCCCTCGGTCAGGTCGGATGCCGTGGCCGCCGACACCATGGCCCGGGTCACCTCATGCTTGGGCGAAGCGAAGACATCCTGGGTGCGGCCGATCTCGACGACCTGTCCGTGCGACAGCACGGCCACGCGGTCGCAGATTTCGCGCACCACTTCCATCTGGTGCGTGATCATCACGACGGTCACCCCCGTCTTGCGATTGATGTCGCGCAGCAGCGCCAGGATGTTGTGCGTGGTTTCGGGGTCCAGCGCCGAGGTGGCTTCGTCGCTGAGCAACACGTCCGGGTCATTGGCCAGGGCGCGCGCGATGCCCACGCGCTGCTTCTGCCCGCCGGAAATCTGGCTGGGATAGCGGTCGCGCAGATGCTCCAGCCCGACCAGGGCGAGCAGGCGCTCGACCTTGGCCGGGATGTCCTGGCGCGGCACGCCGGCGATTTCCAGGGGCAGGGCCACGTTGCCGTAGACCGTGCGGCGCGACAGCAGATTGAAGCCCTGGAACACCATGCCGATGCGGCGGCGCTGGCTGCGCAGCTGGGCTTCGGTCAGGCCGGTGAGTTCCTGGCCGCCTATGCTGATGGCGCCCTGGTCCGGGCGCTCCAGCAGGTTGATGCACTGGACCAGCGTGCTCTTGCCGGCGCCGCTGGGCCCAATAATGCCAAAGACCTCGCCCTGCTCGATCAGCAGGTCGATGCCCCGCAAGGCCTCGAAGCGGCCATGCGGCGTGGCATAGGTCTTGGATAGATTTTGGATATGAATCATGGCATGTGATTTTGTCTTGCCGCCCTTCTGAAGAGAACGACTGTTTATTCCTCTTTTAATAACCAATGGTTATATAGAAGGACGTAGACCCGAACCACGCACGGGCGCGGATCGGGTCAGGAGGAAACCGTCGGAAAGAGACCGGCCACAGGGCCGGTATCGGATCAGCGGGCTCGGGAAATGCGCACTTCCGCCCCACGCCGCTTCACTTCCAGGCCTTCGGACGGCAGGATGCGCAGGCCTTCCAGCCCCTTGATGTAACTGGAGCCCTGCATCTGCATCACGCGGATTTTATTCCGCATGACGACCGGGTTGTGGACCGGCATGCCAAACATCCAGACTTCATCGAGGATGCGGGCCGAATTGAACTCGCCCGTATGCTGGGCCACCGGCCCCAGGCAGAGCATATGCCCCTCGCGGCCGAACACCGGGAACTGGCCCAGGCCACAGTCCAGCGTCCACGTCGTGCCGCCCTCGTAGCGGTGGCCGGTGTTCAGATCCCACCAGGCCTCGCCCTTGGGCAGATACACGCGCACCTTGCCGCCCGGCTCCAGTATGGGCGCCACCAGCAGGGCCGGGCCCAGCAGGTATTGCAGATCCCAGGCATGGGCGTCGGGGTCGTTCGGGAAAGACATCGCCATCGAACGCTGCACCGGCAGGCCGGTGCGCGCGGCGTCCTCGATCGCCCCCAGCACATAGGGGATAAGACGATAGCGCCATTGCATCCAGGTCTGGACGTGCGCCAGCGTCTCCGGGCCGAAAGCCCAGGGCAGCAGCCCCGGCACGCCCTGGAAGCTGAAGTTGGCGGAGAACACATTGGCGGTCAGCCAGCGCACATACAGCTCGGGGGTCATGCCCTCCAGGCTGGCCGTGGCCGACCCAAGGTTGTGCACCTGGACCGGAAGCCCGCTGGCGCCTATCGACAACGCGGTGCGCAAGGTGTGCTGCAGGCCCGCCCAATCGTTGCTCACCTGCGGCCCGGACTGCCAGGGCAGGCGCTGGGCGGCCGGAAACAGGTCGGTGCTGGGCACCACGCCCTCGGGCGGCACCTTGTGCCCCGCCACCGCGTCGAACAGGGCGCGGCGCGCCAACAGCGGGTAGATCGTGCGCAGCGCCGGGCCGGTCTCGCCGTTGCGCGCCGACACGCCGTCGGGGATGGCGATCTGGGCATTGCAGGCCGGCGTGTCCAGGCCGTCGTCGACCAATTGCCGATGGCGTTCGACCCAGAGGGCATAGGCATCGCGGTAGGTCAGGTCCAGCAGGCCGTAAGGCTGGCCTGCCGTGGCGTCATTGCCGTCAAAGACCTGCGCGCTGCCGTCGTCGCGCGTCAGCAGCCAACCGCGGTCCTCGAGCTCTTCGAAAAGCGGGGTGTGCTTGAGCACGGCCGGAAAGCCATGGCCGGCGACGTGCGCATGCAGCTTATGGAACAGCGCCAGCGTCTGGCGCGCATCCGGAAAACGCGGGGCGTCCCATTCGATGGCGGATTTATCCGCCTGGAAACCCCAGGCGGCGGGCAAGGCCAGCGTCACGGCGTCCAGCGCCACCTGCTGGGCGCGGAATTGCTCGACCAGCGCGGCCGTCTCGGCCGGCATCTGGCCCGCCGCCTGCTGCAGCCAGGCGCCCATGGCCCAGAGCACAGGCTGGCCGGCGCGGCCGGTCAGCGCGGAATACTGGTTGAGGATTTCAGCGGGGTCGCCGGCGAACAGAAACACGTCGAGCACCGGGTCATCCAGCGTCAGCACGTAGCTGTCCTCGTCCGGCGCCACGCCCACGCTATGTTCCACACGGCGCACGGTATTGGCGTAGACGCCCCAGCCGCGGGGGCTCCAGGCCAGCGGCAGGGCGCGGTGCTCGGGATCATCCGAAACCACGGATTCCTGGCGGCGGTTCAGGTCGCCCGGCGTTTCGCCCAGGCCATAGACAGCCTCGCCATCGCGCAGCGCGAAAGCCACCGTCCACACCGCTTCGTCGGCCTCGTCCAGGGCGTTATGCCCGAAAGGCGGATTGTGCGGAGACAGCGAGGAAGCGAGGACCTCGGTCTCGCCGCGATACAGGGCCAGCCGCAAGGGATCCGTGCGCAGTTCCAAGGACACGTCGCCCTGGGTGATGCGCCAGCCTTGGGCGTCGTCACGCGGCGCGATCGTCGCCTCGCCGACTGCCTCCTGGCGCGCCAGCAGCATTTCCGCCACGGCGCGCGCCCGCGCGCCGGGTTTGTCGTCCGTCAACAGACTTGCCTCGCCACCGCGCAGGCGAAAGACGCCCGGCGCATGCGCCTCGACCACTAGATGCAAGCCACCGCCTGCGTCAAAGTCAATGCGGCTGGAGCGGGATGTCAGCAACTCGATGGTATCGAGTTGGTTAGTATGAGCAAAGTCGTACTTCGGCGGCACAGAGCATCCCCCGGCTTTAGCCAAAAACCAATAAAAGTCGTTATTTTGACGGATTTGGCCCCCGAAATAAACTCGGTCCCTGTTTCGCCCTTGAAGTCGTATTTCGGCCGGGCGCCACCATCCGCCGGCAAGCGGCGTTGCGAGTACGTATTCACTCTACGCCCAGGATGGCTTTTTGAGGGCAAATCGGGAACAAAAATCCATTAACGGCTTTTAATTTTCCCTAAATAACGACATATCCCCGCTCAACGCGGGGCGATCGAGGCCAGCAAATCGGTCTCCAGCGGCAGGGGTTCGCCGCAAAGCCGCGCCGCGATCACGTCCCCCATGAGCGCCGACCAGCTCAAGCCGCGGGAAGCATAGCCGGTGGCCAGGCTGATGCCGGGAGCTTGCGGCAGCTCGCCCACCGCCGGCAGCCGGCCGGGCAACACGGCCCGCCAGCCGGCCCAGCCGGACAGGGCGTCCGGCAGCGCGACCAGTGGATCGCCCAGCAGCCCCGCCACCTTGTCCAGGTTGGCTTGCCGGCCCGCGCGGCTGATCTCGCTGGCCGACGCGCCGTGGACATAGGTGCTGCCCGCCACGCAACAACCCTCGACGGCGGGCAGGAGATACCCCTCTCCGGCGATGATGCAGTGGGGCCCGCCGCCAAGCAGCGCGGCGGGTATATGGCTGACCTCTCCTGCCAAGGCATGCATCTGCGTCAGGCGAGGCAGGCCGTCGAGCAGCCCGCTGTCCTGCAGGACGGTCCGCGCGCCCAAGGCGTTGGCCAGCACGATCTGCTCCCCTTCCGCGATAAGCTGACCCTCGGCGTCCAAGGCCTGCCAGGCGTGGGCGCCGCGGACCAGCCGGGCCACGCGCCCGGCGATGCGCGTGATCGCCGGCCGGGCCAGCAGGGCGTCGATCAGTGCCTGCGGACGCACCAGCAGGCCGTCGCCGAAGTACAGCCCGCCGCGCGCCACCGGCAGGCCCGCCAGCGCCGCGGCTTCCTCGCGCCCCACTTCGCGCACCCACTCCGGCGGCAAGGCCAGAATGCGCAGGGTTTCGGCCAGGTCCGCGGTGCGCCCCGCGTCGCGCTCCAGGTGCAGCGTACCCACCTTGCGCACGGCCGCCAGCCCCGTCCAGCGGCGCACCGCGCGCTGGCTGCCCGCGCGCGCCAACCGGGCCCGGGGATTGTCGTCGCGGGCCAGCACCGGGGTCAGGGCGGCGGCCAGATGCCCGCCATGCGCGGCGGCCGGCTCGGCCACCAGGTTGACATCCAGGCCGCGCAGGGCCAGGGCATGGGCCACGCCGGCGCCCGCCAGCCCGGCGCCGACCACAATCACGGGCTGGCGCGGCGCTTGCACGGGCCGGGGAGCATGCCTGGCCGCCCAGGCGGCGCGGCGCCCCACCGTCATGTGATGCTTGCCGCCGAACCCGGGCACGCGCTCGATTTCGAAACCGGCCTCCTGCAAGGCCCGGCGCACGGAACCGGCGCTGCTCCAGGTCGCCAGGGTGGCCTGGGCATGGCCCAGGCGCAGCAGACGGCGCAGCAGGGCCGGCTCCCACATGGCGGGATTCACCTTGGGCGCGAAGCCGTCCAGGAAAAAGGCATCCACGCAGGCCGACACACGCGGGACCATCTGCTCGATGGTGCCGAAGGCCAGGGTCAGCGTGACCGCCCCGGACTCGAACTCCAGCCGGTGCAGGCCGGGCAGCAGCGCCGGCCATTGCCCGGCCAGTTCACGCGCCAGGCCGCGCAGGGCCTGGGGCACCTGGCTCTCGCACAAGCCGCGATAGGCCTCCCGCGAAAAGGGATGCCCCTCGATGGACAGCATGTGCAAGCGGCCGCAACGCGCCGGATCCTCCCGCCAGGCCTGCCAGAGCGCCAGAAAATTGGTCCCCAGGCCGAACCCGGTTTCGCACACCGTGAAGGACTCGCGCCCGCGCCAGCGCTGCGGCAGGCCATTGCCCTGCAGAAACACGGCCCGCGCCTGGCCCAATGCATCGGTGGGGCCGTTATAGACATCGCCGTACTGGCGGCTGAACAGACGGCCGTCATCGTCCAGGTCGGTAAGCGCAGGTGTCAGAGGAATGTAAGCGGAAGACATGAAATTTGCGGACATCCAGTCCGCCCATCAGCAATGCGTTGGCCTCAAACCACGCCAAAAGATTAAATTGTCGTGAAAAAACAGCGTCCGAGTTGCCTGGGCTTACACTCGACTCATGCATAGCTCAGAGACTCTCTCCCCCAAGGCGATGCTCGATCTCGGCGCCGCCATTGACATCGCGGTGAGCGCGGCACACGCGGGCGCGGCCATCTTGCAGTCGTACGCACATCATCGCAGCGACCTCATCATCGATCACAAGGCCCGCAACGACCTCGTCTCGCAGGCCGACCGCGAAGCCGAGGCCGCCATCCTGGAAATCCTGCGCGAACGCAGCCCGGCCTTCGGTATTGTCGCCGAGGAAACCGGCGGCGCGGCCCAAGGCCCGGCGACCTGGTATATCGACCCCCTGGACGGCACCACCAACTTCCTTAGCGGCATTCCGCATTACGCCGTCTCCATCGCCCTGGTGGCGCATGCCGGCACCCAGGCCTCGCCCGGCGCGCCCCTGCAAGAAGACACGCCCGTGATCGGCGTGGTCTACGACCCCAATCGCGAAGAGCTGTTCGCCGGCGTCTACGGCATCGGCTCCTGGCTCAATGGCCGGCGCATTTCCTGCTCGCGCACGCCGCGCCTGGAAGACGCCGTGCTGGCCACCGGCTTCCCCTTCCGAGATTTCTCCTTCGCTCCCGAATACATGCCCATGCTCAACGACGCCATCTGCCGCGTGCGCGGCGTGCGCCGCATGGGCGCGGCGGCGCTGGACCTGGCCTGGGTGGCTTGCGGCCGCTATGACGGCTACTGGGAAATGGGCCTGGCGCCCTGGGATGTCGCCGCGGGCACCTTGATCGTGCGCGAAGCCGGCGGTGTCTGCCGCGATATGGACCGCCAGGACCCCTGGCCGATCGCCGGCCGGCTGGTGGCGGGCAATCCGGCCGTGTGCGAATCCTTGCACGACATGATCACGCCCCACCTGAAGCTGCCTGCCTGAAGGCGCCCGGGGCATTCCCGGGCGCGCGGGCTCATCCCCGGCCGGCCAAGACCTCGTCGCGCAGCTCACGCCGCAGGATCTTGCCCACGTTGCTCTTGGGCAGTTCATCGCGGAATATCACGGCGCGCGGACGCTTATAGCCGGTCAACCGGCTTTCGCACCATTTGAGAATGTCGGCTTCGCTGACCGAAGGATCGCGCCTGACGACATAGGCGCGCACCGCCTCGCCCGAATGCCCGTCGGGCACCCCGATCACGGCGCATTCCTGGACCCCCGGGCAAGCGGCGATGACCGCCTCCACCTCGTTCGGATAGACCTTGAAGCCCGAGACCGCGATCATGTCCTTCTTGCGGTCGACGATGCGCGTATAGCCGCGTTCGTCCATGATCCCGATGTCGCCCGTGCGGAAGAAGCCGTCGGCCGTCATGACCTGGCGGGTCTCCTCCGGCTTCTGCCAATAGCCCACCATCACCTGGGGGCCGCGTATCGCCACTTCGCCGCGTTCGCCCAGCGGCACTTCATTGCCCTGGTCGTCCAGGATGGCCACGTCGGTCGAAGGCAACGGCAGGCCGATCGACCCGGAATACGCGCTCGAATCGGTGGGATTGACGGTGGCCACCGGCGAGGTCTCCGACAGGCCATAGCCTTCGATCAAGGGATGGCCGGTGATCTGCAGCCAGCGCTCGGCCACGGAAGGCTGCACCGCCATGCCGCCGCCCAGGGTCAGGCGCAGGCCGGAGAAATCCAGGGCGGCAAAAGCCGGATTGCCGGCCAGCGCGTTGAACAAGGTGTTGACGCCCGGAAAGACATTGACCGGCGCGCGCTTCCAGGCCCCGATCAGGGCGGCCTGGTCGCGGGGATTGATAATCAGCAGATTGCGCATGCCGGCGTACATGCCGAACAGCCCGCACACCGTCAGGGCGAACACATGATAAAGCGGCAAGGCGCTGATCACCGTCATCTGCGGACCGCCCAGGTCCCCCAGCACCGGCCGCGCCATGGCGGCGACCTGCAAGACGTTGGCAACCAGATTGCCATGCGACAGCATCGCCCCCTTGGGCACGCCCGTCGTGCCGCCGGTATATTGCAGCACCGCCAGGTCGTTCATGCCCAGCGCCGGCGCCGAGAAGCCCCCGCGGGCGCCTTCCTGCAGGACGCGCAACCACGGCCACGCCCCATCCACATGCCATGCCGGCACCAGCTTCTTGATATGCCGCGCCGCGAAATTGACCAAGGGCGCCTTCAGGCCGCCCAGCAAGTCGCCGGGGCCCACCACCACCACGTGCTTGAGCGCGCCGCGATTGCCCACGGCCTGCAAGGTGGCCGCGAAGTTCTCCAGGATGACGATAGTCTCCGCGCCGCTGTCGAGCAGCTGTCGCTCCAGTTCGTCGGCCTTGTACAGCGGATTGACGTTGACCACCACCATGCCGGCCCGGAAAGTGCCCAGCAACGCCACCAGATAGGCCGGCACGTTGGGCATCATCAGGGCCACCCGGCTGCCACGGTCCAAGCCGCGGGCCTGCAGCCAGGCGGCGAAGGCCCGCGCCCATTCGTCGATCTGGCGAAAGCGGATATCGCTGCCCATGGCCGTGCAGGCGATGCGCCCGGCATGGCGTTGGCAAGCCTGGTCCAGCAGGTCGGTCAGCGAGGTATAGGGTTCGGTGGAGATCTCGGCGGGAACGCCCTGCGGATAGTGCGCGAGCCAGGGTCGCAGCATGGTGTTTGCCTCCATTTAGTTTGTTTTTTGTTTGATGATACCCTTCAAAAGTTCCTGCTCCTACATAGAGATTCCCGCATGAAGATCCTCGAACCCATCCTCGCCTGGCGCGAAGAGATCGCCGCGCTCAGGCGCGATATCCATGCGCATCCCGAACTCGCTTTCGAAGAATTCCGCACTGCCGACCTGGTGGCCCGGCGCCTGCAGGATTGGGGCATCGAAGTCGATCGCGGCCTGGGCGGCACGGGCGTGGTCGGCATCATCAAGGGCAACCAGGCGGGGCCGCGCGCCGTAGGCCTGCGCGCCGACCTGGACGCCCTGCCCATGCAGGAGGTCAACACCTTCGCGCATGCCAGCCAGCACAGCGGCAAGATGCACGCCTGCGGCCATGACGGCCACACGGCCATGCTGCTGGGCGCGGCGCGATATCTGTCCCAGCACCGGGATTTCGCCGGCACGGTCTATGTCATCTTCCAGCCCGCCGAAGAGGGCGGCGGCGGCGCCAAGCGCATGATCGACGACGGCCTGTTTACCCGCTTCCCCATGGACGCGGTGTTCGGCATGCACAACTGGCCCGGCATGCGCGCCGGCCAGTTCGGCGTCACGGCCGGCCCCATCATGGCTTCGGCCAACGAGTTCGTCATCCGCATCACCGGCAAGGGCACGCATGCCGGCATGCCCCATCTGGGGGTGGACCCGGTCATGACAGCGGTGCAATTGGCCCAGAGCCTGCAGACCATCATCACGCGCAACCGCGCGCCACTCGAAGCCGCCGTGCTGTCCATCACCCAGATCCATACCGGCAGCGCCGACAATGTCGTGCCCAACGATGCCGAGATGCGCGGCACCGTCCGGACGTTCACGCTGGAAACCCTGGACCTGATCGAGCGCCGCATGGAAGAAATCGCCCGGCATACCTGCGCGGCCATGAATTGCGACCTCGAGTTCGAGTTCATGCGCAACTATCCGCCCACCATCAATCACGCCGCCGAGACCGCCTTTGCGGTCGAGGTGATGCGCGACATCGTGGGCCGCGACAATGTCTTCGACAAGGTCACGCCCACCATGGGCGCGGAAGACTTCGCGTTCATGCTCCAGGAGAAACCCGGCTGCTATGTCTGGATAGGCAATGGCAGCGGCGACCATCGCGACGCCGGGCATGGCGCCGGCCCTTGCATGCTGCATAACGGCAGCTATGACTTCAATGATGAGCTGATCCCGCTGGGTGCCACCTACTGGAGCCAACTGGCGCTCAAGTGGCTGGCGCAGCCGGCCGCGCCTCAGACGGCCGCCTGACAGGCGGCCAGGAAACGCCGTGCCGCGCGCGAGCAGGCTTGCGCGTGCGGCACCAGGATGCTCAGTGTGCGCGTCATGGCCTCGGGCGCGATGCGCAGCGCGGCCAGGGTGCCATCCTCGTGGCGCATGGACATCACGGACACGAAACCCACGCCCAGCCCGGCGCGCACGGCCTGCTTCACGCCCTCCACGCCGGCCAGCTCCAGACCCGCCACCACGGGCAGCGCAGCCTGCTCAAAAGCCTGTTCCACCAGACGCCTGACGCCCGAGCCCGGTTCGCGCATGACCAGGGGTAGCGCCGCCAGTTCCGCCAGGGTCGCGCTGCCGCGCCGCGCCAGCGCGTGGTCGGCGCGCACGATGGCCACGACTTCGTCGCGCCGCCAGGCATGGACTTCGGTGTCGGCGGGCAGGCCGGCGGGCACCTGCCCTTCAATGAAGGCCAGGTCCAGCAGGGGCAGCCGCTCCACGATCTGGCGGGTGTTGCCATCGGACAGATGCAGACTGACCGAGGGGTAGTCCGCCCGGAACTGCGCCACCAGGGCAGGCAGCAGGTAGCTGGCCGGCGTCGTGCTGCCGCCCAGGCGCAAGGATCCGGTTTCCAGGCCGCGCCAGGCATCGCGCATGGCGCGCGCCTGCCCATAGACCTGACGCAGTTGCCGGGCGTGGGCGGCCAGGCGCTCGCCGGCCTCGGTCAGGGCGATGCCGTGCCCGCTGCGGCGATACAACGGCTCGCCAAACCATTCCTGCAACATGCGCAGCTGGCCTGACAGCGCCGGCTGGGACAGATGCAACTGCTGCGCGGCGCGGCTGATATTGCCGAGGTCGGCCACACAGGCAAAGCTCAGGAGTTGCTCGGGTGTCATAGAAACTATCGGAAATTCTTATATTACATATAGAAAATAAAGATTTTTCAGATAACTGGCAAGGCCGTAATATTTCCTCCAGTTATTTAGTTATCCCCTACCCATGTCCACCGCAGCCCTTCCCGCTCCCACTCCCTGGCGCGACAAGCTCAACGGCGTGCTTTTCGTCGCCCTCATGGCCGGCGCCGTCGTGCAACTGGCCGATATCCCCGCCATCAAGCAACTGGGCTTCTCGCCGCTGGTGGTCGGCATCGTGTGCGGCATGCTTTACGGCAACTTCCTGCGCGGCACCATGCCGGCGGACTGGGGGGTGGGCGTCAATTTCACCGCCCGGCGGCTGTTGCGCATCGCGGTGGCCTTCTACGGGCTGAACATCAGCATCCAGCAGATCATGGCCGTCGGCCTGCCCGGCCTGGCGGTCTCCGTGGCCGTGGTCGTGGGCACCCTGGTCATCGGCACCGTGGTCGGCCAGCGGCTGCTGGGGCTGGACCGCGACACCGCCATGCTGACCTCGGCCGGCAGCGCCATCTGCGGCGCCGCGGCCGTGCTCGCCTTCGAGCCCACTCTGCGCGCCGCGCCCCACAAGAGCGCCGTGGCCGTGGCCACGGTAGTGCTCTTCGGGACGCTGTCCATGTTCCTGTACCCGGTGGCCTACCACGCCGGCTGGCTCGATTTCGATACCCAGGCCCTGGGCATCTATATCGGCGGCACCATACACGAGGTCGCCCAGGTCGTCGGCGCGGCCAGCAATATCGACCCGGCCACGACCGAAGTCGCCACCATCGTGAAGATGACCCGCGTGGCCCTGCTGGTGCCGGTGCTGCTGGTGTTGGGCATGTGGCTGCGCAGCCGCAGCAGCGGCGAGTCCGCCCACGGCGGCGGCCGCCTGCCGGTGCCCTGGTTTGCGGTCGGCTTCCTCGCGCTTGCCATCGTCAACTCGCTCAATATCCTGCCCGCCGAACTCGTCACCGCCATCCGCCGCCTGGATGTCTTCGTGCTCACCATGGCCATGACGGCCCTGGGCATCGAAACCCGCTTTGCGCAAATCCGCAAGGCCGGCCCGCGCGTGCTGGCGCTGGGCTTCATTCTGTACATCTGGCTGCTGGCCGGCGGCTACGGCATCGTCAAACTGGCCGCCTGATCGCCGACCCCGGGTCCCCGTAACACGCCCGGGTCGCTTTTTTCCTGCATAATCGGTCGGTTCGCCATCAGGAGCCGGCCATGACGACCAAATCCCAGTTCACCACCCTGCCTGCCGGCCGAGAGCCCGTCTTGCGCGTCATGCCGATGCCGGCCGACGCCAACATCCATGGCGATGTGTTTGGCGGCTGGATCATGTCCCAAGTCGATATCGCGGGCTCCATCCCGGCGGCGCGCCGCGCCGCGGGACGTGTCGCTACCGTGGCCGTCAACGCCTTCCAGTTCAAGAAACCCGTTTTCGTCGGCGACCTGCTGAGCTTCTACGCCCAGGTCGTCAAGACCGGGACCACGTCCGTCACGGTCGAAGTCGAAGTCTATGCGCAGCGCCAGCGGCTGGACGCCGAAATCGTCAAAGTCACCGACGCCACGCTCACCTACGTCGCCACCGACGAGGCCCGCCGCAGCCGCCCGCTGCCCACCCTCTGAGCCCACATTCGCATGACGCAGTCCGCCGCGCAAAAGACTCCCGCGACGCCCCGCCGCCTGGATCCCGAAGACGCCCAGCACGCGCTCGAAGAAGTCCAGGAGTGCCTGCGGCGCCAGCAGGTCGTGTTCGACCTCGTGCATCGCCAGGAACAAGGCGACCGCAAGGCCGGCCTGGTCGAAGACCTGGTTCATCGGCAGCAGCAGGTGGAATTGCAGACGCTGATCAACCGCCTGCACCCGGCCGATATCGCCTTCATCCTGGAGTCCCTGCCCAAGGACGAGCGCCAGCAGGTCTGGCAGCTGGTCAGCCCCGAGCACGACGCCGATGTGCTGCTGGAGGTCGAAGACTGGGTCCGCGAGTCGCTGATCGAGGCGATGGACCGCCAGGATCTCGTGGCCGCCACCGGCAATATGGATGCCGACGAGCTGGCCGACTTGGCGCCCGACCTGCCGCCCGACGTGGTGGCCGAGGTCCAGAAGGGCCTCACCGAAGAAGAGCGCGCGCAACTGCTCGAAGCCATGGGCTATCCCGAGGACAGCGTCGGCGCCATCATGGACTTCGAGATGGTCCGCGTGCGCGAGGATGTCTCGCTGGAAGTCGTGCTGCGTTATCTCCGGCGCCTGCACGAGCTGCCCGACCACACCGACCAGATCTTCGTGGTCGACCGCCAGGACAAGCTGCAGGGCGTGCTGCCCATCGCGGTGCTGCTGGTCAGCGAACCGGAAACCGAGGTCCGCTCGGTCATGAATACCGACTACCTCACGCTGGGGCCGCTGGATTCCGATGCCGACGCCGCGGGCGCCTTCGAGCGCTACGACCTCGTGTCCGCCCCCGTCACCGACGAGCAGGGACGCCTGATCGGCCGGGTCACCATCGCCGACGTGGTGGACGTGATGCGCGAGGACTCCCAGGAGCAGGCGCTCTCCCGCGCCGGCCTGCAAGAAGAAGACATCTTCGCGCCGGTGTCCATGGCCTTGCGCAACCGCGCGCCCTGGCTGCTCTTCAATCTCTGTACGGCCGCCACGGCGTCTTTCGTGGCTTCGCGTTTCGAGGGCACGGTCAGCCATATCGTGATCCTGGCCTTCCTGATGTCCATCGTGGCCGGCATCGGCGGCAATTCCGGCAACCAGACGATGACCATGATCATCCGCGCGCTGGCGGTGGGCCGTATCACCGGACGCAATATTTGGCAGCTGGTCAAGCGCGAGATGCTGGTCACGCTCATGGTCGGCCTGTGCGGCAGCCTGGTTGCCGCGGCCTTCGCCTGGGCCATTTCGGACTCGCTGTCCATTGCCTTGGTGATGATGGCGGCCATGATCTGCAACATGCTGGTCGGTGCGGGCGTGGGCGTGCTTGTTCCCATGGTCCGAGCCCGTTTCGGCAAGGACCCCGCCATCGGCTCTTCGGTCCTGCTGACTTTCGCGACCGATTCCCTGGGTTTTTTCATCTTTCTCGGGCTGGCGACCATCTTTCTGCTGTAAAAACACGACAAGAGCCAGGGCCCGGCCGGTGTACATTTGATGCACCGATTTTGTCATCCGTTCCGTGTATTTCCGTCGTGCCCATCCCGTTTCGCCAATTCTTCGCCGCCCTTGTGCTCTGCCTGCCCGCGCTGTCCCATGCCTGTGACAGCCTGCCATCCTGGGCCCAATCCGCCTGCCAGCGCCTGGACCAGATCTGGACCGAAGGCGGCAATGATCTCTACGTGACCGGGTATTCCTGGCACAACCGCTCGATGTATAGCGCCGAGAAAATCCGCTCCTTCAATGAAAAGGCCTGGGGCGGCGGCTGGGGCCGCAGCATCTACGACGAGGACGGGGACTGGCAAGGCCTGTACGCCATCGCCTTTCTGGACTCGCACAGCAAGGTCGAGCCCATGGCGGGCTATGGCTTCCTGAAAATCGGCAAGCTCAGCGACAACTTCCGCCTGGGCGCCGGCTACACGGTGTTCCTGACCGCCCGCCACGACATCATGAGCTATGTGCCCTTCCCGGGCATCCTGCCCCTGGTCGGCGCGGGCTATAAAGACGCCATGCTCTACGCCACCTACATCCCGGGCGGCAAGGGCAACGGCAACGTGCTCTTCGTCTTCGGCCGTTGGCACTTCTGAGTGCCGGCGGGCTCAGCCGGCCGCCTGCACCAGCCTGCGCACCAGCGCGCCCAGGCGCCCATCGTCGATCCCGCTTTCGCGCAAGGCCTGCTCCGTCTGCACCACGTAGTCGAGGCAACGCCCGGACTGGCCCACCGCGCGTCGCACGGAGTCCAGCAGCAGGTCATCGGAAATGCCGCGCGCATAATCGCCGCAGCGGCGGTTAAGCAGAAACACCAGGCCGCGCACGGCGCTCTCGTCGGTCTCGCAACTCAGCCACCGGGGCACATAGGCGCCTCGCAGCATCTCGCGCGCCCACAGCATCCGGAAAGTCGGCACCACGTCCGCGGCGGCGATCCGATAGGCCACGCCCCGGCAGCAGCCGCCCCGGTCCAGGCCGAACACCAGGCCCGGGAGGTCCGGCGAGCCGCGGTGGTCATGCGACCACAGGCAAAGCGAGCGGTGATAGCCGCGCACCGTGGCCAGCCGCCTTTCCATCCAATTGAAGTTCGGCCGCCAGATGAGCGAACCGTAGGCAAACACCCAGAGATCTTCGGTGCCATTCCAGCCGAGCAGGAGGTCGTCGACTGAAGCAGGTTCGGCGCAGACTGCCGAGGAAGAGAACGTCATGGCGGGGAATGCGGGCGGCGACGGCCGTGTCAGGATGGGGGATATGCTAAGCCCGCGCCCGCGCAAATGCATTGCCACCTTGGCGGATTGGAAGCCACTGAAATAAAAATCTCATCCGCGCGCCCCGCCCTGGCTGAAAAAAAATTCTCCAGCCGGCGTTCACCCTCCGGGCAGCGGCAATTCCGTCGTACTTTTGATGACTTCCATCGAAAAACTGGCGCTGACATCCAGCAGGTCGACCGCTTCGATCAGGCGGCGGTAAAAGCGGTCGTAAGCCGCCATGTCCTCGACGACGACCTTCAGCAGATAGTCAATATCCCCCGCCATCCGATGGAATTCCACCACATTCGGCAAGGCCATCACCGCACTGATCAAGGCCTGGGTCCACTTGGCGTTGTGCTGGCTGGTCTTGATGGTGACAAAAACCGTGAGATTCAACCCCAGGGCGGCGGGATCCAGCAGGATGGCGTTGCGGGCGATGACACCATCGTCCTTGAGCTTCTGGATGCGGCGCCAGCATGGCGTCACCGACAGATTCACGTGCTCGGCGATCTCCGCCACCGACCGGGTGGCATCCTGTTGAAGCAGGCTGAGAATCTTGATGTCGGTCTGGTCCACGGCGCGTTTTTCCCCCATTAGCGTCCACACCCGGGACTGCAAGCCCGTCGCGGTGGCGGCCCCAATGTTGCCTTTTCCCCGGGGCGGCGTCCAGCCGTTGCAACCATGGGGCGCGCCCGGAAGCAGGAAAATAATTTCTAAAAACCCCTTGGGCCACCCAGGAATTGGCAAAACCTTTCTCCGCCAAGCTCCCTAGCATAGAGGCTATGACCCCTTCGACGCCCGATCTCATGCTCCAGACCGACCGCGCCTGCCCGCTGAACGACCTTTGCCGCATCGTCGATCACGCCGCGCAAAAAGCGGCCGCCAGCCTCCTGGCGGAGCTGGCCGAAGGCGTGGCGGCCGCCGATGGCATGCTGGCCTATCTGCCCGATGCGCTGCGCCAGGGCCATCCGGACCATTACACCCGCCACATCGCCTACGCGGATCCGCAGGGCCGTTTCACCATTGCCTATCTCATCTGGCGCCAGGGACAATTCAGCCCCGTGCATGGGCACAAGACCTGGTGCACCTACCGGGTGCTCCAGGGCCAGCTGAGCGAAAGCCACTACCGCTGGAACGCCCGCAGCGGGCAGGCCGAGCCGGTCGGCGGCAAGTTACGCCGGCCCGGCGAAATCGTTACCGCCATGCCCGGCCTGCAGCAAATCCATCGCCTGGGCAATGCCGAGGCGCAGACCGCGATTTCGCTGCATATCTACGGCGTGCCGCAGGCGGACATCGCCACGGGCGTGAATCTCACGGTCGATAGCGCCCTGGGCCTCAGTTCTCCAGGCTGATGTGGCTGGCCTTGATGAAGGCATCCCAGCGCTGGAATTCCCTCTTCACATAGGCGTCCAGCGCCGGGCCGTCCGAGCCCACCACTTCGAAACCCGCCTCCTCCAGCTTGCGCCGGACGTCGGCGTCCTTCAGCACCGTCTGGAAAGCCGCCGTCAGTTGCTTGATGACCGGGGCCGGTGTGCCGGCCGGCGCGAACATGCCGCTCCACGAATAAGCCACCAGGCCCGGGAAGCCGGATTCCGCCACCGTCGGCACGCCCGGCAGGTCGGGCAGGCGCTTTTCGCCGGCCACGGCCAGGGGCTTGATCTTGCCGGCCTGGATCTGGCCGCGCAGGGCGGCGAAACTCAACCAGGTCATGTCGGCCTGCCCGCCCACCACCGCTTGCACGGCCGGGCCCGCCCCGCCATAGGGCACGTGCAGCAGTTCGACCTTGGAGCGCTGCTTGAGCTCCTCCGGCGCAAGGTGGTTCAAGGAGCCGACGCCCGTGGACGCATAGTTGTATTTATTGGCCGGCTCCTTGCGGGCCGCCGCCAGAAATTCGGCCAGGTGGGCGCCCGGCACCTTGGGATTGGCCCCGATCACCAAGGGGAAGCGCACGGTCAGGCTGATCCCCGTGAAGTCCTTGAAGGTGTCATAAGGCAGGTTGGGTTTGACGGCTGGATTGATGGCGTGGTTGTCGAAACTCACCAGCAGCGTGTTGCCATCCGGCTCGGCCCGGGCCACGAAAGCCGTGGCGATCTGGCTGGCCGCGCCCGCGCGGTTTTCCACCACGACGGGACGCCCTTCCAAGGCCTGGGACAGGCGCGGCTGCATGATACGGGCCAGGATGTCGGTGCTGCCGCCCGGCGGGTAGGGCACCACGAGCACCAGCGGCCTTTGCGGGGCCGCCTGCGCGGTCACCAGGGCCGCGGCGGCGCATAGGCCGCCCACTATCTGCCTGAGCTTCATTGTTCTTCCTTGGATCTGGTCAAAGGGCTCGGCCCCCAACGCCTGCCCGCGCCCGGCGCCGCATGTTTGCCCGGGATGCGAGTAGAGCTAAGATGGTAAAGCTAACCCCGGGCCAGGAGGCAATATGCCCATTTCGATTTATCAAGCTTCGGCCCCCGTCTTCGTGCGCGGCCTGAACATTCTGGCCAGTCTGCTGGACAAGGCCGAAGCCCACGCCCAGGCCGAAGGCCTGGACCCCGCCATGCTGGTCCAGGCCAGGCTGGCCGAAGATATGTATCCGCTGTCCGGCCAGATACAGCGTGCCAGCGACACGTCCAAATTCGCCATCCAGCGGCTGAGTGGCGTGGCCGCCCCCAGTTTTCCCGACACCGAGTCCACGCTGGACGAGCTGCGCAAGCGCATCGCCGACACCATCGCCTATATCAAGAGTGTGGCGCCGGACAAATTCGATGGCGCAGAAGGACGCAGCATCAGCATCAAGCTGGGCGCGCTGCAGCCCAACTTCAATGGCCCGTCCTATCTGTTCACCTTTGCCCTGCCCAACTTCTATTTCCATGTGGCCACGGCCTACGATGTGCTGCGGCATGCCGGGGTCAAGATAGGCAAGCTCGATTACCTGGGCCCTTACGCGGCCAACTGAGTCCGCCGCGCCGGCCAGGCGCCTCAGATGCCGGTATTCAGCACATATTGCGAGCCGTCGCGGTCGGCCAGCGTCAGCGTGGTCAAGGCGGGAGTGGCCGCCGCGGCATCCTGGACCACATGGATGCGCAGATTGGCCAGCACGACGTCCCAGCCGTCCGCCTGGGCCTGGACATCGGCATCGGCCACCTGCGCCATGCGCCGGGCCAAGGCCTGGGCATCGGCCGCGCGAGCGTCGATACGCGCCAGGCGGCGCGCGCCATTGGGATGGTCCATGAACTCCGGCGCCCAGACGCACTCGGGCGTCAGGTGCCGGCAGAAATACATGCGGAAACCAGGGATGGGCTGCTCGGCAAAACGCACGGTATGGAAACGCGCCGGCATCTCGCGGCCGCCCACGCGGGCCATGCGCGTCAATTCCTGCACGGGATTGACGGCGAAACCGGCCTGCCTCAGACGTTCATAGGTTGCTTCGGCATCATCGCTGCGGAACACCAGGGCTTCCAGCCCCAGCGGCGAGTCGGCGATTTCCTTGCGCGCCGGCGGCGCGCCCGGCGGCCAGCCGAGCAGCTCGATATAGGTATCGTCCAGAACGATGAGCTGGTTGCACGAACCGAGGTTGTGCACCGCCTTGTCGCTCAGCCGGAAGCCCTGGCGCTCATAATGCGGCGCGAGCGCTTCCAGGCGGTCGCGCACCATGATGACCGCATGATCGAATGCCGTCGGGCCGCGCTGCATATCAGGTCAGCTTGCCGTGGCACTGCTTGTACTTCTTGCCGCTGCCGCAAGGGCAAGGATCGTTGCGGCCCACCTTGGGCACGACGTTGCGCACCGGCTCCTGGCCCGCGGGCGCATCGCTGGCAAGCGCTTCGTCGTAGTCAGAATGGTGGTACTGGACGTTCTGCACATGCGGTTGCGCCGCTTCGGCCTCGGCCTGCTCGACCTGTTCGGTCGACTGCACGCGCACCGTCATGACCACGCGCACGACATCGTCGCGGATGCGGTCCAACATGCCCGAGAAGAGCTCGAACGCCTCGCGCTTGTATTCCTGCTTGGGATTCTTCTGGGCGTAGCCGCGCAGATGAATGCCTTGGCGCAGGTAGTCCAGCGCCGACAGATGCTCGCGCCAATGCGTGTCGATGGCCTGGAGCATGATGGAACGCTCGAACTGGGCCCAGGACTCCGCCCCAACGAGTTCGACCTTGGCGCGGTGCACGTCGCGGGCGGCCTGCAGCACGCGCTCAAGCAGTTCTTCGTCGGTCAGGTTGGGCTCGGACTGCACCATCTCGGCCAACGGCAGCTGCAATTGCCAATCGCCCGCCAAGGCCTTCTGCAGCCCGGGGATATCCCACTGTTCCTCGACCGACTCGGCCGGCACGAAGGAACGGAACACTTCGGTCACGGCCGCGTCGCGCAGGCTTTCGACCGAGGCGCCGATGGAGCTTGCCTCCAGCACCTCGTTGCGCTGCGCGTAGAGCACCTTGCGCTGGTCGTTGGCGACATCGTCATACTCGAGCAGCTGCTTGCGGATGTCGAAGTTGCGGCCTTCGACCTTGCGCTGGGCGGTCTCGATGGAGCGGGTCACCATGCCCGCCTCGATGGGTTCGCCCTCGGGCAGTTTCAGGCGCTCCATGATGGCGCGCACGCGGTCGCCGGCGAAGATGCGCATCAGCGGATCTTCCAGCGACAGATAAAAACGCGAAGAACCCGGATCGCCCTGGCGGCCGGCACGGCCGCGCAGCTGGTTGTCGATACGGCGCGACTCGTGCCGCTCGGTGCCGATGATGCGCAGGCCGCCGGCGGCCTTGACGCGCTCGTTCAGCGGCTTCCATTCCTGGCGCACCTTCTCGATACGGGAGGTCTTTTCCGCCTCGCTGAGCGATTCGTCGGCATGGATCAGGTCGATCTGCTTGTCGACGCTGCCGCCCAGAACGATGTCGGTGCCGCGGCCGGCCATATTGGTGGCGATGGTGATATGGCCCGGCTTGCCGGCCTCTGCCACGATCTCGGCTTCGCGGGCATGCTGCTTGGCATTGAGCACCTCATGCGGCAGCTTGGCCTGCTTCAGCAGGCCGGAGAGCAGCTCCGAGTTCTCGATGCTGGTGGTCCCCACCAGCACGGGCTGGCCGCGCTCATGGCAGTCGCGGATGTCGTTGAGGATGGCGTTGTACTTCTCTTGGTTGGTCTTGAAGACCTGGTCGTTCTGGTCCTTGCGCTGCATCGGCTTGTTGGTCGGGATGATGACCGTTTCCAGGGTGTAGATTTCCTGGAATTCATAAGCCTCGGTGTCAGCGGTACCCGTCATGCCCGAGAGCTTCTCGTACATGCGGAAATAGTTCTGGAAGGTGATGGACGCCAGCGTCTGGTTCTCATGCTGGATCTTGACGCCCTCCTTGGCTTCGACGGCCTGGTGCAGGCCATCGGACCAGCGGCGGCCCACCATGAGGCGACCGGTGAACTCGTCGACGATGACGACTTCGCCGTCCTGGATCACATACTGCTGGTCGCGGAAGAACAGCGTGTGCGCGCGCAGCGCCACCATCAGGTGGTGCATCAGGGCGATATGCCGCGGGTCGTATAGCGATTCGCCCTCGGGCAGCAGGCCGACCCGCGAAAGAATCTTCTCGGCGCTCTCGTGGCCGGATTCAGACAGATAGACCTGCTGGCTCTTTTCGTCGACCCAGTAGTCGCCTTCGGGCTCGGGCTCATGCGGCTTGGGCTCGCCGGCCATGCGCTTGAGCAGCGGCGGCACGGCATTCATGCGCACATAAAGCTCGGTATGGTCTTCGGCCTGCCCGGAGATGATCAACGGCGTGCGCGCTTCGTCGATCAGGATGGAGTCCACTTCGTCGACGATGGCGTAGTTCAGCCCGCGCTGGCGCCGGTCCTCGACGCGATACTCCATGTTGTCGCGCAGGTAATCGAAACCGAATTCGTTATTGGTGCCGTACGTGATGTCGGCCCGGTAGGCAGCGATCTTTTCTTCGTTGGGCTGCTGCGGCACGACCACCCCGGTGCTCATGCCCAGATAGCGGTACAGGCGCCCCATCCACTCGGCGTCGCGGCGGGCCAGGTAATCGTTGACCGTCACCACGTGCACACCCTTGCCCGCGATGGCGTTCAGGTAGACGGGCAAGGTGGCCATGAGCGTCTTGCCTTCACCGGTGCGCATTTCGGCGATCTTGCCGTTGTGCAGCGCTATGCCGCCCAGCAGCTGGACGTCGAAGTGGCGCATGCCGAACACACGCTTGCCCGCCTCGCGCACGACGGCGAAAGCCTCGGGCAGCAAGTCATCCAGCGAGCTGCCCTTGGCGTGGCGGTCACGGAATTCCTGCGTCTTGGCCTGCAGCGCCTCGTCGGAGAGGGTGGCGATCTGGGGCTCAAGATTGTTGATCTGGACGACCAACTTGCGGTACTGCTTGAGCAGCCGGTCGTTGCGGCTGCCGATGAGTTTTTTGAGCAGAGAAACCATGCGTGTCGTGGACGGCCACGGGGCGCGGCACCCGCAAGCTACGCGGCGGCCACGCCCATGCCGATATTATCTGTGTATGGTTAAGCGGGAGCCCCCGCTAGGAAACAATCCAGTTTAACGCACTGGAGCGCTGCCGCGAACGCGGCCGAGCATCTCAGGGAGCAGCGGGGGTGGCGGCGCCCTTGCCCTGCTGGGCTTGGGCCACGACGGGCGCGACGGGATTCTGCGATCCCAGGAAGAGACGCGGATCCAGCGGCTGGCCCGCCAGGCGCACCTCGAAGTGCAGGTGCGGGCCGGTGGAGCGGCCCGACGAGCCGACGCGGGCCACTTCCTGGCCGCGCTCGACCACGTCGCCGGCCTTGACCAGTAGACGCGAGGCATGGGCATAACGGGTGATCAGGCCATTGCCGTGATCGATCTCGACCATGTTGCCGTAGCCGGGCTGGCCCTTGGCCAGCAGCACCACGCCGCCGGAGGCCGCCAGGATGGGCGTGCCGGGCGGGGCGGAGAAGTCCAGCCCTTCGTGCATGGCATAGCGCCCCGTCACGGGGTTGCGCCGCCAGCCGTAGGAAGAGCTCAGATAGGGATAATCCTTGATGGGCATGGCCGTCGGCACGCGGGCCTGCTCGGCCGAATGGCTGGTCAGCGCCGCATCCAGCAGCTTGAGGTTGTCGGCCTGCTCGGCCATGCGCGCCTGGATATCATCCAGCTGGCGGCCCAGGGCCTCGGCCGACTCGGGCGTGGGCGGCTGGCGATCGGTGAACAGATCGTCCATGACATGGGTGGCTTCTTCGAGCGGGGCCGGGGCGGCGGCCTCGCCGCCCGTATATTGCAGGCCGGCGATCTCGGCCACACGGCGCCCCAGGCCGTCTATGCTGACGAGCTTGGCCTGCAACATGCCCACCTTGGAGGCCAGCATATTGACGTTTTCGCGCAGGAAATCGGCATCGCGGTTGGCTTGCGAGCGCGCATACGAAGGCCAATCCACGGTGTAGGGCGAGGCCGACGCGCCGAACAACAAGCGCTGCATACCCGCGCCGAACATGGCGGCCGCCAGCAAGGCCAGCCCCATGAGCAAGGCCAGACGCCCACCGCCGACGGTGAAATGCCGGTCCTGCCCAGCCCGGGCATGCATAATCACTACCTTCAAGGTTGCATCCTATTATTATTGAACGGCATGAATAGACAACCTTCATCCCGCTCGCGTTCCTCGACCAGCAAGCCCGGCGAACGTACCGCTCTGGGCTGGCTGGGTCACGATATGCGCGGCGCCGGCGTCCTGGCGACGGCGCGGGCGCATTTGCAGATCCAGCAGGCGGTGGCAGCGGTGCTGCCGCCGGCATTGGGCGCGGTCTGCGTGGTCGCCAAGCTGGAAAATCAACGTTTGCAGCTGGCGGTCCCTGGGCCGGCGCATGCGGCCAAATTGCGTCAGATGGCCCCGCGCATCGCGCAGACACTTTCCTCGCAAGGCTGGAACCTTAACGAAATTAGCGTTCGCATTCAAGCCGGGATGCCGCGCCCTGGACAACGCGCACCCCGTCCCCCGAAAGAAGCGGTACCGCTGGGCGATGTGGCCCTCAAGGCGTTTGAAGACCTGCAGCAGCACCTGAGCCCGGGGCCCCTGGCGGATGCCGTGTCCAAGTTGCTACGTCACCATAAAGCCAAGGGCTGATACGTCCCTCGCGCCAATCCTCGGACTACGGGCGAGCTCCCTGGACGGAGGCATCGGGGTTCAAGGAATGGTTGATGGCGCGATTGGCGTCATCGACCATGCCATCGAACTCGCTGAAGAAGCGATTGACCGCCCTGGGCGCGTCCGCGATGCGTATGCCGCCTGCGGTATCGCCGGCCGCGCAAGCACTCAATAGGACGGTCAAAAGCCAAGGCCAGGACAGGCGCAGCATGATGCCCCCTCAAAAGCCAAGGGCCCTTGACGGGCCCCTGGTGCCGAGCCGCCGGGGCCCGGATGGAACGGAAAGCCGGCTCAGGCCAGCTTCCATTCGTGACGGAAGGCCTGCGGCGCCTCCGCCTGCGATTCATAGGTCACCAGTTCCCAGGCGTCTTGCTGCTGGAGCAGGGCGCGGGCCAGCTGGTTGTTCAGCGCGTGGCCGGATTTCTGCGCCACATAGCGCGCCACCAGCGGCTTGCCCAGCAGATAGAGGTCGCCGATGGCATCGAGGATCTTGTGCTTGACGAACTCGTCGTCGTAGCGCAGCCCGTCGCTGTTCAGGACGCGGTATTCGTCCATCACGATGGCGTTGTCCAGGCTGCCGCCGCGCGCCAGGCCCATGGAGCGCAGGGCCTCGACTTCATTGACGAAGCCGAAGGTACGGGCGCGGGCGATCTCGCGCACATACGAATGGGTGGCGAAATCGATCTCCGCGAAATTGGCGGTCGAATCGATGGCCGGATGGCGGAAATCGATGGAAAAGGCCAGCGCGAAGCCTTCATGCGGCTCCAGGCGGGCCCATTTTTCGTTGCGGCCCTCGCCCTCGCGCACCTCGATGGGCTTGAGCACGCGGATGAATTGCTTGGGCGCGTTCTGTTCGACGATGCCGGCCGAGCGCAGCAGATACACGAAGGTGGCGGCGCTGCCGTCCATGATCGGCACTTCTTCGGCCGTCAGATCGACATGGAGGTTGTCGATGCCCAGGCCCGCCAGGGCGGACATCAGGTGCTCGACGGTGGAGACGCGCACATTGCCCTGCTGCAGGACCGAAGCCATGCGGGTATCGCCCACCCCAGTCGCCTGAGCGGGAAGATCGACCACTTGAGGCAGGTCGACGCGGTGGAACACGATGCCCGTGTTGGGCTGCGCGGGGCGCAGCGTCAGCTCGACCCGCCGTCCGGAGTGGACGCCGACGCCAGTCGTGCGGACGAGATTTTGTATGGTGCGCTGTCGAAACATAATTGGTGCTTTTATGACCAGCCGGCCGGAGCGGTCTTCCCAATATCAGGAATAGGAATACCCTCGGCTTGATAGTTCCATTGTAACCCCGTGGACAAACCCATGCCACGCAAATGCAACAATATACGTCTCAGATCCGCCCCTAAATTTCGGGCGGCAAAGCTCCTGCGCCCGTCCGCCCTGGGGAGGGAGCGGACGGGCGTTGAGGGAGTGCCGCGCCCGTGGCGGAACGGGCGCCGCGACGCTTAGTCGGCCTGCTTGCGCAGGAAGGCCGGGATATCGAAGTGATCCATCCCCGAGCTTTCCAGCGCGCGCACCTGGGCCGAAGCCTGCGAACGCGGATTGCGCATCACCGACGGCATGTCCAGGCCGCGGTAGTCGCCGTTCTGGCCGGCCAGCATGCCACCCATCGGCATGTTGTCGGTGCCGGTGCGCAGTTCTTCGGCAGCCGACTGCACCAGTTGCGGACGCGCGGCGGCGCGGCCCAGGCCGGTCGCCACGACGGTCACGCGCAGGTTCTCGCCCATGGTCTCGTCATAGGCGGTACCGAAGATCACGGTGGCGTCTTCCGAAGCGTAGCTGCGGATGGTCTCCATGATCTCGCGCGTTTCGCGCATCTTCAGCGAGCGGCTGGACGTGATGTTGACCAGCACGCCGCGGGCGCCGTTCAGGTCCACGCCTTCGAGCAGCGGGCAGGCGATCGCCTTTTCGGCCGCCACGCGGGCGCGGTCGGCGCCGCTGGCGGTAGCCGTGCCCATCATGGCCTGGCCCTGCTCGCCCATGATGGTCTTCACGTCTTCGAAGTCGACGTTCACATTGCCTTCGACATTGATGATCTCGGCAATGCCGGCGCAGGCGTTGTGCAGGATGTCGTCGGCCGACTTGAAGCAGTCCTCCTGGGTCGCGTCCTCGTCCATGAGCTCATACAGGTTCTCGTTGAGGACCACGATGAGCGAATGGACATGCTTGCCCAGTTCGGCAATGCCTTCTTCAGCCATCTTCAGGCGCTTGTTGCCCTCGAAGCTGAACGGCTTGGTCACGACGCCGACCGTCAGGATGCCCAGTTCCTTGGCGACTTCCGCCACCACCGGACCCGCGCCGGTGCCGGTGCCGCCGCCCATGCCCGCGGTGATGAACACCATGTGGGCGCCGTTGAGCGCGGAACGGATCTCCTCGCGAGCCGTTTCGGCGGCCGCGCGGCCCTGCTCGGGCTTGGCGCCCGCGCCCAGGCCGGTGCGGCCCAGGCGGATCTGCACCGGGGCGTTGGTCGCCGCCAGCGCCTGGGCGTCAGTGTTGGCGCAAATGAAATCGACGCCGCTGACACCGCTGCGAATCATATGCGCGACGGCATTGCCGCCCGCACCACCAACACCAACGACCTTTATGACGGTCCCTTTGGTGTTGTTCTCAAGCATCTCAAAGTTCATCATGATGACTCCCTCACAAGTCCGATTTCCAAAAGCCGAAAATCCCCAACAACCTGTTTTCAATCGCCTCAATTCCGCAGCCGACTGGCTATCAATCCGCTACGGAGTTGAAACGCTCCCTCTTTCGCCACCGGCCCCAGGCTGCACGGCCGTTGACGAGGAATGGGCCCGCCCCCATCCCTGAATCAGTTCATGAACCACTCTTTCATGCGCGCCAGCAGGCTCTTGAAATTGCCCGTCTGCGCGGCGACCTTGCGGCCCCGCACGCGCTGCATGCGCGCTTCCTGCAGCAAACCCATGACCGTCGAGAAGCGCGGATTGCGCATCACATCGGCCAGGCTGCCTTCGTATTCCGGCACCGCCACGCGCACCGGCTTGAGGAAGACGTCCTCGGCCAGCTCTATCATCCCGGGCAGTTGCGCCGAGCCGCCGGTCAGGACCACGCCCGAGGCGAGCAGATCCTCGTAACCGGAATCCCGGACGACTTGCTGCACCAGCGAGAACAACTCCTCGACCCGCGGCTCGATGACAGCGCCCAGCGCCTGGCGCTTGACCTGGCGCGGACCGCGATCGCCCAGGCCAGGCACTTCGACGGTCTCGTCGGGGCTGGCCAGCACCTGCTTGGCCACGCCGTAACGCAGCTTGATCTCTTCGGCATCCGGCGTCGGCGTGCGCAGCATGGCGGCGATATCGTTGGTGATCTGGTCGCCAGCGATGGGAATCACGGCGGTATGGCGGATGGCCCCGCCCGTAAAGATCGCCACATCGGTCGTGCCGCCGCCGATATCGACCAGCACCACGCCCAGTTCTTTCTCGTCGGCCGTCAGGCAGGCCAGGCTGGAGGCCAGCGGCTGCAGGATCAGGTCCTGGACTTCCAGGCCGCAGCGGCGCACGCACTTGACGATGTTCTGGGCGGCGCTGACCGCGCCGGTCACGATGTGCACCCGGACCTCGAGACGCAGGCCGCTCATGCCGATCGGCTCGCGGATGTCCTCCTGGCCGTCGACGATGAACTCCTGGGTGAGCACATGCAGCACCTGCTGGTCGGTGGGGATGTTCACGGCCTTGGCCGTCTCGATCACGCGCGCCACGTCGGTGGCGGTGACCTCCTTGTCCTTGACCGCGACCATGCCGCTGGAATTGAAAGAGCGGATGTGGCTGCCCGCGATGCCGGTGTAGACGTCGCGGATCTTGCAGTCGGCCATCAGCTCGGCCTCTTCGAGCGCGCGCTGGATGGAGTTGACGGTGGTCTCGATATTGACCACGACGCCCTTGCGCATGCCGCGCGACTCGTGCTGTCCCAGCCCGAGTACCTCGAAGCGGCCTTCGGGCAGGATTTCGGCCACCACCGCAACCACCTTGCTGGTGCCGATATCGAGGGCGACGATTAGGTCCTTGATGTCACGGGTCATGGCGTCAATTTTTCTTGGCAGGTTTCGATTTGGAATGTGATTTGCTTTCTGACGGGGGCAGCGGCGCGAGGGCCAGCGCAAAGCCGTTCGGGTAACGCAGGTCCGCGCCCGTCACCGTGCGCCCCTCCAGACGGCCGGCCACCCCGGGCCAGACTTGCACAAAGCGTTGAATGCGCGCGGCGAACGGCAAGGCGCCCGGCAGACCATGCGGATCCGGCGCGTCCGCGCCCGGATCGCGGCCGAGATCCAGCGTCATGCCGTTGGACAGCACCGCCTTCCAGGCATAGCGCGGGCTGAGCTCCAGTTCCTTGACGTGCAGGTCCAGCGGCGCGAACCAGCGCGCCAGTTCGGCGTAGCGCTGCACCACCAGGCTCTCCGTGCCGTCCGGGCCGGCAAACTGAGGCAAGGCGTCCTCGTCCTCCAGCTCGCCCGTGTTGGCCGTGAACGACTCGCCCCAGGTGTTGATCATCTGGTTTTCGTTCCATAGCGCCAGGGGCTGCTGCTCCTCGATCCGCACGCGCAAGGTATTGGGCCAGATGCGGCGCACGGTGGCATGGCGCACCCAGGGCACCGACTCGAACACCTCGCGGGCCTCGTCCAGGTCCACGGTAAAGAAGTTGCCCTTGAACCGGCCCGCGATGGCCGAGCGCACCGATCCGGGCGACACATAGTGCAGCTCGCTGTCCGGCATGGGCTCCAGCTCGATGGCGGCCAGGTTGAAATACGGCCGTTGCGCCACCCACGCCACGCCGGCCAGCAGCAAGGCGGCGACCGCCAGCACGGCCAGCGTGTTGGCGATCAGATTGATGGTGCGAGCCTCGTTCCACACAGAGTGTCCTATTCTTTGGCGCGTGCCGGGGCACGCAGCTTGCAAGAGGCCTCGGCCAGGATCGCCACGCAGAGGTCGGCATAGCTCATGCCGACCGCGCGCGCGGCCATCGGGACCAGGGAATGGCTGGTCATGCCGGGAGACGTATTCATCTCCAGCAGCCAGGGCCGGTTTTGCGCATCGAGAATGAAGTCCGCGCGCCCCCACCCTTCGCACCCGAGGGCGCGATAGGCCTGGACGGCGATCTCTTCGACCTGCGCGGCGACCCCCTCGGGCAGGTCGGCCGGGCAGTAGTACTTGGTGTCGTCGGTGAAATATTTGTTCTGGTAGTCGTAGTTGCCATCAGGCGCCACGATTTCGATGACGGGCAAGGCCCGCGCGCCGCGGCCCGCACCCAGCACGGCCACCGTCAGCTCCCGGCCGCGCACGAATTGCTCGGCCAGCACGACCTCGTCGAAGTGCGACGCCGAGGCATAGGCTTGCTTCATGTCGGAATAACCGGCCACCTTGGTAATGCCGACGGTCGAGCCCTCATGCGGCGGCTTCAGGATAAGCGGCAGGCCGAGCCGGTCGGGCACCAGGCGCAGCTCGGTCTTGGCGTCGATTTCCTCGAATGCCGGAGTGGGCAGGCCATGCTGCAGCCAGATGCGCTTGGTCATGATCTTGTCCATCGCCACGGCCGAGGCGGCCACGCCGCTGCCCGTGTAGGGGATGTTCAAGAGTTCAAGTGCTCCCTGGATCGCGCCGTCTTCGCCGTAGCGCCCATGCAAGGCGATGAATACGCGGTCAAAACCGGCCGACTGAAGCTCGGCCAGGCCCTGTTTGCCGGTATCGAACAAGTGCGCGTCCACGCCGGCGCCGCGCAGTGCTTCGTGCACGCCCGCCCCCGACATGAGCGAAATCTCGCGTTCGGCGGAACGGCCGCCGTAAAGCACGCCAACTTTTCCGAAATGCTGTGTCATGCGTGCTCTCCCAACTGCGACGGAACCTTGCTGATCGAGCCGGCGCCCATGACGATCAGCACATCGCCGTCGCGCATGAAGTCGCGCACGGCCTGGGGCAGCTCGGCGACATCCTCGACGAACAGCGGCTCGACCTTGCCGGCCACGCGCAATGCGCGCGACAGCGCCCGCCCGTCGGCGGCCACCAGGGGCGGCTCGCCCGCGGCGTAGACTTCGGTGAGCAGAACCGCGTCCGCCGTGCCGAGCACCCGCACGAAATCCTCGAAGCAGTCGCGCGTGCGGGTGTAGCGGTGCGGCTGGAAGGCCAGCACGATGCGGCGGTCCGGCCAGGCGCCCCGGGCGGCGGCCAGGGTGGCCGCCATTTCGACCGGATGGTGGCCGTAGTCGTCGATCACGGTATACCTGCCACCGCCGTGCTCCTGCGACACGGGATAGTCGCCCCACTGTGTGAAGCGGCGGCCCACGCCCTTGAAAGCGGCCAGCGCCTGGCAGATGGCCTCGTCGGACACGCCCAGCTCGGAAGCCACGGCGATGGCCGCCAGCGCATTGCGCACGTTATGCAGTCCCGGCAGATTGAGTTCGACGTCGAGCGCCGGCAACTCCGCATCGCGGTCGCGGCGACGCACGGTGAAACGCATGCGCGTGCCTTCGGCACGCACGTCCTCGGCGCGCACCTGCGCCTCGGGACTCAGGCCGTAGGTCGTGATGGGGCGCGACACGAAGGGCATGATTTCGCGCACATTGGCATCATCGACACACAGCACGGCCGAACCGTAGAAGGGCAGGCGCTGGGTGAACTCGATGAAGGCGCTTTTCAGTCGCGCCACATCGTGCCCATAGGTGTCCATGTGGTCGGCGTCAATATTGGTGATGATCGCCATCACCGGCAGCAGGTTCAGGAAGGAAGCATCCGACTCATCGGCTTCCACGACGATGAACTCGCCCTGCCCCAACTGGGCATTGGCGCCCGCCGAATTCAGCCGCCCCCCGATCACGAAGGTGGGGTCGAGTTCGCCGGCGGCCAACACGCTGGCCACCAGGCTGGTCGTCGTAGTCTTGCCGTGCGTGCCGGCCACGGCGATGCCGCGCTTGAGCCGCATGAGCTCGGCCAGCATGACCGCGCGCGGCACGACGGGGATGCGGGCCGCGCGGGCCGCGATGACTTCCGGATTGTCGCCGGCCACGGCGGTCGAGGTGACGATGGCGTCGGCGCCCGCCACGTTCTCGGCCGCGTGGCCGATGGAGACTTTCAGGCCCAGGTCGGCCAGGCGCCGCGTGACGGCCGACTCGGCCAGATCGGAACCGCTGACCACGTAGCCCAGGTTGAGCAGGACTTCGGCGATGCCGCTCATGCCCGAGCCGCCCACGCCTACGAAATGAATATGTTGAATGCGATGTTTCATGATTGACGCCTCGCTGCCGCCATGCAGACGTCGGCGATATGTTCCGCCGCGTCCGGACGCGCTTGCGCGCGCGCCCGCTCGGCGACGGCTTGAAGTTCTGTACGGTTGCGTTGCCCCAGCCATTCGGCCAGCCATTCGGGCGTCAGCGCGCTTTGCGCCTGCAGCCAGGCGGCCTGCGCATCGCTCAGGTAGCGCGCATTGGCTGTCTGGTGATCGTCGATGGCATGGGGGAAAGGCACAAACAGTGCGGCCACGCCGGCTGCCGCGACCTCGGCCACCGTCATGGCGCCAGCGCGGCAGATCAGGAGATCCGACCGGGCCAGCGCATCGGCCATGTCGTCGATGAAAGCCAGGCACTCGGCCTGCACCCCCGCCTCGGCGTAGGCGGCCTGCAGCGCCTGCAGATGCTGGGCGCCGGCCTGGTGCGTCACCACGGGACGCTGCGCCGGCGCGATCCGGGCAAGTGCCTGGGGCACCACGGTATTGAGCGCCTGGGCCCCCAGCGATCCGCCGACCACCAGGACGCGCAAAGGCCCCTGGCGCCCGGCGTAGCGCGGCGCGGGTTCGCCCAGCCGGCAGAGATCGGCGCGCACCGGGTTGCCGACATCCTCGGCGCCGGGCAATACATTGGGAAAGCCTGTCAGCACCCGGCTGGCCATGCGCGCCAGCCAGCGGTTGGCCGTGCCCGCCACGGCATTCTGCTCGTGGATCACCATGGGCGTGCGCCGCAAGGCCGCGACCAGGCCGCCCGGGAAGGCGACATAGCCGCCCATGCCCAGGACCACATCCGGCTTGATGGCCGACAAATGGCGCCAAGCCTGGACCATGGCTCGCGTCAACAAGAGCGGGAGCTTGAGCAAGGCCGCGGCGCCACGGCCGCGCACGCCCTGGAAACGCAGGGGAGCCAGCGCGATGCCACGCGCCGGCACCAGCTTGCCCTCCATCTTGTCGGGATTGCCCAGCCAGCGCACTTGCCAGCCGCGCTGGCGCAGGATGTCCGCCACGGCCAGGCCCGGCATGATATGCCCGCCCGTGCCGCCGGCCATGATGAGGATGGTGGGCGCGCTCATACGCGGCCTCCCCGCATCATCACCCGGTTTTCGTAGTCCACGCGCAGCAGCATGGCCAGGGCGCAGAGATTCATCACGATGCCCGAGCCGCCATAGCTCATCAGGGGCAGGGTCAGCCCCTTGGTGGGCAGCAGGCCGAGGCAGACGCCCATGTTGATGAAGGCCTGCACACCGAACCACATGGCCACGCCATGGGCCACGAGGCCGGCGAAGGTGCGCTCCATGGCGATCGCCTGGCGGCCAATGTCGAAACCGCGCTGCAGGATGATGCCGAACAACACGATGACCAGCATGACGCCGGCAAACCCCAGTTCTTCGCCCACGACCGCCATGAGGAAGTCGGTATGCGCCTCGGGCAGGTAATGCAGTTTTTCCACGCTGGCGCCCAGGCCGACGCCGAACCATTCACCGCGCCCCAGCGCGATCAGCGAATGCGACAGCTGGTAGGCGCTGCCATAGGCGTTCTCCTCGTTCCAGGGGTCGAGATAGGCGAACAGGCGCGCGCGGCGCCACGGCGACAGCCAGATCAGCATCAGGAAGGTGCTGACCAGCACGGCCAGCAGGCTGCTGAAATATTTGCCGTTGATGCCGCCCAGGAACAGGATGCCGATGGCGATGGCGACAATCACCATGAAGGCGCCGAGGTCGGGTTCGAGCAGCAGCAGCATGCCGACGCCGCCCAGCGCGCAAGCCATGGGCAGAAAGCCGCGCGCGAAGGCCTGCATATGCTCCTGCTTGCGCACGGTGTAGTCCGCGGCGTAGAGCAAGGCGGCCAGCTTCATCAGTTCGGAGGGCTGGAAATTAAGCGGCCCCAGCGGAATCCAGCGATGCGCCCCGTTGACCTCGCGGCCGATGCCCGGAATCAGCACGGCCACCAGGAGGACCAGCGACACCATGAACAGTGGCACGGCCAGGCGCTGCCAGACGCGGATGGGCACGGTCAGCACCAGGGCGCCGGCCACCAGGCCAGCCGCCATGAACAGCCCGTGGCGGATCACGAAATAGTAGCGGCCGTAGGAGGCATAGCGCGGCCCATCGGCCAGGCCAATGGAGGCCGAATACACCATGAGCAGGCCGAGCAGCAGCA
Organism: Bordetella hinzii LMG 13501; assembly: GCF_001548475.1. Classification (GTDB taxonomy): domain Bacteria; phylum Pseudomonadota; class Gammaproteobacteria; order Burkholderiales; family Burkholderiaceae_B; genus Bordetella; species Bordetella hinzii. Next base: position 162,756 of record NZ_LRUJ01000005.1, read on the forward strand.
GCGTCGAAGCCGCCACGATGAGCGGCAGGTCGCTATTGCGCATGCGCGTGCGTCCCGGACGGACGGCGTTGACGCTGGCGGTCAGCTCGGCAAACAGGCTCATGCCACCTCTCCCCGGTCGCGGGCCAGCTCTTCGACCTCTTCGGCGAAGACCTCTCCACGGTGCGGATAGTTGCGGAACATGTCCAGGCTGGCGCAAGCCGGCGACAGCAGCACGGCATCGCCGGGCTGGGCCAGCTCGGCCGCGCGGCGAACGGCCTGGCGCATATCCTCGGCTGTCACGATCTGGACGCCGGTGGGCGCGAGCACCTCGCCGATGGCGGGGCCGTCCACGCCGATCAGCACCACCGCGCGCGCATGCCTGGCCACGACGGAGCGCAGCGGCGAGAAATCCTGCCCCTTGCCTTGGCCGCCGGCGATCAGCACCACCGACTGGCCCAGGCCTTCGAGCGCGGCCACCGTGGCGCCGACATTGGTGCCCTTGCTGTCATTGATGTAGTCCACGCCGCCGATATTGCGCACAAAGGCGGCGCGATGGGGTTCGCCGGCATATTCGCGCAAGGCGCGCAGCAGCGGCCCCCAGCCCAGATCCAGGACCCGGGCCAGCTGCAGGGCCGCCAAGGCATTGAGCGCATTGTGCACGCCGCGGATACGCAGGGCATCGACCGGCATCAAGCGGCTCATGCGGCCCTGGCCGCGCCGGGGCGGCGGGGCATCCTTCTTGCGGCGCACGGGCGGCGCCGGTTCATCGAAATCGCTGGGCTCGCAGGCCACCAGCCATGCCACGCCCTGGCCGAGCTCCAGGCCCATGTCGCCCACGCACGCCGGCAGATCGCGCCCGAAGCTGCGCACATCCAGGCTTCCGACATCGGGAACCATGGCGGTGGTCAGCGGATCGTCTCGATTGACGATGGCCACGCGGGCCATCTTGAGCAAACGCGCCTTGGCCTGCGTATAGGCCTGCATGCCGCCGTGCCAATCCAGGTGGTCCTGGGTGACGTTCAGGACGACGGCGGCATCCGCGTTCAGGCTGCGCGTGGTTTCCAGCTGGAAGCTGGAGAGCTCGAGCACCCAGACGTCGGGCAATTGGTCATGATCGAGGGCATCCATCAGCGAGGTCAGGGCGGCCGGGCTGATATTGCCGGCCGCGCGCGCGCTCAGGCCGCTGGCCTCGATCAATTGACGGGTCAGGGCGGTCACCGTGGTCTTGCCATTGGTGCCGGTCACGGCCAGCAGCCGGGGCCGGTAGTCACGCGCCTCGGCCAACTGGACCAGGGCACGAGCAAACAATTCGATCTCGCCCACCACCTCGATGCCGCGCGATGCGGCCGCCGCCAGCAGACTGGCCGTAGGTTCCTGCGCCGGCGCCAAGCCCGGGCTGAGGACAAGCTGGGAAACGCCGTCGAGCAGCGCCGGATCGAAATGCCCGGCGCAGCCCAGGTGGTACTCGACCGCGGCCTCGCGCAGGGCGGCGCGCAGGCCGTCCAGCCCTCCCGGCTGCGCGCGGGTATCCGCCACGCGAAGACGGGCGCCTTCGCGTGCGCACCAGCGCGCGGCGGCCACGCCCGTCTCGCCCAACCCGAGGATCAGGACAAGCGGCGCGTCGGCGCGGGAGGTATCTTCGGTGTTCATCGCAACTTCAGGGTCGAAAGGCCAATCAGCACCAGCATCATGCTGATGATCCAGAAACGGACGACGACCTGGGTTTCCTTCCAGCCGCCGACTTCAAAATGGTGGTGTAGCGGCGCCATCCTGAAGATGCGCCGGCCCTGCCCGTACTTGCGCTTGGTGTATTTGAACCAGGTCACCTGCAACATCACGGACAAGGTCTCGACGACGAACACGCCGCCCATGATGAAGAGCACGATCTCCTGGCGCACGATCACCGCGATGGTCCCCAGCGCGCCGCCCAGCGCCAGCGCGCCGACGTCACCCATGAAGACCTGCGCCGGATAGGCGTTGAACCACAGGAACGCCAGCCCCGCCCCGCCGATGGCCGCGCACAGCACCATCAATTCGGAGGCGCCCGGGATATACGGAAACAGCAGGTACTTGGAGTAATCGACGCGCCCCACCACATAGGCAAAAATGCCGAGCCCGGCGCCCACCATGACCGTGGGCATGATGGCCAGGCCATCCAGGCCGTCGGTCAGGTTGACTGCATTGCTGGTGCCGACGATGACAAACCAGGTCAAGGCCACGAAGCCCAGCACGCCCAGGGGATAGCTCACCGATTTGAAGAACGGCACGATCAGGTCGGCCCGCGTGGGCAGCGGCATACTGAAGCCACTGGCGACCCAGGCCTTGAACAGCGGCCACAACTCGGTGTTGGCCGGCGCGGACACAGCAAACGCCAGGTAGACCGCGGCCACCAGGCCTATCGTCGCCTGCCAAAAGAATTTCTGGCGCGCGGGCATGCCCTCGGGATCGCGATACACCACCTTGCGGTAGTCGTCCATCCAGCCGATCCAGCCGAAGCCGAAGGTCACCAGCAGCACCACCCACACGAAACGGTTGGTCCAGTCGGCCCACAACAGCGTACTGATGGCGATGGAAATCAGGATGAGGGCGCCGCCCATGGTGGGCGTGCCCGTCTTGACCAGGTGCGACTCGGGGCCATAGGCGCGCACGGCCTGGCCGATCTTCATTTCGGTCAGCTTGCGGATCACCCGCGGACCGGCCGCCAGCCCGATGAGCAGGGCCGTGGCGCAGGCCAGCACCGCGCGCAAGGTGATGTACTCCAGCACGCCGATCGCGCGCACATCGTCGGACAACCAACGGGCAATCTCAAGCAGCATGCTTGTCCCCCTGGCCCGGGGCCGTCTCGTTGTCGTTTACAGAAAAAGCCGTCACTACCCGCTCCATGCGCATAAAGCGCGAACCTTTTACCAATACGCTGGCCGGGCGCATGCCGCGCAACGCGGCAACGACTTCGTCTACCGATGCGCAGGCGCGCGCCTTCGCTCCGAATTCGGCCGCGGCCGCTCGGCTGGCGTCACCTAGCGTGAACAGTGCGTCGATCCCGTGATCGCGCGCGTACCCGCCAACCTCACGATGCATGGCGGGACCGTTGTCCCCGACCTCACCCATATCTCCGAGCACGAGCGCGCGCGGACCGGGCAGTTGCGCGAGAACCTCGATGGCCGCGCGTACCGAGTCGGGGTTCGCATTGTAGGTGTCATCAATGAGCAACGTACCGTCACTCATTTCTTTGCGTTGCATGCGTCCCTTGACCGCGGCAAAGGCCTGCAGGGCGCGGACCGCGCTCGTCAAGGGCGCACCGGCGGCCAGCGCGCAGGCAATCGCGGCCAGGGCATTGCGCAAATTGTGCGCACCCGGTACCGGCAGCGCCAATTCGGCGACCCCGGCGGGCGTTACCACCCGACACAAGGTGCCCGAGACGCCGGGCCGGATTTCTTCCGCATAGACATCCAGCCCAGGCTGCAGGCCAAAGCGCAGCACGCGCCTGGCGCCTGCCAGCCCGTCCCAGATGGCCGTGTACGGATCATCGCCGGGATAGACGGCCACGCCCTCTTCGGGCAAGGCGGCGATGACCGCCCCATTCTCGCGCGCCACGGCCTCGACCGTATGCATGAACTCCTGGTGCTCGCGCTGCGCATTGTTGACCAAGGCCACCGAGGCCTGCGCCATCGGCGCCAGCTGGGCGATTTCGCCGGGGTGGTTCATCCCCAGCTCGAACACGGCGGCGCGATGCTGGGCGCGCAGGCGCAGCAGCGTCAGCGGCAGGCCGATGTCGTTGTTGAAATTGCCGGCGGTCGCCAGCCTGTGCTCTTCACCCTGCCAGTCAGCCAGGATGGCGGAAATCATTTCCTTGGTGGTGGTCTTGCCATTGCTGCCGGTCACGGCGATCGCCGGCAATACAAACCGGGCACGCCAGGCCGTCGCCAGGCGCGCCAGCGCCTGGCGCGTCTCGCCCAGCACGAGCTGAGGCAGGCCGGCATCGGACACCGGATGGGCCACCACCGCGGCGCAGGCGCCCGCGGCCTGCGCCTGGGCCAGATAGTCGTGGCCGTCGAAAGACTCGCCGGCCAGCGCCACGAAAAGCTGGTTGGCCGCGATGTTGCGGGTATCGGTCGACACGCCGGCGACGTGCGGCAGCAGCAAGGCCGCGCGCGCCCATTCGCGGTCATCGAAGACCAGCTTGCGGCCGGCGATTTCCTGGTACGTTTCGTGTCCCTTGCCGGCCAGCAGGACAATGTCCTCGGGCTTGCTGGTCCAGACCGCATGCATGATGGCCAGGGCGCGATCGGCCTGGGATTCGACGCGGGCATCCGCGCCCACGCCCGCCAGCACCTGGTCGATGATGGCCTGGGGCGATTCACTGCGCGGATTGTCGCTGGACACGATGACGCGGTCAGCCAGTTCGCCGGCGATGCGCCCCATCTCCGGTCGCTTGCCCGGATCACGGTCGCCGCCGCAGCCGAACAGGCAAACCAGGGAGCCGCCCCGTGCCTGCGCCACGGGCCGCAGCGCCATGAGCGCGCGCGACAAGGCGTCCGGCGTATGCGCGTAATCGACCACCACCATGGGCCCTTGGCTGGGTATCGTCAGTTGCCCGAGCGCCGGCGCGGCCACGGCTTGCAGGCGGCCATCGACCGGCACGGCGGCCGCGACCTCGCGGGCCACCGCCGATACTGGCCAGCCCAGCTTGAGCAGCATGCCCGCAACCAGCAACAGATTGGAGACATTGTGGCGGCCCAGCAGGCGGGTGACGACCTGGGCCTCGCCCTGCGCGGTCTTCAGGGTGAAGACTTGGCCATGGGTGGTGGCCTGCAGGTCGCGGGCAAGCACATCGCCCTCGGCCCGTTCGGTCGAATAGGCGCTCGCGAATCCCGCCGGCAGCCTGGCCAGCAGACGACGTCCGGCAGGGTCGTCGGCGTTGATCACCGCGCCCTGCAGCCCCGGCCAATCGAACAGCAAGGCCTTGGCCGCCTCGTAGTTCTCCATGGTGCCGTGATAATCGAGGTGGTCGCGCGTCAGATTCGTGAAGCCCGCCGCCACCAGGCGCACATTGTCCATGCGCCCCTGTTCCAGGCCAATGGAGGACGCTTCCATCGCCACTGCTTGCGCCCCGGCGTCGCGCATGGCTGCCAGCCAGCGGTGCAGGGTGACCACATCGGGCGTGGTCAGGCTGCCACCCAGCGAACGGCCGTCCGGCAGCAGGCCGCCCAGCGTGCCGATGGTGGCGCAGGGCTTGCCTAGGCGGGTAAGCGCCTGAGCCAGCCAGTGCACGCAGGAGGTCTTGCCATTGGTTCCCGTGACGGCAAGCACGGTCAGGCTGGCGGACGGCTGGCCATACCAGCCATCGGCCAATTCGCCCAACATGCCCCGCAAGCCGGCCACGCCCAGCAGGCGGTCATCGCGCGGTACGGCCACGGCCAGGGCGTCGCTGTCATAGACCACCGCGGCCGCACCAGCGGCCAGCGCCTGCTCTATATAGAGACGGCCATCGCCATGCACGCCCCGGCAAGCGACGAACACATCGCCCGGGCGCAAGTCGCGCGAATCCAGCCGCAGATCGGCCGAGGCCGCCACCTGGCGGCGCAGCTTCTGTAATACCGGCAGCGAACTGCCCACGGCGGCACGGTGCATGCTCATCGCGCCCCCCCGCCTTCGACACCCGCGACAATGGTGGACTCGAACGGTGCATCGGGCTGCACGCCCATCAGGCGCAGCGTGCCGCCCACGATGCTGGAGAACACGGGCGCGGCGATGGCGCCGCCGTAATACCCGCCCACCTGCGGCTCGTCGATGGAGACGGCCACGACCACCTTGGGATTGGAAACCGGGGCGAAGCCCACGAAAGAACTGCGATACCGCTGCAAACTGTACTTGCCATCCACGATCTTGCGCGCCGTGCCGCTCTTGCCGGCCACCCGGTAACCCTGCACCTGGGCAGCCTTGGCGCCATCGGGGCCGGCCGCGGCCTCCAGCATGGCACGGATCAGGCCGGCGGTTTTGGGGGTATAGATCTTCACGCTGGTCGGATCGCTGTCGCGCTTGACCAGGGTCAAGGAAACCATGTCGCCATCGCGGGCGAACACCGTATAGGCGCGCGCCACTTGCAGGAGCGACACCGACAGGCCATAGCCATAGGCCATGGTCGCCTTCTCGATCAGGCGCCAGCGATCCCAGGGACGCAGACGTCCCGGCGCCGCGCCCGGGAAGCCCAGCTGCGGCGCTTGCCCCAGTCCCAACTCCGTGAAGCGATCCCACATTTCGCGGGCCTGCAGCTTCTCGGAAATCATGGTCATGCCGATATTGCTGGAGCGGCGCAGCACGCCGGCCACATCCAGCACGCCGTTGCGGCTGACGTCGCTGATCGTCGAACCCTGGTATTGGAAACGCCCGTTGCCGGTGTCGAAGGTGGTCGACGTGGTGATGCGGCCCAGATCCAGCGCGAGGGCCGCCGTGAAGGGTTTCATGATGGAACCCGGCTCGAAGGTATCCGTGATCGCCTGGTTGCGCAGCGTGGCGACCTTCCAGTTCTCGCGCCGGTTGGGATCATAGGAAGGCAGGTTGGCCAGCGCCAGGATTTCGCCGGTATGCACGTCCAGGACCACGGCCGTGGCGGCGCGCGCCTGGTGTTTGTCCAGCGCGGCCTGCAATTCCTTGTAGACCAGGTATTGCAGCCGGGTATCGATGGACAGGCGCAGGTCGCGCCCGTCGACCGGCAAGGTCACCGCCTGCACGTCCTCGATGACACGCCCCAGCCGGTCCTTGATCACGCGGCGGGTGCCGGGGCGGCCGGAGAGCTGCTGGTTGAAGGTCAGCTCCACGCCCTCCTGGCCCTGATCCTCGACGTTGTTAAAGCCCACGATATGGGCGGTCACTTCGCCTTCAGGGTAATAACGGCGCGATTCCGGCTGCTGGTGTATGCCCGGCAGCGCCATCTGCTTGACCTTATCGGCCACATCCATCGGCACCTGGCGCTTGATGTAGACGAAATTCCGGTCCTCGTCCGTGAGCCGGCGGCGCAGCTCGGCGGCCGGCGTATCCAGCAGCTTGGCCAGCGTGTTGATCTGTTCGGGCGTGGCGACCTTGGCGTCCTCGGGAATGGCCCAGATCGCGCGCGCCGGCACGCTGGACGCCAGCACGACGTTGTTGCGGTCGAGAATCTTGCCGCGCGTGGCCGCCAGGGTCAGGGTGCGCTCATAGCGCCGCTCGCCCTGCTGTTGCAGAAACTCATTGGACAGGCCCTGCAGGAACAGGGCGCGGCCGGCCAGCACCAGGAGCCCGGCAAACAGCAGTATCAGCACCAGGCGCGCACGCCACATGGGCAATTGCCCACGCAGCACCGGATTGTCGAAGAAGGGCACGCGCTTCATTGCGCGCCTCCCGCCACGGCGGCCGGCTGCACCATATATATGGTGCGGTCGGGCACGATGGGAATCATCTTGAGCTCATCGCGCGCGGCACGGTCGACGCGGGCATTGCGGGCCAGTTCGGCACGCTCGAGCTGCAGGCGGCGCCAGTTGGTGTCCAGATCTCGGGCCTCGGCCTGGCCGCGGCCCAGCTCTATATAGAGTTGGCGCGACTGATAGCGGCTCGTCACCAGGGAGATGGCGGAGAGCATCAACAAGGCGGCGACGATGAGGCTGGCACGGCCCATTAGCGGCGCCTCCCCTTGATGGCTTCGGCCGCGCCGGGCACGCCCGGCACGAATCCGGCCGCGCCGTCCGGCGGCAGGGGCTGCGAAGTCCGCTCGGCCGCGCGCAGGATGGCCGAGCGCGAGCGGGCGTTGCCGGCGACTTCCTCGTCATCGGCAACGACCTTGCCCAGGGATTGCAGAATGGGTTGGGGGAGTTCGCTTTCCCGCAGGGGCAGGCGCGGATGCGCGGCCGCGGGCCTCGCGGCCGCCGCGATGCACTGCTTGACCATCCGGTCTTCCAGCGAATGAAAACTGATCACTGCCAACCTCCCCCCTGGGGCAAGCAGCTCTATAGCTGACGCGAGGGCGCGCGCGAGCTCTTCGAGTTCCCGATTGATGTAAATCCGTAGAGCCTGAAAGGTGCGTGTGGCCGGATGCTGCCCCTTTTCGCGCGTGCGGACGGCGCTGGCGACGCACTCGGCAAGCTCGAGCGTGGTGCGCAGCGGCCGTGTTGCGCGGCGAGCAGCAATCGCCTTTGCAACCTGAAAAGCAAACCGTTCTTCGCCATAATCTGCGATCACCTCCCGCATCTCTTCCACACTGGCTTGCGCCAGCCAATCCGCAACCGTGGGACCACGGCTCGTATCCATACGCATGTCCAGCGGGCCTTCTCGCATGAACGAGAACCCCCGGCCGGCATCATCAATCTGGGGCGACGACACGCCCAGATCCAGCATCACGCCATCGATCCGATCGATGCCGCGCGCCGTCAATTCCTCGGCCATGGTGGCAAAGCCCCCATGAACCACCTGCACCCTGCCATCCTCGGCGGCCAGGGCCTGCGCCACCGCGATGGCCTGGGGATCCTTGTCGAACACCACCAGCCGGGCTTGCGGCCCCAGGCGCCGCAACAGCTCGCGGCTGTGCCCACCGCGGCCGAAAGTCCCATCGACGAAGACACCGCCCGCGCGCCGGCCCTCGGCCGCCGCCGCATCCTGGGAGCGCTTGCGGGAAGCCCCCCTGCCGCCGAAATCGGCTTGCAACAAGGCGTCCACCGTCGGCTCCAGCAGGACGGGCCGGTGCTCGAATTCCATAGTCGGTTTCAGAACGAAAACTGATTCAACACGTCCGGCATCCCCTGGGCCAGATCTTCCGCCTCGCGGCGGGCCAGGGAAGCGGCATCCCAGAGCTCGAAGTGCGTGCCCATGCCGAGCAGCATCACGTCGCGCGTCATTCCGGAAGCGTTGCGCAGTTCGGGAGCGATGAGCACCCGGCCGGAGCCGTCGATCTCAACGTCCTGGGCATTACCCAATAACAGTCGCTGCAGCGCGCGCGCCGACATCGGGAAAGCCGCGATCTGCTCGCGCTTCTTTTCCCACTCGGGTCGCGGATAGACCAACAGACAGCCGTCCGGGTGGCGAGTCAGGGTCAGCCGGCCTTCGGCCTGCGACACCAGGGCGTCACGATGCCGGGTCGGGATCGAGATCCGGCCCTTGGCATCCAACGTGAGCGCGCTGCTTCCCTGAAACACAGATTTGCCCCACTTAATTGCACAAATTCCTACTTTTTCCCACTCTACGGGAAGGCACAAGACGGGTCAAGCTGGCAGTTGCAATTTTTTCAATCACAACAAGGACTTAGAGCAACTTGTAAACGAAGAGACGGAGAAAACATCCTGATAAATCAGGATCTTGCGCAGGGAACTCAAAGTCCTTAGTCAAGAAGTGGCCGCAAACAAGTGGTTTCTCGCTCGGACCTGTCGACGGATAAGGGAGTCATGACGCGGGTCGCCGGCCATGGGCCTATCGCGACGCGGAGAGGAAAATGCAAAGCAGATCTATAGGCCGGATTCTGTACGCCAGGTCGCCCTGGCGGGCAATCATTCCTCTGGGCGAACCATTGCTGGAACGCTCTAGCCACCTACCCGCATGCTCGGACGAGCCGCCCTTGCGGGCCCGAAGGCCCTGCGCATGCCTATTTGGTGTTGCTCCGGATAGAGGTTGCCGCGTTTCACCCTGCGATGCCGGTGGCCGTTGCCAGCCGCCGCGGCACGGAGATGGCCGTGCCGGTGCATTCTTGCGAATGCCCGCCCCGCAGACTCGTCTCTGTGGCCCTGTTCCTCGGCTTGGCGCTCGCGCGCCTCACCGGACGGCCGTTAGCCGCTATCCCGCCCTGTGGAGTCCGGACCTTCCTCGATGGATGAGCCACCGCGATTGCCCGATCTGCCTTGCGGCGGGCATTGTAGTACACCCAGCCCCGGCGGCCGGTTCCTGCGACAATACGGGCTACGTTCCGCGCAGAATCCTCATGGCTCAAAACACGCTTATCTCCCTGACCGACGTCCAGCTGGCCTATGGCCACCATCCCCTGCTCGACCATGCCGACTTCGCCATCCAGGAAGGCGAACGCATCGGCCTGATCGGGCGCAATGGCGCGGGCAAGTCTTCGCTGCTGCGCCTTCTGGACGGCCGCAACCAGCCCGACGATGGCGATATCAGCCGCACGTCCGGACTGAGGGTGGTCACGGTCGAGCAGGAGCCCGTGCTGGACGAGACGCGCACCGTCTACGAGGTCGTGAGCGACGAACAGGCCCATCCCGAGGACTGGCAACGCCCGGCGCGCGTGCGCGCCACGCTGGAAAAGCTCGGCCTGCCCGCCGACGCCCTGATCGCGGGCCTGTCCGGCGGCACTCGCAAGCGCGTGGCCCTGGCCCGCGCGCTGGTCGACCAGCCTGACTTGCTCCTGCTGGACGAACCCACCAACCACCTGGACTTCGAAGGCATCGCCTGGCTCGAAGAACTGCTGCGCACCTGGAAAGGCGCCGCCGTCATCATCACCCACGACCGCCGCTTCCTCGATGCCATCGCCACGCGCATCGTCGAACTGGACCGCGGCAGGCTGTTGAGTTTTCCCGGCAACTTCAGCCAATGGCAGGAGCGCAAGGCGCAATGGCTGGAGGCCGAGCGCCTGGAGCAGGCCCGGTTCGACAAGCTGCTGGCGCAGGAAGAGATCTGGATACGCAAAGGCGTCGAGGCCCGCCGCACCCGCAACGAAGGCCGGGTCCGCCGGCTCGAGCGGTTGCGCGTAGAGCGTGCCGAACGGCGCGAGCGCGTGGGCAACGTCAACCTGGCGGTCGCCCAGGGCCAGCGCTCCGGCAAGATCGTGGCGGAGTTGCGCGAGGTCAACAAGGCCTTCGGCGACAAAACCGTGGTCCGCGACTACTCGACCACCATTTTGCGCGGAGACCGCATCGGCATCATCGGTCCCAATGGCGCCGGCAAGACCACGCTGCTGAAGATCATCCTGGGCCAGCTTCCGCCGGACAGCGGCACCGTACGCACCGGCACCAATGTCGAGGTCGCGTATTTCGACCAGATGCGCGCCCAGCTGGACGAGGACGCCGCGCTGGCCGACATCATCAACCCCGGCAGCGAATGGGTCGAAATCGGCGGCACGCGCAAGCATGTCATGAGTTACCTGGGCGATTTCCTCTTTTCGCCCGCGCGCGCCGGCTCGCCGGTGCGCAGCCTGTCCGGCGGCGAGCGCGCCCGCCTGCTGCTGGCCCGGCTATTTGCCCGCCCGGCCAATGTCCTGGTGCTGGATGAACCCACCAACGACCTCGATATCGAAACGCTGGAGCTCCTCGAAGAACTGCTGCAGGACTATGCGGGCACGGTCCTGCTGGTCAGCCACGACCGCGCCTTCCTCAACAATGTGGTCACGCAGACCATTGCCTACGAGGGCGAGGGCCGCTGGCGCGACTATGTCGGCGGCTACGATGAATGGCTGCTCCAGCGCCCGCAACCGGCCGTGGCGACACCGGCCGCTCCGGCGGCCGCGGCGCCTGCCGCCGCGCCGCGCGCCAAACCGGCGCGGGCCGCCAAGATCAGCTCCTGGGAGTTGCGCGAGCTCGAAGAATTGCCCGACGTGATCGCCGGCCTGGAGGCCGAACAAGGCGAATTGAGCGCCAAGCTGGCCGACGGAAGCCTCTATCGCGACGCGCCCCAGGAGGTTGAACGGATCCAGGCCGAACTGGCCCGCATCGAAAAAGACCTCGAGGCCAAGTTCGAACGCTGGGAAACGCTCGAAGAACGGCGCGCGGCCAGCGGCGGCTGAAAAAAACCCGGCCGATGCCGGGTCGCTCGCGGGTGGCGCGCGGGCCTCAGCCCTGCACGCGCCAGCGCAAGGCCTCGCCGGCGGCCAGCGGCACCAGCGTGGTGTTGCCGAAGGGCACTTCCTCGGGGATGGTGAAATCCTCGCGCAACAGCGTCAGGCTGCCCGTATTGCGCGGCAGGCCATAGAAATCCGGCCCGTGGTGGCTGGCGAAGCCTTCGAGCTTGTCCAAGGCGCCCGCATTCTCGAACGCCGTGGCGTAAAGCTCCATGGCGTGCAGCGCCGTATAACAGCCGGCGCAGCCGCAGGCATGCTCTTTGAGGCCGCGGGCATGGGGCGCGCTGTCGGTACCCAGGAAAAAGCGCGGGCTGCCGCTGGTCGCCGCATCGACCAGGGCCTGGCGATGCACTTCGCGCTTGAGGATGGGCAGGCAATACCAATGCGGCCGCACGCCGCCCTGGAAGATCGCATTGCGGTTGTACAGCATGTGCTGCGGCGTGATCGTGGCGGCGATCGGCCCTTCGGCGTCGCGCACATACTCCGCGCCGTCCTTGGTCGTGATGTGCTCGAACACCACCTTCAGGCCAGGGTAGGCACGGCGCAGCGGCTGCATGACGCGCTCGATGAAGACCGCCTCGCGATCGAAGACGTCGATGGCCGGATCCGTGACTTCGCCATGCACCAGCAAGGGCATGCCGGCCTTCTCAAGAGCGTCCAAGGCCGCGCCGCACTTGCCCAGCAAGTCCGTGACGCCGGCATCGGAATTGGTCGTCGCGCCGGCGGGATACAGCTTCACGGCATAGACCTGGCCGCTGGCCTTGGCACGCTCGATCTCCGCCGCCGGCGTGTTGTCCGTCAGATAAAGCGTCATCAGCGGATTGAAATCCGCCGCGTCGCCCATGGTCTTTTTCAGGGCTGCGACGATACGCTCGCGATAGGCCAGCGCCTGCTCGGTGGTCGTCACCGGAGGCTTGAGGTTGGGCATGATGATGGCGCGCGCGAACTGGCGCGCCGTATCGCCCACCACCGCCTCCAGCGCAGCGCCATCGCGCAAATGCAGATGCCAGTCGTCGGGGCGGGTGATCGTGAGTTGGGCAGGGTTGGACATGAAAGAGGGCCTTTACTCGGCCAAGGGCATGCCGCGCTCGGCCAGGGCGGCGAACATGGCGCTGCCCAGCGGAATCACGGCGTCATTGAAATCGAAATGGGAGTTGTGCAGCACACAGCCTGACTCCGCCCCGCCTTGTCCAAGGCGGAAATAGGCGCCAGGCTTGGCCTGCAGCATAAACGAAAAATCCTCCGAGCCCATGGACGGGATCAGATCGCGCACGACCTTCTCCTTGCCCACCATCTCGGTGGCGATATCGGCAACCAGCGTGGCGTGTTGCGGCGTGTTGAGGGTGGCCGGGTAGATGCGCTCGTAGTTGACCTCCGCGGTCGCGCCAAAAGCACCGGCGATCGACGTTGCCAGCTCGCGCATACGAGTCTCGACCATCTCCTGCACAGACTTGCGGAACGTGCGCACCGTGCCCACCATCTTCGCCTCGCGCGGAATCACGCTCATGGCGCCGGGGTGGCCCGCCTGGACCGAGCCGATGGACACCACGGCCGAATCCAGCGGATTCACATTGCGCGACACGATAGTCTGCAGCGCCGTGATGAGATGGCCGGCGACCGTGACGGGGTCTATGGTCTGGTAAGGGTGGGCGACGTGCCCGCCCCGGCCGTTGATGACGATCTCGAAACGGTCGGCGGCCGCCATCATCGGGCCGGAATTGACGCCTATCGTGCCCGGCGGCAGGCCCGGCCAGTTGTGCAAGGCATAGATGGCATCACAGGGAAAGGTATCGAACAGGCCATCGTCCATCATGGCCTTGGCGCCGCCCCGGCCCTCCTCGGCCGGTTGGAAGATCAGCACGGCCGTGCCATCGAAATTGCGCGTCTGGGCAAGATAGCGCGCCGCGCCGAGCAGGACCGCCGTATGCCCATCGTGGCCGCAGCCATGCATCAGCCCGGGCTTGGTCGACTTGTGCGCGAAATCGTTGTCCTCGGCCATGGGCAAGGCATCCATATCGGCCCGCAGGCCGATCATCCGGCCGCTGTCGCAGCGCCTGCCGCGGATCACTCCCACCACACCCGTCTTGCCGATGCCGCGGTGCACCTCCACCCCCAGGGCCTCCAGGGCGCCGGCGACGATGCCGGAAGTCCGCACCTCTTCGAACCCCAATTCAGGGTGGGCGTGCAGATCGCGGCGCAGGGCCGTCAACTCGTCATGAAAAAGCCGTATCGACTCGAGAGGAGAGCGTGCGTACATAGGACGTTACAGGAGCATGGCAGGAGGGTGTGTGTAGGCCGATTTTAGTTGCTACAGAGGATAAATGCCTTTGTCTTTACCCTGGAGACACGTTATGCTGCGGCCCGCAGGACATTTTTTCCAACATCCAGAGAAGGAGCGCCGCATTATGGCCACACCCTCCAAAACCGCGACCACGCGCAAACCGAATGCCGCGTTTATGAAGCCCCTGACCCCCAGCGCCGAGCTGGCCGCTGTCATCGGCTCGGAAGCCGTGCCGCGTACCGAGGTCACCAAAAAGATCTGGGACTACATCAAAAAGCACAACCTGCAAGACGCCAGCAACAAGCGCAACATCAATGCCGACGCCAAGCTGCGCCCCATCTTCGGCAAGGATCAGGTCACGATGTTCGAACTGACCAAGCTGGTCAACGCTCACCTGAAGTAAGCACCAGGGTCGAGGGCGTACCTCGTACGTCCCTTCCTTGCGCGGCGCCGCCAGTGCCCGCCCAAGCAGGCCGGGAGCCGCTGTCCTGCGTACCCGGCCATGCTGTCCCGCATCGCCTCTCTCCCTTTCTCTCCCCCGCCCTGCCCGTGCCATCGCGCGGTATCGCTCGCGCGTAAAAAAGCCGGCTCGAGGCCGGCCTTGGGACATCGATCGCCGCTCAGGCGTAGCTGGATGGAGGATTGCCCTCCAGCAGTGCCAACCAGCCCTTGATCAGTCGATAGAGCACCCATACCACGGTTGCCACCATGCCGATCCAGCCGATGTAGATCAGCATCAGCACGAAGCTGATCGCCAGCCAGAGCAGCGACCACCAGAACGTGCGCAGCAGCCAGTCGAAGTGCGAAGCGTAGACCGTGCCGGCAGTATCAGAGCGCTTCAGATACATCAGCACCACGGCCGCGAGCGTCGCCACACCCAAGATACCGCCGGTCAGAAAGCCCAGCGCAAACAGGCCGTAGGAAACATGCGCCAAGGTGCGCAGATCCAGGGATTGGGAACCCGGTACGGGATTGGGAGATTCACTCACGATCACTGCTCCATCGAATACATTCGCCCAATCTTACCGCACTATGCCGGACGTTCCTGACGGCCGTTGTTATTTGGGTACGCAGTGGCACAGAGCTCTTGCTCGCCCTTGTCAAGCCTGGGTTTTCCTTGTGTCACACGCCGTGGCGCCGGGTCATGCGGGCGTGGTCGATGCGTTGGGTGTCCGACACTGCCGCCGCCGCCCAAGAGGTCATGCGGGGGGAGGGAGGCGGGGGTTTTGTAGGGGTTGGGG
>NZ_LRUJ01000006.1 GCF_001548475.1 Bordetella hinzii LMG 13501
GGCGGCGCGGCCCAGCCGCCAGCCGCCGCGCCGCCGGGGGCGGGGCGCCAGGACACGCGCGCCGCCATGGCGGCGGGTGTCGGGGTGCTGGGCCTGTCCGGCGCGCTGGGCATGGCCGGCTCGGTGGTGTTCAATTCCAAAACCAATACGTGGGAGCCCAAGGCCCGCCGCAAGACCGGACTGCGCGTGAGCCGCAAGGACACGCCGATGGAGGAGGCGCAGGCCCTTAGTGAGGATGAATGATCCGATAGTCGCCGCGCAGGTCAAGCGCGCGGATCTGGCATGGTGGTCGGCGCTGTCGCCGTCGGCCGATCGCCAGGCCTTCCTGGACGCCTGGCTGGCCTTGCAGGCCGGCCAGCTCGCGGGCGTGCGTCATGGCGCCCTCGTGCTGGGCGAACCGGACACGGGCCCGTTCGAGGCCGTGGCCGAGACGCCGCCGGGTAGCCGCCCGGGGCCTGCCTTCTATGGCGTGGTCGATGATTGTCTGCAGGGCAGGGAGGTGGCGGTGGCGCTGGATGGCAAGCACCTGGTGGTGGCCTATCCGGTCATCCTGGGCGGCCGCCTGCATGGCGTGGCCGCCTTCGAGACCGCGCCGCAGCCGCCCGAGCCGGCGGTGCAGGCCCTGCGCTGGGGCGCGGGCGTGCTGGAAGCCTGGCTGCTGCAGGAAGAGCGCGGCGACAGCGCCCAGACCATCGAGCGCCTGATGTATGTGGTCAACAGCGTCGCCCGGGCCCTGAAAGAAGGCCGTTTCAAGGATGTGGCGCTGACGCTGGCGACCGACCTGGCCACCCGTCTGGGCTGCGACCGCGTGAGCATCGGCTTCCGGCAGGACGGGCGCATCAAGGTGCATGCGCTGTCGCACAGCAGCCGCCTGGTGCAGAACATGAACCTGGTGCAGGCGGTGGCCGAGGCCATGGACGAGGCCATCGACCAGAACACCACGCTCTGCCTGCCCCAGGACGAGGGGCGCACCATCCAGCTGCGCGCCCACCAGAAGCTGGCGCGCGAGTTCGGCAACCGCCATGTGCTGACCGTGCCCTTCGCGCCCGAGGGCCAGGCGCGGGGCGCCCTGCTGTTCGAGCGCCCCGACAACCAGGCCTTTGACCGCCAGAGCGTCGAACTGTGCCAGAGCGTGGCGCTCCTGGCCGGCCGCGTGCTCTACCAGCGGCTGCAGCAGGAGCGGCCGCTGTGGCGCAAGGGCCGCGATGCCCTCTTGCAGGAGGCCGGCCGGCTCTTCGGCGCCCGGTATATCGGCCGCAAGCTGCTGGTGCTGGCCGTGCTGGCCGTGGCGTTGTTCGGCGCCTTGGCCCATGGTCCTTACCGCGTGGGGGCGACCGCCACGGTGCAGGGCGTGGTGCAGCGCGTGGTCGCCGCGCCGTTTGACGGTTATATCGCCGAGGCGGCGCATCGCGCCGGCGACGAAGTCAAGGCCGGCGAGGTGCTCGCCGCGCTCGATACCCGCGAGACCGAACTCGAATTGCTGCGCGCCGGCAACCTGGAAGTGCAATACCGCCGCCAGGCCGAAGAGGCCATGGCGCGCGGCGACAACGCCGCGGCCGCCATCGCCCAGGCCCAGGCCCGCCAGGCCATGGCCCAGATCCAGTTCTATCGCGAGCAGATCCAGCGCTCCAGCCTGCGCGCGCCGTTTGACGGCATCCTCGTGAGCGGGGACCTCAGCCAGCAGCTGGGCGAGTCCGTCAAGCGCGGCCAGGAGCTTTTCAAGATTTCGCCGCTTGATGGCTACCGCCTCTGGCTGGACGTGGAAGACCGGCAGATCGACGATGTGGCCTTGGGGCAGACAGGACGTGTCGCCCTGGCCGCCATGCCGGACCGCCAGATCCCGTTCACGGTCACGCGCATTGTGCCGCTGGCCCAGGTGCAGGAGGGCAAGACCGTCTTCCGGCTGGAGGCCAGCCTCGACGGCCAGGCCCTGTCCGTGCTGCGGCCCGGCATGGAGGGCGTAGGGCGCATCGACATCGGCGAACGCCGCTATGCCTGGATCTGGACCCATGGCTTCGTGGACTGGCTGCGCCTGAAGTGGTGGGCCTGGTTCGGATAGGACGCAGCACATGGCAGTCACCGCTCTCTACAGCAATTCCTGGCATCGCGTCAGCACGCTGCGCCCGCGCCTGCGTTCGCATATCCATATCCACCGCCATACCTACCGGGGCCAGATCTGGTATGTGATGCAGGACCACAGCAATGGCGAGTTCCACCGCTATACGCCCGAGGCCAATCTGCTGATCAGTCTCATGGACGGGCGGCGCAGCGTGCAGCAGATCTGGGAGATCGCCTGTGCCCAGCTCGAGGACGACGCCATGCCGCAGGATGAGGTCATCCGCCTGATGGCCCAGTTGCACCGGGCCGACGTGCTGGTCACCGACCGGGCGCCCGATGTGCGCGACCTGGTGCAGCGGCGGCGGCGCCAGCGCGCGCAGAAGATCAAGCAGTACATCGGCAATCCCAGCGCGCTGAAGCTGCCCCTGGTCGATCCCGACCGCTGGCTGAGCGCCGGGCTGCCGTACTATCGCTGGCTGTTCACCTGGGTGGGCGGCCTGCTGTGGCTGGCCGTGGTGCTCTATGGCGCCTCGCTGGGCGCCATGAACTGGAAAGCCCTGACGCACAATGTCTGGGACCAGGTGTTCTCGGCTGGCAATGTGCTGGCCATGGCCCTGGTGTATCCGGTGGTCAAGGCCATCCACGAGCTGGGCCATGCCTGCGCGGTCAAGTCGCGCGGCGGCGAAGTGCACGAGATCGGCGTGATGTTCCTGCTGCTGGTGCCCATTCCCTATGTGGACGCCTCGGCGGCGGCCGGTTTCGCCGACAAGCGCTGGCGCATGCTGGTGGGGGCGGCCGGCATCCTGGTCGAACTCTTTCTCGCCGCCCTGGCCATGATCGCCTGGACGCAGCTCGAGCCCGGCCTGGGCCGCTCGCTGGCCTACAACGTCATCATCCTGTGCGGGGTGTCCACGCTCTTCATGAACGGCAACCCGCTGTTGCGCTACGACGGTTATTACGTGCTGGCCGATGCCATCGAGATCCCCAACCTCGGCCAGCGCGCCAATGCCTGGCTGGGCTATCTGTTCAAGCGCCATGTGCTGGGGCTGGCCGCCGTGGAGGCGCCGCGCGCCACCCGGGGCGAGCAATGGTGGTTCGTGGGTTATGCGCTGCTGTCCTTCGTCTACCGCATGTTCATCATGTTCCTGGCCATTTTCCTCGTGGCGGGACAGTTCTTTTTCTTCGGGGTGCTGTTGGCCTGCTGGGCCATCCTGAACACCATCGTCATGCCGCTGTGGCGCCTGGCGCGCCATCTTTTCACCGATCCGCAAATCCAGGCGCGCCGGGGGCGTTCCTACCTGATCACCGCGCTGTGCGTGCTGGCCGCCGCCGGCCTGGTGGGTCTTTTGCCGATGCCGTCCTCGACCGATACCGAGGGGGTGGTCTGGGTGCCGCCGACGGCGCAGGTGCGCGCGCCGGTGGCCGGTTTCGTGCGCGAGCGCCAGGCGGCCGACGATGCGCCGGTCGCCGCCGGCACGCCGCTCTTGCTGCTCGAGAACGATGAGTTGCAGCGGCGCGATGCCATGCTGGCCGCCCAGGTCGATGAGTACCAGGCGCGCTATGTGCAGGCCTATGCCCAGAACCAGGTGCAGGCGGCCATCGCGCGCCACCAGTGGCAAAGCCTGCTGACCGAGCGGCGCGCCATCGCCGACCAAGTGCAGTCGCAACAGGTGCGCAGCCAGCACGCCGGGCGATATGTGTCGGCCCAGCCCGAGGACATGACCGGGCGCTACGTCCAGCGCGGCGAACTGCTGGGCTACGTGCTGACCGAGGCCGAGACGGTGCGGGTGGTGGTGCCGCAATCCAGCCTGGAGCGCATCCACCGCTCGCTGGACGGCCTGCGGGTGCGCCTGGTGCAGGACCCGGGCCGCGAGTTTGCCGCCCGCATCGCGCGCGAAGTGCCGGCGGCCACCGATGAGCTGCCCAGCCTGGCCTTGAGCCTGCAGGGCGGCGGCAGCATCGGGGTGGATCCGCGCAAATCGCAGGAGGGGCGGGCCAAGTCGGCCGAGAATCTCTTTGTCATGGATTTGCTGCTGCCCGAGGATGCGCCGCGCGCCTACCTCGGCGCGCGCGTCTATGTGAAGTTTTCCCATGAGCCCCGGCCGCTGGCCTTGCAGGCCTATGATGCCGTGCGCCAGATGGTGCTGCGCCAGCTGAAGCTCTGAGATGGACAGTTTCGCCGCCCTCTCGCCCGATCCGCTCTATCCCGAAAAGGAGAGCGAGCGGCATGCCAACAAGCTGGAGGCCTGGGGCACGGGCGTCTTGCGCTGGCTGTCGCGCAAGCGGCGCCAGCCGCTATGGCGTACGCGGCGCATCCTGGCGCGGGTGCACCGCGAGGCCGCGCGGCTGGCCGGCCTGGACCTGGCCGGCGTGCGCGCCCAGGCCGACGAAGTCGCCTTCGACCTGCGCTGCCACGGCATCACGCCGGCCAGCGCGGCGCGCGCGTTCGCGCTGGTGCGCCAGGCCGGCAGACTGGCGCTGGGCAAGGCGCATTTCGACGTGCAGCTGCTGGGCGGCTGGGCCATGCTGCAAGGCATGGTGGCCGAGATGAACACCGGCGAAGGCAAGACGCTGACGGCGACCTTGCCCGCGGCCACGGCGGCCTTGGCCGGCCTGCCCGTGCATGTCATCACCACCAATGACTACCTGGTCGAGCGCGACGCCGAGATCATGGCGCCGCTCTATGAGGCGCTGGGCCTGAGCGTGGCCTGGGTCAGCATGGAGATGAGCCCGCAGGCCAGGCGCGACGCCTACCAGGCCGATATCGTCTATTGTTCCAACAAGACCCTGGTCTTCGATTATCTGCGCGATCTCATCGTGCTGGACGATGACCGCGACGAGGACCGTCTGCGCCTGGAGCGCCTGCGCGGCGCGGACGGGCGCCTGCGGCAGCTGTTCCTGCGCGGTCTGTGCTTCGCCATCGTGGACGAGGCCGACAGCGTGCTGGTCGACGAGGCGCGCACTCCGCTCATCATCTCCGGCGTGCAAGAAGAGGACGGCAGCGCGGTGACCGCACAGGCCATGGCGCTTGCCGCCGCCATGCAGGCGCCGCATTACCGCATCCAGCCCGCGGAGCGGCGCGCCGTGCTCACCGAGGCCGGACGCGAATATCTGCGCCAGGCCTGCGCGGCCCTGCCGGCGCCCTGGAGCATTCCCTTCCGGCGCGAAGAACTCATCCTCAGCGCGCTGACCGTGCTGCACCTGTACAAGCGGGACGAGCAATACATCGTGCGCGACGGCAAGGTCATGGTGGTGGATGAGTTCACCGGGCGGGTGATGCCGGACCGCTCCTGGGGCCAGGGCGTGCACCAGATGATCGAGCACAAGGAGGGGCTGGATCTCAGCGATCCGCGCGCCACCTTGAAAAGCATCAGCTACCAGCGCTTCTTCAAGCACTACCTCCTGCTGGCCGGCATGACGGGCACGGCGGCCGAGATCCGCGCGGAGCTGGGCCGCGTCTACAACCTGCCGGTGGTGCGCATCCCCACCCACCGCAAGTCGCGCCGGCTGCACGCGCCGGACAGCGTGCATCGGACCATGGCGGACAAGTGGGCGGCCGTGCGCGAGCGCTGCCGCGAGCTGCATGCGCGCGGTGTGCCGGTGCTGATCGGCACGCGCTCGGTGGCGGCTTCCGAGGAAGTGGCCCGGGTGCTGGCCGAGGCGCGGCTGCCCGCCGTGGTGCTCAATGCCAAGCAGGATGCCGACGAGGCCGCGCTCATCGCGCGCGCCGGCGAGATCGGCAGCATCATGATCGCCACCAATATGGCGGGCCGCGGCACGGACATCCCGCTGTCGGAGGCCGCGCGCGCGGCGGGCGGCCTGCATGTCATCCTGACCGAGCGGCATGAGTCGGCCCGCATCGACCGCCAGCTGGAAGGCCGCAGCGGCCGCCAGGGCGATCCCGGCCATGCCGAGGCCATCCTCTCGCTGGAAGACGCCGTGCTCGACAGCGTCAAGGACAGCCTGTGGGCGCGGCCGGTCGGCGCGCTATTGGCCGCGCAAGGCCCGGGCTGGCGGCGCCTGGCCGCTCATTGGCTGCGCCATGCCCAGGCGCGCACCGAAAGAAAACTGGCCCGCGAACGACGCCAAATGGTGGCCGCGGACGAAGAACTCGAAAATTCCCTGTCGTTTTCCGGACAGGGCGACTGAGACCCATCATGAAGATCTCCACGCTAGTCCGTTCCGCCTGCCTGGCTTGCCTGGCCAACGCCGCCCTGGCCCAGGGCCTGCCGCCCGATGCCACGCTGCCGCCGCTGACCGGGGCGGCGCCCCAGGACAGCCTGGGCCATCCCATGGCCTGCCTGATCGAGCCTTTCCAGGTTTCGGAACTGGGCAGCCCTTCGGCCGGCGTGCTTGAGCGGGTGCTGGTGCAGCGCGGCGACACGGTCAAGAAAGGCCAGGTCGTGGCCGAGCTGAACACCCATGTCGATGAAGCCACGCTGGGCCTGCGCCGCGCCGAGGCGGCCTACCTGAGCCGGGTGGTGGACCGCAATGCCGATCTCTACAAGCGCAAGCTGCTGCCGGCCGGCGACTACGACGAGATGAGCTCGCGCAGCCGCCAGGCGCAATTGCAAGTGGCCCTGCAGCAGGCCATCCTGGCTGAACGCAGCATCAAGAGCCCGTTTGACGGCGTGGTGGCCGAGCGCTATGCCGGTCCGGGCGACCGCGTCAACGACAACAAGATCGTCAAGCTGGCGCAGATCGACCCCCTGGTGGTCAAGGTGGTCGTGCCCGAGGGACTGTACGGACAGATCAAGCACGAGGCCGAAGCCCAGGTCAACGTCAACCCGGCTATCAGCGGGCAGGCGCTCAAGGCCAAGGTCTGGCGCATCGACCGGGTGATGGACGCGGCCAGCGGCACGTTCACGGTCCTGCTCACCATCCCCAACAAAGACCACGCCATACCGGCCGGGATACGCTGCTCGATCCGTTTTTGAAGCCGGGGCGCCGCGGGGTTGTGCGACCCCGCATCCAGTAGTTGCGGATACTTACAGGCAGGCTTGCTAGACTTTTTTTCCCGTCCGCCCGCCGCAAGCCGCATGAAGACCCTGGCCCTGCTGATGCGTGCCTACTACGCCGTGCTCGACCCCTTGATCGTGCGGCGGCGCCAAACCGCGCGCCTGCGCCTCTGGGGGCAGCCGCCCGCGCCCCTGGCACTGAGCCTGCAGGCGGAGCAGGCGCGGGGGCGGGGGGCGGCGCAGGCGCTGGCGCGCATGCGGCGCGTGGCGCGGCGCTATGACATGCAGCAGCGTGGCCGCGGCGCCACGCCCATGATGCTGGACTTGCGCGCCTGCGGCGATGGCCAGGGCCTGGAGCGCCTGTTGCGCGGCCTGTCTTCGCGCAATCTTTCCAAGATCCGGCGCGCCGAACGGCTGGGGTATCGCGTGCGTCCGTTCGTGTTGGCCAACCATGTCCACGATGTGCATGCCGTCAAGACATCGATGGCCGTGCGCAGCGGCGGGCCGGTGCTGGCGCGCTGGCTGCTGCGCCCCGCGCACGTCGGCCGGCAGGCCGCGCGGCGCCAGCCCTGGCAGCCGCCTGCCTGCGACACGCACTGGACACTATGGTGGGGGGTCTTCATCGATGCGCCGGGGCATTGCAATGGCCCGCTTCGGACCGGCGAGCGCCTGGTGGCCTATACCAAACTGGCGCGCAGCGGCGAACTGGTCCACTATCTCGACCTCATGGGCCACCGCGACTATCTGGCCGATGGCGTCATGCTGCTGATGCATGCGCGCATCGCGCAGTGGCTGTTGAGCGCGGCCACGCCGCCGGCCCGCGGGGCGCGCGCCATCTGGTATGGCGCGCTCGAGCACGGCACAGAGGGCCTGCTGACCTGGAAGCGCCGCGCCGGCTTCGTGCCCGCCCGCGTGCGCCTGGGGGACTGAAGGCGTTCAGCCAGGGGTCTGCACGCCGTGCAGGAACATGTCCACGAAGCGGTCCATGATCTCCCGCGCGCTTTTGCCGCCGCCGGGGCGGTACCAGCGCGAGAGCTGGTTCAGCGATGAAAGCAGAAATTTGCTGGCCAGGCTGACGTCGGTGTCGGCCCGGAACTGTCCACCACGCACCCCGTCGCGCAACACATCCTTGAGCAAGGTCTCGTAGGCATCCCGCCAGGTGAGCACCAGGGCCCGGTGTTCGGGGCTTTCCGCGGTCCAGAACAACTGGGACCCCGACATCCAGCTGTCGTGGTGCCGTTCGTAATACTCGACCGAGGCGCGCATGAAGGCATAGAGCCGTTCGCGCGGGTCGTCGCCCGCGGCCTGCATGCCGGCCCGCACCTCATTGAACAAATGCTCCATGCCGGCCGCGATCAGGCTGCGGTAGAGCGTGTCTTTGTCCGGAAAGTGATGGTAGAGGGCGGCTTTGGAGACCCCGACCTCGGCGGCGATCATGTTCAGCGACGTGCCGCGGTAGCCGTGGCGGGCGATCAGGCGCCGCGCGGCATGGATGATCTGGTCGTAGCGTCCGGGGTCGCGCGAGGTCATGGAGGGGCCCTGTAGAAGAAGACGGGGTGATGATAAGGGAATCCACCGGGATTGAATTTCCCCGGCGATCAGGTCTATTCTTAGAACCAACCGACCGGTCGGTAAGTTTCCAAGCATAAGGAAAGGCCGGGCGGCGAGACAAGTTTTGCAGCGACAAAACCCCGACATAGGTGGAGACAAGCATGCGCAGCGGACTTCTGATCCCGCTGGCGCTGGCGGCGGCCGCGCAGTTCGCGGCGCCGGCCGGGGCCGCGGACGGCGGGTTTCCCGATCACGCCTTGCGGCTCATCGTGCCTTTCGCGCCGGGCGGAGGCGCCGACGCCAATGCGCGCCGCATCGCCGAGCCCTGGGGCAAGGCGCTGGGCCGGCCGGTCGTGGTGGAGAACCGGCCTGGCGGCGGCGGCACCTTGGGCGCCGGCCATGTGGCGCAGTCGCCGCCCGACGGCTACACCCTGCTGTACACCACGCCGGGCCAGCAGATGACCGCCCCCTTTCTGTTCAAGCATTTGAGCTATGACCCTACGCGCGACCTCGTGCCGGTAGGGCGGGTGAGCGAGGGCGCCAATGTGCTGGTGGTAAGCAACAGCCTGCCGGTGCACAGCGTGGCTGAGCTGATCGCCTACGCCCGCGCGCATCCCGGCAAGCTGGGCTTCGCCAGCTCCGGCGTCGCCTCGACCAGTCATCTTGCCGGCGAGCTCTTCCGCCAGGCCGCGGGCGTGGATATTTTCCATGTGCCCTATCGCGGCACCGGGCCGGCGCAGAACGACCTGATCGGCGGGCAGGTGCCCATGACCATAGACACGCTGTCGGTCTATCTGCCGCTCATCCAGGCCGGCAAGGTCCGCGCCCTGGGCGTGTCCTCGCTGGCGCGCAGCGAGGCCGCGCCGCAGGTGCCGGCCATCGCGGAGACCTTGCCCGGCTTCGAGGCGGTGCCGGTCAACTACATCACCGCGCCGGCGGGCACGCCGCCGGCCATCATCGAAAGGCTCAACACCAGCTTGAACAGCGTTCTGCGCGACCCGGCGGTCAAGGCGGGTTTTGCGCAAGGCACTACGCTGGTGGGCAGTTCCCCCGCCGAAATGGCCCGCCTGGTCGAGAGCGAACAACACAAATGGCGCGCGCTTATCGAGCGCGCCGGCATAAAAGCCGAATAAAGGAGAGGAGACAAATGATGAAACGACTTCTGGCCGCCTGCGCCGTGGCCATGTGCGGGCTGGGCAGCGCCCAGGCTTTCCCCGAGCATGCGGTGACCATCGTGGTGCCCTATGCGCCGGGAGGGGTGACGGACCTCTATGGCCGCGCCATCGGCGAGTTCCTGGGCCGGCGCTGGAAGGTGCCCGTCATCGTCAAGAACGAGGGCGGGGCGGCGACCATGCTCGGCACGCAGAGCGTGGCGCGCGCCGAGCCGGATGGGCACACGTTGCTGCTCACCAGCTATGCCTATACCTCGAATCCCGTGCTGCGCAAGGATATGAGCTATGGCAAGGACGCCCTGCGCCCGGTGATGCTGCTGGGCAATAGCCGCAACCTGCTGGTGGTGCCGGCCAAGGGCGAGCTGCATACGCTGGACGATGTGCTCGCCAAGGCGCGCAAGTCGCCCGGCAATCTGCGCCTGGCTTCTTCCGGCATGGCCTCCAGCCCCCACATCGCCGCCGAACTGTGGGCCAAGGCCGAGGGCGTGCAGATCACCCATGTGCCCTACCGGGGCACCGGCCCGGCCATGAACGACGTGTTGGGCGGCATGGTCGACGGCATCTTCGACGGACCTTCATCGATGGGCAACGTCGAGGCGGGGCGCTTGCGCGCCATCGCCATCGCCAGCGAGAAGCGCCATCCGGGCGCGCCCGGCGTGCCGACTTTCCGCGAGCTGGGCGTGGACCTGGTCTTCGGCAGCTGGTTCGGTTTCTTCGTGCCCAAG
Source organism: Bordetella hinzii LMG 13501 (assembly GCF_001548475.1). Classification (GTDB taxonomy): domain Bacteria; phylum Pseudomonadota; class Gammaproteobacteria; order Burkholderiales; family Burkholderiaceae_B; genus Bordetella; species Bordetella hinzii. Next base: position 10,465 of record NZ_LRUJ01000006.1, read on the forward strand.
GGCACGCCCGACGCGGTGCTGCAGCAGATCAATGCGGATCTGCGCGCCGCCATCGCGGACCCCGCCACGCGGGCGGCCATCGACAGGACGTCGCTGCTTGTCGAGGGCGGCACGCCCGAGGCTTTCGCCCGGTTCCTGGACTATGAATCGGCCCGCCTGAAGGCCCTGGTCGACAGCGGCGTGGACCTGCAGTGATCTTTCCCTGGAGCGCATGATGAATCTCGAGTGCCTGAAAATTGAGCGCGACGGCCATGTCGCCATCGTTTATCTCGACCGCCCGCCGGTCAATGCCCAGAACGCGCAGATGCGCGCCGAAATCATCGAAGTCTTCGACAGTTTCAACGATGATGCCGAGGTGCGCTGCGTGATCCTGACCAGCAAGGGCAAGGTGTTCTCCGCCGGCGCCGACGTCTCGGAGCGGCCCGCCATCAAGCAGCGCGGCCCGGGCGCCTATTGGCGTCACAACCGCCTGGTCCGCGAGTCTGCCCTGGCGATCAGCGAATGCGGCAAGCCCGTCATCGCCGCGGTCAATGGCCCCGCCCTGGGCGCCGGTTTCGGCCTCATGGCCGCCTGCGATATCTGGGTGGCGTCCAACAATGCCTATGTGTCCATGCCCGAGATCAATGTCGGCCTGGCCGGCGGCACGGCGCTGCTGCAGCGCGTGTTCGGCCAGTCGCGGGCGCGGCGCATGTTCTTCACCGGCATGAAGGTGTCGGCCGACGAGCTTTACCGCCTGGGCCTGATCGAGGCCAGCCTGCCGCCCGAGGAACTGATGCCCTACGCGCTCACGCTGGCCCATGAAATCGCCGGCAAGGCGCCGATCGCGCTGCGCTATGCCAAGCAGGCCGCCCAGGTGACCGTGGCCATGCCGCCGCGCGAGGGCTATCGCTTCGAGCAGAACATCACGGTGGCGCTGTCGGACACGGAAGATGCGCGCGAGGCCCAGCAGGCCTTCCTGGAAAAACGCCAACCCGTCTACAAGGGACGCTGACATGGCTTTGGAGATCGATGCCCGCCTGCTTGACCTGCCCACGGGCGGCTATGCCGAAAGCGAGGCTGACGCGGCGTTTCGCGCCCAGCTGCGCGACTTCGCCCGCGAATATTGCCCCGTCGAGATCCGCCGCCAGGTGGCCGCGGGCGAGAAGCTCACGCGCGCGGTCTACAGCCGCTGGCAGCGGCGGCTGCATGCACAAGGCTGGGCCGCGCCGGGCTGGCCGCGCGAACATGGCGGCACGGGCTGGACGCTGCGCCAGCGGATGATTTTCGAAGAAGTGATGGCCGACGAGGATTGTCCGCCCCTCTACCATCACGGGCTGGGCCATATCGGGCCGGTCATCATGCGCTTTGGCACGCCGGACCAGAAGGCGGAGTTCCTGCCGCGCATCGTCGATGCCAGCGACTGGTGGTGCCAGGGCTATTCCGAGCCCGGCGCCGGCTCCGACCTCGCCTCGTTGCGCACGCGCGCCGAGCGCGATGGCGACGGCTATGTCATCAACGGCCAGAAGATATGGACCTCGCACGCGCATGAGGCCGACCGCATCTATCTGTTGGCGCGCACCTCGCGCGAAGGCCGCAAGCAGGAGGGCATATCGCTGTTCCTGGTCGATATGGACAGCGCGGGCATCAGCCACCGGCCCATACACACCATCGACGGCTGGCACCATGTCAACGAGGTGTTCTTCGAGAATGTGCGGGTGCCGGCCGCCAGGCTGCTGGGGCCGGAGGGCGGCGGCTGGACCTGCGCCAAATATCTCCTGGAGCGCGAGCGCCTGCCGCCGGCCAGCGTGGCCCGGCTGATGCGGCAGTGGCGCGGCCTGGCGCGCCTGCTGGCGCAGCACAGGGATGCGGCGCGCGACTATGCCGGGCTGGACCGCGAGCTGCTGTCACTGGCCGCGCGCATCAAGAGCGCGCGCGAAATGCTGGCTTCGGCCATCGACGCGATGATGCGCCAGGAGCCGCTGGGCGCGCGTCCCTCGGCCTTGAAACTGGCTTGCAGCCACATCGCGCAGGACATCTCGCGCATCGCTCTCATGGTGCACGGGCCCGTGGGCGCGGCGCGCTTCCTGGACCAGGCGCAGCGGGCGGGCGCCGAGGGGCTGGCGGTGCAGAACTACCTCTTCGCGCGCTCCAAGACCATTGCCGGCGGGACGACCGAAGTCCAGCTCAACGTCATCGCGCGCGCGCTTTTCGGAGTCTGAAGCATGTCGTTCCAACCCAAATTGCTGTTTCCCGGCTTGCTATCGGAAAGCGCCTCGCGCCTGGCCCAGGCCGAGGCTTGTCCGCCTGTGGCGCGCATCCGCGAGCTTGGCTGGAACGCCGTACTGGTGGCCGAGGCGCAGGGAGGCGCCAGCGGCGGGTTCGCCGATCTGGCCGCGATTGTCGAGGGCCTGGCGGGACAGGGCGTGAACCTGCCTGTCATCAGCCGCTGCGGCGTGGTGCCGGCCCTGCTGGCCAAGCTGGCCGGCCAGGCGGACGTGGACCGCTTCCTGATGGACCTGGCCAGCGGCGCGGCGGTGATCGAGCTGGGCAGCGGCCTGGACGATGAGGCCTTGCAGGGCGAGCGCGACGGCCAGGACTGGCGGTTGTCAGGCAGCACGGCGGCGATGTCGCTGGACGAGGATTGCAGCCACGTGCTGCTCGCCGCGCGCACCGGGCAGGGGCCTTTGCTGGCCTGGGCGGCGGCCCGGCGCTTGCGCGACTGCGCGCGGCCCTACCGCTCCATGGACGGGCGGACGCTGCAGGTGTGTGAACTCGAGCGCTTTGCCGTGGATGGCGTGCTGGCGCTCGGCGCGCCGGCGGCGGCGGCCAAGGAGGCCGGCTGGCGCGTGGGGGTGGCGGCCGGCGCGGCCGACACGGTCGCCGCCATGGGGGCGGCCCTGGCCCAGACCATCGCCTACCTGGCGCAGCGCGAACAGTTCGGCCAGGCGCTGGCCGGCTTTCAGGCGCTGCGCCATGAAGTGGCGCGCCTGTACATCCGTTATGAAACGGCCGCCAGCCTCCTGCAGGCCACGCTGCGCTCGCTCGATGCCGCGGACAACACCGCCTTCGATCTGCTGGGCCTGTACATGGGCGAGCAGGCCTTGCCGTTTGCCGAGACGGTGATCCAGCTGCATGGCGGCATGGGCATGACTAGCGAAATGCCGGCCGCCCGCCTGGCCACCCGCCTGATCGCCAACACCTTGCTCCATACCGATCCGCTGCGACATCGGCGCAGCCTGCATGGCCTGCTGGCCGGGAGTCCCGCATGAACCGCCATCCTCTGTGGCCTTTCTTCGATCCGGCCTCGGTGGCCATCATCGGCGCCTCGACGGATCCCGACAAACTGGGCGGACGCCCTATCCGCTTTCTGCGCGAGGCCGGATACGCCGGCCAGATCTATCCGATCAATCCCAAGGTCGGCGAGGTGCAGGGCCTGAAGGCCTATGCGGCGCTGGCCGATGTGCCCGGTCCGGTCGACCATGCCCTCATCATCGTGCCCGCCGCGGCGGCGGGGGAGGCCTTGCGCGACTGCATCGCCAAGGGCGTGCGCCATGTGCAGGTGCTGAGCTCCGGCTTTGCCGAAGAGGACGAGGCCGGCCGCCAGCGGCAGGCCGCCTTGCTGGCCCTGGCCCGCGAGCACGGCGTGCGCCTGCTGGGCCCCAACTGCCTGGGCATCGTCAGCGTGCGCAACCATTTCCACGCCACCTTCTCGACCGCGCTGGAAGCCCTGTCGCCCCGGCCGGGCGGCATCAGCTTCGCCACGCAGAGCGGCGCCTTCGGATCCTGCGCCTATGCGCAGGCCATCCAGCGCGGCCTGGGCATCGCGCGCATCGTCGCCACCGGCAACGAGGCGGACGTGGACGTGGCGCAGGCCATCGATTTCCTGGCCGAGGATGAGCAGACCCGCGTGATCTGCGCGGCCATCGAAGGCTGCCGCGATGGCGATGTGCTGCGCGGCGCCTTGCGCAAGGCCGCGGCCGCCGGCAAGCCCGTCATTCTCATGAAGGTCGGCGCGTCGTCGCGCGGCCAGCTGGCCGCGGCCACGCACACCGGCGCCATCGCCGGCGACGACCGCGTGTTCGACACCGTGGTGCGCGAGTGCGGCGCCTGGCGGGCGGCGACCATCGAGCAGATGCTCGATATCGCCTATCTGTGCACGCAGTTCTCCATGCCCGCCAACGCGCAGGCGGGCGTGCTCACGGTCTCCGGCGGGATAGGCGTGCTCATGGCCGACGATGCCGAGCGCCACGGCGTGGAGCTGCCGCCGATACCGGCCGAGCTCGCGGCGAGCCTGCGCGCCCAGGTGCCCTTTGCCATCGGCGACAATCCGCTCGATACCACGGCCCAGATCGGCGCGGTCAAGGACGGCATCGCCGGCCTGGCCGGCCTGCTGTTGCGCGGCACGGCCTGGTCCACGCTCTGCCTCTACCTGGCCCAGATTCCTTGCGACGAGCGCCGTTTCGCTCCCATCCTGGCCGCGCTGGCGGCCTTGCGCCGGGAGCATCCCGGCCGGCTGATCGTGCTGGTCGGCCCGCACAGCGAACCGGCGCGCGAACAAGTGGAGGCCGCGGGGCTGGCCATTTTCGCCGATCCCGGCCGGGCCATGGCGGCCGTGGGCGCGCTATGTGGCCTGGCGGGGCGCTGGCGCGCGCCCCGTGGCCCCGCGCCCTCGGCGCGGCCGCCCGCGCTGCCCCTGCCCGGGGGGCGCTTCGACGAACTTCGCGCCAAGCAGGTGCTGGCCCATTACGGCCTGCCCATCCTGCCCGAGCGCCTGTGCGCCACGCCGGCCGAGGCGGTGGCCGCGGCCCGCGAGATCGGCTTTCCGGTAGTGGCCAAGATTGCCTCGCCCGACATTGCGCACAAGACCGAGATCGGCGGCGTGATGCTTGGCCTGGGCGATGCGGCGGCCGTCGAGCGCGCCCACGATGCGCTGCTGTCGCGGGCCCGGCAGCATGCCCCCGGGGCGCGGATCAGCGGCGTGCTGGTCGCGCCCATGAGCCGCCCCGGCACGGAGACCATCCTGGGGGTGCATATCGATCCGCTGTTCGGCCCCATGGTGATGTTCGGCCTGGGGGGCGTGGCGGTCGAGCTTTTCCAGGACGTGGCTTTCGCCAGCGCGCCGCTCGATGAGGCCGGCGCCGAGGCGCTCATCGGCGCGGTGCGCGCCTCGCGCCTGCTCAAGGGATGGCGCGGCCAGCCGGCGCTGGACACCGCGGTCCTGCGCCAGGCCTTGATCGGGCTGTCCTATCTGGCCGTGGATTGGCGCGCGGCCCTGCAAGGCATCGACGTCAATCCCTTCGTGATACGGCCCGACGGCGCGGTCTGCCTGGATGCGCTCATCACGCTGAACGAGACGGCGGACTGAGGCCGGCGCGCCCGGAGGACCGCGCGGGCGGGCCCTCGCGGCCCATCTCGGCGAAGTAGCGCGCCGGCGGCTTGCCCAGGGCTTTCTTGAACATGGTGATGAAAGCCGTGACCGAGTCATAGCCCAGGGCGCCGGCGACCTGCTGCACGCTGCGGCCGGCGGCCAGCAGGCGCAGCGCTTCGATGAGATGGATCTGCTGGCGCCAGCGGCCGAAGCTCAGTCCGGTCTCGGCCTGGATGAGACGGGCCAGGGAGCGTTCGCTCATGGCGACCCAGCCCGCCCATTCGGCCAGCGTGCGCCGGTCGGCCGGATGCTCAGCCAGGCGCTGGGCGATCCGGCGCACGCGCGGCTCCTGCGAGACCGGCAGGTGCAGGGTGGCCAGGGGCATCCGCGCCAGCTCTTCGAGGAGGACGGCGGCCTTGCGGTGGCTGGGGCTGTCGGCGGGGTAGTCGGCGGGCTGGGCAGCCATGTCCAGGATGAGTTCGCGCACCAGGGGCGTGATAGCCAGCGTGCAGCAGTGCGCGGGCAGGGCCGCCGCGCCGGGCTGCACGAAGAGATAGGCCAGGCGCGCGTTGGCCGTGGCGCGGATGCTGTGCGGCAGCATGCCCGGGACCCAGACAGCGCAATGCGGCGGCACCATCCATAGGGCGTCGGCCACTTCGCAGATGACCGCGCCGTTCAGGGCCAGCACCAGCTGGCCCTGGCGGTGTTGGTGCACCGGCACTTCGCGCTTGATGTCGGAGACCTCGACCCGCATGCCGACGGCCGGGCCGCGCACGGCGTCCATATCGACATCGCGCAGCGAGTGGGCCAGACCCACCGTGCGCACCGGAAACATAAACATCTTGGCAGGATTCAGCGATTTATTGTCGCCATAGCTTAATCCAGAAAGCCCCGGGGCAGGCTAGGCTGTCGGTTTTCCTGCTTTGAGTCTTTTATGTCGAATCAATCCCGCGGCCTCTGGCTGCTGGCCGGCCTGCTGCTGGTGGCGGCCAATCTGCGCGCGCCGATCACGGCCGTGGCGCCCGTGCTGTCGCTGTTGCAGGGCGAATTCAGCCTGTCGCCGGCCCAGGCGGGGCTGTTGACCACCTTGCCCCTGCTGGCCTTTGGCGCGGTCTCGCCCTTTGCCGGCGCCATCGCCCGCGCCCACGGCCTGGAGCGCACCTTGCTGGCGGCGCTGGCCGTGATCGCGGCCGGCATCCTGCTGCGCTCGGCGGGCCCGGCGGCCGCGCTCTATGCCGGCACGCTGCTGGCCGGCGTGGGGATCGCCCTGGGCAATGTGCTGCTGCCCAGCATCATCAAGCGCGATTTTCCGGCCAAGGTGGCGCCCGTGACCTCGGCCTGCGCCCTGGCCATGGGCGGCGCGGCGGCGCTGGCCTCGGCCAGCGCCGTCCCGCTGGCCCGGCACTGGGGCTGGCCGCTGGCCCTGGGCGTGCTGCTGCTCCTGCCGTTGGCGGCCATGCTGGCCTGGCGGGCGCAGCTGGCCGGCCCCGCGATCAAGGTGCAGGCCGCCGCCGGCCCGGGCGCGCCGGTCTGGCGCAGCCCGCTGGCCTGGCAGCTCACGCTCTTCATGGGCTTGAATTCCACCCTTTACTACGCCACGGTGGCCTGGCTGCCGACCGTCCTGGCCGATGCCGGCTTCTCGCCCTCGGCGGCCGGATCCGTGCATGGCGTGATGCAGCTGGCCAGCGCCTTGCCCGGGCTGGTGCTCGCGCCGCTGGTCGCCCGCTGCAAGGACCAGAAAGCGCTGGCGGCCGGCAGCGGGCTGCTGATGGCGCTGGCCTTGCTGGGCCTGGCCTGCTGGCCGGCGCTCGCGCCGCTGTGGGCGTTCTGCCTGGGCGCGGGCTCCGGCGCCGGGCTGATCCTGGCCTTGATGTTCATGGGCTTGCGCGCGGCCGATCCGCGCACCGCGGCCGCGCTGTCCGGCATGGCCCAGTGCCTGGGCTATCTGCTGGCCGCCAGCGGCCCTTTGCTGGCGGGCAAGGCCCATGCCTGGTCGCGGGGCTGGGACCGGCCGCTGGCCATCGGCGTGGCGCTATGCCTGGCCGTGGCCGGCTTCGGCGCGCTGGCCGGCCGCGCGCGCCTGTTGGGGCAGGCGGCGGCCCCCGCCGGCGGATCGCGAAGCTAGGGTTCTTCCTGGGACAGTCGAAGGAATAACGTTAGCCTGTTCGATCGTGGGAGGCGCGTCGATGTGTTGCTAGCTAGGTGCTCGCCTTTTTTGGATGAGAAACCGATCAACCGTGCAGTACATCGGCCGGAGACTTGCCTGTCCTTTAACCTGTCCGCTTTCGACCCATCTCGGACTCTCTGTGCCATGCGAACTTCGGACCGGTTTTAGGGGTACAACGGTCGTTCGGGCAGTCAACATGATGAGCGACATAGCGGGAGTGCGGACCTTGCTTACGCGACGTTGGTATCGCCAATAGCTGCAATTCGCACCGTCATCCCACTGAGTACGGTGCACCGCATGTTAATCGTCATGCTGCTCAAGCAGTCTTACCCGCTCGATGAGGCTCATCATCAGATTGTCGGCCACGTCATTCTTGACGTTATGCCTGGCATGGGGTTGCGGAGCTACAACGAGCGCTATTTCCGATACCGATAGAAATTGCGCATAGTTACTTGCTGTGGCGGCTTTGGCGCCCTGACATGCTTCCTTCCCGAGATTGGACGCCAACAGGCCGCAGTCGCCGCAAACCACGGCTCGCTCACTGCCATACCGTTTATCAGGCGCGTAGAAGGAGCGGTCCGACAAAAGAAAGATCCAGTCGCCCTTGTTGGATTTGCGCACTGTTTGTCGTTTCGTCCGGTCGCAGGACGGACACCGCCAAGATTCCTCCACCGCGCTCCAATGCTGGTTGAAGGAGAACTTCGCGAGATAGGCCACGTCTTCGGGACGGGGCCCCGCCCGCAGGCCTTTATGCTTGACGCGTCGCCATGCACTCAGATCCTGGGTTGGTGATCGCCGCTTGTTGCCCGTCAGCTCATAGAGCGCCCCGGGAACACCATACTGTCTTTGCAAGTACTCGGCTTGGCGGTAAATCGTTTCCGCCCGTTGGCCGTAGGGCAGTTCCTGATACCAATGCGTGTTGGTCGCGGCGATACCGGCGATACGTTTTACAATTTTTAGTCGTAGCGCGAACGTTTCCTCGTTAACTTGCCAGATACGCGCAGCCTCCTCCACGTCGATCTCGTGCGGAACATTGGGTTGGGGCCTCACGAAACGCCTAATCTCCTGAGGGGAAAAGGAGAACTCCTTATGGGTACCCACCGCACCCTTGGCCTTAGGGTCCGCAGCGTTGCAGTCGTCACAGATGATCGCATTGTCGTACGCTGAGATCATCTGCGACGCGCGTGTCGCAAATCGCCTCGCAAACTCGTCAGCGACGATAGTCTTCTGCAATTTACATTGACGCTCGAATTCGTCCTTGACGAGGTCTTTCATGTGATCATGGTGCTCGACTAGCCGACACATCAGATCGCCGTTCGTGTTCAATCGGACGATCTCTGACTTGGTCCGTCCGCAGGCGGGACAGACCCAATCCACGGGGGTACATGCCCACCCGAAAGTCATGTCAACGTTTTCCGCTCCGAAACGCTTGGCCAGTTCGCGCGTCAGCGGGGACATCACGCCATCCAGTGCAATTGATCCGCTTGATATCTGATCAAAAAAGCGCTTCCTTGTCCTATCAGCTGCGATGTCGAGATTCTCAAGATCCATTCGATTCCTTAGTCGAGTCAGTCCGCGGTCGTAGTCATGGAATTAACGAACTTATTTTTCCGAAACGCTTCGTGCCATCAGCGGGCATAAAGGTGATCGGGAAAATTAAGCCAGTTTGGGAAAATAGCTTATATTCTCGGCATTCGGAGTAAAGCCCCCTCGCGGCAACCGCAATGAGATCGCACCGAATTCGTGCGACTCGGCTGAGGCCGCCACAAGAACACCGCTGAGAACCGTATGACCGACGTTTACGATGTGCAAAGCAAGCGAGGTTCGATCTGGCATCGCTGGGACCCCCACATCCATACACCCGGCACCGCTTTGAACGACCAGTATGCCGGCACAGATCCATGGGAAGCGTTTCTCGGCGCCATTGAAGCCTCAAGCCCACCCATTCGCGCCCTAGGCATCACCGACTATTTTAGTATCGAGCGTTACGAACAGGTTGTGGGGGAGAAGCGCCGCGGCCGTATGCCTGGTGTGGGTCTGATCTTCCCTAATGTCGAGCTGCGCCTGGGCATCGAAACCGCAAAGGCTTCGGCGGTCAACATCCACCTGCTCTTCTCGCCGCAGGATACCGACCATGTCGAGCGCATCAAGCGCTTCCTCCTCGAGTTCGAGTTCTCCTATCTGGGGGAGTCCTATCGTTGCCAGCGCAGCGACCTCATCCGTCTAGGCCGAGCCCACAATCCGACACTGACTGACGACGAGGCGGCGCGATCCGAAGGCGCCAACCAGTTCAAGGTGAACTTCGACCAGCTCAGACAGGCATTGGCAAAAAACGAATGGATAAAGAAGAACGCCCTGATCGCCGTGGCCGGCGGAGAAAAGGACGGCACGTCGGGTCTGCGGGATGCAACAGCGTCATTCGCTGCGCAGAGAAAAAACGTCGAGGGCCTGGCGCATATCGTCTTCAGCGCCAATCCCAAACAGATCCGGTTCTGGCTGGGCAAGGAATCTGCTTCGGTCAGCGAGCTCGAAAGCCAGTACAACGGATGTAAGCCCTGCTTGCACGGGTCGGATGCTCATTCGCTCATCAAAGCAGGGCTGCCCGATGGTGACCGCCGCTGCTGGATCAAGGGTGACCTGACGTTCGACTCTTTACGCCAGACCTGCATCGAACCCGAGGAGCGCGTTTTCATCGGAGCAGAGCCACCCCGCGGCGCGCTGGACAGTCACACAATCAACTCCGTGTCCGTGACAAATGCGCCCTGGATTGCAAACGGTGCCGTTGATTTGAACGCGGGATTGGTCGCGGTGATCGGGGCGAGAGGCTCCGGCAAAACCGCGTTGGCCGATCTGATTGCGGCAGGTGGCCTGGCGCTCTCCCCGCATCTGAACGAACGCTCCTTCATCCTTCGCGCCAAGCAGTACCTAGGTGACAGCTACGCCGAATTGCGATGGGCATCAGGTGAGAAGACCGGCAACGAACTCGCTCAAGCCGACATGGAGGACTTGCTGGCCACGCCGTATGTCCAGTACCTATCGCAACAGTTCGTGGATCAACTTTGCTCGGCGGAAGGCCTGAACGACGCGCTCGTCATCGAGATTGAGCGGGTGATCTTCAATGCTCATTCAGCAACGGATCGGCAGGGGGCCGGATCTTTCAAAGAGCTGCTCGACATCCGTCTGGAGGGCTCACGCCAGAAGCGCGAGCGCCAACAAGAGGCGCTGACTAGGGCCTCCACGGATCTCACCGACGAGCGCGTCAAGAAGGACGGTCTCAAGGCGCTGGAGAAAGACAGGGACGAAAGGAAACGCGCGATCGAAAAGGACAAAATCGATCGCAAGTCGCTGGTCGCTAAGGGCAATGAGGAACGTGCGAAACGCCATGAGCAAGTGTCGCTGGCGGTCGATGCTAAACGGCTCCTTGTGGACCAGGCCAAGCGCCGGCATCAAGCACTACTGCATCTGAAGGATGACGTGAGTGACTTCCGGCTCCGACAGGCGCCGTCCCTACTGACCGATCTGAAAGACGAGCGCGAACATGCAGGCCTCAGCGTCGCAGACTGGGAGGCATTCAAACTCGACTACGTGGGCCCAGTCGACTCCCTGCTAACGGAACGAATCAAACAGGCGAACCTGTCAATCGCTTCGTTACAAGGGCCCGCGGAAACCGATCCAGCGGTTCAGGACAATCCTGACCCGTCCGTCGAACTGATTCCCGCACATATGAATCTCGCCGATCAGACGCTTTCCTTGCTTGAGCGGGAATTGGCTCGGTTGCGTAATCTAGTCGGCGTCGACGCACAGAACGCCAAACGCTTCTCGACGTTGTCAGACAAGATTACCAAGGCGGAGGCCGCATGGGCCAAGGTGGTCCAGCAGATCGAGCGCATTCAGGGGGCTGATGAACGGATCCGGGCACTCGTCAATGCTCGACGCACCGCGTACGCCGGCATTTTTGAGGCCATCGTGGAAGAAGAGAATGAGCTCGCGGACCTGTACGCGCCAATCAAAACGCGTATCGATGAAGCCGAAGGGTCGTTATCGAAATTGTCGTTCTCGGTCCGTCGAATCGTCGACCTCGAGCAATGGGCTGCCAAGGGCGAGAGCCTGCTCGACTTGCGTACCAATGGTCCCTTCAAGGGACGCGGCGAACTGCTGCGATCGGCACGCGCGGGGTTGATGGCGGCATGGGAGACGGGAAGCGCGACAGAGGCGGCCACAGCGCTTTTCGACTTTGTCAAGGCCAAGGAAGCCGCACTTAAGACGCATATGCCCGAGAACGCGGACTTCCGCGCATGGGCGCGCAGCATATCGGACTGGCTGTACAGCACCGACCACATTACGGTCGGCTATGGGCTGCAATACGACGGCGTCAATATCGAACAGTTATCGCCCGGTACCCGGGGCATTGTCCTGTTGTTGTTGTACCTCGCTATCGACGCGGAAGACGACAGGCCGCTCATTATCGACCAGCCCGAGGAAAATCTAGACCCGCAATCCATCTTTCAGGAACTGGTGCATCGATTCCGCGATGCCAAGAAACGGCGCCAGATCATTATCGTGACTCACAACGCCAACCTTGTCGTGAATACCGATGCGGATCAAGTGATCGTCGCTCAATGCGGGCCGCACAGGTCTGGTCGGTTGCCGATCATTTCCTACGAGAGTGGCAGCCTCGAAAACCCGCAAATCCGGCAGCATGTCTGTGACATCCTTGAAGGTGGCGAGCGTGCCTTCAAGGAGCGCGCCAGGCGATTGCGGGTGTCCATCTGATCAGAATGACGACAGGTATGGCACCACCCGATATGCATGCCGATTTTGTCGAACTCGGCGCGACGCGAGACACATAACCAAGGCCATTTATTCAGTCGGTGCCGAGAGAAAAGGCAACAAGGCTCCACGTGCCGCCGTTGACCTTCGTACTTTGGATCTTGTTACGTATGCCAGCGCATACCCTTTGGTGACATGGGTCCGTAGTATCCAGTGCGGACGTTCGATGGCACCGTCATGGCCTCACCACCGACGGCTCACGAACAAATCAGCGTAGGCCGCCTGCGTTCAGCCGGACCTACACGCGGCGTGCTCAGCGTCGCTTAATTGAGCTGAATGGCCTTTCGATTGCACGACCATATCGCTGATTGAACGGCCGGACGTGGCCGGCAAGCGACCGCTCGCCGGCCGGGATGCATCAAACCTCGGTTTGCTCTGCCATCTCAAGCGCATCGTCGACCTCGATGCCGAGATAGCGCACTGTGCTTTCCAGCTTCGTATGCCCGAGCAGCAGCTGCACAGCCCGAAGATTCTTCGTCCGGCGGTAGATCAGCGAGGCTTTTGTACGGCGCATAGTGTGGGTGCCATATGCGGTATCGTCGAGGCCAATCGACGCGACCCAGCGATGCACAATCCGGGCGTACTGCCGCGTCGACAGATGCGGTGACGTATGCAAGCGGCTCGGAAACAGAAAATCCGCCGCCTTTAGTCCTCGCGCCTCGATCCATGCTTCAAGGCTCTCACGGGTTTGCTCCGTTATCTCGAATTGAACCGGACGCTGGGTCTTTTGTTGCATGACGGTGGCTCTCGCGGCCACATGGCTTCCGTGACGTATGTCCTGCACCTGCAATCGCGTGAGATCGCACGCTCGAAGCTTGCTATCGATTGCGAGATTGAACATTGCGAGTTCCCGGACGTTGGACGCCATCTTCAGTCTCGTTCGGATTGCCCAAATTTCTCCTAGCTTTAGAGGTGGCTTCTGCCCGGTAAGTTTGCCCTTGTTCCATGGCACACGACGGCCAACGGTGACTTTCGCGGATTCCATGTCAATCTCCTTTCGCGTAAAGGGAGATTCAGTGTGCTCCTACGGAGGGTCGCTATCCGACCCTGAGCGGCCAGTCAGCCCTTCGGCCTTCATGCCTCAAAGGGGTCACTCCGCACCCGACTGCAACTGCTAGAACGCGATCAGCTGATCGCATAGTCGGTCCAACGTAGGTGACGACGCGCCCGCGTCTACAGCATAGGCGAGCTTCGCGCCCACCATCATCGTGTGCTTTCTAGCGCCCGACGCTTGACCGCAACGCACAGCTGCCTTGTTCTTCACCGCCTCAAACACTTCATCGCCGAGGGACTGCCGGAGATCCGCATCGACGCAGTCGGAAAGCTCCTTGGGCCAGATCGCATGCGTGCCAGACCAGAGCGTTTCGTCAGGGAACAAGTTCGCATCGTCAACACCCAGAAACCGGAAGAGAGACTTGTTATCGCGCTCGTGATTTCGCCGATGGGCTTCGTTCGCAATCTTGTCGCCGTCGGCATCAAAAATCAGGAACAGCGGTATGCCCATGTGCCGAGCGATAACCGCCGGCCGCAACAACTCACTCTTTCCGCCTACAGGCACCAGGTGGGTGCCGCACCGACGGAACTCCAGCAGGCGGTCTTTGAGCGCCAACCATGCATGGATGTACGCGCAGTCCTCAATGCCTTCTACTAGTGCCAGGCGTTGCGTGAAAAACATCTCGGCCAGTTGGGGCTGAAGAAGCTGATAGATCTTCGACAGCGTCGCCAGTTCTGCGACAGGCTGTTCGCCGAGTGCGTGCGCAATCGCATCGCCGATGGTAGCCAGCGTTGGCTGGCAAACAGATGTCGCATGGGAAGCCGCGTCGCGCCTCACCAGCCTGACGCTTTCGAAGGAATCGCCGCCGACGAACAGGGGGCTGTGAGTCGACACCATGACCTGCGAACCCGTGTTGGCCAGTTCTTGGAGAACACCCGCCAAATGCCTCGCCTGCGGCGGGTGCTGATACAGCTCAGGCTCCTTGCAACCCAAGATGAGCTTGGGCGCACCGCTGCCGGTGTCGGCGTTGGCCAGTTCCTGCAGCAGGGCAAGAAGATAGGAGCGCTGGAAACCATGGCCGAAGCGACCCAGTTCACCTTGAAACTCGCCCTCGCCCAGCAGAACTCGCGCGAACGGATCTTCGACGCGAATGGATTTCTCCGAATCCTGATGCCATTGAAGCCGGAGGCTTGCTTCCGGATGTGCCCATTGGGCGAGTCTAGCGTTCAAGGCCGAAGACACCTCCGACAGCTGCTCCTGGCTCTCGTCAAGGAGCTGCTGGTAGCTGCGCCGGGCCGCCAGCGTGAGCTCGCTCAATCCCTCGGCGAAGTTGACCTTGGCACGCACCGTACGCGCAAGCAGCTTGCCCAGCGCCGTCGCCTTTCCCTCCGCCTGCTCCGTGCTCGCGTCCTTCACCGCGGGCACGTACACCCACTGGATATGCCGCTGGAGTCGGCCCTGCCCTTTGGTCGCTCCGTAAAACTGATCCTCACTTGGGATCAAGGTGCACAAGTCTGGCCTGGCTGCCTCGAAGGTACGCAGTGCATCCTCCATTGCCGGGCCGGTCGTAGCTGCATTGAGATCCGGAAACTTGGCACGCAAGCCCGTATAGAGCTCTTTCAACTCGGCAACTTTGGCACCGTCGCCCTTTCGTCCGAAGTACTCTGCGAACTCGGCCATCGCCATGCGTTGCCCCAACTGTTTGATCTCGGCTTTGCCCTTCGCTTGATCGAAGGTAGCTGCAGCTGTGACGACCAGGAAACCGTTTCGGTAGTAGTCCTTGAAGTCTTCTTGCGCCTCGGCAGACAGCTGGTCAAACCACACGGTCACCGAGGCGGGCCTGCTGGTATCTCGACGATGGAAGTCCTCCTCCGCCAAGACGGTGAGGGGATTGCCCTGCGCGTCGGTTTCGCGGAACAGGACATTGAGGGCAAACAGGACAGTCGATTTGCCCGCGCCGTTCGCGCCGACCAGGCAGGTGTAGTCGTCAAACTCAACAGTCGCGTCAGCAATGGCTCTCAGATTGCTAATCTGAACTTTGCGAATTCGCATGACCTCTCCCTTTCTTGTAAGGCAGATTATGGTCACCAAGTGGCGTTTTGCCAACAAGCCATGGCTGCGAGATATAAATCGGCTGGAACACTAGAAGGCTAATGGCGGCATCGTGGGCCACTGACTGAGACCGAGCCGCCAAGAGGCATCGCCGGCCACGCTGAAGAGCCGGAGACCTGCCGTTCTGCACCGGCAGGTCGTGGCCGTCGGCGAAACTTCGCCGCCGACCGCAGAGGTCACTATCCGCGAGAACCGGACGCTCCGACGCCGGGTGCATGATCCACGGGGATATGCGGCCCACGATTTAATGAGATGCAACGATTCTTGCAAGCGTCGCGCATGCGGTTTCTATGTTGTCGGGGTGTAGGTTGGTCACGCTGAGTAGCAAGCCACGTTGCGCGTGCCCGCGGCTAAGGTGCCAAGCGGAGAGCGCCGAGGGCGCGAGGCCATGTGCGCGGGCGGCACGCACCACGGCGATGTCGTCGGCAATCTGTGGGAGCGGTGCGATTACGCCCAGGCCAGCCGCTAGCGTGCCCGGCAGAAGTCTGTTTACATGCGTTAGCGCGAGGTTGCGGCGCTCGGTATAGAGAGCCTTCATCTGCCGCAGGTGCCGCAGGAAGTGCCCATTGGATAGAAACTCCGAAACAGCCAACTGGGCGATCCGGTTCGGAGCCGGGGCCAACACGGCGGCGACCTCGACCAGACGCTCCGCCAGCGAACGTGGGGCGACGACGAAACCGAGGCCGAGCGCCGGACTGAGCGTTTTGCTGAACGACCCGATGTGAATCACACGCTCGGCGCCTGCGCCTGAGGCGAGGGCCGGTGCCGCCCGACCGTCGAGCTGAAGTTCTCCGAGATAGTCATCTTCGATGATCCAGGCGCCACTTGACGCCGCCCAGTCGAGCAAGGCGTGTCTTCGTGCGCGCGATAGGGTCACGCCTAGCGGTGCGTGCTGGCCTGGGGTGACCAGTGCCAGCAGGGCGTCTGGGGCCCGGGCGATGCCATCGTCCACGCGCAGCCCCTTGGCGTCAACGGCCACAGGTTCGAGGGTGGCGCCGATCAGCTCGAGCCCGCGCCTACCCAGCGGATAACCTGGCTCTTCGATCCACGCCTTGCGCCCCTGAGCGCGTAGCGCCGTGAGGGCAAGCAGCAGGCCCTGCCGGTATCCACCGGTGACGATGATTTGATCGGGATGGCATTGCATTTGCCGGCTGATGGCAAGGTGGCTCGCGATCTGGGCCCGCAGCACGGGTTCGCCTCGCGGGTCAGCGTAGGCCGTGTCAGTGATCGCGTCGTCGCGTAGGGCTCGCGCTCGCATGCGGGCCCAGAGCTTGGCCGGAAACGCGTCGTGAGCGGGTACGCCCATTTGGAACGGCCGTGGGGCGCTCGAAAATGGACGGTTGAAAGCCGCCAAAGGTCTGTCGATTGGCAAGGCGTCGACCGCTTCGATGGTAGGCGGCCGAGCGCTTACGCGCGTTCCAGCGGGTCCGGCGCCGAATACCAGGTTCTCGGCGATTAGCCGATCGTATGCCACGCGGATGGTGCCGCGCGCGACACCAAGCTGCGCGGCGAGGTCTCGACCGGAAGGCAAACGCTGTCCTGGCGCAAGCCGGCCGTCGAGGATCGCCTGTCGCAGGCTCGCATGGATCTGGTCGCCGATTGCCGCGACGGCGGCTCGGTCCACCTGAATCGACAGTGCATCGAACTTACTTAAGTCAGTCATCTTGGGTCAGTCGTTTCGGCAGTTTTTGGGCCTGTTTCTCCAACAGCCGGTGTAGTAACGTCTGCTTATGACATGGATCTCGGTCGAAGTTGATCGGCGGCCTTCGGGGCGCGCTGGCCGCGATTCGACAATCATAAACAACAGCAGAGGACAGTGATGACCCGTTTGAACTGGCAAGAGATCGCACCTGAAGGCGCAAAGGCACTTTTCGGTATCCACCACTACGTCACGAGAAGGACGAACCTTCCGGAGGAACTCGTGCACCTCGTGTTCCTCCGCGTTTCGCAAATCAATGGGTGCGCACACTGCATCGATATGCACAGTCGCGATCTAAGAAAAACCATGTCGATCGACAAGATCAGTTTGGTACCGGTATGGGACGAGGTGCACCATTTGTTCTCTGAGCAGGAGCGCGCCGCGCTGGCCTGGGCTGAGGAGGTGACCCGTGTCAGCGAGACGCACGCGTCTGATGAGGCGTATGCCGCCGCCTCGGCACAATTCGCGCCCAAGGATCTGGTTGACCTCACGATCACGATCGCCGCGATGAACGCGTTCAATCGGCTGGGAGCGCCATTTCGAGTTCCTGTCGCTGCTCAGTCGTGATCTGGTTTCCACACGCAGATTGGAAGTGATGCTTCACGGGCTCGAAGAGTGCAGAACCCTAGGCGTCGATGATGCATTTCAGTCTGAGCTGCGCGAAGGGCCGCTTTGGAAAACCGCTTACGAGCGTCCGCATCTGGCCGTAAAGCGACGCCGATCCTGCCTCGCACTCCCCATCAACTTCGTACTCAATCCCAGGACCGGGAAAATCCGCGGGCCAAGACTCGGGGCGTCTTCGCCCCGGCGGCGACCCGGGCAGGCGCGCTCAATCCCACTCGGGCGCCAGTCCCTCGGGGCTGACTTCGCGGCCATTGCGCTCCAGCGTGGCGATGCGCCCCATGTCCTCGTCCTCCAGGCGCAGTTGGCGGGCCAGCAGATTGCTGGCGAGGTTTTCGCGTTTGGTGGAGGAGGGGATGACGCTATAGCCCAGCTGCAAGGCCCAGGCCAGGGCGACCTGGGCGGGCGTGGCCTGGCGGGCTTGCGCGATGGCGCCGATGACCGGGTCCTTGAGCACCTTGCCGTAGGCCAGGGTCATATAGGAGGTCACGCCGATGCCCTGGGCCTGCAGATAGGCCGCGAGCTTGCGGTTCTGCAGGTAGGGACTGAGCTCGATCTGGTTGGTGGCGATGGCTTCGCGGCCGACCGCGGCGATGGCCTCGCCGGTCAGGGCGATATTGAAGTTGGAGATGCCGATATGGCGCGTGAGCCCCAGTTCGCGGGCCTCGGCCAGCGCGGTCATATAGGCGGCCAGCGGCACACCCTTGCCCGGCGCGGGCCAGTGGATCAGCGTCAGGTCCACGCGGTCGGTGCGCAGCCGCGACAGGCTGTCGCGCAGGCTGGGGATCAGCTTGTCGTGGGCATGGTTGTCGACCCAGATCTTGGTGGTGAGAAAGAGATCGTCGCGGGCCACGCCGGATTCGGCGATGGCCTGGCCGATCTCGGCCTCGTTTCCGTAGATTTGCGCGGTGTCGATGGCGCGGTAGCCCAGCTCCAGGCCGGTGCGCACGGCGTCGATGACGGTCTGGCCCTGCAGGCGGAAGGTGCCCAGGCCAAAGGAAGGAACAATGCTCATGATGATAGGTATCGCGGAAGATTGAAAAAGGATCAGCAGGTCTGGGCGCCGAGGGCGCGGCGCGAGCGCCGCAGTTGCGACAGCACCAGCAGCAGGCCGGCCACGGCGATCAGCGCGCCGGCGACCGGCACGGCCGCATAGCCCAGGCCGGCCGAGATGGCGCCGCCGCCGGCCGCCGCGCCCAGCGCATTGCCGAGGTTGAAGGCGCCCACATTGACCGAGGAGGCCAGCCCGGGGGCCTCGGAGGCGGCGCGCATCACGCGCATCTGCAGCGGCGGCACCACGGCGAAGGTGGCGATGCCCCAGATGAGCAGGGCGATGGCCGCGCCGGCATGGGTGGCCGCCAGCCACGGGAAGGCCAGCATCACCGCGATCAGCAGCGCCAGAAAGCCGATCAGGCTGCCGTCCAGGGAGCGGTCGGCCAGCCGCCCGCCAGCGATATTGCCCAGCGAGAAACCCACGCCGATCAAGACCAGCATGCCGGTGATGAAGGCGGGCGAAGCGCCGGTCAGCGCCGACAGCGTGGGCGAGATATAGGTGTAGAGCGTGAACATGGCGCCCGAGCCGAGCACGGTGGTGGCCAGGGCGGCCAGCACGGCCGGACGGGTCAGCACCGACAGCTCGGCGCCGACATTGGGGCGGCTGCCGGCCTGCCCGGCCGGCAACGCCAGGCGCAGGCCCAGCATGGCGATCAGCCCCAGGCCGGCCGTGGCCGCGAAGGACAGCCGCCAGCCCAGCGCCTGGCCCAGCCAGGTGGCCGCGGGGACTCCGCCGATGTTGGCGATGGTCAGGCCCATGAACATGGCCGCCACGGCACTGGCCTGGCGGTGGCGCGGCACCAGGCTGGCCGCCACCAGCGAGCCCAGGCCGAAAAACGCGCCATGGTTCAGGCTGGTGACCAGGCGGGCCAGCAGCAGCGTCGTATAGTCGGGCGCCAAGGCCGAGAGCAGGTTGCCCAGCGTGAAGATGCCCATCAGCGCGATGAGGGCCTTGCGGCGCGACCAGCGCGCCAGCGCCAGCGTCATGAGAGGGGCGCCCACCATCACGCCGATGGCGTAGGCGCTGACCAGCATGCCGGCCGTGGGGATGGAGACGCCGACGCCTTCGGCGATGACCGGCAGCAGCCCCATGGGGCCGAATTCCGTGGTGCCGATGCCGAAGGCGCCGACCGCCAGGGCCAGCAAGGGCAGGGCGGCCTTGGCGCCGGAGGGCTCGGCGGTGGAGGAGGGATTCATGGACAAACTTCCTGGGTGAGAGACGATGGCGGAAGTTTGCGCGCTTTACTTTTGCAGAAAAACCCGTTTATAAGCGAAATACTTTTGATAAAAAGTCAAAAATGAAGATTACGCTCGAAGAACTCCAGGCTTTTCTGGCCGTGGTCGACAGCGGCTCGCTCACGGCGGCGGCCCAGCAACTGGGCCAGACCGTCTCGGCCGCCAGCCGCGCCCTGGGCCGCCTGGAAGAAAAACTGCAGACCACGCTCATGCACCGGACCACGCGCCGCATCGAGCTCACGGAAGAGGGGCGGGCCTTCCTGGTGCAGGCGCGCGCCATCATCGAGGCGGTCGAGGGCGCCGAGGAAGCCATGGCGGTGCGCCGCGGCCAGCCCTCGGGACGGCTGCGGGTCGATGCCGCCACGCCTTTCATGCTGCATGTCATCGTGCCGCTGATACAGGGCTATCGCGAACGCTATCCGCAGGTGGAGCTGGAGCTCAACAGCAGCGAACATTTCATCGATCTGCTGGAGCGGCGCACCGACGTGGCCATCCGCATCGGCCACCTGAAGGACTCCACGCTGCACAGCCGGCCCATCGCCAGCGGCCGGCTGCGCATCCTGGCCAGCCCCGCCTACCTGGCGCGCCACGGCACGCCGCGCCATCCTTCGGAGCTGCTGAGCGGCCACAGCCTGCTGGGCTTTAACCAGCCCGACGCGCTGAACTACTGGCCGCTGCGCGACGAGGCGGGCGAGCGCCGCTACATCACGCCCACGATCTGGGCCTCCAATGGCGAGACCCTGCGCCAGCTGGCCTTGCAGGACATGGGCATCGTCTGCCTGTCCGACTTCATGACGGGCGAGGACCGCGCCAGCGGCCGTCTCAAGCAGATTCTCGCACGCTACACCATCGACGAGCGCCAGCCCATCAACGCGGTCTACTACCGCAACACCGCGATCTCGGCGCGCATCGCCTCTTTTGTCGATTACCTGGCCGAGGCGGTGCGCGAGGCCTCGGCGCCGGCCGCCAGCCAGTCGCCCACCAGCGGCCAGAGCGCGCCCTCGAAGCGGCTGTGAAAAAAGGCGAAATGGCCGATCTGCGCCACGCATGCGCGGCAGGAATGCGTCGACGCGCTGCGCCGGTACGGCGCTTGTGGATATGACGATCATCATATTAATATGATGATCGTCATATAAAGCCGCCACGGCCGGGAGATACGAGATGTCCAGCACTGTCATCGCGGGCTTTGCCCGTACCCCTTTCGCTTTCGCCCGCAAGGGCGTCCTGGCGCGGACCCGCCCGGACGACCTGGCCGCCGTGGTGTTGCGGTCCCTGGCGCAGGGCCTGGATCCGGCGCTGATCGACGATGTGTTCATGGGCTGCGCCTATCCGGAGGCCGAACAGGGCAACAACATCGCGCGCATCGCCGCCTTGCTCGCGGGATTTCCGGTCAGCGTGCCCGGCATGACCATGAACCGCTTCTGCGGCTCATCGATGTCCGCCGTGCACATGGCGGCCGGACAGATCGCCATCGGAGCGGGCGAGGCCTTCATCGCCGCCGGCGTGGAGAGCATGAGCATGGTGCCGCAGGGCGGGCTCACCTTCTCGCCCAATCCGCGTTTCGTGTCGCCCGACCATCCCGATGCGCCCATCGGCATCGAGGCCTATATCCCGATGGGGCGCACGGCCGAAAACGTCGCGGCGCGCCACGGCATCTCGCGCGCCGACCAGGAGCGCTTTGCCTTCGAGTCGCAGATGAAAGCCGCGCGCGCCCAGGCGCAGGGCCGCCTGGCCGGCGAGCTGGCGCCGGTCGTTACGCCCGATGGGCTGCATGTGGTGGCCGACCAGTGCCTGCGGCCGCAAACCAGTCTGCCGGGGCTGGCGGCGCTGCGTCCGGCCTTCGACGGCACGGTGACGGCCGGCACCGCGTCGCCGCTGACCGATGGCGCGGCCGGCGTGCTGGTGACATCGGAGGCGTTCGCGCGCCGGCATGGCCTGGACATCCTGGCCCGCGTGAAAGCCACGGCCGTGGCCGGGTGCGCGCCGGAATTCATGGGCATGGGCCCGGTGCCGGCCAGCCGCCTCGCCCTGGCCCGCGCGGGCCTGTCCATCGAAGACATCGGCGTGGTGGAGCTCAACGAGGCCTTTGCCTCGCAGGCGCTGGCCTGCATACGCGAGCTGGGCCTGGACCCGGCGCGCGTCAACCTGGACGGCGGCGCCATCGCGCTGGGCCATCCGCTGGGCGCCACGGGCGCGCGCATCACGGGCAAGGCCGCCCAGCTGCTGCGCCGCGAGGGCTGCCGTTATGCGCTGGCCACGCAGTGCATCGGCGGCGGCCAGGGCATCGCGACGGTGCTCGAAGCCGTGTAGTCGCGTATCGTGGCGGCTTGGAACGAGGACAGCATGCGTTACGACAGCGAGCACAAACAGAAAACCCGCGAGCGCATCGTCGCCGAGGCGGCGCGCGCCATGCGCGATGCCGGCCCGGCGCAGGTGGGCGTAGCGGCGGTGATGAGCGCCGCCGGCCTGACCCACGGCGGCTTCTATGCCCACTTCGCCAACAAAGACGCCCTGGTCGCGGCCGCCATTGCGCGCATGTTCGAGGAAAGCCTGCGGTGGTGGGCGCGCAGCCGGCAAGGACGCGAGCCCGGCGCCGCGCTGGCGCACTATATCGACCGCTATCTTTCGCCCGAGCATCGCGCCGCGCCCGGCCGCGGCTGCCCGCTGGCCGCGCTGGCCGGCGAGCCGCCGCGCCTGGCGCCGCCGGCCCGCCTGGCCTTCCATGCCGGTTCGCAGGCGCTGCAGGCCGCGCTGGCCGAAGCGCTTGCCGAACTGGGCCGGGACGATCCCGCCGGGCAGGCGCGCGCCCTGCTGGCCGAGCTGGTGGGGCAGCTCACACTGGCCCGCGCCGAACCCGATGACGCGCAAGCCGCGCGATCGCTGGCGCGGGCGCGACAATTTCTCAAACAACGCCTGGGCCTGCCCGGGGAGATGCAAACATGAGTCTGGTAGAAGAAGTCGGTTCGGGCCTGGACGGCCTGGCGCAGCTGCGTGCCCTGATGGCCTCGGGCCGCAAGCCCGGCATCCTGGAGTCGCTGGATTTCGACTTCGTCGAAGTCGAGCCCGGCCGCGCCGTTTTTGCCGGCATCCCGGGCGCGCATGCCTACAATCCCATCGGCACCGTGCATGGCGGCTATGCCGCCACCCTGTTGGACTCGGCCTGCGGCTGTGCGGTGCATTCGCAGCTTAGCGCCGAGCAGGCCTACACCACGCTGGAACTCAAGGTGGCCTATCACAAGGCCATCACGCGCGACACCGGCCTGATCCGCGCCGAAGGCCGGGTGCTGAGCCTGGGCCAGCGCGTGGGGTATTCCGAAGCACGCCTGACCGACGCCCAGGGGCGGCTGCTGGCATCGGCCACCTCCACCTTGCTGGTGTTCGCGCGCAAGCGCTAGCGCCGGTCCACGCGCCGGTACATCAGCGTGGTGGACTCGGCGCGCGCGCCATGGGGGTCGATGGCGTAGCCGGGGATGCGGCCCGCCACCTCGAAACCCAACGAGCGGTACAGGGCCTCGGCCGGGCTGTCGCTGACGGTATCCAGGGTCAGCAAATGACGCCCGCGCCGCGCCGCCTCGGCCATGGCCTCCAGCATGAGGGCGCGCGCCAGGCCCAGGCGGCGGGCGCGTGGATGCACCAGCAGTTTGCGGACTTCGGCGCGGTGCGGCTGGTTGGGCGGGGTGTCCAGGTCCAGTTGCACCGTGCCCTCCAGCGCATCGCCACGCCAGGCGGCCAGCAGGTGCAGGCCGCCGCTTTGCACGCCGGGCCTGACTTTCTCGCGCCAGAAGGCCGCGGCGTTTTCCCGCGAGTAGGGCAGCAGGAAGTTGACGCTGGCGCCGCCGGCGACACAGGCTTGCAGCACGTCGGCCAGGGCCGGCAGGTGGGTGTCGAGGTCGCTGGCCGACAGGGCGCCGATGCGCGTGGCTTGGAGGAGGGTCATGGGAGGACGGGGTCAGAGGAGGAAGAGAAAATACTGCGCGCCGGCGCGGGTGAGAAAGCGGCTGGCGCCATGCAGCTGGTAGCGCAGGCAGTCGCCGGGCGCCAGCCGGTGGCGGCGCCCGTCGACCGTCATGTCCAGGTCGCCCTGCATGAGCACCAGATGGTGCTCCAGGCCGGGGCGCGGCGGCGCGTCGTAGTCGATGCAGGTGCCGGGCGCCAGCTCGCAGGCCAGCACCTCGCCGGCCAAGTTGCGCGCAGGGGGCGAGACCGAGCGGCGGGTGAAGCCGGCATCACGCCAGATGGGCTGGCCGGCCAGCGGCACATGGGCCGGGAAGTCCTCCTCGACCATGCGCAGCAGGCGCGAGAGCGTGAGCCCGAAGGCGGCGCACAGGCGGCCAAGCACGCTGGTCGTGGGGCTGACCTCGGCGTTTTCCAGCCGCGACAGCGTGGCCCGGCTGACCTGGCTGCGCCGCGCCAGTTCGTCCAGCGACCAGCCCCGCTCCACGCGCAAGGCCTTCAGACGCTGGGCAAGCTGCTGGTCGAACTCGGGAGGTGTGTTTTCCATATTCGGGATTTTTTCCCGAATATGGAAATCCGTCAAGCGTGACGCGGTTTGCCGCGCCGCTTGGTATGGGCGAATTCTTCCAGCTGTTTTTCGGTCATGGAGTCATACATCTGGCGCGAGGCGCCCTTGAGCGATCCGACCGGGGTTTCATGCCGTTTGGCGGCCAGGGCGGCGCCGGCGGCCATTTGCTGGGCTTTCGATTTGGCGGGCATGGCATCCTCCTTGCAGGACAGGTTGGCAACGGGCAGGGCGGGCCTGCGATTCCATGCTATCGCCGCCGATGCGGCCCCCGGGGTTACGCCTCGTAGCGGGATGCAACGGCATGGTTTGCGCGCCGGCGGGCCCGGCATTACAGTGGCCGCCAGCATCCGATGCGGAGACTTTGAATGACTCGTCACCAGGTATTGCGCCAGGCTTTGCGCGAAGGCCGGCTGTTCACGGCCATGGCGGCCCATAATCCCCTGTCGGCCGTGCTGGCCGAGCAGGCCGGCTTCGACGGTATCTGGGGCAGCGGCTTCGAGCTGTCGGCCAGCCACGCCGTGCCCGACGCCAGCATCCTGCCGCTGTCCACGCATCTGGACATGATGCGGGCGATGGCCGCGCGCGTGAGCGTGCCCGTCATCGCCGACATCGACACCGGCTTCGGCAACGCCGTCAACGTGGCCTATGTGCTGCCGCAGTTCGAAGCCGCCGGCGTGTCGGCCGTGGTCATGGAGGACAAGCATTTTCCCAAGGACACCAGCCTGCGCGAGCGCGCGCGCCAGGAGCTGGTGTCCATCGAGACCTTCCAGGGCAAGGTCGCGGCGGCGGTGGCGGCGCGGCGCGATCCGGATTTCGTGGTCATCGCCCGCGTCGAGGCGCTGATCGCCGGCCTTGGCCAGGCCGAGGCCCTGCGGCGCGCCAGCGCCTATGTCGAGGCAGGCGCCGACGCCATTCTCATCCATTCCAAGCAGAAGACCCCGGACGAGATCCTGGACTTCGTGCGCGCCTGGCGCGGCGAGGCGCCGCTGGTGCTGGTGCCCACGGCCTACCCGCAGCTGCGCGAGGCCGATATCGCGGCACTGCGCAAGGTGGGCGTGGTGATCTACGGCAATCACGCCATCCGGGCCGCGGTCGGCGCCATGCGCGAGGTCTTCGCGCGCATCCGCGCCGAAGGCGGCATTGCCGGCGTGGACGCGCAACTGCCCACGGTCAACGACATCATTGCCCTGCAGGGCGATGCCGCGATGCGCGAGCTGGAGAAGCGTTTTCTGCGCTGAGCGCGGCCGATCGCCGCCAGCAGAGCAGGGCGCAGGCGCTGGCCGCCGCGCCCGCGGCGCATACGGCCGGCCACCCCGCCCAGGCGTACAGATGGGTGGTGAATAGGGCGCCGGCGCCGCTGCCGGCGGCATAGAACAGCATGTAGCCGCCGATCAGCCGTCCATGCAGGGCAGGCGGCGCGGCCAGGATGAGGCTTTGATTGGTCACATGCACCGCCTGCGCCGCCAGGTCCAGAAGGACGATGCCCAGGCCCAGCCACCAGAGCGATTGGCCCAGCGCGGCCAATGGCAGCCACGACAGCAGCATCAGCGCCAAGGCCCAGCCCGTGGTGGCCTGCGCATGGCCTTGGTCGGCCAGCCGCCCGGCGCGCGCCGCCCCCAGCGCGCCGGCCACGCCCAGCAGGCCGAAGGCGCCGATGGCCGCGGTCGACAGCCCGGCGTCGGCCAGCGGCAGGGCCATGGCGCTCCAGAACAGGCCCAGCACCGCGAAAATCCAGAAACCCAGCAGGCCGCGGGCGCGCAGCACGGGATTGCGCCGCAGCTGCCCCGCCAGCGAGGCGAGCAGATCGCGGTAACGCATGGCCTGGGCGGGCGCCGGCGGCGGCAACAGGCGCGCCAGGCACAGCGACAGCAGCAGGCAGAACAGCGCGGAGACGAGATAGACGGCGCGCCAGCCGGCCAGGTCGGCGATCAGGCCGGAGACCGTGCGCGCCAGCAGCAGGCCGGCCATGACGCCGCCCTGGGCGGCGCCCACCACGGCGCCGCGCTGATGCTCGCCCGCCGCGGCGGCCGCGTAGACGATGAGGCCCTGGGTCATGGCCGTGCCCAGCGAGCCCAGGGCCAGCATGCCGGCCAGCAGCAGGCCGACGTGGCGGCTGGCGGCCAGCGCAAGCAGGGTGAAGGTGAGCAAAACCAGTTGGACGAGCAAGAGGCGTTTGCGCGGCCAGATGTCGCCCAGGGGGACGACGAACAGCAGGGCCAGGCCGCAGCCGATCTGCGTGGCCGTGATGACACCGCCCACCGCGCCGCGCGCGATGCCGAAGTCGGCCGCCAGGGCGTCGAGCAAGGGTTGGGCGTAATAGACATTGGCCACGCTGATGCCGCAGGCCACGGCAAACAGGGCCACCAGCGGGGTCGGGAGGTCTCGCGCGGTTGGCATGATGTAGGTTTCAAATTAAAACCGTTGCGAGTGTAGAGACGGAAGTTTTAAAATGCAACCTTGTTAATCGTAGGGATATGGGCCAGGATATGGCGTCCGACTACACCCCCTGCCCGGTGGCCCGCGGCGCGGGCCTCTTGGGCGACCGCTGGGCCTTGCTGATCCTGCGCGACGCCTTCGACGGCGAGCGCCGTTTCAATGGTTTCCAGAAAAACCTGGGCATCGCGCGCAATATGCTGGCCGACCGGCTGCGCAAGCTGGTGCAGGCCGGCATCCTGGAGACCGTGCCGGCCGGGCCACACCATGAGTACCAGCTCACCGACAAAGGCCGCGACCTGTTTCCGCTGATCGTCAGCCTGCGGCAGTGGGGCGAGCGCCACCTCTATGCGCCCGGCGAGGCGCACTCGGTGCTGGTCGACAAGCAGCATGGCAAGCCGCTGGCCGACATGCAGCCGCGTTGCCAGGCCGGCGAGGTCTTGCGTCCCGAAGACACTGAGGTGTGCAAGCTGCCGGTGCTCAAACCGGCAGGCCGGTCTCGCGCTTGACCTCCTGCAGCGAGAGCATGGATTCCACCGAGGCCACGCCGGGCAGGCTGCGCACCACGTCGCGCACGAAGCGTCCGTATTCCTCCAGGTCGGCGGCCACGATCTGCAGCAAGTAGTCGGCGCTGCCCGAGATGTTGTGGCAGGCCACGATGCGGGGCAGGGCTTGCACCGCCTGTTCGAAACGATCCGACAGCGCCCGGTCATGGCTGCTGAAACGCACCTGGGCAAAGGCCGTCACGCCCAGGCCCAGCGCGCGCTTGGACAGCACGGCGCGATAGCGTTCGATATAGCCTTCGCTCTCCAGGCGCTTCAGGCGCCGGGCGCAGGGCGTCTCGCTCAGATTGACTTGTTCGGCCAGCCGGCTGACCGGCATGCGCCCGTCCTGTTGCAGGGCCTGCAGCAGGGCGCGGTCGATGCGATCCAGGTCTTCCATGCGTAAATCCTTCAATAATCGTTCAAAACGAGCAGGAATCCTCCAATCATACGCGCTTGATCGGTAAAAAATGCCGGATATCGCCCGGGCCTTGGGTGCATCATGACGCCCTGTCTTCGAGGTCCGCCATGTTGTCTTTTTCCCTGTTGTCGCTCTATATCGGCGCCTTGCTGATGGTCTATGCCCTGCCTGGGCCGGACATGGCGCTGATGCTGCAGACCAGCGCGGCGCGCGGGGTACGCGCCGGCCTGGCGACGGCGGCGGGCCTGGCCATGGCGCGGGCCGCCCATGTCACCCTGTCGGCCTGCGGCCTGGCGGTGCTGCTCAAGAACGCGCCCTGGCTCTATCACGCGGTGCGCCTGGCCGGCGCGGCCTATCTGCTATGGATCGCCATCCAGGTCTTCCGCTCGCCGCCCTTCCGGCTGGATGCGCCCCAGGGCCTGGCGCCGGGCGCCTTGCGCGCCAGCATGCTGCGCGGCTTCATGGGCAATATGCTCAATCCCAAGGCCTTGCTGTTCTGCTCGGTCTTCTTGCCGCAATTCCTGCGCCCCGGGCCGGTCGTGCCGCAGATGATGGTGCTGGGCGCGATCCTGGTGGTCTTCGGGCTGCTGGTCGACCTGGCGCTGGCCCTGGGCGCGGCGCGGCTGGGCCGCTGGCTGCGCGGCCATCCGCGCGCCCAGGCGGTGCAGCGCTGGGCCTTCTCCAGCGTGCTCGCCGCGTTTGCCCTGCGCCTGTCGCTGGATTGAAGCGCTATTCGGCCGGCATGTCCGACGCCTTGATGACCTTGGCGCAGCGCGCCATTTCCTCCCCCAGGTGCCGCGAGAACTGCTCGGGCGTGCTGGCCGCCACCTCGCCGCCGGCCTGGGGGGCGCGCGGGTAGATCACTTCCGAGCGCAAGGCCTGCGCCGCCGCGGGCTAGCCGCCGCGGCGCTCGAAAATGCCGCGTGGCAGGCCGTCGTCGGCCAGCAGCGCGGGCGGGATCTGCATATTCAGCGCCGCCAGGGCGCCGGCCGGCAGCGCGGCCAGCCCGAGCGCCGCCTCCAGGAAGCGGTCCTGTTCGGCGGGCAGGGCATGGGCGCCGGCCAGTTCGCGGAACTTGGCGAGGTAGTCCTGCCTGCCGAAAGGCCGGGCGCCACGAGGATGGGCGTCGGCCACTTCGATCTCGTCCTCCAGGATCTGTCCACCGCGCAAGGTGATCCGCACGCGGCCTCCAAAGGCGCGGCGCGCGGGGTCCGGGTCGTGGTAGAGACGGTCCCAATAGGCGTCCTCACGGGTGCTGACCTTGCGCCACAGCCGCAGCGTGTCGGGCCGCCGCGCGCGCTCGGCGCGATAGCTATCGATGTGATGCCAGCGGCCGTCCTGCAGCGCGACCGCGAAGATGTACATCAGGCTGTGGTCCAGGGTCTCGCGGCTGGCTTCGGGGTTGTACTTTTGCGGATCGTTCGAACCGCTGCCGATGATGCGGTGCGTATGGTGACTGGTGGTGATGACCACGCTGTCGATGGCGTCGGTGTCGCCGATGCGCGAGCGCAGCCGGAACGCCAGGTCTATCCATGCCTGGGACTGGATCTCGGCCGAATAGGCTTTGGTGTAGGTTTCCATGATGGCGCGCTTGGGCGTGCCGGCGCGCGGCAAGGGCACCTGGTAGCGCGCCTGCGGGCCGTCGAGCATCCAGGCGATGAGGCTGTCGTCGCCCTCGTAGATGGGGGTGGGCGAGGTCTCGCCGCGCAAGGCGCGGTCCACGGCCTCGACGGCCAGCTTGCCGGCATGGGCCGGCGCCACGGCCTTCCACGAAGAGATGTCGCCCTTGCGCGATTGGCGGGTCGTCACAGTGACGTGCACGGCGTGGTTCAGGGCCTGGAAGAGCGTCGGCGCCGGCAGGCGCAGCATGGCGCCGATGCCGGCCACCATGCCGGCGGCGATATGGGTGAGGTGGTCGACGCGATGGGTGTGCAGCGCGATGCCCTTGGTCAGGCCACCGGAGATTTCATAGGCCGCCGCGATGCCGCGCAGCAGGTCGGCGCCGGACGCGCCGCATTGCTGGCCCACGGCCAGGACGGAGGCGATCATGTCGCCGGGATGGTTCATGTCGGCGGCGAGAAAGGTGTCGTGGAAGTCCAGCTCGCGCACGGCCGCGCCGTTGGCCCAGGCGGCCCATTCGCAATGCACCCGGACCGAGGGGGGCAGGCCGTAGACGGTGGCGCCTCCCTCGTGGCGATGGGCCAGGGCCTGGGCGCGGGCGTTGGCCACCGGGCGGCGCAGCAGCGCGGCCACGGCCACGCCGGTGTTGTCGATGACGCGGTTGACGATCATGGCCGACACATCGTCGTCCAGCGGCGTGTCGTCCAGGGCCGCCTCGGCCAGCTTCCAGGCCAGCAATTGCTCGCGCGGCGGTGTGTCGGCGCTGGGGTAGACGCGCACCTCGTGCAGCTGGAGGCCGGGAGCGGCGGGGGATACGGATGTCATGGGTCGGGTCTCTTCCTTCGGGCAGGCGCCGGGGCGGCGCGCGACAAAAGCATAGGCCCGCTGGCGCCGCGCCAATAGCCGCGCGGCCCGCACAGCCGCTGTGAATTCCGTTCACAAGCCCGGATGAGCCCCTACAATCGGCCGGACACCTGGAGCGCGGCAATGTTCGACCGTCTGGAGGACTTCCATGTTTTTGTCACGGTGGCCGAGAGCGGCAGCTTTTCGGCCGCCGCGCGCGTGCTGAACCTCTCGCCCTCCACGGTCAGCAAGTTGATCGCGCGGCTGGAGCGGCGCTTCAACGTGCGCGCCTTCGACCGCGGCACGGCCTCGGCCGTGCTCACCCGCGAAGGCGAGATCTATCTCGAATACATCCGCCGCGTGATCGACGCGGCGGCCGACCTGGACGGCCTGGCCGAGGCGCTGGAGCGCGCCCCGCACGGCACGGTGCGCGTGCATGCGTCGCTGTCATTCGCGCGTTCGCAGATCGCGCCGCTGTTGCCCGAGTTCGTGCGCCGTTTTCCCGATGTGGAACTGGTGTTCCGGGTGGCCGCGCGCTTCGAGAGCCTGACCAACGACATGGACGTGGCGGTGTGGTTCGGCGCGACCACGGACTCTTCGCTGGTGGCGCGCAAGATCGCCACCAGCCGCCGTATTCTCTGCGCCACGCCGGCCTATATCGCGCGCCATGGCCGTCCGCGCACGCCGGCCGACCTGGAGCGGCATGAGCTGCTGTCCTATTCGCTGCCGGGCCGCGAGTCCTGGCCCTTTCTGCAGGACGGCCGGGTGCGCGAAGTGCCGGCGCGCTACCGCGTCTCGGCCGACCTGGCGGACCTGCTCTACCAGATGGCGCGCACGGACCTGGGCATCGCGCGGCTGCCCGAATTCATGGTGGCCGACGACTTCCGCCGCGGCGAGCTGGTGCCGCTGCTGGAGGAATTCTGCTTTCCGGAGCCCATCTATGCCATCTACCGCTCGCGGCGGCACCTGAGCGCGCGCATCCGCGCCTTCATCGATTTCCTGGCCGAGTCCATGCGGCAGGCGCCCTGGAATCTCGACCGCCGCGCCGGGGCGCAATGACCGCGGGCAGCAGGATCGGCCAGGGTCTGGCAAGATGAGGCATCCGCCGCCGCCAGGGAGAGTCCATGAGCCGTTCCACATCCGCCAGCCTGCGCAGCGCCTGGGTGGCCCAGGCGCAGTCCCATCCCCTCGTGACGGGCGGCCTGATGCTGGGCCTGCTGGCCGTGGCCTGGCTGTGCGCCAGCAGCGTCTACGAGGCCCTCACCGGGCGCAACAGCGCCCATGTCGGCCTGGCCGTGGCGGGTGGCTTCGCCGGTTTTGCCGCCACGGCGCTGGGTGCGCTGGTGGCCGGGGTGTTCGGCCGCATTTCGACGCGCACCCAGGACAGCATGTTGGGCTTTGCCGCGGGCATGATGCTGGCGGCCAGCGCCTTCTCGCTTATCCTGCCGGGGCTGGACGCGGCCGAGGCGCTGCTGGGCAGCGGCCCCATGGCCGCCGGCGTGGTGGTGCTGGGCATGGCGCTGGGGGTGCTGCTGATGCTGGGACTGGACTACTTCACGCCGCACTTGCACGAAAGCACCGGCCTGCGCGGCCCGGAGAGCGCGCGCATCAATGGCGTATGGCTGTTCGTGCTGACCATCGTGCTGCACAACCTGCCCGAGGGCATGGCCATCGGCGTGAGTCTGTCCAACGGCGATCTGGGCGTGGGGTTGCCGCTGACCTCGGCCATCGCCATCCAGGACATTCCCGAGGGCCTGGCGGTGGCGGTGGCGCTGCGCGCCATCGGCCTGACGCGCCGCCAGGCGGTGCTGATCGCGGTGGGGTCGGGGCTGATGGAGCCGCTGGGCGCCCTGGTCGGCGTCGGCATGGCCAGCGGCTATGCGCTGGCCTATCCGGCGAGCATGGGCCTGGCGGCCGGGGCCATGATTTTCGTGGTCTCGCACGAGGTCATCCCCGAAACCCACCGCAACGGCCATGAGACCTTCGCCACGGTGGGCCTGATGGCCGGTTTCGGGGTGATGATGTTCCTGGATACCGCGCTGGGCTGAGACGGCTTCAGCTGCCCCAGTGATTGTCGCGGCAGGTCTGCAGGGCGCGGTTGTACGAATCCACCATGACCTGGGTGGTCCACGGGCTCACCCCGGCCGGGTCGAAGCCGCTCTGGTTCATGGCGTAGCGGCGGCAGTCGGTCTGCCCGGCCGCGGGCGCGGCCTGGGCCACCGGCGCCAGATTGACCGAAGCCGGGTCCGCGGGGTCGGCCATCGGGGCGGATTCGTAGGCGGGCGGCGGCGGGGCATAGCTGGGCGTCTGGGTAAGCGCCGTGCTGTAGCCGGGGGAGGTATACATATATCCATCCCCGCCCGCTTGCACCGAGGGCGTGTAGCTGGGTTGGGAGTTGGCCGACAGCAGCAGGCCGGCCGTCACCAGGGCCAGCGCGCCGCCCACGATCCAGCTGTCGGTGGACGACCAGCCGCTGGAGTGGCCGTGGCCGCCCCGATAGCCGCCGTAATAGCCGCCATGGCCGCCGTAATAGCCGCCGCCCCAGCGTGGGCCGCCGGCCAGGGCGGGAGAAGCGGCGGCGGCCGTCATGGCCACCAGGGCGGCGGCGCCGGCCAGGCGCATCAAACGCGATTTCATTGCAGGACTCCAGAGCGCCGGAATGGGGCCGCGACGGCGGCTTTCCCGGTCTCGCAAACGTAATTTACTCCCTGGCGCGCGGGGCGGGTGTGACCAGACTTTAGGGGGATTTCAGCGGGTTTCAGGCCCGCCCACGGGCTTGCGGGCGGCCCACAGCACAATGGGAATGGCGCACAGCGCAAACACCGCCATCATGGCGAAGCCACCCCACGGCACCCGCGGATAGACCAGGCGCGCGGCATTGACGCTGAAGAACATCAGGATGCCGCCCGAAAGCATGGTGTAGAGGGCGATGGCCGAGGTCTGGCAATGGGCCGGCACCTGGCGCGAAATATAGGCCATGATGGCCGAGTTGTTGCCGCCCAGCGTGAAGGCCTGCAAAAGCTGGAAGGCCAGCAACACGGGCAGCTCGACAAAGGCCGCCAGCCCCAGCCAGCGCAGCGCCGTCATGGCCGCCGAGATCCAGATCAGGCGTTGCGGGCCGACCACGGGAAGAATGCGCAAGGCCAGGAAGAAGAACACCACCTCGGCGCCCACGCCCACGGTCCACAGCAGACCGATATCCGAGGTCGACAGGCCATGGTCGGTCCAGAACAGGGTCGCATAGGAATACAGGAAACCATTGCTGGCCTGGGTGAGCGAGGCCGCGAGGATGCACAGCACGACGGGGCGCTGGCGCAGTACCTGCAGCAAGGGCCAGCGCTGCCCGGAATGGGCCCGCCGGGGCGGCGCGTCGCCCACGTCCAGGGCGCGCAGGCAGGCCACGCAGGCCAGGCCCAGCGCCACGCTCATCAGGATGATGGCCAGCGGGCCGGTGGCGCGGATGACGTGGCCGCCCACCAGGGTGAGGGCGGCAAAGCCCAGCGATCCCCAGACCCGCACAGTGGTGTAGAGCGGCCGGCCGCCGCGGCTGCCGGCCAGCGCGATGCGGTCCAGCACGGGCTGCACGGCAGGCAACAGCAGATTGACCCCCAGGGTGGTCCAGAACATCCAGCCCGGCGACTGCTGCCAGGGGTAGCAGGCAAACAGCAGCGCGGTGCCGGCCAGGGGCAGGGCGATCAGCAGGCGCAGCCGGCCGGTGAGATCGGCGGCATGCGCCAGCGCGGGGGCCGAAAGAATCTTGGGCAGAAAAGCCGTGGCCACGATCAGCCCGATCGCATCCTTGTCCAGGCCCTGGCTGGCGAGCCAGAGCGGCAGAAAGGGGATGCTGATGCCTTGCAGCCCGTAGAACAGAAAATAGAAAACGCGCAGCCAGCCCAGTCTGTGGCCCACTTGAAACACTCCGCCCATGCCGCGGCAAGGCGCGCGGCCGGGCCAGAGCATACTGCAAACACCGGCCGCTGGCGCGGCGGACCCGGCGGCGCTACCATCTGGCCGCGCCTGTTCCTCTCTTCCGCCTGTCTTTCCCATGTCCCTGGCCTTGCCCGAACTCACCCTGCGTCCCGCCGTCGAAGCGGACCTGCCCTTTCTGCTGGAGCTGCGCCGCCGCACCATGGAGCCGCACCTGCGGCGCGACGGCGTGCCTTTCGACGAGGCCGCCCACCTGCAGCGCATCCGCTATCACTGGGAGGACGCGCGCATCGTCCTCGTCGACCAGGCGCCGGCGGGCCTGTTCAAAGTGCGCCACGATGAAGCGGGCTGGTATGTGATCCAGATCCAGGTGGACCCGGCCCGCCAGGGCCAGGGCCTGGGCGCCCGGCTGCTGCGCGGCGTGCTGGCCCGCGCCGATGAGGGCGGCGAGGCGGTGCGCCTATACGTGCTCAAGGGCAATCCGGCGCGGCGCCTGTACGAGCGCCTGGGCTTCGCCATCCACGAAGAGACCGATATCGAGTTCCTCATGCGCCGCCCGGGCGGGACGGCGGCCTGAGGCGCGTCAGTCCACGCGGATATCGGCGGCCTTGACGATGCGGCCGCTTGCTTCGTATTCCTGGCGCACCTGGGCGGCGAAGGCTTCGGCGCTGCCGATCTGCATGACGTTGAGCGCCTCGGTCAGCGGCTTGCTGATTTCCGGCATGCCGGAGATCTTGTTGATCAGCGTGTTCATGCGGGCGATATGCGCCGGCGAGGCCGAGCCGGGCGCGAAAAAGCCGAAGGTCGAACTCATATTGGCCGAGGGATAGCCCAGTTCGGCCAAGGTGGGCGTATCGGGACGGGCCGCCAGGCGGGTGGGCGCGCCCACGGCCAGCAGCTTGAGCTTGCCCTCGTCGATCAGGCCGTTGACCGGACCGGAGGCGTTGACCAGCGCCAGGCTGAACTGGCCGCCCAGGGCGTCGGGCACCAGCTGCGCCATGCCCTTGTACGGCACGTGCGTGATGGACACCCCGGCCTGGCGGTTGATCTGCTCCAGCATCAAATGGCCGAGCGACCCCACGCCGGCCGTGGCCAGGCTGAGCCCGCCGGGGTCCTGGCGGGCCTGGGCCAGCATATCGGCAAAGCTGGCGCCGCTGAATTTGGGGCCGGCCACCAGAAAGACGGGCGAGTACATGACCGCGGCCACCGGTTTGAGGTCCTTGAGCGGATCGTACTGGGTCTTCATCAGGTGCGGCGACAGCGTCACCGGGCTGATGGCCGAGAAGGCCAGGCTGCGTTCGGCCGGGCCCTTGGCCACCGCCGCCATGCCTATCATGCCGCCTGCGCCGCCCTTGTTCTCGACCACCACCGGCTGGCCCAGCTCCTGGCCCAGCCGCTCGGCGTAGGCGCGCGCCGTGTTGTCCACGATGCCGCCGGCGCCATAAGGCACGGTGATGGTCATCACCTGGGCGGTCTGTGCCCAGGCTTGCGTGGACAGGAAAAAGGCCAGCGCGGTGACGCCGGCCGCCGAGAAGCGTTTCATGGTTTCCCCTTGCAGTGGTTGTGTGCAGGGGGTGAATCGTACCCGACGGCGGCCTGCCTCAGGCCTGCACCAGGGTATCGAAGCCGCCCCAGGCCATGCGCTTGGGGTCGAACACGCCTTCGATGCACACATCCTGCAGGCGCGGGTCGGCCATGACGGCCGCGTTGATGCGGTCGCGTTCGCCCTTGTCGCGGAACACGATCCAGGAAAACACCACGGTTTCGTTCTCGCCGGCGTCGGCCGCGTGGCGGAAACTGCGCATGCCATGGTCGTGGTCCAGCGATTCGCCCACGCATTCGCGATAGTCCAGCGCGCCATGTTCCTTCCGGATCTCGCCGGCGCGCGAGGCCAGGGCGCGGTAGGTTTCCAGCTGGTCGCTGGGCACGGCCAGCAGATACCCGTCTACATACTCTTTCATCATGGTCTCCTTGGCGCCTGGTGCGCCGGAAATCCACTGTAGCGGCGCTGCCTGCCCGCCGGCGAAGGGGATTTGCGACATTCTGGCGGGTGGATCACGACAGCCCGGCGCGCTATGCTGCAAGCATGAAACGCATCGCCATGCTGGTGCCGGCCGGCGCCAATATCGCTTCGCTGGAGACGGCGCGCCAGGGCTTCCAGGCGGCAAACGCGCGGCTGCGCGAATGCGGGCGCGATCCGGCCTTTTCGGTGCGCCTGCTGGCGGCCGAGCCCACCATGTCGCTGGACGAGGGCCGGATCACCGTCAGGGCCGACGCCACGCTGGCCCAGCCCGGGCAGGTCGATATTTGCCTGGTGCCGCCGCTGATGGCGCCGGACGCCGCGGCGGTCAGCCGGGCGGTGGCGGCCAATACCGCGCTCATCCAATGGCTGTGCTCGCATTACCGCGACGGCGGCGAGCTGGCCAATCTCTGCCTGGGCGCGGCGCTGCCGGCCGCCGGCGGGCTGCTCGACGGGCGGCGCGCGGTGGTGCACTGGGTCGTGCGCAACCAATATGCCGCGCTGTTTCCCAAGGTGTCGTGGATCTGCGACCGCGTGGTCCTGGCCGAGCGGGGCCTATATACCAGCGGCGGGGCCTTCTCGGCCGCGCACCTGGTGCTGCACCTGGTCGAAAAACATGCCGGGCGCGATATCGCCATCTGGTGCGCCAAGCTTTTCCAGCTGGATTGGGACCGCCAGAGCCAGCTGCCCTTCCTGGTGTTCGCTGGCCAGAAAACCCATGGCGACGCGGTGGTGCTGGCGGTGCAGGAACACATCGAGACGCATTTTTCCGAGCGGCTGGGCATCGAGGGCCTGGCCCTGCGCCATGCCGTGGGCCGCCGCACGCTGGAGCGGCGTTTCCGCCAGGCCACGGGCAACAGCGTGGTGGAATACCAGCAGAGGGTCAGGGTGGAAGCGGCCAAGCAGCAGCTTGAACATACGCGCAAGACCGTGGCCGAAGTGATGTACGAAGTGGGCTACAGCGATACCAAGGCCTTCCGCGATATTTTCAGCAAGCACTGCGGCATGTCGCCCCTGAGCTACCGCGAACGCTACAGCTGACCTCCGGGCGCGCCGCCGCCACGCGAAAAAAAAAGGAGGCGCGATGCGTCCGGGAAGTACCGGCGCGGGTCGGCGCCGCAACGCGGCGCCCAGCCTTGGGCGGCGGGTACCGGCGAGAACCCGCCGCCAGGCCAGGCGCGTGCTGCCTGGGCAATGTCTACGATTTCATGCGCGGGGTCGCGCGTCCGGCGAGGTTTTCCGACCAATCCTAGCGTGCAGGGTCATCAGCGCGCACGGCCGTCGTAGTGCTTGATCTCGATGGCATCCAGGTCGATGTCTTCCAGGCAGCGGATATTGACGGCGGCCATTTCTTTGCCCGAGGGGTCCTGGGCCCAGGCGAAGGGATGGATGCCGCAGCGCGGGCAGAACTGGTGCGCGATCCGATGGCTATTGAAGGTGTAGCGTGACAGGGGCGCGTCGGGCGTCTCCAGGCGCAGTGCGTCGCGCGGCATGAACCACAGCAGCGAGCCCTTGCGCTGGCAGATGGAACAATTACAGGCCAGCGCGGGTCCGAACTCGCCTTCGAAGGCGAAGCGCACATCGCCGCAATGGCAGCTGCCGTGGTAATTCATGAGGGATCTCCCAAGGGGGTGGAGGCATGGCGGCCGCGGCGCAAGAACACGGCGGCGGCCAGCGCGGCCAGGCCGGCGGTGGCCGCGCCAACGGCGAAGGACAGGGCGTAGCCCGAGGTCAGGGCGGCCAGCGGCGCGGCGCCGTCGGCCAATTGGCGGGTGCTGTGGCCGCCGGCCAGGCTGGCCAGCACCGCCAGGCCCAGCGCGCCGCCCATCATGAAGGCCGTGTTGACCACGCCCGAGGCCAGCCCGGCGTCGGCCGGATCGACATCGCTCATGGCCGCCAGCAGGATGGGATTGAGCGCGATGCCGGCGCCCACGCCCAGGGCCACCATGCCGGGCAGCACGTCCAGCATGAAACTGCCCTCGACCGGCGCGCGCGCGAACCAGGCCAGGCCCAGGGCGGCCAGGGCCAGGCCGGCGGCCAGGGGCGGGCGGATCCCGAAGCGCATGACCAGCCGCGCCGAGCCGCCCAGCGAAAAGGCGGCCATGATGAGATTGGCCGGCAGGAAGGCCAGGCCCACCTGCATCGGCGTATAGCCGAGCACGGCCTGCATATACAAGGCCGAGAGAAAGAACCAGGCGAACATGGAGGCGGCCCAGAGCACGCCCACCCCGTTGGCGGTGGCGACGTTGCGCAGCGTGAACAGCGACAGCGGCATGAGCGGCGAGCTGGCGCGCGCCTCGATGCGCAGGAAAGCCACCATCAGCGCGGCCGCCAGCAGGAGCAGGGTGAGGGACTGTGCCGATATCCAGCCGGCCTCGTTGGCATTGACCACGGCGTAGACGGCCAGCATGAGCGACAGCGTGACCGTGACGGCGCCGGCCACGTCCAGCGCGCCCGAGGGCCGGTGTCCGCCGCCCGCCGGCAGCAGCCACAGGCAAAGGAGAAAGACGATCAGTCCCAGCGGCAGGTTGACCAGGAAAATCCAGTGCCAGCTCAGCGTGCTGGTGAGCAGGCCGCCCAACAGCACGCCCAGGCTGCCGCCGCCGGCGCAGACAAAGCCGTAGACGCCCATGGCGCGGGCGCGGTCGGATGCCTCGGTGAACAAGGTCATGATGAGCGACAGCGAGACAGCCGACACCACGGCGCCGCCCAGCCCCTGGGCGGCGCGCGCGGCCACCAGGGTGGCCTGGCCGTGGGCCAGCCCGCAGGCGGCCGAGGCCAGCGTGAACAGGGTCAGCCCGGCCAGGAACATGCGCCGGTGGCCCAGCAGGTCGCCCAGCCGTCCGCCCAATAGCAGAAAGCCGCCGAAGGTCAGCATATAGGCGTTGACCACCCAGACCAGGCTGGATTCATTGAAGCCCAGGTCCGCCTTGATCGAGGGCAGGGCGACGTTGACGATGGTGGTGTCCAGCACGATCATGAGCACGCCCAGGCACAAGACCATGAGCGCCCACCAGCGCTGGCGCCCGGTGAGGGAATGAGGCATGGAGGTCAGCCAAGGAGGGCGTTGCCGCCCGGCAGGGTTCAGGTCTTGGTCGCGCCGTTGATCAGCCAGGAGGTGCCGAACTGGTCGATCACCATGCCGAAGGACTCGGCCCAGAAGGTGGGCTGCATGTCCATGATCACCTTGCCGTTTTCCGAAAGCAGGCGGAATACGCGCTGCGCATCGGAGACGGTGGGATAGGTCAGGGCCAGCGACACGCCTTTCTTGCCCTCGTAGGGCTGGCAGCTGCCGGCGTCCGAGGCCATGATGGCCTGCCCGTCCAGCGTCAGGCGCGCATGCATGATGCGTTCGCTGTCCTTGGGGTCGTGGGGCATGTCGGGCGGCGCGTCGGCAAAGCGGAGCATGGCTTCGAGCTTGCCGCCCAGGACGTGTTCATAGAAGCGCATGGCCTGGGCGCAATCGCCGTCGAAGGTCAGGTAAGCGGAAATGTCGGGCATGGTCGTCTCCTGGAGGGATGCCGCCTGGCATGTTAGTCCTAAAAACTAACCAAATCATCTTTTTTTTGCATTCCCGTTTTTTGCCCAGGCCGCGCGACGATGATAAGCCGGGCCCGGCGGCAAGGATGTTTCACTGTGTCGCCAGCCGTGCCCGGGCGGCGATCTCATGCCAAGATAGCCATATGGCCCGCATCCCCCTGTTTCCCCTGACCAACGCCTTGTTCCCCGATGGGATCCTGCGCCTGCGCGTGTTCGAGATCCGCTACCTGGACATGATCAAGCGCTGCCTGGCCGAAGGGCGGCCCTTTGGCGTGGTGATCCTGCTGGCGGGACAGGAGGTCCGCACGCCCGACGGCATGGAGGTGCTGGCGCCGGTGGGCACCCTGGCCCACATCGAACAGTGGCAGCAGCCCATGGCCGCCCTCTACGAGTTGCGCTGCCGGGGTGGCGAGCGCTTCCAGCTGGCGGGCTGCGAACGCGGCCGCTATGGCCTGTGGACGGGACAGGCGCAGGCCATCGCCGCCGATCCGGTCGAGCCGGTGCCCGAGGCGCTGCGCGATGCCGTGGGCGCCCTGGGCCGCCTGATCGCCGGCCTGCAGCGGCAGGGCCACGACCCGGCCGACATGCCGGTGGCGCCGCCCTACCGCCTGGACGAGGCCGGCTGGGTGGCCGACCGCTGGTGCGAACTGCTGCCGCTGGCGCCGGCCGACAAGGCCAGGCTGCTGGCGCTGCGCGACCCCGTGGCGCGGCTGCGCGAGGTGGCCGCCGACCTGGCCGCGCGCGGACTGCTATAGGGCGGGCGCGCAAGCGGTTATGCTTCGCGCCATGGATATCGAGATCAACGAAGAACTGCGGGCCTATATCGACCCGCTTACGCCGGATGAGTACAGCGCGCTGGAGCGCAGCATCCTGGCCGAAGGCTGCCGCGATGCGCTGGTGCTCTGGGGCAATGTGCTGGTCGACGGGCACAACCGCTACGAAATCTGCCGCAAGCACGGCATCGAATTCCGCACGCTGCAAAACGAACGCTTCCAGTCCATGGACGACGTGCGCCTATGGATGATAGACAACCATCTGGGGCGGCGCAGTGTGTCGGATTACCAGCGCGGCGTGCTGGCGCTGCGCAAAAAACAGATCCTGCAGGCGCGCGAGCCGGCCGTCCAGGACGAGGCCGCGCCGGCCGCGCCCGTGGTGCCCAGCCGCCAGGACCTCGCGCGCGAAGCCCGCGTGAGCAGCAATACCCTGGCGCAGATCGAGCGCATCGAGCAGCGCGCCGTGCCGGAGCTGGTCCGGGCGGTGCGAGCGGGGGAGATTTCGATCAATGCGGCGGCGGCCGTGGCCAGCCTGCCCGAGTCGCGCCAGCAGCAGGCCGCCCAGGGCGGCAAGCAGAACCTGCGCGAGGTGGCGCGCCAGGCCCGCATGGAGCTGCAGGCGGCCCGCTACGAGGCCAGGCTGCGCAAAGAGGCCGACGCCGAACCCGAGGCGGCGGGAGGCGCCGCGCCGCCCTGGGAAAGCCCGGCGATCGAGGACTACCCGGCCGAGGTGGCGCGCCTGAACGGCATCATCCAGCGCCTGACCGAAGAGCGCGACGCGCTGAAGAAAAAAGTCATGCACCTGACGGTGGCGCTGGCCGAGGCGCGCCGCCCGCCGGACTGAGCGCTCAGCCGCAGCGGATCGCGCTGATCCTGCCCTGGCCGTCGATGATGATGTTCACGCGGGCCGGGTTGTACTCCAGCGTCATGACCTGGCCGGGCTTGAGCACGCGCACCGAGTCCGAGCCGCTGCGGCTGCGCACATCGGCGCCGACGGAATCGCTGAAGGCCTGGCCGACCAGGTTCTGCGCGGGCTGGGCATCGCAGCTCTTGCCGCCGGGCAGCATGGAGCCGCTGGCGCTGGCCGGCGCGGATGGCGCCGAGGCGGAGGGCGCGGCGCTCTTGTTGGCGGCGCAGCCGGCCAGGCCGGCCAGGCTGGCGGCGAAGAGGAAGGTCAGCAGTTTCCGGTTCATGAATACTCCTGGGAAGGGAAAGCGGACGGAGCATCCATGATAGTGGAGTGCGCGCCGGCCCGCAGCCGGCCTAGCGGCGCGCGCGGCGCTCCCGCACGGCGCGGGCCAGGTCGGCCAGCACCGGCTCGGTCTGCGTCCAGCCCAGGCAGGCGTCGGTGATGGACACTCCATGGGCCAGCGGCACGCCGGGCTTGAGGTCCTGGCGTCCGGGCTGCAGATTGCTTTCTATCATCAGGCCGGTGATGCGCGTCTCGCCGCCGGCGACCCGCTGGGCGATGTCGCGCGCCACGTCCACCTGGCGCTCATGCGATTTGTTGGAATTGGCGTGCGAGCAGTCGATCATGACCTGTTCGCGCAGGCCCGCCTTGCGCAGCACCTCGCAGCAGGCCTGCACGCTGGCCGTATCGTAGTTGGGGCCGTTCTTGCCGCCGCGCAGGATGACATGGGTGTCGGTATTGCCGCGCGTCTCGAAAATCGCGGCCACGCCCATCTTGGTCATGCCCATGAAGGCGTGGCTG
Source organism: Bordetella hinzii LMG 13501 (assembly GCF_001548475.1). Taxonomy (GTDB): domain Bacteria; phylum Pseudomonadota; class Gammaproteobacteria; order Burkholderiales; family Burkholderiaceae_B; genus Bordetella; species Bordetella hinzii. Next base: position 52,876 of record NZ_LRUJ01000006.1, read on the forward strand.
GCGCTGGCGGCCACCATGGCGTCGGCGGCGATCTGCACGCCGCCGTCGGTGCCGTTCTTGAAGCCCAGCGGGCAGCTCAGGCCGGAGGCCAGCTGGCGGTGGCTGGGGCTTTCGGTGGTGCGCGCCCCGATGGCGCCCCAGGCGATCAGGTCGGCGATGAATTGCGGGCTGAGCAGATCCAGGAACTCGGTCGCGATGGGCAGGCCCAGGCCGGAGATTTCCAGCAGCAGCGCGCGGGCGCGCCGCAGGCCTTCATTGATGCGGAAGCTGCCGTCCAGGCGCGGGTCATTGATGAAGCCCTTCCAGCCGACAGTGGTGCGCGGCTTCTCGAAGTAGACGCGCATGACGATGAGCAGATCGTCCTTGAGGGCATCGGCGGCGGCCTTGAGCTGGCGCGCGTATGTCATGGCCTGGCCGTGGTCATGGATGGAACAGGGGCCCACCACCACGATGAGGCGGTCGTCGCGGCCATGCAGCACGTCGGCGATCTCGGCGCGGCGGGATTCGACCAGGTCCTGGACGGCGGCCGGGGTGGGCAGCTCGTCCAGCAGCAGGGCCGGGGAAATCAGCGGGCGCACCGCGCCGATGCGGGTGCCATCGATACGGGTCGTATCTTGGGTGGAGTCGGCCTGGCCGGCTTCCCGGTCATGCAGAGCGTCGTCAATGCGGGTCAAAGCGGTTCTCCGTGCGCGAGAGGCGTTGGGCAGTCCGCCATTATCGCACTTTGGCCGTCCGCCTCAGGGCTGGCGCGCCACCAGGGCCCAGAGGCCGGCGCCGGCCAGCAGCGAGCCGCCGGCCAGGTTGAAGCGCTTCTGGGCCGCCGGCGAGGTCAGCGCGCGCCGGGCCTGGCCGGCGAAGACCGCGTACATCGTGGCGTTGAGCGCGGCCAGCGCGACGAAGGTCAGGCCCAGCACCAGGTATTGCGGCAGCAGGGCCCGCGCCGGCTGGATGAATTGGGGCAGGAAGGCCACGAAGAAGATGATGCCCTTGGGATTGAGGGCGGTGACCAGATAGGTGTTGGCGAACAGCCGCCAGCGCGAGGCCGCGCCGGCCTGGGGCGTGTCCAGGCGCGCGGCCACGCCGGCGCGCAGCAGCTTGACGGCCAGGAACAGCAGGTAGAGCCCGCCCAGCGTCTTGACCACGGTGAACCAGAAGGCCGAGGCCGCCAGCAAGGCGCCCAGGCCCAGCAGCGACAGCAGCAAGGCGGTGCTGTCGCCCAGCGCCACGGCGGCCACCAGGGGCAGGCGGGCGCGGCGTCCGTGCGACAGGGAGTAGCTGATGACGGTCAGCAGCGTCGGGCCGGGGATGATGAGCAGGACGGTGGAGGCGGCGACGAAGGCAAGCCAGGCGGCGAGGGTCATGGGGAGTGTTTCCTGGTTTCAGCGGCGGGCTTCGAGCGCCATGCGCAGCGCCAGCGCGCCCAGCACGGAACCCATCAGGATGCGCTGCGCGGCCATCCAGCGCGGACGCTGCATCAGGAAGACGGCGATGCTGCCGGCCATGACCGTGATCAGCGCGTTGACCGTGATGCTGATGCCGACCTGTGTGAACCCCAGCACCAGCGACTGCGCCAGCACGTGGCCGCGCTCGGGATCGATGAATTGCGGCAACAGCGACAGGTAGAGCACGGCGATCTTGGGGTTGAGCAGGCTGGTGAGCAAGCCCATGGAGAACAGGCGCCGCGGCGAACTGGGCGGCAGGGCCCGGACTTCGAAGGGAGAGCGGCCGCCCGGGCGCAGCGCCTGCCAGGCCAGATAGGCCAGGTAGACGGCGCCGCCGAAGCACAGGGCTTCGTAGGCATAGGGCACCGCCATCAGCAAGGCGGTGATGCCCAGGGCCGCGCAAAGCACGAAGAACACCAGCCCCAGGGCCACGCCGCACAGGGACACCAGGCCGGCGCGCACGCCTTGCGACAGCGAGCGGGAGACCAGGTAGACCATATTGGGGCCGGGTGTGAGGACCATGCCCAGGCAGACGAGGGCAAAACCGAGGAGGTGGGTAAGATCGGGCATGAGGGCCGCCAGGCAAGGTGTTACGCGAGATTACATCAAGCCCGGCCATGGCCGCTACCATAGAGCCAACTGACGGGAGCGCGCATGACTTCTATCCGTGCCGGCATCGGCGGCTGGACCTATCCCCCCTGGCGTGACGGCGTGTTCTATCCGCCCGGCCTGCCGCATGCCCGCGAACTGCACCACGCCTCGCGCCAGCTCAGCGCCATCGAGGTCAACGGCACCTTCTACGGCAGCCAGAAGCCGGCCACGTTCGCAGCCTGGGCGGCCGAGGTGCCCGAGGGCTTCAAGCTGGCGCTCAAGGCGCCGCGCTATGCGACCCATCGCCGCGCGCTGCGCCAGGGCGCCGACTCGGTCAGGCGCTTCCTCGAAAGCGGCATCGACCGCCTGGGCGACAAGCTGGGACCCTTGCTGTGGCAATTGCCCGATACCAAGGTCTTCGACCATGACGATGTGCAGGCCTTCCTGCGCCTGCTGCCGGCGCGGCTGGAAGGCCGGCGCCTGCGCCATGTCCTGGATGTGCGCCACCCCAGCTTCGATTGCGACGACTATCTGCGCCTGGCGCGCGCGCATGGCGTGGCGACCGTGCTGACCGATAGCCCCAGGTTCGTGTCCATCACCGACAGCACCTGCGCCGACCTGGTCTATGTGCGCCTGATGGCCGCCGACGCCGGGATTGCCCATGGCTACGCGCCGGCCGTGCTCGATGCCTGGGCGCGCTGCGCGCGGCAATGGGCGGCGGGGCACAGCCCCGCCCTGCCGCGGCGATTGCCCGACATCGGCGTCGGGACGCCGCGCGATGTCTATGTCTTTTTCATCAATGGGCACAAGCCGCTGGCGCCGGCGGCGGCCATGGATTTCCTGCGCCGCATCGGAGCGCCCGCGTGAGCCTGGAAGTCGAACTGGCCGACATCACCACCCTGTCGGTCGACGCCATCGTCAACGCGGCCAACAGCAGCTTGCTGGGCGGGGGCGGAGTGGACGGCGCCATCCACCGGGCGGCCGGTCCGGGCCTGCTGCGGGCCTGCCGCGCGCTGGGCGGCTGCCCCACGGGCGAGGCCAGGATCACGCCGGGCTTTGCGCTGCCGGCGCGCTTCGTGATCCATGCGGTCGGGCCGGTATGGCGCGGCGGCGGCCACGGCGAGGCGGCCTTGCTGGCCGCCTGCTACCGGCGCTCGATCGAGCTGGCCGCCGCGCAGTCGCTGCACAGCATCGCCTTTCCGTGTATCAGCACCGGCGTCTACGGCTACCCGCTGGAGCGGGCCGCGCCGGTCGCCCTGGAGGCAGTCCGCCAGGCCCTGCGCGGCGCGCCCGGCATCGGGCGCGTCATCTTCTGCTGTTACTCGGCGGGCGACGCGGCGGTCTACGAGGCCTTGCTCGCCCGCGATTGAGCGCGCCTCAGTCGGCCACCGGCGTGCGCATGGTGACGAACTCTTCGGCCGCCGTGGGATGGATGCCGATGGTTTCGTCGAACACGCGCTTGGTGGCGCCGGCCTTCAAGGCCACGGCCAGCCCCTGGATGATCTCGCCGGCCTCCGGGCCCACCATGTGGCAGCCCAGCACGCGGTCCGTATCGGCGTCGACCACCAGCTTCATCAGCGTGCGCTCCTGGGAATCGGTGAGCGTCAGCTTCATGGGACGGAAGCGGCTCTCGAAGCGCTTGACGCGGTGGCCGCGCTTGAGGGCTTCTTCGGTGGTCAGGCCGACGGTGCCGATATTGGGCAGGCTGAAGACCGCGGTCGGGATCAGGTCATAGTCGACCGGACGGTATTCCTCGGGGCGGAACAGCCGGCGGGCGATGGCCATGCCCTCGGCCAGCGCCACGGGCGTAAGCGGCACGCGGCCGATCACATCGCCCAGGGCGAGGATGGACGGTTCGGCTGTCTGGAACAGCTCGTCGACCGCGACATAGCCTTGGTCGTTGAGTTTGACGGCGGTGTTCTCCAGCCCCAGGTTGTCCAGCATGGCGCGGCGGCCGGTGGCATAGAAGACGCAGTCGGTCTCCAGCACCGAGCCGTCGAGCAAGGTGGCGGCCAGCGTGCCGTCGGGCAGCTTGTCGATGCGCGCGATGTCGGTGTTAAAGCGCAGCGTCATGCCTTTTTTCTGCAGTTCGTCGCGCAGGTGCTCGCGCACGCTCTGGTCAAAGCCGCGCAGGAAGAGATCGCGCCGGTAGGCCAGCGTGGTGTCGGCGCCCAGGCCGTTGAAGATGGAGGCGAATTCGACCGCGATATAGCCGCCGCCCACCACCAGCACGCGGCGCGGCAACTGCTTCAGGAAGAAGGCTTCGTTGGAGGTGATGGCATGTTCCTTGCCGGGGATGTCCGGCACGAAGGGCCAGCCGCCGGTGGCGATCAGCAGGCGTTCGGCCGTATGGCGCTTGCCGTTGATCTCGACCGTATGCGGGTCCACGATGCGGGCATGGCCCTCGTGCAGCGTCACGCCGCTGTTGACCAGCAGATTGCGGTAGATGCCGTTCAGGCGCTCGATTTCGCGATTCTTGTTCTGGATCAGCGTGTGCCAGTCAAAGCCGGGATGGCCGGGCGTCCAGCCAAAGCCGGCGGACTGCTCGAAGTCTTCGCTGAAGTGGGCGCCGTAGACCAGCAGCTTCTTGGGCACGCATCCCACATTGACACAGGTGCCGCCCAGGTAGCGGCTCTCCGCCACCGCCACGCGGGCGCCGAAGCCCGCCGCGAAACGGGCCGCGCGCACACCGCCCGAGCCCGCGCCGATGACATACAGGTCAAAATCGAAAGCCATGAGTATCCTTGTTGCAAGGCCGGCTGCGCCGGCGACCATCGCTATTAAACCGCGTTCCGGGTTTTCTCCAAACCCGGCCCCGGCAGCCAAATCGGATATAACCATGCAAAGTGGACGGCTGAGGTGTCATGCAAGCAGAGACGGGTTTTTTCAGCAGCGCCGGCGCGGCGGTGGGCCAGGGCATCAAATGGGTGTCCGACGCCCTGCATTGGCTTTTCGGCGGCTTTTTCGGCGCCCTGGGTGATTTTTTCAGCGGGATGGCGGCCTCGCTGGGCATGAGCCCGAACGTGATGAACTTCGCGCTGCTGTTGATCGGCCTGATGATGTTGTGGGCCGGCATCAAGGCTTTTGCGCGGGGCTCCATCCTGAGCGGTATTTTCTGGCTGGTGCTCACCGCGCTCTTGCTGGGCGCCTTGATCGGCTAGGCCGGCACCGCCTGCCTGGCCTGGCGGGTGAGTTGCGCCAGGCGCCGCGTCAGCGGATCGAAAAGCTCCGCCGCCGTATTGCCGTAGCCCAGCACCAGGCCGTTTTCAGGCGCGGCCAGCGCAAAGCTGGACAGCGGCTGGGGCTGCATGCCGTGGGCCGGGGCGTTCACGGCAATGCGCCGGTCGTCATAGTCGGCGGGCAGGCGCAGCGTCAGGTGCAGGCCGCACTGGCCGCCCTCGACCGTATGCTCGACGTCCAGGTTGCGCGCCAGGGCGGCGCGCAGCGCCTGCTGGCGTTCGCGGTACAGCCGCCGCATGCGTCCCAGATGGCGGCTGAACTCCCCGTTTTCGATGAAGTCGGCCAGCGCCAGCTGCTCGTGGCGGTGTCCGCCGCGCAGCAGTTCGGCCACCGCCACGCGGGTGGCGTCGACCAGGCGTTCGGGCAGCACCACGAAGCCGATGCGCAGCGACGGGAACATGGTCTTGCTGAAGCTGCCGATATAGAGCACCGGCGCCTGCGGGGCCATGCCCTGCATGGCGGCGATGGGTTCGCCATGATGGCGGAATTCGCTGTCGTAATCGTCTTCGATGATCCACGATTGATGCCGGCGCGCCTGGGCGATCAGGTCAAGGCGCCGCGCCGCCGGCATGACGCCGCCTGTGGGGTATTGGTGCGAGGGCGTCACATAGATGAGGCGCGGCGGCCCTTCGGCCCAGTCCCGCGCCTGCAGCCGCAGGCCGTCGGTGTCCACGGGCTTGGGACGCACGTCCAGGTCGCCGGCGAAGAAGGCGGTCTTGGCGCCCCGGTAGCCGGGGTCCTCGACCCAGGCGATGTCGCCCGGGTCGGCCAGCAGGCGCACGCACAGCGCCAGCGCCTCCTGCGTGCCCTCGGTGATGACGACCTGCCCGGGCAGGCAGTGCACGCCGCGCGCCACGCCCAGATAGCGGGCGATGCTGGCGCGCAGTTCCGGCTCGCCCGCCGGCTCGCCATAGGACAGGGTGTCCGCGCCGCCGCGCCGCATGGCGCGGTCCAGGGCCCGGCGCCAGGCCGCGGCCGGAAAGTGCGATAGCGCCGGCTGGCCCGGGCGCAGCGCCAGATAGGCGCCCGTGCCGCGCGGCGTGCGCACCAGCCGCGTCAGGCGTCGCGCCACGCGGGCCGGTTCCTGCAGGGCCGGCTCGGGCTGGGCTTTGCGCTGCCGGGTGAGCGGGGCCACCCGCGTGCCCTGGCGGTCAGCCAGCACATAGCCTTCGGCGGCCAGGTGCTCATAGGCGATGGAAACGGTGTTGCGCGAAATCGACAGCGCCTCGGCCAGGCTGCGCGAGGCCGGCAGCCGGGTGCCCGGCGCCAGACGGCCTTCGAGGATGGCCGTCTTCAGGCGCTGCAGCAATTGGCGCTGCAGCGGGATGCCGCCCGGCGACAGGGGTGCGTCCAGCAGGACGAGGCGGGTAGGGTCTTCCATGGCGCGACGTGGCACTAGAAAAATACTTTGTTATGGTGCTTTCTATGATGCCACGGATTCTTCTAGAGTCAGACATCCTTGCCAACCTTGCCGCGCGGAGATCCTCATGGCTTTGCTGAACCCCTATGACCAGCCCATCGGCGAACCCCTTCCGGGCTGGACGCCACGGCCACGGCCGCCGCGCACGCCCCTCGAGGGCCGCTATTGCCGCCTGGAGCCGCTGGACGCCCAGCGCCACGCGGAAGACCTGTTCGCCGCCTACCGCGCCGCGCCCGACGGGCGCGACTGGACCTATCTCGGGGTGGGGCCTTTCGAGACGGCGCAGGGCTATCGCGAGTATTGCGAGCGCGCCGCCGCCAGCGAGGATCCGCTGCACTTCGCCGTCATCGCGCGCGCCAGCGGCCGGGCCGTGGGCACCCTGGCCCTCATGCGCATCGATCCGCCCAATGGGGTGGCCGAGGTCGGCCACGTGACCTTCTCGCCCCTGCTCAAGCGCACGCCGGTGTCCACCGAGGCGCAGTTTCTGCTGATGCGGCGGGTCTTCGACGAGTTGGGCTATCGGCGCTATGAATGGAAATGCGACAGCCTGAACGCGCCTTCGCGCCAGGCCGCCTTGCGGCTGGGCTTCCAGTTCGAGGGGATCTTCCGCCAGGCCGTGGTCTACAAGGGCCGTTCGCGCGACACGGCCTGGTTTTCCATCATCGACGGCGAATGGCCGGCGCGGCGGGCGGCGTTCGAGCAATGGCTGGCGCCGGAGAACTTCGATGCCCAGGGCCGCCAGCGCGCCCGCCTGCAGGCCTTGCGCGGCGAGGGCTGAGCCGGGCTCAGCCGGCCTGGCGGCGCGTCCACCAGGCTTGCAGCATGCCGGCGGCGCTCACCAGGGTGATGCCCGCCAGCACCAGCAGGGCGCCCGCGGCGAAATGACCGTCGAGCGGCTCGTCCAGCAGGGCCACGCCCAGGCCCACGCCGAACAGCGGCGTCAGGAAGGACAGCACCGACAGGCGCGTGGCCAGGTAGCGTCGCAGCAGCCAGAACCAGACCAGATAGCTGAACAGCGCCACCGCCACGCACTGGAACAGCAGGCTGTAGAGGGCCGGGGCCGTCCAGGCGGGCGGGGCGCCGCCCATCAGCGCGTGCAGCAGCGGCAGCGCCACGGCGGCACAGGCCATCTGGTAGAACAGGGTCTTGGCGGCCGGGGCCTCCGACAGCCGGCTGGCGCGGATGCCCACGGTGGTCAGGCCCCAGGCCGCGCCCGCCAGCAGCCCCAGGAAATCGCCCAGCAGCATATTGGGCGCGGCGTCGGTGGGCGCGGGCTTGCCCAGGAAGGCCGCCGCGATGCCCGCGAAAGCCAGGGCCACGCCCGCCCACTGCAGGGGCTTGAGCCGTTCGCCGGGCACGCGCGCGTGCAGGCCCAGGGCGGCGAAGATGGGCGCGGTATAGAGAAACACCGCCATGTGCGAGGCCGTGGTGTAGTGCAGCCCCAGGGCCACGAACACGAACTCCAGGGCGAACAGCAGGCCCACGCCCAGGCCGGCCCGGGCGCTGCCGTCGCGCCAGAAGCGCGGGCCTTCGGCACGCAGCAGCACCAGGCCCAGCACCACGGCGGCAAAGGCCGAACGCAGGCCGATCTGCAATAGCGGCGCGACGTCCTGGGCCACCAGCTTGATGGCGATCTGCTGGAAGGCCCAGCACAGGCACAGCACCAGCATGGTGCCGGTGGCGAAGCCGTCCAGCGGCTGGCGGGCTGGCGTCATGGCAATTCGGCCGGGTGGTTGTCCAGGGCCTGGGCGATCTGCTGGCGCAGGTCCCAGTCGGCCAACTGGGCGCTGATGGGGCCGTAGTAGGCGCCGTCGCGCACCACATGGATGGCCGGCAGGTGAAAGACCTCATAGCGTTCGACCAGCCCGCCGTTGCGTCCGGCGTCGATCCAGAAAATGCGTTCGGCCGGCAGTTCGAACGCCGGCAGGCGCTGGCGCGCGATGCGGCAATTCGGGCAGGTCAGGCTATGGAAGACCACCAGCGAGAGGCCGGGGGCGTCGAGCAGGCTGCGGTCGGCGGTGCTGTCGTCGATATCGATCTGGTCCATGATTTCAGGGCAGTTTGTCCAGTTCGAGCAGGGTCTGGTAGAGCACGCGCGTGCCGTCGAGCAGCTGCGCGGGCGTGATCCATTCTTCGGGGCAGTGGCTGCGGCCGTCCAGGCAGGGAATGAAGATCATGCCCATGGGGCCGGTGGGCGCCATGTACATGGCATCGTGGCCCGCCCCGCTGGGCAGCGTCAGGGTGGCGTAGCCCAGGGCCTGGGCGGCGCTGCGCACCGCGTCCATCACCAGGGGCGTGCAATCGGTGGGTTCGGCGCGCGACAGCGGCTCGGCCTGTATCGTCAGGCGCAGCGCCGCGAGGTCGGCCGCCACGCTTTGCAGCACGGCCGGGGTGAAGGCATCGAGCACCTCGTGGCTGTCGCTGCGCACCTCAAGTGTCATGTCGACCCGGCCGGGCACGGCGTTGGCCGCGTTGGGCGTGAGCGTCAGGTGCCCCACGGTGGCCACGACATAGTGCGGCTTGCCGGCCAGTCCGCTGGCGCGGCGATGGGCCGCGTCGATGACGCGCGCCGCGCCCACCAGGGCGTCACGGCGGATGTCCATGGGCGTGGTGCCGGCATGGTCGGGCCGGCCCTGCACCACGATGCGCGAGCGCCGGATGCCGACGATATTGCTGACCACGCCGATGGGCAGGCCGCGCGTTTCCAGCACCGGCCCCTGTTCGATATGCAGTTCGACGAAGGCGGCCGTCTCGCCCGGGCCGCGCAAGGCGCGGCCCAGCGCGGCCGGATCGCCGCCGGCGCGGGCGATGCCTTGCGCCAGGGTTTCGCCCTCGGGGTTGCGGGCGGCCAGCATGTCCGGCGTGAGATGGCCGCTGATGGCGCGGCTGCCGACACAGGAAATGCCGTAGTCGCTGGGCTCTTCGGACAGGAAATCAATGACCTCGAAGGGGTGGGCCAGCGTCAGGCCGTGATCTTTCAGCGTATGGGCCACCTCGATGCCCGCCAGCACGCCGATGATGCCGTCGAAGCGGCCGCCCTCGGGCACGGTGTCGCAATGCGAGCCGGTGACCAGGGGTTTTTTCGAGGCATCGCGGCCGGCCATCCGGCCGACCAGGTTGCCGCCGGCGTCGATGCGGCAGGCCAGGCCCGCGGCCTCGAATTCGCCGCGCAGCCAGGCGCGCGCCTGGTCGAACAGCGGGCTGAAGGCGCGGCGGGTCCAGGGCTGGCCGGGCAGCGTCATGCGCGAGAGGGTTTCGACACGCGCCCACAGGCGCTCGGCGTTCAGGGGAGGGAAAACAGGGATGCTCATATGCGGAAAAAAGAGAGGGCCCGAAGGCTGGCCGATTATGTCATAGCCGACGCGGGCGCCCGACGCCGCCATGCCGCCCGGCGGGCGGACGTGGAATCGGCCGAAAATCGCGGGATTTCCTGGGGTAAACCCGTAGTATCCAGGGGTAAATGGCGGTGAAGTCGCTTGGTCGGCCCGCATTCTCCCAAGTATGATGGCCGCATTGCCCGGGGACCTGGTCCGCCGGGCCACGTTTTTTTCGCGGCGCCCGCAACGGCGCCGCGCAGCATCCTTAGCCATCTCCAGGAGATTTACCGTATGACGCAAACCGCCGAGGTCAAACTGCCGCCGCTGAATGTCCCGTCCTATGTCAAGCACGCCCGCTTGATCGACTGGGTACAGAGCGTGGTCGCCTTGACGCAACCCGAGCGCGTGGTTTGGTGCGACGGCTCGCAAGAGGAATACGACCGCCTGTGCGAGCAGATGGTGCAGGCCGGTACCATGCGCCGCCTGAACGCCGAGAAGCGCCCCAATTCCTATCTTGCCTGGTCCGATCCCTCCGACGTCGCCCGTGTCGAAGACCGCACCTTCATCTGCTCCGAACGCGAGGAAGACGCCGGCCCGACCAATAACTGGGCCGCGCCCGCCGAGATGCGCGCCACGCTGCAAGGCCTGTTCGAAGGCGCCATGCGCGGCCGCACCCTGTACGTGGTGCCGTTCTCCATGGGCCCGCTGGGCTCGCCCATCGCCCATATCGGCGTCGAGCTTTCCGACAGCCCCTATGTGGCCGTGAACATGCGCATCATGACCCGCATGGGCCGCGCGGTGTGGGATGTGCTGGGCGCCGACGGCGAGTTCGTGCCCTGCGTGCACAGCGTGGGCAAGCCGCTGGCCGCCGGCGAGGCCGACGTGGCCTGGCCCTGCAATCCGGTCAAGTACATCGTCCACTATCCCGAGACCCGCGAGATCTGGAGCTTCGGCTCGGGCTACGGCGGCAATGCGCTGCTGGGCAAGAAGTGCTTCGCGCTGCGCATCGCCTCGACCATGGGCCGCGACGAAGGCTGGCTGGCCGAGCACATGCTGATTCTGGGCGTGACCTCGCCCAAGGGCCGCAAATATCATGTGGCCGCCGCCTTCCCCTCGGCCTGCGGCAAGACCAACTTCGCCATGCTGATCCCGCCGGCGGGCATGGATGGCTGGAAAGTCACCACCATCGGCGACGACATCGCCTGGATCAAGCCGGGCGCCGACGGCCGCCTGCGCGCCATCAACCCCGAAGCCGGCTATTTCGGCGTGGCCCCGGGCACTAGCGAGAAGACCAACTTCAATGCCATGGCCACGCTCAAGGCCAATGTCATCTTCACCAACGTGGCGCTGACCGATGACGGCGACGTGTGGTGGGAAGGCATGACCGACACGCCGCCGGCGCATCTGATCGACTGGCAGGGCCAGGACTGGACGCCCGAGATCGCGCGCGAGACCGGCCGCAAGGCGGCCCATCCGAATGCGCGTTTCACTGCCCCGGCCTCGCAGTGCCCGTCCATCGATCCGGAATGGGAAAACCCGCAGGGCGTGGCGATCGACGCCTTCATCTTCGGCGGCCGCCGCTCGACCACGGTGCCCCTGGTGACCGAGGCGCGCGACTGGGTCGAAGGCGTCTACATGGCCGCCACCATGGGCTCGGAGACCACGGCCGCGGCCGCGGGCAAGCAGGGCGTGGTGCGCCGCGATCCCTTCGCCATGCTGCCGTTCTGCGGCTACAACATGGCCGACTACTTCAACCACTGGCTCACCGTGGGCCAACGGCTGTCCGATGCCGGCGCCAAGCTGCCGCGCATCTATTGCGTGAACTGGTTCCGCAAGGGCCCGGACGGCAAGTTCGTCTGGCCGGGCTTTGGCGAGAATATGCGCGTGCTGAAGTGGATGCTGGGCCGCCTGGACGGCGAGGCCGGCGGCCAGGAGCAGGTCTTCGGCATTTCGCCGGCCTATGGCGATATCGACTGGACCGGCCTGGAATTCACGCCCGACCAGTTCCAGCAGGTGATTTCGGTGGATGCGCCGGCCTGGCGCGAAGAGCTGGGCCTGCATGGCGAGCTCTTCGAGCAGCTGGCCCGCGGCCTGCCGCCGGCGCTGTCGCATACCAAGTCGGAGATCGAGCGCCGCCTGGCGGCCTGAGCCCGGCTGGCCGGATGCGGGGCAGGGCGGCATAATGCCGTCCATGTCCCGCGTCACCGTTTTCCTGCCATGAGCGTTTCGTCCTTGCCGCCCAAGGGCGGCTATCTCTGTCTGCGTGGCGTGGCGCCCGCCGGTTTCGTTCCGGTCGACCTGGACCTGGCGCGCGGCGAGTGCCTCTCCATCATGGGCGCCTCGGGCGCCGGCAAATCCCTTTTCCTGCGCCAGGTCGCCGACCTGGACCCCGGGCAGGGCGACATCTGGCTCGATGGCGTGGCGCGCGCCAGCATGCCGGGGCCGGCCTGGCGCCGGCTCGTGCGTTATTGCCAGGCCGAGGCCGGTTGGTGGGACGACGCCGTGGCGCCGCATTTCGCGCCCGGGCCGGGCATGGATGCCGCGGCCCTGGAAGGCCTGTTCGAGGCGCTGGGCCTGCGCCAGGACATCCTGCAGGCGCAGATCAACGAACTGTCCACCGGCGAGCGGCAGCGCCTGGGCCTGGCGCGCGCCTTGCGCGACCGGCCGCCCGTCATCCTGCTCGACGAGCCCACGGCTTCGCTGGACGAGGCCGCCACCGAGCGCGTCGAGGACCTGATCCGGCGCTCGCTGGCCGGCGGCATGACGGCCCTGATGGTCACGCACAATCCCGCCCAGGCGCAGCGGCTGGCGAGCCGGCACTACCTGGTGCGCAACCACCGGCTGGAGCCGCAATGAACAGCCTGACCCAGCCCGCCGTGCAGGGCGTGCTCACGCTACAGGCCAGCGACCTGGTCATCGCCGCATCGCTGGTGGCCTTGAGCGCCCTGATTTCGCTGGGCCTGCGGCTGCGCATGGAGCGCAGCATCCTGTGGGCGGCCGCGCGCACCGTGGTGCAGCTGCTGCTGGTCGGCCACATCCTGCGCGTGGTCTTCGCCAACGCCGCGCCATGGCTCACCACGATCGTGGTATTGATCATGATGGGGCTGGCCGCGCGCGAAGTCGCGGCCCGGCCCGCCGAACGCCTGAGCGCGGCGGGCAATCTACGCATCGGCGCGCTGGCCGTGGTCAGCACCACGGCGGTCACCGCGCTGTTCATCCTCAGCACCGCGCTGCGGCCCGATCCCTGGTACGACCCGCGTTATCTGATTTCGCTGGTCGGCATCGTGCTGGGCAGCGTGCTCAATGCCGGCAGCCTGGCGCTGGACAATATGCTGGTCGGCGTGCGCCGCGAACGCGCCGCCATCGAGGCCCGCATCGCGCTGGGCGCCACGCCGCGGCAGGCCTTCGCAGTGCTCATGCGCGAATCCGTGCGGCGCGGCCTGGTGCCGTCGATCAACCAGATGGCGGCGGCCGGCATCATCACGCTGCCCGGCATCATGACGGGCCAGATCATCGCCGGCATGGATCCCGTCGAGGCCGTGAAGTACCAGATCCTCATTCTCTTCCTGCTGTGCGGCGCCAGCGGCCTGGCGGCCATCGGCGTGTCCTGGGCGGCGCTGCGCCGCCTGAGCGACGGACGCGGGCGCCTGCGCCTGGACCGCCTGCATGCGCGCTGAGGCCGCCGTGCCGCCGCTGCGGGGCTTTGCGCCGGCGGCCCGCGCCGATGCGCGCATCCTCATCCTGGGCACCATGCCGGGCGCGGTCTCACTGGCGCGCGGCGAGTATTACGCCCACGCGCGCAATGCCTTCTGGCGCATCGCCCAAGCCTTGTTCGGCGTGAACGCCGAAGCCCCCTACGAAGACCGCCTGCGGGCCTTGCAGGAGGCGGGCGTGGCCTTGTGGGACGTGCTGGCCGCCTGCGAGCGGCCCGGCAGCCTGGATTCGGCCATTGTCGCGGCCAGCGCCGTGCCCAATGACTTCGCCGGCTTTCTGGCCCGCCATCCCCGGCTCGAAGTCATCGGCTTGAACGGCGCCAAGGCGGCCCAGCTCTACCGCCGCCACGTCACGCCCATGCTGGCCGGCCGCGACGGCGGCCTGCGCGTGGTGGCGCTGCCCTCGACCAGCCCCGCCCACGCCGCGCTAGGCTTCGAGGGCAAGCAGCAAGCCTGGCGGAGGTTGTTGGGGTAGACCTGGCGGCTGTCAGGCGCCTTGGGGGGTCAATGAAAATTCCGGCTTCGCGCTTGCAGGCCGTCTTCGTCGAGCTGCTGCAATAGGGCGGACAGGTCCACCAGCCGCTGCGCCACGAGGTTGCGGACGTTGTCGACGTTTTGCCAGGTGCCATAGACGCCGAGCAGCACGGCGCCCAGCAGTTCGCGGCGCTGGCGCTCGATGAGGTCGTTGCGGACCACCACGTTGACCGGACCGGTTTCGTCTTCGATGGTGACGAAGATGGTGCCCTTGGCGGTCTGGGGGCGCTGGCGCACGGTGACGATGCCGCAGGCGCGCGCCAGGCGGCGGTCCGGATAGGTATTGAGTACCTCGGCCGGCTCGAAGCGGCGGGCGGCCAGCTGGGCGCGCAGCAGCGAGACCGGATGGCGATTCAAGGTCAGCCCGGTGCTGTCGTAGTCGGCCACGATGGTCTGGCCTTCGGAGGGGGCGGCCAGCCGGGGGCGTTCGGTTTCATGGATGGGCGCGTCGCGCAGCAGGTCGCGGCTATGCACGCCGGCGGCGGATTGCCAGCGGGCCTGGCGGCGATGCCCGGCCAGCGGGCGCAGGGCGTCGGCGGCCGCCAGGGCGTCGAGCTCCTGGCGGTTCAGGCCGGCGCGCCGCCCCAGGTCGGCGATGTCGGCATAGGGCTGTTGCTGGCGGGCGGCCTCGATGCGCAGCCCCGCGGCTTCCTTCAGGCCATTGACCTGGTTCAGGCCCAGGCGCACGGCCGGACGGGCCTGGCCGGGCAGGGCCTTGAACGAGGCTTCCCAGCGGCTTTGGGTGATGTCGACCGGCAGCACCGTCACGCCATGGCGGCGGGCATCCTGCACTAATTGCGCGGGCGCGTAAAAGCCCATGGGCTGGGAATTCAACAGCGCGGCAAGAAAGGCTTCGGGTTCATGGCATTTGAGCCAGGCGCTGGCATAGGCCAGCTGGGCGAAGCTGGCGGCATGGCTTTCCGGAAAGCCATATTCGCCAAACCCCTCGATCTGGCGGAACAGCGCTTGGGCGAATTCCAGGCTGTATTGGTTCTTGAGCAGGCCGTTGATGAGCTTCTGGCGGAATTTGTCGACCCCGCCCTTGCGCCGCCATGCCGCCATCGAGCGCCGCAACTGGTCGGCCTCGCCCGGCGTGAAGCCGGCGGCGGCCACGGCGATCTGCATGACCTGCTCCTGGAAGATGGGCACGCCCATGGTGCGCGCGAGCACCGCTTCGACGGCCTTGCCGGGAGAGACGATGTCTTCCTTGCGCTGGCGGCGGCGCAGATAGGGGTGAACCATGCCGCCCTGGATGGGGCCGGGGCGCACGATGGCCACCTGCACCACCAGGTCGTAGTAGCAGCGCGGCTGCAGGCGCGGCAGCATGCTCATCTGCGCGCGCGATTCGATCTGGAAGGTGCCCACGGTGTCGGCGCGGCAGATCATGTCATAGGTGGGCGTGTCGTCTTGCGGGATCTGGTGCAGCTCCAGCGGGGCGCCGCGCCGCCGGCCGGCCATCTCGAGCGCGCGCCGCAGCATGGACAGCATGCCCAGGGCCAGCACATCGACCTTCAGCAGATTGAGAGCGTCGAGATCGTCCTTGTCCCACTGCACCACGCTGCGGCCTTCCATGGCGGCGTTCTCGATCGGCACCAGCCGCGAGAGCTTGCCGCGCGAGATGACGAAACCGCCGGGATGCTGCGACAGGTGGCGGGGAAAGCCGATCAGGGTTTCGGCCAGGATGGCCCATTGCCGGGCCACGCGCGAACCCGGGTCCAGCCCGCACTGGCCCAGGGTGCGCAGCATTTCCTTTTTGCCGTCCCACCATTGATGGGCGCGCGCCACGGCGTCGATGATGGCCGGGTCCAGGCCGAGTGCGCGGCCGGTGTCGCGCAGCACGCTGCGCGGCCGGTAGGTGATGACCACCGCCGTCAGCGCGGCGCGCGGGCGGCCGTATTTGCCATAGATGTACTGGATGACTTCTTCGCGGCGCTGGTGCTCGAAATCCACATCGATATCGGGCGGCTCATTGCGTTCTTTGCTGATGAAGCGCTCGAACAGCGCATTGCCCTTGCTGGGATCCACCGCCGTGATGCCCAGGCAGTAGCAGACCGCCGAATTGGCCGCCGAGCCGCGCCCCTGGCAGAGAATGCCCCGGCTGCGCGCATGGCGCACGATGTCGTGCACGGTCAGGAAATAGGCTTCGTATTGCAGCTCGGCGATCAGCGCGAGTTCTTTCTCGATGAGCCCCCGCACCGATTCGGGAATCCCGCCGGGAAAGCGTCCGGCCGCGCCTTCGTAGGTGGCGTGGCGCAGATAGGAGGTGGGCGTATGGCCGGCCGGCACGATTTCGTCGGGGTATTCGTAGCGGATTTCGTCCAAGGAGAAATCGCAGCGCTGCGCGATGACCTGGGTCTCGGCCAGGGCGGCCGCCGGATAGAGCCCGGCCAGGCGCAGGCGCGAACGCAGGTGGCGCTCGGCATTGGCGGCCAGGTCATAACCGCATTGCGCCACGCTGCGGCCGCTGCGGATGGCGGCCAGCGTGTCGTGCACGGGCTTGCGCGAGCGCACATGCATCTGCACCTGGCCGATGGCCACCACGGGCAGGCCGGCCGATTGCGCGGCGGCCTGCACGGCGGCGCGGTGCAGGTCATCGCGCGAGCGCTGCAATTGCGACAGGCCGACCCAGGCACGGCCCCGGAAGTGGCGCGCCAGCCATTGCGCCTGCGCGGCCATCTCGGCGGGAGGCTGGCCATAGGCGGGCGTGAGGATGGCAAGACAGCCCGGTATGCCGCGCGAGGCCTGGGCGCCGACCAGGTCGGCGGGGCGCAGCAGATAACGGCCTTTCTCGGCGCGGCAGCGGCCCAGGGTGATGAGTTCGGCCAGATTGCCATAGCCGTCCTTGTCCTGGGCCAGCAGGACGAGTTCGATCGGCGCGTGCGTGCCGTTGTCCAGCGACAGGCGGCTGCCGATGATGAGCTGCAGGTCCCGGTGCTTGGCGGCCTCGACATGGGCGCGCACCACCCCGGCCAGCGAGCACTCATCGGTGATGGCCAGCGCCGTATAGCCGAGTTTCACGGCGCGTTCGACCAGCTCTTCGGGATGCGAGGCGCCCGTGAGAAAGCTGAAATTGGATTGGCAATCCAGTTCGGCGTAGGCGGGCAGCAAGGAGGCGGGCAAATCGGTGGCCATGGCGCTATCTAGGCGTACAACCCGTGCAGGAACCAGCGTTCGCCATGCTCGCGGTACAGCCAATAGCGGGCGCCGGCCTCGTCTTCGGCCACGAAGTAATCGCGCTGGGTCTGCGCGGCGTCCCACCAGCCGCTTTCGATGCGTTCGGGGCCGCGCAGCAGGCGCAGGGGCTGGCCCTGGTAGACAGGGCGATGGCCGCGCTCGGCCAGGGCGCGGGCGGGCTCGACCAGCCAGAAGGGACGGTCCAGGGGGCCGGCGGGCTGGCTATCGCGCACACGGGCGCGGTGATGGGCGGGTTGCCAGTGATTGGCGACTTCGGGGCGATGGTCGGCCTGGGGCGCGGGCTGGCGCACGGCCTCCGGTCCCAGGCGCGCGGCCAGCAGATCCAGCAGGCGGGCATGGTCGGCGGCATTGCCGCCCGGTTCGGGGAAGAGCGTATCGCTGACCGCCTCGGGCTCGACGGTTTCATGCGCGGACAAGGCCACGGCGATGACGGGCGCGGCCAGTTCAAGGCGGTCCAGGCGTTCGCGCAGCAGGCCCAGCAGATGGCGGCTGTGCCAGACCGGCTCGGCCATGGCCAGGGTGAGCAGCGAAGGCGGACGGGCGCGGCGGCCGCGTTCGTGTTCGAGCGCGAGCGTGATGGCGCGCACGGCGCGCCGGCGGCCATGCAGCCAGCCGCTGAGCTGCTCGGTCAGCCGGGCGGCCACGTCCATCAGGGCATGGGTATGCTCGACGTAGTCCATGAGTTCGAGGCGGGCGGCAAAGCGCGGCGGCGGCTCGAACCAGCAATGCGCTTCGCTGGCCTGCCCATAGGCGCGGTCCAGCGCCAGCAGCAAGGCGGGGCCGGCGCGGCGTTGCAGGCCGCCCCGCGGCAGGGCGCGCACATCGGCCAGGCTGTTGCAGCCCAGGCCTTGCAGCCACGCGGCCTGAGGCTGGGTTTCGGGCAGCAGGGCCAAGGGCAGCGGGTCCAGGCGGCGCGCCAGGCTGTCCAGGCGCAAGGCGCCGGCGGCCGCGCCCCGGGCCAGGAGCCAGGCGCCCTGGGCCGTCGGCCCCATGCCCAGCCGGCCATGCAGCCCGAGCGCGGCCAGGCTGGCCCGCACGCGCCGGGCCAGGGCCCGGGGGCCGCGAAACAGCTGCAGGCTGGCGCCGACATCCAGCAGCAGGCTGTCGGGTTCGCGCAGCGCCAGCTGCGGGGTGTATTGCAGCAGGGCCAGCGCGGCCTCGTGCAGGCGGCGCGTCTCGGCGTGCGCATCGCGCGCCAGCAGTTCGGCCCCGGGCGCCAAGACCAGGGCGCTGGCGCGCCGCATGCCGATCTCCAAGCCCGCCCGGCAGGCCGCCGGCGAAAGCGCGACGATGCGCTCCTGCTCCAGGATGGCGCAGCAATGGCCGGGCTCAGGCCACCGGGCTTGCACGCTGTCCAGAGACAGATGATGGAGATGGATGGCGATCCAGAGTCGCATGAGAAGCCATGACGTGGGCCGCGCGGGGGGCAGACCCGTCCAGCGGCAGGAAAATCGGTGTCTCGCACACCGGGCCGCGGCGCTTGAGAATATGTATGGACAGGCCGCCGGGCGCCGGCGCCAGCGCCAGCCGCAGCGGCGCGGGCGAGGCGCTGTGCGCGGCCTGGGCCGGGCGCAGCGCGAAGAACAGCGTGTCGCTGGCCTGGGCGGCCAGATGCAGCCGGCGCAGGGACTCGGGGCGGGCCTGGGGCAGCCAGCACAGCAGGGCCGCGCAGCTGGCGTGCTTGAGGATCTGTTCGGCGGCCCACAAGGCGTCGCCCGCCTTGGCCGGCGCCACCCACAGCAGGCGCTCGGGCGCGAGCCGCCATTGCCGCCAGGCGGCGATATGCGGCGTGAAGGGCGGCTGCACCAGGGCGACCGGGCGCTCATCGCCGCGTCCGGCGATGGCCGTGGACACAAGGCGCAGTTCGCCGCTGCCGGCATGAGGCAGGAGCAATTCGGTCAGGCAGCCCAGGGGCCAGCCGCCTTCGGGCAATTGCGCGGACAGCTCGGCGTGGCCCGTGGGCACCACGCGCGCGCGGGCCCGGGCCAGCTGCGTGGCCCGCCAGAGCGCGGGGTGGATATGTTCGGGCGACGGCATGGCCGGTGTTCCTGTATTACTGTATGAATATACAGTAAATCATACCGGAAAGCCGCCAAGCCGGTCGGCACCAAAATGGTGCCAAATGGCTGCGCCAAAGTCGGGAGGCCCGGGCCCGCGCCGTGCTCCAAAGGGGAGGCGAAAGAGGGGCGGAAGAGGAAGGCGATGCGCCGGGTCCGGCTTGGCACGCTTCCTGCTTGGGGAGGCTTATCTGTTTCCACTCACCCTGCAAGAGGAGCAGTCATCATGGCCCACCTTCCCGAGAAGATCGTCGAGCTTTCGCGCCGCGTGGAAAAAATCTCCAATGACAAGATCTCCAGCATCGTCGACATCAATCAGCAAGCCAAATACCTCTCCCTGAACGCCCGCATCGAGGCCGCGCGTTCCGGGGAGGCGGGACGCGGCTTCGCGGTCGTGGCCAACCAGGTGCAATTTGTCTCCGAGCAGATCACCAGCATCGCCGATGCCCTGAAACAGGAGCTGGCCGGCTCGATTGCCGACCTGATCCGCATCGGCGAGCACACCTTGCAGGAAATCCGCGGCCATGAAGGCCGGCGCCTGGGCGACCTGGCCTTGAACATGATAGAGACCATGGACCGTAACCTCTATGAGCGTTCCTGCGATGTGCGCTGGTGGGCCACCGATTCCTCGCTGGTCGACCTGCTGTCGTCCGGCCAGGGCGCCCGCCACGCCAGCGAGCGGCTGGGCGTCATCCTGGACAGCTACACCGTCTATCTCGATCTCTGGGTCGCCGATGCGCGGGGGAGGGTGGTGGCCAGCGGCCGCCCCGGGCGCTATCCGCGCGTGATGGGCGCCGACGTGTCGCAGGCCGAGTGGTTCCGCCGCGGCATGGCCACCGCCAGCGGCGGCGATTACGCCGCGCTCGACATCCATTGCGAACCGCTCCTGGACAACGCCCAGGTCGCCACCTATGCCACGGCGGTGCGCGCCGGGGCCGACCGCGACGGCGAGCCGCTGGGTGTGCTGGGTATCTTCTTCGACTGGGCGCAGCAGGCCGATACCATCGTGCGCTCGGTGGGCCTGAGCGAGGAAGAATGGCGCCGCACGCGCTGCATGCTGGTCGACAGCAAGGATCGCGTCATCGCCGCCTCGGATGGCCAGGGCCTGCTCAAGGAGCGCTGCCTGCTGCGCAATGAAGGACAGCCTCGCGGCTATTACCAGAACGCCGATCGCAGTATGGTGGGCTATGCGCTCACGCCGGGTTATGAAACCTACCCCGGCCTGGGCTGGTACGGGGTCATCGTCCAGCACCCGCGCCGCGAATTCGAATGAGCGGGGATAGAATGGGAACTCATGGGGCCTTGCCCCGAGCGACACCGGATCCGCATCATGAATACACCCGTCGGCACCGCCATCGAGTTCCTGCCCGAGCCGCAAATCGACGTTAAACAGCTCTTCATCCTGTTGCACGGCGTGGGCGGCACGCCGGACGGCCTGGAAAGCATGGCCCTGGCCATCCGCCAGGCCTTCCCGGCCTCGGCCGTGCTGATCCCGGCCGGCACCGAGCCGTTTGACGGCGGCGGCGCCGGCCGGCAGTGGTTTTCGGTGCGCGGCGTCACCGAGGAAAACCGCGTGGCGCGCGTGGCGGCGGCCCTGCCGCCGCTGGTGGCCTATATCCAGGCGCAGCAGCAGCGCCTGGGCCTGCTGCAATCGGATACCGCCCTGGCGGGGTTCTCGCAGGGCGCCATCATGGCGCTGGAGGCCGTGCAGGCCCACGAAGGCCTGGCCGGGCGGGTGCTGGCGTTCTCGGGCCGCTATGCCCAGCTGCCCAAGGCCCCGCCGCAATACACCACCATCCACATCCTGCACGGCGCGACCGATCCGGTCATGCCGGTGGCGCTTGCCCAGGCCGCCCACGCGCGGCTCGACGAGCTGCATGGCGATGCCACCATCGACATCGCCAGCTCCGTCGGCCATGAGCTGCATCCGGCCCTGGTGCAGCGCGGCATCGTGCGCTTGCAGACCTGCGTGCCCCTGCGCAGCTGGGAGGCCGCGCTAGGCCTGAACCAGGCCCCGCCCGACGGCAGCACCGTGCATTGAGACGCCGCGGTGTCTGGCGCCGCTTTATTGCGGCGCATCCGTTTCCCAGCCGCCGCCCAGGGCCAGGAAGAGCGCGATCTGGTCGGTCGACAGGCTGGCCTGCGAGGCGGCCAGCGCGCTCTCATTGCTGGCCAGCGTGCGCTCGGCGTCGAGCACGGTCAGATAATCGGTCTTGCCGAGCTGGAACAACTGCCGCGCCTGGCGCGCGGCCAGGGCGCTCTGGTCGCGCGCGGCGCGCAGCGCGGCATCGCGGTCCAGCTGGCGCGCATAGGTGACCAGCGCGCTCTCGGTTTCGCGCAAGGCATTGAGCACGGTGCCGTCAAAACGGGCCAGCGCCGCCTTGGTCGAGGCCTGCGCCTCGGCGATGCGGGCCTGGACCGCGCCCGTATTGGGCAGTGTCCACGTGATGAGCGGGCCCACGCTCCAGCTGAAGGTGCCGCGGTCGCCGAACATCGTGGCCGGGCCGCCCGAGGCGCCGGACAGGCCCAGCGAGATCTTGGGATAGAGATCGGCCGTGGCCACGCCGATGCGCGCGGTGGCGGCGGCCAGGCTGCGTTCGGCCTGGCGGATGTCGGGACGGCGGCGCAGCAGCGCCGCGCCATCGCCCACCGGGATGGTCTGCGCCAGGCGTGGCGGCTGGGCGCATTGCAGCAGGGTCTGCGGCAGTTCGGCCGGCGCGCGTCCGGTCAGGGCGGCCAGGCGATAGAAGGCCGTGCGTTGCTGGGCCTCGAAGGGCGGCAGATTGGCCTGCAATTGTTCCAGCTGGCTGCGCGCGCGCGACAGGTCCAGCGACGTGCCGCGTCCGGCCTGCTGCAGACGCTGCACGGCATCGAGCGATTCGCGCTGCACGTCCACCGAGTGCCGCGCCGAGGCCAGCTGCATGCCGGCCGAGCACAGGTCGGCATAGGCGCGCGCGGTCTCGGCGACCACGGTCACGCGGGCGGCGTCATAGGCGGCCTGGGCGGCCTGTTCATCGCCCCGGGCGGCCTCGATGGCGCGGCGGATCTGGCCGAAGAGATCCACCTGATACGAGATGCTGGCGCCGCTGGAATATGACCAGCGGTCCTGCGGGCGGACATCGGGCTGCAGTTCCTGGATGCCCGAGACATGGCCGAAAGTCGGCGAGGCGTTCACGCCCAGCGTGGGCGATTGCTGCGCCTGGGCTTCGCGCGTCATGGCCTGGGTGCGCTCCAGGTTGGCGGCGGCCACGCGCAGGTCGGTGTTGGCCGCCAGCGCCGCTTCGACCAATTGGTCGAGCGCGGGATCCTGGTACAGGCGCCACCAATGCGGCGGCAGGGCTTGCTGCGGGTTGGAGGCGGCTTCGGCGAAGGGCGCTTGCGCCGCGGGCCGCTGGGCCACCGCGTCATCGGGCACGCGATAGTCGGGGCCGACGGCGCCGCAACCCGCCAGCGCGAGCGCCAATGTCAGCGGGATCAAGGTTCGGATATTCATGGCGGGACTTCGGATTCAAGAATCGGTCGGGTAGAACAGCTCAGTGCCTGGCGGCCAGGGCCGCGGTATCGATGGCCACGGTGGCCGTCTGGCCGGCGACCAGGCGCACGCCCTCGGGCACTTCGTCGATATGCACGCGCACCGGGATGCGCTGGGCCAGCCGCACCCAGTTGAAGGTCGGGTTCACATTGGGCAGCAGGTTGGCGCTGGTGCTGCGGTCGCGGTCGGCGATGCCCATGGCCACGCTTTCCACATGGCCGCGGATCTGCCGCGATTCGCCCATCAGCGTGACCACCACCGGATCGCCTTCGTGGATATTGGGCAGCTTGGTTTCCTCGAAATACCCCTCGACGTAGAAAGAACCCGCATCGACCAGGGCCATCACGGCCCGCCCGGCGCTGGCATAAGAGCCCACGCGCAGGTCCAGGTTGGTGACGCGGCCGTCGACGGCGGCCAGCACGCGGCTGCGCTGCAGATTCAGGCGGGCGACATTCAACTGCACCTCGGCCTGGGCCAGCGCGGCCTCGCTTTGCTGCAGGCGCGTCTGGCTCTGCTCCAGCGTCTCGGCCGATACCAGCTGGCCCAGGGAACGGTTGCGCTTGACGTCGCGCGCGGCCTGTTCGCGGGCCACCTGCTGGGCGCGCACGGCGGCGTCGGCCTGGTCGAAGGCCAGCTGGAATCGGGCGCGGTCGATCTCGAACAAGGTGTCGCCGGCCTTGACGTCCTGGTTGTCCTGGACCGGCACGGCCGTCACCAGGCCGGACACATCCGGGGCGACCTGCACGACATAGGCCTTGACGCGGCCATCGCGGGTCCAGGGTTCGACTTCGTAGTGAACCCAGAGTTGCCACCCGGCATAGACCGCGGCGAGCACGGCAAGCGCGGTGACGGCATATCTGCCGAGCGCGGCCGGACGGAGCGAGTTAGGGAGTTTCATACTGCTATCTCTGGAAGAAATAAGGGGAAATCAGGTAGACGCCATACAGCAGCACCACGGCCAGCGCGAGGTCGAACAGGGCCGGATGCCAGACGAGGCGATAGAAACCCGCGCGGGCGAGCACGCGCCGCAGGACCCAGCTCAGCAATAGCGCCGGCAGCGCCAGCACCAGCAGCCAGGGGAAATAAATGCCGTAGAAATTGAATTCGCCTATCATTTTTCTCAGCCCTCCTGGACAGCCATCAGAGGACGGTAAGCCTGGGCATCGGGGAAAAACGCGCGCCGGATGCCCACCAGCGCCACCACGGCGCGCTCGCGCGCGGCCTGCCCCGAGTCGGGCGTGGCGCACACGCTTTGCAGCGCGCGGTCGATATGGGTCAACAAGGCCGGAGAGCGTTCGCCGTCCTGGCCCGAAAGTCGTTGGCGGAAACACTCGGCCAGGCCGCGCAGCACCGGCTGGATGGCCGCGTCGGCCACGGGCAGATGGCGCCGCGCGCGCTGCAGTTCGGCGATGTCCTTGCCCACGCGCAAATCCTTCAAGGCGTCATCGGCCAGCTGGTCGTCGCGGCGCTTGGCCATGGCCAGGCGCGGCTGCAGCAGGCCGATGCGGTCCAGCAGGCGGGCGGCGAAGGCCTGGCGTCCGACCACGCGGTGCGCGCCGGCCAGCGCGGCCAGCTCTTTCCAGTTGGCGCTTTGCAGGCGGCGCGCGCTCCACTCCACGCTGACGGTGCGAAAGACCGCGGCGATGATGGCCGCCAGCGCCACGCCGATACACTGGGCCAGCGTGGTGTCCAGGAAGGACACCAGGTCCGCGGTGTTGGTGTCGTGCAGGGCCAGCGTGCCCGTCAAGCCGAAGAACACCGCCATGGCCTTGGCCGCCGTCGTGGGCCGCGCCAGGAAGATGCCGGTCACGAAGGCCACCGGAAATAGCGACAGCGCCAGCATCTCGAAAGAATGCACGGCCGGCATGATGCCCAGCAGATACAGCGCCGACAGCGGGATGGAATAGATGGTGTAGGTCAGGAATTGCATGATGCCGGGCACGGGGTCGTCCTGGGCGGCGAAGAAACAGCTGAAGATGGCCGCCATCAGCGCGGCCGTGGCCCCATTGCTCCACGCCGTGCCGATCCAGAACAGGCAGCACACCGAGATCGCCAGGCCGGCGGCCAGCGCCGACAGCAGGGCCAGGCCGTGGTCGCGGTGCAGGGCCGGGCCGCGCGTGAGGCGGCGCGCCGAGATCCGCGGCTTGCCTTGCAGGCCGGCGCGGATATCCAGGCGCAGCGCCAGGCAAGCGTCATAGGTGTCGACCAGTTCGCGCAGGCGCACCACGAGGCTGGTCAGCAGCGCGTCGTCCCAGTCGGATTCGGCCTGGATGGCGGGCGCCAGCCGCGTGAGGGCGGCGCGCAGGCGCACGGCTTGCTCGCGGGTGGCATGGGCGCTGTTGTCCATCCAGGCCGAGATCTCGTCCATGACCGCGCGCACGGGGGGCGGCAGCTCGCGGCCGGCGGCCGCCAGCGCCTGCAGCCGGTCTTCGACGGCCGAGACGGCGGGCGTCAGGGCGATGATGTGGTCCTGCATGGCCGCCAGGGCATTGGCCGTCCAGCGGATATTGCCGGTGTCGAACGGCACATGGGTCGCCATCAGGCGCAGCTGGGTGATGTCATTGGCCAGCGTGCGGCGGTCCTTGGCGCCTTTTTTCTCGTCGCGTTCGCCCACGCGCTTGATGACCTCCTGGATCCAGCTGCGGGCATCGCGCACCGTGGCGTCCAGCCGGCCCATCAACGGCCGGCCGATGCCGCGCGGAAACACCAGGCTATGCGCCAAGGTGGCGCAGATGATGCCCAGGCTGATTTCTTCCACGCGGGCCAGGGCGGTATCGAACACCGTGGCCGGGTCGCTCACGCTGGGAAAGCCGATCATGGCCGCCGTGTAGCCGGCCAGCATGAACAGATAGGAGCGCGGCGTGCGGTCCAGCACGGCGATGTACAGGCAAAGGCCGACCCAGAGCACCATGGCCAGTGTCATGAGCACGGGGTAGTTCGCCAGGCGGGGCACGGTATAGACCGTCATGGCCGAGCCGAAGAAAGTCCCGCCCAGGCGATACACCGCCTTGGAGCGCACGGCGCCCGACCAGGGCTGCGAGACGACATAGGCCGTCGTCATGGCCCAGAAGGGGCGCGGCAGGCCGATGCTGTACGACAGGTACAGCGCCGAAATCGCGCCTGCGAAGCACTTGAGCGAAAACATGGCCTCTTCGAGGCTGGGCAGTTTCATCGCTGGAAATCCTCCCGCGAGACGGCCGATTCGCGTCCCAGGGCGCTCTTGAGCTGCTCGAAGACGCGCAGGCAGGTGTCCAGGTCCGCTTCGGGAATGTCCTTGAAGATCTGGCGGCGCAGCTGCACCAGCACGCCCTCGACCTGTTCGCGCAGGGCCTGGCCGGACGCGGTCAGGTGCACCGTCTTGGCCCGCCGGTCCTGGGCATCCTCGCGGCGCTCCAGCAGGCCGGCGGCCACGAGGTGGTCCAGCACGCGCACCAGCGAAGGGCCTTCGACACCCAGGGCCTCGGCCAGGGCGCCTTGCCGCACGCCGTCGCCCAGGCGGCCGGTCAGGATGACAGGCCAGGCCGTGGCCTGGGACAGGCCGAAGTCGGCCAGCGCCTTGTCCGCGGCGCTGCGGTAGGCGCGCGAGAGCACCATGAGGTTTGCGGTCATGGCCATGAGTTGGGAATCGGTGTTCATGAATCGCATTGTATCCTATTTAGTAGGAAGCTAATAAATAGGAAATCGCAATAATTCCCATGGATTCCGGCTATGGGTGGAAAGCTGACTCAGGAATGAAAAAAGCGCCGGATCGGCGCTTTCGGTCGGGGGCTCAGGCGCCGTCGCAGTCGGCCCAGCAATTGGGGGTTTCGAACAGGCGCACGCGCGCCAGCCGCAGATGGTGGCCGTAGGCGTCCTGATAATGGGGCGCGAGCTGATCGAAGATGATGGCCGCCAGGTTCTCGGCCGTCGGGATGCGGTCCAGCACCACGGTCTTGTGGCCGGGCAGGGTGGCCAGGAAGTCGCGCACGGCCGTGTCGCCCTCATAGACCAGGAAGGCATGGTCCCAGACATCGACCACATGCGTCTTGGCGATGTGCTTGATGTCGGAGAAGTCCATCACCATGCCGGTATCGGACTGCCCGGGCGTCTGCACGACGTCGCCGGTCAGGGTGATCTCCAGCACATAGCGATGGCCATGCAGGTTGCGGCACTGGCTGCGGTGATCGGGGATGCGGTGGCCGGCATCGAACTCCAGCCTGCGGGTGACGGAAATCAACGGCCACCCCCGCGGGTGAATCGGACAATCATGGAATGCCTATGTATTTATGGGTCTGCACGCTCAGGCGCCATTGCGGATGCGCCATGCAATAACTGACCGCCGCTTCGGTATTGGCCAGGCGCAGGGGGCCGTCCATGGGCTGCAGGAAGAAATGCTCGAAATCCAGGCCGGCGAAGGCCTCGGGCGGCGTGTCGGGCTGGGGAAACACCAGCTTGAGCTCCTGCCCGCGCGTCTGCACCACCGGCGCGCGGCCCTTGGGGCTGACGCAGATCCAGTCCACGCCGGGGGGCACGGGCAGGGTGCCGTTGGTCTCGATGGCGATGGCGAAGCCTTGCGCATGCACGGCGGCGATCAGCGCCTCGTCCAGCTGCAGCAGCGGCTCGCCGCCCGTGAACACCACGTAGCGGTCACGGGTCTGCGGCCCCCAGGTCCGGGCGATGGTCTCGGCCAGCGCCTGGGCATCGCGGAACTTGCCGCCGCCCTGGCCATCGGTGCCGACGAAATCGGTATCGCAGAAGGTACAGGCCGCCGTGGCGCGGTCGCTCTCGCGGCCGGACCAAAGATTGCAGCCCGAAAAGCGGCAGAACACCGCCGCGCGCCCGGCCTGGGCGCCTTCGCCCTGCAGCGTCTTGAAGATTTCTTTGGCGGAGTAAGTCATGAAGAACCGGCGGCCAAAGCGCCAGCCGGGAAAATGC
Organism: Bordetella hinzii LMG 13501; assembly: GCF_001548475.1. Classification (GTDB taxonomy): domain Bacteria; phylum Pseudomonadota; class Gammaproteobacteria; order Burkholderiales; family Burkholderiaceae_B; genus Bordetella; species Bordetella hinzii. The sequence continues at coordinate 80,831 of NZ_LRUJ01000006.1, forward strand.
AAACCGCCATTTTACCGTCTATGGCCGCCGTCGGCCTATGCCGGCCATCGCCCGCCCAGGGCGCGCGTGGCCTGGGCGGCGCTGGCCTGCACCAGCTTGGACATTTTCTTGATGGCCGTGGCGGTAAAGCGCTCCTGGGGCCCGGACAGCGAAATGGCGCCGCGCATTTCATTGTCGGGGCCGAAGACCGGGCTGGCCACCGCCGCGCAGGCCGGATCGCGCTCGCCCATGGAGGTCAGCACCAGGCCGGCCTGGCTGGGCGATTCGCCTCGCAGCAGGTAGGCGGCGATCAGCCGGCCGGCCGCGCCCTTGGCCAGGGGCAGCAGGTCGCCCACGCGGATGCGGTCCAGGGTGGAGTGGTGGGAATCGACCCGCAACAGGCAGATGCGCGTATCGGCATCGTGATAGGCATGAAAGGACGCGCTTTCAGTGCCCTGGTCCACCAGGGCTTGCAGCAGCGGCTGCAGGGTCTCGGCCAGGCGGTAGGTGTCCTCGTAGGCGCGTCCCAGCGTGTGGGCATACAGGCCCAGCGCATACCGCCCATCGGGGCGCCGCGTCACCAGGCTGTATTTCTCCAGCGAGACCATCAGCCGCAGCAAGGTGCTCTTGTAGAAACCCGTGGCGCGCGACAAGTCGGCCAGGCTGATGGGCTCGGTGCGTTGGGCGATGGCGTCGACAATGGCGAGGGCGCGCTCGACGGCGGCCACGCCATCGCTGGCGTCGGAAGGGGCGGCAGGGCTCATGGATAGCAAGGCATCAGGGTTCAGGGCGGCGGCATTCCCGGGCCCTGGCGGTCCGGGGACTCGCGCGCGGCGTCGATCAGCTGGCTGATGACGGGCCAGTAGCGTTCGCCCAGCCCTTGCGCGAGCGCGGCCTCGAACCAATGATCCACATTGCGGGCGCCGTTGGCGGCAATCCCGGTCTGCTCGGCAAGGCGCAGCGCGTAGTTCAGGTCCTTGCGGGCATAGGTGACCGGGAAGGCTTTCTCGGGAAAGTCACCGGGCAGGATAGCTTTTAGGCCGTGGTTGCGCAATGCGAAGCTGTCGGCCGAGCCGCGCGTGAAGGTCTCCAGGATGACCTTGGGGTCCACGCCGGCGCGCCGCGCGATGCCGCGCGCCTCGGCCAGCGCGGTCACGGTCTCGAACAAGACCATGTTGTTGAGGATTTTCACGACCTGGCCGCTGCCCACGCCGCCGCAAAGCGTGATCTCCTCGGCAAAGGTGGCGATGAGCGGCCGCACCTGCTCGAAGACGTCGGCATCGGCGCCGACCATGACCGACAGCTTGCCGGCCTCGGCGGCGGCGCGGGTGCGCGCCACCGGCGCGTCGATGAAGATGGCCTGTCTGCGCGCGAAGGCCTCGGCCAGGCGGCGGGTGGTGTCCACCGCCGATGTGCTGGTGTCCACGATGACCTGGCCCGGACGGGCCAGGGCCAGCAGGCCCTGCTCGCCCTGCACGACTTTTTCAACCACCTCGCCCGAGGGCAGGGACAGGAAGATGATGTCGCAGTCGCGCGCGATGCCGGCGGCATCGGCGGCCTGCACGCCATGCGCGGCCAGGCGGGCCAAACCGGCGGGGTTCTGGTCGCAGCCCATGACGGGCAGGCCGGATTTCTGCGCCAGATTGCGGCAGATGGGTTCGCCCATCACGCCCAGGCCGATGAAGCCGGCACGTTTGAAAGTCGTCATTGCAGTTCCTTGGTCAAGTGATCCGATGCCTACATGGCGAAGTAAACGCCTTTGCATTGCTGGTACAGCCGCAAGCCGTCGACGCCTTTCTCGCGTCCGATGCCGCTTTGCTTGTAGCCGCCGAATGGCGTGGAGATGGAAAGCTGTTTGTAGGTGTTGATCCAGACGCTGCCGGCCTGCAGCTGGCGCGCCACGCGCCAGGCCCGTCGGTAGTCCGCGGTCCAGATGCCGGCGGCCAGGCCATACACGCTGTCATTGGCCTGCGCCAGCAAGTCGTCCTCGTCGTCGAAGGCCAGGACCACCAGCACCGGCCCGAAGATTTCTTCGCGCACCGCTTCGGCGTCGGCCGGCAGGCCGCCGATGATGGTGGGCTCGTAAAAGGCGCCCCGCGCCAGGCGTTCGGCCTCAGGCCGGCGTCCGCCCGCCAGGATCTCGCCGCCCTGCTCGCGGGCGCGGGCCACCATGGATTCGATCTTCTCGCGATGCGCGAAAGAGGCGATGGGCCCCATGCCGGCGCCCGGCGCATCCGGCAGGTCGACCTGGATGGCGCGCGTGCGGGCCAGCAGTTTCTCCAGGAAGGCCTGCTGGATGCCGCGCTGGACCAGCAAGCGCGATCCGGCCACGCAGGATTGCCCGCTGCCCTCGAAGATGCCGCCGACGACGCCTTCGACGGCGGCATCCAGGTCGGCGTCGGCGCAGACGATGTGGGGCGACTTGCCGCCCAGCTCCAGCGCCACCGGCATGAGTTTCTCGGCCGCCGCCCGCGCGATGGCGCGGCCGCTGGCCGTGCCGCCGGTAAACGACACCATGCGCACATCCGGGTGCTCCACCAGCTGCCTGCCCGCGCCGCCACCCAGTCCGGTGACGACATTCAGGATGCCCGCCGGCAGCCCGGCCTCCAGGGCGATGCGGCCCAGTTCGAGCGCGGGCGCTGACGTGACTTCGGAGGGCTTGAGAACCACCGCATTGCCCGCGGCCAGCGCCGGCGCCACTTTCTGCGCCTCCATGGTCAGCGGCGAGTTCCAGGGCGTGATGGCGGCGATCACGCCATAGGGCTCGTACCGGGTCATCGATAGATAGTTGCCGCGCGGCGGCGTCAGCTCCGCGCCCAGGGTCTCGCATACGCCGGCGTAATAGCGGAAGGTGGCCGCGGCGCTGGCCACCTGGGCCTGGCATTCGCTCCAGATCTTGCCGTTTTCCAGCATCTGCAGGCGCGCCAGCGTCTGGGCGTTGCGGTCCATGCCGTCGGCGATGCGGCGCAGCAGCGCGGCGCGTTGATGCGGCAGCATGTCGCGCCATGATGGCCGCTCCGCGGCGCGCCGGGCGCTGGCCACGGCCGCGTCGACCTGGGCGGCGCCGGCCGCGCCGATCTCGAAATTGGGCTGGCCGGTGGCCGGGTTGGTCGTGACGAAGGCGCTGGCGGCGCTCACCCATTGGCCATCGATGAGCATGGGTTTGGCGAGGATGTCGGACATGGTTGTCTTTTCAGTGTTGGGCGTCCAAGGACACCAGGTTATCCAGCGCCTGGCCATGCAGCCATCGCTTCAGGTTGGCAAGAAAGATCTCGGCGATGCGCGCGTGGCGGCCCCGCGTATCGCCGGCGCTATGCGGCGAGAGCAGCACATTGGGCAGCTCCCACAGCGGCGAGGCCGCCGGCAGCGGTTCGACCTCGAAGACATCCAGATAGGCCGCTTCCATGCGCCCGCTTCGCAGGGCATCGATGAGCGCGGCCTCGTCGACCACGCCCCCGCGCGCGATATTGATGAAGGAGGCATGCGGCGCAAAGCGGCGCAGGACCGCATCGCTGAACAAGCCTCGCGTCTGCGGCGTGAGCGGGCAGGCCGCCACCACCCAGTCGGCGGTGGCGACGGCATCGCCAAGCTCGTCCAAGGTCCCCATGGCATCGAAGGGCGCGGCCGCGGCGGCGGGGCTGCGGCGCAGGCCATGCGTGCGCATGCCCAGGGCCTGGCATAGCCGGGCAAGGTGGCTGCCTATCCGGCCGCAGCCCACGATGAGCACCTTTTCTCCCCTGAGCTCGCGCGGCTCGCCGGGGCCTGAGCGCAGGTTCAGCCAGGTGCGGGTGCGCTTGGCTTCGACCCAGAGCGGCAGGCGGCGCGACAGGGCCAGCAGTCCGGTCAGCGCGCTCAGCGCGACCGTTTCGCTGGCCGCGCCCGCGGCCGTCGTGATGGCGACGCCCCGGCCGGCCAGCGCCTGGTACACCGGACGATCCACGCCGGCCGAGGGCACTTGCAGCCAGGCCAGGCCGGGCGCGCGCAGCAGAAGGTCGCAGAAAATCTGCATCGAGGGTTCATGGACGTCGCGGGTCGAGCCGCCCAGCACGTCGCTGGACAGGAAGGCGATACGGACATCCTCGAGCTGGGCATCGGAAAGATCGGGGGCGGCGACGGCGATGCGCCAGGCCGCGCCGGTCAGCGTGGCGATGTCGCGCCGGTAGCGGGAGGCGATGGCCTCGGACAGCAAGAGTGTCGGCATGGTTTAACTGCGGTAGGAGTCGTCGCGTCGGTCGAGCATGCGCAGCATGGCCGGCCATTCGAGGATGCCGTAGGGCTTGCGCGTGTCCGGGGTGTCGGCGCTGGGCTGCAGCCGGAGCTGGTCGTTGGTCTTGCGGATCACCTGGGCCTCGGGAATGATGATCCGGCTGTTGCAGCTCATGGCCTTGACCTGGGTGCGGCAGGCGCGCTCAAGGCGATAGATGTTGTTGAAGGCCTCCTGCACGGTCCTGCCCACGGCCAGCAGGCCATGGTTCTTCAGGATCATCACCTCGGCGTCGCCCAGGTCGCGCACCAGCCGTTCGCGCTCGTCCTCATCCACCGCCACGCCCTCGTAATCGTGGTAGGCCACCTTGCCGAAACGCATGGCTGTCTGGGTGATGGGCAGCAGCCCGCATTCCAGCGCGGAGATGGCCATGCCGTCCGGCGTATGGGTATGGATGACGCAGCCGATCTCGGGCCGGGCCGCATGGATGGCGCTATGGATGACATAGCCGGCCTTGTTGATGGAGTACTCCTGCCAGGGGTTGTACAGGATGTTGCCTTCGATATCGACCTTCAGCAGCGAGGACGCGGTGATTTCCTCGTACATCAGGCCGAAGGGATTGATGAGAAAAGCTTCTTCATCGTCGGGCGCGCGCGCCGAGATGTGGTTGTAGATCATGTCGCACATGTCGTAGTGATCGACCAGGCGGTAGCAGGCCGCGAGATCGACCCGCGCGGCCCATTCGCGCTCGCTGAAAGGCGCGTGCGCGCCGGTGTTGTCAGCCATGTTCCTGTCTCCTTGGTTTATTGCAGCTGGGCGCCCGAGATGCGAACGATCTCGGCCCACTTGTCTTTCTCGGCTGCCAGCAGCGCCTGCATCTGCGCCGGGGTGTTGGGCGCGGGGATGGAGCCTTGCTCGCGCAGGATGCCCTGCATGCGGTCGCTGGCGATGGCTTTCTGGACCGCCTGGTTCAGTGTGGCGACGACCTCGTCGGGCGTGCCCTTGGGCACCAGGATCCCGTTCCACAGCGACACCTCGAAACCGGGAATCTTCTCGCTTACGGCCGGTGTGTCGGGCAGGGCGAAGGCGCGCTCCGGCGTCGTCACGGCCAGGGCCTTCAGCTTGCCCGCCCGGATATAGGAAATGACTTCGACCAGCGGCGCGAACATCATGTCCACCCGTCCGCCTATCAGGTCGGTGAGGGCCGGCGCCCCGCCTTTGTAGGGCACATGCGTCAGCTCGATGCCCAGCTTGTTGGCAAACAGGGCGCCGGCCAGATGCTGGCCCGTGCCCGAGCCGGCGGACGCATAGGTCAGCGGCGTCTTGGCCTGCCTGGCCATGTCGATCAGCTCGGACAGCGAGCCAGCGGGGTTGCCTTCGCCGACCACCAGCACGTTGGGGATGCGGGCGATGCGCGAGACCGGCTTGAAATCCTTGAGCAGGTCATAGGGCAGGTTCTGGTACAGCGCCATATTGGCGATCAGGCCGCTGGGCGCCATGAGCAGGGTGTAGCCATCGGGCTTGGCGCGGGCCGCATAGTTGGCGCCGATATTGCCGGCCGCCCCGGCGCGGTTGTCAATGATGACGGTCTGGCCCAGCACCTTGCCCATCTGCTCGGCCACCAGGCGGGCCGTGGCATCGGTGCTGCCGCCGGCCGGATAGGGCACGACCATGGTCATCTCCCGCTCGGGATAGGCGGGGCCGGCGGGACCGGCATGGGCGGCGGAACTGGCCAGGCACGCGGCGGCCATGAGCGATAAGACCTTGGTAAACATGGGGAGTCTCCTTGAGTGTTCTGTTAGACAGAACAATAGTTATGTTTGTCAGAACAGCATAAGAGCGCGGGCGCCGGGTGTCAATCGCGGCGCGATGCCGGGCATCGAACAGGAGGTCTTGCCAGGGCCGGCCCGCGGACGGCGCGGGCGTGGTTCAATTCAGGTTTGACCGGCCGGGCGCCATGGCGATGCTGCACATTCAGGATTCCCTCTATCTCGACGAACGCGAACTGGACTTCGGCATGATCCGGGCCCAGGGCGCGGGTGGTCAGAATGTCAACAAGGTGGCCAGCGCGGTGCATCTGCGCTTCGATGTGCGCGCCTCGTCCCTGCCCGACGCGGTCAAGGAAGCGGTGCTGGCGATGCCGGATCGGCGCCTGTCCAAAGAGGGGGTGCTGATCATCAAGGCACAGGCCTATCGCAGCCAGGACAAGAACCGCGCCGAGGCGGTCGAACGGTTGCTGGCCGTATTGCGCCAGGCCCTGGTGAAGGCGCCGCCGCGCCGGGCGACGCGGCCCACCCTGGCGTCGCAGCGCCGCCGCGTGCAGCGCAAGGTGCAACGCGGCGACATCAAGCGTCTCAGGGGCCGCGTGGGCGAGGATTAGGCCAAGGCGGGGTAGCTGAAAAGCGTGAAGTGCGCGGTGTTCAGCAGCAAATGCGCCAGGACGGCCGCGGCCAGCCCGCCCCGGTGATAGGCCCAGCCATAGAAGAGACCCGCCAGCGCGGCCAGGGCCATGAGGCTGGGGCCGCCGGCGAAATGCGCCAAGCCGAAGAGCAGGGCGGCCAGCAGGCAGGCCGGCGCGGCCCCGAGGCGCGGCGTGAGCTGCCGCTGCAGATACGCGCGGAAAAAGGCCTCTTCGGCCAGCGTCACGAGCAGCGCGTTATTGACCAGCCACAGCCATCCTTGCGCGGGCCAGCCCGGCGCCCAGGCGATCGCGCCCGCATACCAGGCCAGCCCTAGGCAGGCCAGCGCCGCGCCCAGCGCCGCCGCAAGACCCGTGCCCAGGCTGTGGCGCCAGCCATGGCGCAGCAGGGGCGGCGTCATGACGCACAACACCCACCATGCGGCCAGCGGCTTGTCGAGATTGAGATACATGCGCAGCGGCGCCGAACCCGGCTTGAGCACGCCGTCGATGACCAGCGGGTTGCGAAAGCCGGGCAGCAGATGCAAGGCCAGCGCGAGCGCCGTGAAGATGAAGAGGACGTGGCCGGCCAGCGCGATGGCCGTGCTGCCTTGGCGTTGCAGCGCGGCGCCGGCCAGCAGCAGGCCGAAGGCCAGGAGCGCCGGCGGCAGCAGCCATTGCTGCCAGGCGGCCAGGCCCAGGCCGGCCAGCAGCAAGACCGCGCCCGGCTTGCGCGCCGCGGGCCACCACAGCAGGGCATAGGCCGGGAAAAGCAGCATCCAGGGCAGCAGGGAGGCGGTCATGCGGTTTTGTCCGGGTAAAGCGGCATTGTAGGCAGGGCGCGGCGGCGGGCCGCGCGGCCAAGGAAAAAATGCGCGTGAATCGCGCCGGTGCTAAGGTGTGGGCAGCCCGGCAGGTGCCGGCGAAAGGACGGCGCATGACCCATATTGCCTTGTTGATGGTGGCGGCGGCGATGCTGCCCCTGGTGGCCTCGATTGCCAGCAAGGCTGGCGGCCGGGGCTTCGATAACCGCGACCCGCGTCCCTGGCTGGACGCGCAGCAAGGCTGGCGCGGGCGGGCCAATGCTGCCCAGGCCAACAGCTTCGAGGCCTTGCCCTTCTTTTTTGCGGCGGTATTGTTCGCGCTGTATACGCAGGCCGCACCGGCGCACCTGGCCGTGCTCATGGGCGCCTGGGTCGTGGTGCGTCTGGTCTACCTGGCCCTTTATGTGGGCGGGTACGGCACGCTGCGCTCGCTGGCCTGGCTGGCCGCGCTCATCCTGAATATCCTGATCCTGTTCGCGGGGCGCTGAGGCCGCCGCGCGCGGCCCGGCACGGCGGGCTTACTGCCATTCGAACATGGCGCGCGCGGTGCCCGAGGCGCCGACGGCCACGCGCTGGACCTTGTCCTGGCCGTTGGCGCTGGCTTTGATGGTGTAGCTGCCGGCCGGCAGGTTGGCCAGCAGATAGGGGCCTTCCGATACGGTCTTCAGGACGACATGGCCCTGCGCATCGCGGACCTCGACCGGGATGTCGGCGAGGTATTGGGCCGGGCCGCCGGGGGCGCGCTGCGCAAAGGTGAGCATGAGGCGGTACTGGCCGGCCGCGGCCTTGATGGCATCGGATTGCCCTTCGCCTATGCCGCCCGACAGAAACTGCACGTCTCCCTGGTGGTGGGTTTGCGGCAGGTTGGCAAGGTGGCCGTCATGATGCGGCTGGGCCAGGGCGGCGCCGCTGGCGGCCATCAGGCCGGCCGCGGCCAGGGCGGCGATCATCGCGCGTTCGCGGGTTTTCTTCATGATAGAGACTCCTCTGAAGAGAGCGGCCGCCACCGGACTGCGCGCCTGCGCAACCCGGTGACGATCGCAGGCCTTATTGGATCATCCGCGGACGGCGAAGTTCGCCGCCCGGAGGGTTTCGGATCGATTCATGAGGCCCGGAAGGCCAGGTCGGTCTCGCCGGCCAGGCGCGCCTCGGGCGTGAATCTGCGTTCGTGCAGCTCGCCTTCGCCATTATCGCGCCAGAGCAGCACCGTGGAGCAGCGCGTGCCGTAGTCGGGGCTGACAATGAAAGGACTGCTCAACAGGCGTTCGCGCGCCAGGGGCAGGCCGGTACGCGGCAGCGAGGCATCATCGGCCGGCTCGCGATCGTCCAGCGCCGCGAACAGCGCTGGCAGGTTCGGCTGGGGACCCCGGTCCAGCACGCGCGCCACCGAGGCTTTCAGGCGCACCAGTTTGGGCCAGGGGGTATCCAGCAGATGATTGGACAGCGCATAGACGCCGTGGGCCAGATAGCGCGGCGCGGTTCCCCGGTTGCTGTAGTACCAGGCCCCTTGGGCATCGCCCACGACGAGGTTGAAGCCGTTGTAGCGCGCCCCTTCGCGCGCGACATCGGCGATGTAGTCGCGCGCAGCCATGCCGCCGCCGAGATAATGCTCGACCAGCGCGCCGCGCGAGGGCGCGCCCGGGACCTGCCGGCCGACCTCGCGGTAGTTGGTGATGACGGCGTAGCGGCCGTTGTCAGCCGCGCCCATCCAGGTGCCGCCGGCCCGCAGATCGCGTCCGGCGTACAGGCGCGGCTCGCCAGGCCAGGCCATGGCCGGCGCGGTGGGGCGCTCATGGAATTCATCGCGATTGGCGGCGATGAGTACCGGTATCCCGGGCACGTGGTTCAGGGCGATGACGGCCAGGCACATATCAGGCGCGCACGAAGGCAGCGAGTTCGGGTTGGGCGATGCGGAAATAATCGTCGGTGCGCATGATGATGGACGCATCCAGGCGGCCCGCATTGAAGACGATCTCGTCGTGGCGCTGGCGCAGCGTGGGATCGACGAGCAGATGCAGGCCGGGGTTGAAGGAAAAGGGCGGGATGGCGCCGATTTCGCAGCCGGTGAGTTCGCGGGCCAGTTCATGGGAGGCCAGCGCCGCCTTCTTGCCGCCCGCGGCCCGGGCGATGGCCTCCAGGTCGGCCTGGGCGTCGGCCGGAAACACCGCCAGCACATGCTTGCGCTGGGTGGAGCTCATCTTGATGCGGCAGACCAAGGCCTTGGCGCCCTGGCTGACCTCGGTGCCGCGCAGGGCGGCGACTTCGACGGACTTGCCGGCGGCCGGGTGGCGCAGAAGGCGGAAAGGCGCCGCCTGTGCGGTCAGCAGGTCCTGCAGTTGCTCAAAGACGTCCATGTGGGAGAAGAAGGGCCGGAACAGCCTCCATCATACGCCCGGCTCGGCGGGCGCCTCGTTCCACCAGCCGCCGCCCAGGGCGTGCATGAGCGCGGCCGTATCGGTGTAGCGGCTGGTCAGCGCCTCGATGCGGTCGCGGCGCGCGGCCAGCAGCTGGCGCTGGGCATCCAGCAGCGCCAGCTGGCTGATGCCGCCCTCGCGGTACTGGCGGCTGGCGGTGGCGTAGACGGCCTCGGTCTGGGCCTCGGCCTCGCGCCGCCGCGTGAGCGCCTGGGCATCGTGCTCGAGCGCCCGCAGGCTGTCGGCGACCTGTTGCCAGCCCTGCAGAACCGTGTCGCGATAGGCTGCCGCCGCCGCCTCATAGGCGGCTTCGGCGCCGCGTTTGCGGGCCCGCAGTTCGCCGCCCCGCCACAGCGGCTGGGCCAGGCCCAGCCCGAGATTCCAGATGTTGACGCCATTGCCCAGGTCGCCGGCGTGCGTGCGCTGGGTGCCGAAACCGGCGCTCAGCGTCAGGCGCGGATAGAGATTGGCGGTGGCCACGCCGACGTCGGCGGCGGCGCGGTGCCAGGCCGCTTCGGCGGCCAGGATGTCGGGGCGCTGCCGCGCCAGCGCCGACGGCACGCTGACCGGCACCTCGGCCGGCAGCGCCAGGCCGGCCAGCGTCAGGCCGGTATCCGGCAGCGAGGCCGGATCGCGGCCCAGGTAGACGGCCAGTTGGTGCGTGCTGCGCGCCAGCGCCTGGCGCAGCGCCGGCAGCTGGGCTTCGGTCTGCGCCGCGAGCGCGGCCTGCGCGCGCCATTCGCGTTCCGAGACCGCGCCCGCATCGAGCCGCTTGCGCACGATGCGCAGTTGCTCGCGCTGCGCCTCGGCCAGGGCCGTGGCGGCCTGCAGCGTTTCGCGCTGGCCGGCCTGGCGGATGGCGGTCGTGACCACATTGGCCGCCAATGTCATGCGGGCCGCCTGCCATTCATAGGCCGCGCGCTCGGCCTCGGCCGCATAGCCCTCGACGGCGCGCCGCTCGCCGCCCCAGGCGTCCAGGGTATAGGCCACCGAGATCGAAGCGTTATACAGCGTGAAGGGCGGCGGTTGGGGCACGGCGATCCCCATCGAGGAGGGATCGACGCGCTGGCGCACGCCCGACAGGCTGGCGTCGACGGCCGGCAGCAGGCGTGCGCCGGCCTCGGCGTTGACGGCTTCGCGCGCCTGCGCGAGCTTGGCGCGCGCCTGGGCCAGCGTGGGGCTGTCGGCCAGGGCCTGGCGCACCAGCCCGTCCAGGACCGGCGAGCGGAAGAGCTGCCACCATTGCGCCGGCACGTCGGCGCCGGCGCGCAGCGTCTGCGCGTCGCCGTCCTGGCCCACGCGGGCAGGGAGCTCCAGCGGCGCGGCCTCGGAGACGGGGCGCTGGAAATCGGGGCCCGCGGCGCAACCGGCCAGCAGCAGGACCAGCCCGGGGAGGTATTTCGCGAACGAAGCATGAATGGCCATGGGAATGCTCAGTCCAGGGTGCGGCGGTAGAACCGCAGGGCCAGGCCCATGATGACAAGTGTGAAGACGACCAGCGGCCAGATGCTGGGCCACAGGTCGATCCAGCCATTGCCCTTGAGCAGGATGCCGCGGATCAGCCGGTTGTAATAGGTCAGCGGCAGGACATTGCCGATGGCTTGCGCCCAGGCCGGCATGCCCAGGAAGGGAAACATGAAGCCCGAGAGCAGCAGATTGGGCAGGAAGTAGAACATCGCCAGCTGCAGCGCCTGCAGCTGGTTCTGCGCCACGGAAGACAGGGTGATGCCCACGGTGAGGTTGGCCGCCACGAACAGCAGGGTGGTGAGGTAGACGGCAAGCAGGCTGCCTTCGAAGGGCACATGGAAGACAAAGCGGGCCGCGGTGAGCGTGATGGTGGCCTGGATCAGGCCGATGGCGATATAGGGCATGATCTTGCCCGTCATCACCTCCAGCGGCGTGACCGGCATGGCCAGCAGGTTCTCCATCGTGCCGCGTTCGCGCTCGCGCGTCATGGCCAGCCCCGTGATCATCACCAGGGTGAGCGTGAGCACCATGCCGATCAGGCCCGGCACGGTGTTGTATTGCGAGACCTGTTCTTCGTTGTAGAGCCTGTGCACCTGGACGTCGAAGGCGGGCGGGCCGCCGGCCAGGCGGGCCAGCGGCCCGGTCAGGTCGCGGCGCGCGACGCTGTCGGCCAGCTGCGCGGCCGCGCCGATGGCCATGCCGGTGGCCAGCGGATCGGTGGCGTCGGCTTCGATCAGCAAGGCCGGCCGTTCGCCGCGCAGCAGCTTGCGGGTGAAGTCCGGCGGGATGGACACGACGAAGAGCACGTCGCCGCGCGCCAGGGCCCGGCGCGCGCTGGCCTCGTCCTTCAGCGCCGGCACGATCTTGAAGTAATCGGAGGCCGACATGGCCGCCACATAGCTGCGCGTGAACTCGCTCTGGTCGGCCGCCAGCACGGCGGTGGGCAGTTGCTTGGGATCGGTGTTGATGGCGTAGCCGAAGAGCGCGAGCTGCACCAGCGGCAGGACGATGATCATGCCGAAGGTGATGCGGTCGCGGCGCAGTTGGAGGAACTCCTTCAGGACCATGCTCCACCAGCGGCTCCAGGAGAAAAACCGGCCGGCTCCGCGCGGCGTCGTCATGGCCGGCTCCCGAAGTTGTCGCTGGCGCGGCTCATGAGGTAGATGAAGACGTCCTCCAGGCTGGTCTCGACGGGCTCTATCTTCAGGCCGCGCGCCAGGGCGGCCTCGCGCAGGGTCTGCTCCAGCGGGCCGCCCGCCTGGCCGCTGACGTGCAGGGCATTGCCGAAGGCCACGGTCTGGGCCACGCCGCGCTGTCCGCGCAGCCATTGGCCCAGCGGCACCAGGTCGGCGCCGCGCACGGCCCAGGTCTCCAGCCGCTGGCTGGCGGTGATGCTCTCGGCCGTCCCCTGGGCGAGCATGCGCCCATAGGCCAGGTAGGCCAGTTTGTGGCAACGCTCGGCCTCGTCCATGTAGTGGGTGCTGACCAGCACCGAAATGCCTTGCGCGGCCAGCGCATGCAGCTCCTCCCAGAAGTCGCGCCGCGCCGTCGGGTCCACGCCGGCGGTGGGCTCGTCCAGCAGCAGCAGCCGCGGCTCGTGCAGCAGGCAGGCGGCCAGGGCCAGCCGTTGTTTCCAGCCGCCCGACAACGAGCCGGCCAGCTGGCTGGCGCGGCCTTGCAGGCGCAGCTGTTCCAGCGCCCGGTCCACGGCTTCGCGGCGGCGGGGCATCCCGTAGATGCGGGCCACGAAGTCGAGATTCTCGCGGATGGTGAGATCTTCCCAGTAGGAGAAGCGCTGCGTCATATAGCCGACGTGGCGCTTGATGCTGCCGCTGTCGCGCAGGATGTCGTAGCCCAGACAGGTGCCGCTGCCGGCATCGGGCGTGAGCAGGCCGCACATCATGCGGATGCAGGTGGTCTTGCCGCTGCCATTGGGCCCGAGAAAACCGTAGATCTCGCCGCGCCCGACCTGCAGCGACACCTGGTCGACCACCAGCTTGCCGCCAAAGCGCTTGGACAGGCCCTGCACGTCGATGACCGGCGCGCTGTCCGTCATTGCGCCGTCCCGTCCAGCCGCACATCCACGGGCTGGCCGGGGTGCAGGCGCGTGGCCTGGCCGGCCTGCGGACGCGCTTCGACCATGAAGACCAGCTTGCCGCGCACTTCGCGGCTGTAGATCACGGGCGGGGTGTACTCGGCCTGGGTGGCGATATAGCTGATGCGCGCGGGGATGGGATCGCCGCAGCCATCGCACGCCACCTTCAGGGCCTGGCCCACGCGCAGGCGTCCCAGGTCGTCCTGCGGCACGAAAAAACGCAGCTTGATATTGCCCGGCGGCAGCAGGCGCACGACGGGGCTGCCGGCGGCCACCCATTCGCCAGGGCGGTAGAGCGTGTCGAACACCAGGGCGGCGGCGGGCGCCTCGGCGCGGCGTTGCGCAAGGGCCCAGTCGGCCTGCGCCAGCGCGGCCTCGGCGGCCTGGACATCGGCCTGCAGGGCCTGGCGTTGCTGGTCGCGGCCGGGCAGGGCGGCGACTTGCAACTGTGCCTGCAGCTCGCGCACCTGCGCGCGGTTGGCATTGGCCAGGGCCCGGCTGTTGTCCAGCTCCTGGCGCGAGATGCCGCCATCCTGGTATTGGCGCGTGTCGCGGGCGAGCTGGGCATCGCTGCGCGTCTGTTCGGCCTGGGCGCGCAGCAGCTGGGCGCGCACCACCTCCACTTCGGGCGGCCGTTTGCCGCTGGCCGTGTCGGCCAGCTGCGCCTGCGCGGCGGCCAGCCGGGCGCGGGCTTCGTCGCGGGCGGCGCTTTCGCGGTCGTGTTCCAGCGTGAACAGCAGCGCGCCCTGATCCACCTGGCCGCCGCGCTCGACCCGCAGCGTGAGCAGGCGCCCCGCTTGAACGGGCGCCACGGCGACGAATTCGCCTTCGGCATAGCCTTGATAGGCTGTCGCCGTTTCGCGGCCGCAGGCCGCAAGCAGGCAGGACGCCAGGGCGGGGGCGGCAAGGCGCGCCAGCCGGATCATGGACGGGATCATGGGCAGGGTCATGGGCGGCGGGAAGGAGAAGGGAAAAGCCCGTGCTCGATCAGGGCGCAGGCGTGGGCGGCGACGGCCGCCGTATCCAGCGCCGGCTCCTGCGCCCACACACGGCGCCAGATGCCGGCGGTGGCCAGCGGCAGCAGGGTCGTGCCGAGGATGGATAGAAAGACCAGGCGGGGATCGATGCCGGCATGGACCTTGCCACGCGCCTGCGCTTGCGCCAGCGCCTGGGCGAAGCCGCGCAGCCGGTCGATGGGCAGATGGGCCAGCACGCGCTCGCGCAGTTCGCCGCCTTCGTTGACGACCTCGCGCATCCACAGCGGCGGCAACCAGGGGCGCTGGGCGGCGCACTCCATCAGGCGGGCCACGATGGCGCGCACCATCTCGCGCGGCCCGCAGGCCTTGGCGGGCGGCTCCCAGACATACTCGATGAGCGGCACCAGGCGCTCGCTCACCAGGGTATCGAGCAGCGCCTCGCGATTGCGGAAGTAGTAATGCACCATGGCCGGCGTGAGATCGGCCGCGCGCGCGATGCGCGCGAGGGTGGTGGCGGCCACGCCATGCCGGGCGAATTGCGCGGTAGCGGTATCGAGCAACAGCGCGCGGGTGGCGCTGGCATCGGGTTGGGCGGGGCGGCCCGGACGGCGGACGGGACGGGAGGCAGCCATGCGGCCCATTCTAATTAATGAAAAAGTTAATTAAAAGAGGGCCGGGTTTTGTGCGCCGCCGCAGCCCTGGTGTAAAAGGGAATGGATACCGCCAAGGAGGCCGCGCATGACCCTGCAATCCGCTACCGTCAATCGCCGCATCGTGCTCGCCCGCCGCCCCCAGGGCGAGCCCCTGGAAACCGACTTCCGCCTGGAGACCGAGGCCGTGCCGCAAGTCGGGCCCGGGCAGGTCCTGCTGCGCACCGTCTATCTCTCGCTGGATCCTTATATGCGCGGGCGCATGAGCGATGCGCCCTCCTATGCCAAGCCGGTGGCGCTGGGCGAGGTCATGGTCGGCGGCACGGTCTGCCGCGTGGCCGCCAGCCAGCATCCGGACTATGCGGTGGGCGAATGGGTGCTGGCGCAAAGCGGCTGGCAGGACTATGCCCTGTCGGATGGCCGCGGCTTGCTCAGGGTGGACGCCCGCCATCCTTCCTATTCCCTGGGCGTGCTGGGCATGCCGGGCTATACCGGCTACATGGGCCTGCTCGATATCGGCCAGCCCAAGCCGGGCGAGACCGTGGTCGTGGCCGCGGCCAGCGGCGCGGTAGGGTCGGTGGTGGGGCAGGTGGCCCGCATCAAGGGCTGCCGCGTCGTGGGCATCGCCGGCGGCGTGGACAAGTGCCGCTACGCGGTCGAGGAACTGGGCTTCGACGCCTGCGTGGATCACCGGGCCGCCGACTTGGCCGGACGCCTCGCGGAGGTCACGCCCGACGGCATCGATGTGTATTTCGAGAATGTGGGCGGCAAGGTTTTCGACGCCGTGCTGCCGCGCCTGAACCCGCGTGCCCGCGTGCCGGTATGCGGCTTGATCTCGGCCTATAACGCCACCGAACCGCCGGCCGGCCCGGACCGCCTGCCCGCCCTCATGGGCGCCGTGCTGCGCAAGCGCATCCGCATGCAGGGCTTCATCATCATGCAGGATTATCCCGACGGTTTCGGCGAGTTCAGGCAGACGATGGGCGCGTGGCTGGAGCAGGGCTACATCAAGTACCGCGAGGATGTCGTGGAGGGCCTGGAGGCCGCGGGCCGTGGCCTCATCGGCCTGCTGCGCGGCGAAAACGCCGGCAAGCGCATTGTGCGCGTGGGAGACGAAGCATGAGGGTACTCATGGTGTTGACGTCGCATGACCGCTTGGGCGATACCGGCCGCAAGACCGGTTTCTGGCTGGAGGAATTCGCGGCGCCGTATTACGTGCTGCGCGAGGCGGGCGCCCGGATCACGCTGGCGTCGCCCGCCGGCGGGCAGCCGCCCCTGGACCCCAAGAGCGATGAGCCCGATGCGCAGACCGATGCGACACGGCGCTTTGCCGCTGACGACGCGGCGCGCGCGCAATTGGCCGCCACGCGCAAGCTGGACGAGCTGAGCGCGGCGGATTTCGATGCGGTGTTCTATCCGGGCGGGCATGGCCCGCTGTGGGACCTGGCCGAAAGCCGCCATTCGGTCGGCCTGATCGAGGCCATGCTGGCCGCCGGCAAGCCGGTGGCCGCGGTCTGCCACGCGCCCGGCGTGTTGCGCCATGCCAAGGCGCCGGACGGCACGCCGCTGGTGGCCGCGCGCCAGGTGACCGGATTCAGCAATGCCGAGGAAGCGGCGGTCCAATTGACGGCGGTCGTGCCCTTCCTGGTGGAAGACGAGCTCAAGCGGCTGGGCGCCAGCTATAGCGCCGCACCCCAGCCATTTGCCGAGCATGTGGTGCGCGACGGGCTCTTGATCACCGGGCAGAATCCAGCCTCGTCGGCCGGCGCCGCCCGGGCCCTGCTGGCCGCGCTGGCGCGCGGCTGAGCCGGTTTCAGGCGGGCAGGCGGAAGGTCGCCGCCACGGCCTCGAAGTCGGCCAGCGTGCGCTGTTGCCAGGCCGCGTCATGGCCCAGTTCCTGGGCCAGCAGGCGGGCCACCTCGGGCGCGGCCAGCTGCGCGGCTTCGGCATCCAGGAACAGCGCCCGGTTGCGGCGCGCCAGCACATCCTCGACCGTGCGCGCCATCTCATGGCGCGCCGCGTACCGCACATGCGCTTCGGTCAGGCCGCTGGCCTTGACCAGCATGCGATCGGCCCCGGGCAGGGCGCGCAAGGCCGGCAGGTCGGTGCCGTAATAGCTGTCGGGCGTGCCCTGGGGCTCGGCCAGGCGGGTGCCGGGCGCGGGCGCGCCGTGCAGGCGCAGGTCGGCGCTGCGACAGGCGGCCTGGGGCAGCAGTTGTTTTTCGATGGCGGTGTCCACCACGTCCTGGGCCATCTTGCGGTAAGTGGTCCACTTGCCGCCGGTCACGGTGATCAGGCCGCTCTTGGAGACCAGGATGGTGTGCTCGCGCGATAGCGATTTGGTCGACGCTTCGCCCGTGGCCTTGACCAGCGGCCGCAGCCCGGCCCACACACTGGTGACGTCGGCGCGCGTGGGCTGGCGCGTGAGATAGCGCCCCGCTGTCTCGAGGATGAACTCCACCTCGCCCGGCAGCGGGCGCGGGTCGGCGGGCAGGTCCTGGCGCGCAGTGTCGGTGGTGCCGACGATGGTGTGGCCGTTCCAGGGCACCATGAAGAGCACGCGGCCGTCGTCGGTCTTGGGCACCAGGATGGCTTCGTCGCCGGGCAGGAAGTCGCGCGGCAATGTCAGGTGCACGCCCTGGCTGGGCGCCACCATGGTCTGCGCGGCCGGGTCGTCCATGCGGCGCACCGCGTCGACCCACACGCCGGTGGCGTTGACGATGCACTTGCCGCGTATGGCATGGCGCGCCCCGCCGATGACGTCCTCGGTCTGCACGCCGTCGACGCGGCCTTGCGCATCGCGGCTCAGGCCGGTGACGCGCACATAGTTGATGGCCGTGCCGCCTTGGTCAAAGAGCGTGCGCATGAGCGAGACGGCCAGGCGCGCGTCGTCGAACTGGCCGTCGTAGTACAGCACGCCACCGCGAAGCCGCTTGCCCTTGACCGCGGGCGCCAGCGTGCGGGCATGGGCCAGCGTCTCATCGCGCGACAGCCAGCGGCTGGGCGCCAGGTTGAGCGCGCCGGCCAGCATGTCGTACATCTTCAGGCCGACGCCATAGAAAGGCTGGTCCAGCAGCGAATAGGCCGGCACCACGAAACCCAGCGGCCACGCCAGGTGGGGCGCATTGCGGTTGAGCAGGCCGCGTTCGTGCAGCGCCTCGCGCACCAGGCTGATGTTGCCCTGCGCCAGGTAGCGCACGCCGCCATGCACGAGCTTGGTGGCCTTGCTGGACGTGCCCTTGGCGAAGTCCGCGCCCTCGATGAGCAGGGTGCGGAATCCGCGTGAGGCGGCGTCCACGGCGGTGCCCAGGCCCGTGGCGCCGCCGCCGATGATGACCACGTCCCAGGGTTCGGAGGTTTCCAGGCGGGCGAGAAGATCTGCGCGCGAGGGCATGGCGTCGGGAGTGCTTGGGTTCATGTCGGGGGAAAAATCAGGAGGCGTCGGTGGCGACGTGATAGCGCACGCCGGCGTCGCGCAGGATCTGGGCCAGCGGCGCTTGCGGCTCGGCGTCGGTGAAAAAACGGGTGATGCGGGAAATCGGCGCCAGTTCGACCATGGCCTGGCGCTGGAATTTGCTGCTGTCGGCGGCCAGCCAGACCTCGCGCGACTGCTCGATGATGGTCCGGGCCACGCGCACTTCGCGGAAATCGTAATCGCGCAGCGTGCCGTCGGCCTCGATGCCGGAGATGCCGATCAGGCCGATGTCGACCTTGAACTGGCGGATGAACTCGATGGTGGCCTCGCCGGTGATGCCCCGGTCGCGCGGGCGCACCACGCCGCCGGCGACGATGACCTCGCAATCCGGGTTGTCCGAGAGGATGTCGGCCACATGCAGGTTGTTGGTAATGACCCGCAAGCCGCGGTGCTTGAGCAGGGCGCGGGCGATCGCCTCGGTGGTCGTGCCGATATTGATCAGCAGCGAGCAGCCATCGGGCACCGCGTGCGCCACGGCCTCGGCGATACGCCGCTTGGCTTCGGCATGCAGGCCCTGGCGCTGACGATAGGCGATGTTCTCGATGGTCGAGGCTTCGCTGCGCACGCCGCCATGAAAGCGCGACAGCATGCCGGCGTCGGCGAGCAGGTTCACGTCGCGGCGCACGGTCTGCAGCGTCACGTCGAAGGCGCGCGCCAACTCTTCGATGGTGGCCGATCCCTGGGATCGGACACGTTCCAAAAGTGCGCTCTGGCGGGGGTTTAGTGTCATGTTTACATCATAAAACAACAAAAGCGAAAATACATAATCCTATTCGCGCATTGTTTTGTTTTCGCTTCATATCGCCGGCCCGCGGGGATGGCCCGGATGACGTCGGGGCGGGGATCAGGGCAGCAAGCGCAGGAAAGGCCACTGCGCCAGCCTTGCTTGTCCTGCAGGCGGGCCTGGAATTGGACATGCTTGGCGCCTCGGAAACGTGGCGTGGGGCGGACGATGCCGGCAAACAGATCGTCCAGGCCCAGCGGCGCGAGGATCTCGATGCGGTCGAAGGCATCTAGCCGCACCGCGACGGCGGTGGCGGTTTCGGGCCACGCGCGCAGGGCATCGCCGCAGCAGGCATAGGGTGCATCCTGGTTGCGCGCATGCATGCGGCTTTGGTTCTTGACCGACCAGGGGGCTGGCGGGCCGGTGCGCGCTAGCCGGCGCTCCAGCGCCGTGTCGCGCAGCGGCTGGGCGCGCGCGCGGTCGAACCAGATCACATCGATGTCGGCGGGCAGGCGGGGCGGACGCCCGGCCAGCATGTCCCAGACGGCATTGCGCACAAAGCCCGCGCCTATCCAGGCGTCGGGCAGGGCGAGGGCGCGCACCTGGCGCAGCAGCGCCAGGCGCGGCCCATCGGCCTGCAGGAGGTCGGCCAGGCGCTGCCGCATGGCGGGCGCTATTCCCCTTCGGCCCACTCCACGCGCGCGCCGACCGAGCACAGGTTCTCGACGAAGTTCGGGTGCGCCCGGCGGATGGGCAGGGCGTTGATGATCTCCGAGCGGCCCTCGATGCTGGCGGCCACCATCAGCAGCGCGATCGCCACGCGGATGATGTAGGGGCTTTCGACCTTGGCCGGGCTCAGCGGCAGGCCGCCGAAAGTGATCAGGCGATGCGGGTCCGACAGAAAGACGTGGGCGCCGAACTTGGACAGCTCCACCGACCATCCCATGGCGCCGTCATAGACCTTGTTCCAGAACATGGCGCTGCCTTCGGCGCGCACGCCCAGGGCGATGAAAATGGGTAGCAGGTCCACGGGCAGGTAGGGCCAGGGCGCGGCCTCCACCTTGGTGAGGATATTCTGGGTGAAGGGGCGGCGCACGCGCAGCGGCCCGTCGCAGTGCGCCTGCGACCAGCCATCGCGGTGTTCGACTTCGACGCCGAACTTGGCGAAGGTGCGGTCAATGAGCGGAAACTGCCCGGGCGCGGAGTTCTTGACGGTGATCGAGCCGCCGGTGATGGCGCCCAGCGCCAGGAAGGTGGCGATCTCGTGGAAATCTTCGTCAAAGCGGAACTCGCCGCCGCCCAGGCGCCGGCCGCCTTCGATGCGCAGATGCGAGGTGCCGATACCGCTGATGGGCACGCCCAGCATCTCCAGAAAGCGGCAGAACTCCTGCACATGCGGCTCGGAGGCGGCGTTGACCAGTGTCGAGACGCCGCGCGCCGACGCCGCGCAAAGCGCGAAGTTCTCGGTGGTGGTGACCGAGGCATAGTCCAGCCAATGGTCATTGGCCGCCATCTGGCCGTCGGCGCGCACGATGAGCGAGGCGGGCGCGCGCTCGATGCGCGCGCCGAAGCGTTCGAAGACCTCCACGTGCGGATCGATCTCGCGCACGCCCAGCGTGCAGCCCTTGACGTCGTTCTCCAGGCGCGCCACGCCGAACCGGGCCAGCAGCGGCGGCACCAGCATGATGGACGAGCGCATTTCCTCGGGCAGGTGGTGCCGGGCCGGGTCGAAGGCGGTGGCGCGGTGGTGCAGTTCCAGCACGCCGGTGGAGAAGTCCACCGACACATCGCTGCCCAGCAGGCGGAAGATCTCCAGGATCTTCTTGACGTCGGTGATTTCGGGCACGCCGATCAGGCGCAGCGGCTGGTCGGTGAGCAGCGTGGCGCACAGGATGGGCAGGACGGCATTCTTGTTGGCGGACGGCACGATCTTGCCGCGCAACGCGGTGCCGCCATGGACGATCAGATGAGACATGGTGTTTGGCCAGGAGGTCAGGACAGCGCCTGGGGAAATTCGGGCAGGGCGATGTCGGCGTGGCCGGGCAGCACCCAGCGCGCGCATTCGCGGGTGGCGTCGATGCAGCCGCCTTCGGCGTACACGCCCTGCGGATCACGGATGCGCAGCATGCGCTCGAGCACGGCCTGGCGGGCGGCGGGCTGGGCCTCGGTCTGGGCCACGCGGGCCTCGACGATGTCTTCGTCGATGAAAAGCTTGCCCTGCTCGTTCAGGCGCGCGCCGTCACGCCAATGGTAGATCTCCAGGCATTTGTGCGTGAGGGTATAGGGCTGGTCGCGCTTCCAGAAATTATTGAACAGGCCCGAGCCCAGGTAGAAGACCCAGGAGCCCTCATAGCCCTCGACGTTGGAGGAATGGGCATCCGGGTTGCGGAACCACAGCCTGTCGCCCGGCACGTAGAAGCGCGGCGGCAGCGGCTCGTCCAGCGAGCCGTACTCGCGCAGGAAGGCGTCATGGAAGCGGCCCGACATCACGGCGCGCGTTTCCCACTGGCGCTGCAGGCGGGCATAGAGTTCCGGGTTGCTCTGCTGCAGTTCTTGGGCGATGCCCAGCACCGTCACATATTCGGTGGCGCGATAGCAGGAGAACGCATAGGTCTGGCCGGAGACTTGGGGCTGGGTGGCCAGCGTCAGGCCTTCGATCAGCGAACGGCCGGGCAGGATGGTAAAGCCCGTGGCTTCGTCGTAGGTCCAGTAATCCGCGGGGCGCTCGGCCTGCTCCGTGTCGAAGGCCAGTGCGGTGCGCGTCGCGGCGCGCACGATATTGCGGCGGATGCGCAGCGCCGCTTCCAGCTCGGCGACATCGGGAAATGGAAAGGCGACCGGACAGGCCAGCATGGCCAGCACGATTTCCTGTTCGAGATCGGCGTCGCCGCGGGTGTCCAGGCCGAGGCTGTGGACCAGGCCGGTGGTATCGCCCTCGGGCAGGTGGCGCCGGGCGAATTCGGGCCGGGCCTGGATGCGCACGGAACCGTCGGGCGCGGCGTCGCATTGCGCGTGGGCGTCCAGCCCGCGCGCCTGCAGGAAGCGCCGGGCGGCCGCCAGGCTGTCCTGGGCGCCGGGAAGAATACGGATACCGCCCGGATCACGGGCGGCGGAGATTGCGCTGGGCTGCATGGATGAAGCACCTGGTGGCAAGCGCCGGCCGTGGCCGGCGGGTGGGGGCGGGCCCGCGGGCCCGCGACTGCTACAGCATAGATCAGGCCGGCCGGTCGGTGGGCGGAGGCGGCGGGGCGGCAGGGGTGGGGGGCACCTGTCCCGGATTGTCGGCGCGGGCCATCCAGGCAATCAGCGAGGACCGCATTGCTTCCTCGACCGACATATCGATCGGCACCACCCACTCGGTGGGCACGAACACGGTATAGCCGCCGATCATATAGCCCATCGGCAGGTAGACCGCCACGCGCTCGCCCGGCAGAAAGCCCTCGGGCAGGCCCTCGGTGCTGCGCCGCGTGATCAGGCCCACGACCTCCAGCGGATTGCCGGGCATGCGCAGCACCACCACTTGCTGCGAGGTGGACTTGGCGCTCGAAGAAAAATAATCGGCAAAGCTCTTGAGCGAGGAATAGATGCTCTTGACCACCGGCAGGTTGGTGAACGGCATTTCCAGAAACAGCAGCACCCGCTGCACGCGCTCCTTGGAGACCAGGTAGCCGATGGCCAGGATGGCCAGGATGCCCAGCAGCAGCCCCAGGCCGGGGATGTAGAAATTGCCGATGAAGGGCCGCAGGAAGGTCAGCGCGATGGCTTCCGTCCAGGCCAGGAAGATGAACAGCAGATAGAGCGTGAGCGCGATCGGCAGGATCGTGATCAGGCCAAGAAAGAAATAGCGGTAAAGGCGTCGGGACATTTGAGCAACTCCGGACAGCAGGCGTCCAATCAGGCGCCAATGGTACTAGAACGGGGCTTGCCGGCCCGGCTCAGCGATCCACCGGCAAATACAGCGATTCCTTGATCTCTTCCATGACCACATAGCTGTGCGATTCGGCCGAGGCGGGCAGGCGCTTGAGGATCTCGCCCAGCAGCCGCCGGTACTCGGCCATCTCCGACAGGCGGGCTTTCACCAGATAGTCGAAGTCGCCCGACACCAGGTGGCATTCCATGACCTCGGGCACATACATCAGCTCTTGCTTGACCTTGTCGAAGACATCGCCCGACTTGGCCGACAGGCGGATTTCCAAGAACACCAGCAGCGTCTTGCCCAGGGCGGCGGGATTGAGCCGGGCGTGGTAGCCGGCGATGACGCCGTCGCGCTCCAGGCGCTTGACACGCTCGGAACACGGGGTGGCCGACAGATTGACTTGCTCGGCCAGGTCGGTAATGGAAATACGCCCGTTGCGTTGCAGGATATCGAGGATTTTCTGGTCGGTGCGGTCCAGTTCGCGCATTTCACTCCCCAGTGGCGGGAAAATCCGTGTTGCCAGCGAAATTTTAATGCCAAATGAATTTTTTTAGTGATTTTCACTGCCTATGCCATCCTAGACTATGGGGATCAACCGACCAATAGCAGAATCACGGGGATTGCTATGCATATCATCGTCCTGGGCAGCGGCGTCATCGGCACCACCACGGCCTACTATCTGGCTCGCCAGGGGGCCCAGGTGACTGTGCTGGATCGCCAGGCCGGCCCGGCCGACGAGACCAGTTACGCCAACGCAGGCCAGGTCTCGCCGGGCTATTCCACGCCCTGGGCGGCGCCGGGCATTCCGGCCAAGGCGCTCAAATGGCTGTTCCAGAAGCATGCGCCGCTGGCCTTGCGCATCGACGGCAGCCTCTGGCAGTGGCGCTGGATGGCGGCGATGCTGGCCAATTGCACGGCTGATCGCTACGCGGTCAACAAAGAGCGCATGCTGCGGCTGGCCGAGTACAGCCGCGACTGCCTGCGCGAACTGCGCCAGGCCACCGGCATCCAGTATGAGCAGCGCGCCCAGGGCACGCTGCAGCTGTTCCGCACCGAGGCGCAGCTCGAGGCGGCGCGGCGCGATATCGCCGTGCTCGAGGAAGTGGGCGTGCCCTATGAACTGCTGGACCGCCATCGCCTGCCCACGGCCGAACCGGCCCTGGCGCGCTCCCTGCACAAGCTGGCCGGCGGCCTGCGCCTGCCCAATGACGAGACGGGCGATTGCCGCCGCTTCACGCGCGCGCTGGCCGGCTTGGCGGCCGGCCTGGGCGTGCAATTCCGTTTCAACCAGGCCGTCGACGGGCTGGCGCTGGAAGGCGGCCGCGTGAGCGGCGTGCGCGTGGGCGGCGAGCTGCTCAAGGCCGACGCCTATGTCGCCGCCTTTGGCAGCTATACGCGCGACTTCCTCGCGCCCCTGGGCCTGGACCTGCCGGTCTACCCGGTCAAGGGCTATTCGCTCACCATTCCCATGACCGACGCCCAGGCCGCGCCCGTGTCGACCGTGCTGGACGAAACCTACAAGATCGCCATCACGCGCTTTGACGAGCGTATCCGCGTGGGCGGCATGGCCGAGCTGGCCGGCTTCGACCTGCGCTTGAAGCCCCAGCGCCGCGCCACGCTCGAAATGGTGGTCGAGGATCTTTTCCCCGGCTGCGGCGACGTGCCGGCCGCCGAGTTCTGGACCGGCCTGCGCCCCATGACGCCGGACAGCACGCCCATCGTCGGGGCCACGCGCCATGACAACCTCTTCCTGAACACCGGCCATGGCACCCTGGGCTGGACCATGTCCTGCGGGTCGGGCAAGCTCATGGCCGATATCGTCATGGGCCGCCAGCCGGCCATCCGTGCCGATGATCTGGCGATTTCGCGCTACCGCGACATGCGCCGCGGCGCCGGCGGCCTGCGCCTGGGCCAGAGCCGCGCCTGACGGCCGCGCAAGGCGCTTTGCGCCGCGGGGGCTTGTGCCACAATCCGGGCATGAGCTCCCGCCCGATTTCCTTCCTGCATACCGCCGATTGGCAGATAGGCCGGCAGTACGGCCAGTTCGACGATGACGATGCCGCCGTGCTGGCCGAGGCCCGCCTGGAGACGGTCGCCCGGCTGGCCGCGCTGGCGCGCGAGCGCGGCGTGGACGCCGTGCTGGTGGCCGGCGATGTCTTCGACACCCAGGCCGTCTCCGACCGCAGCATCAGGCGTCTATTCGACGCGCTGGCCGGCTATGCCGGGCCCTGGGTGATGATTCCCGGCAACCACGACGCGGCCCTGGCCGAAAGCGTGTGGACCCGCGCGCGCCAGCTGGACTGCATTCCCGCCAATGTGCATCTTGCGCTGCAGCCCGGCGTGATCGCCTTGCCAGGCTTGGCCGTGCTGGCCGCGCCGCTGACCCAGCGCCATACCTATGATGATGTCACGCGCGTCTTCGACAGCCTGGAAAGCCCGCCCGGCCTGCCGCGCGTGGGCCTGGCGCATGGCAGCGTGGCCGGGCGTCTGCCGGAGTCGGCCGATGCGGCCAATCCCATCGCGCCGGACCGCGCCGAGCGCGCGCGCCTGGACTACCTGGCCTTGGGCGACTGGCATGGCTGCCTGCGCGTGGGCGCGCGCTGCTGGTATGCGGGCACGCCCGAGCCCGACCGGTTTCGCGGCAATGCGCCCGGTTTCGCGCTGCACGTGCGGCTGGCCGGGGGCGAGCCCGAGGTCGAGCAGGTGGCGGTGGGCCGTTATCGCTGGCTGGACTGGGACGTGGAACTTGCGCTGCCGGCCGATGCCGAGATGCTGGAGGCGCGCCTGCAGGCCCTGCAGGCCGATGATGTCTTGCGCTTGAGCCTGCGCGGCAGTGTGTCGCTGGCCGCCTGGGAGCGCCTGGCCCAGGCTATCGGCCGCGCCGAGGCCCGGCTGCGCGCGCTGCGCCTGGAGCACGAGGCGCTCGGCCTGGAGCCCGACGAGGCCGACTTCGCCGCCCTGGACGGCGGCGGCTATGTGGGCGAAGTGGCCGCGCGGCTGCGCGCCATGCAGGGCGATCCGCAAGCCGCCCCGGTCGCGCGCGAGGCGCTGCGCATCCTGATGCGCCTGGCGCGCGAGGAGCGCGGCGCATGAGGCTGCATCGCATCGCCTTGCAAGAGTTCCGCAAGTTCCGCGAGCCGGCGGCGCTGGAGCGCCTGGATCCCGGATTGAACATCATCGCCGGGCCCAACGAGGCCGGCAAATCCACCTATGCCCTGGCGCTGAGGGCGGCCTTCCTGGAGCGCTACAGCACCAGCAAGGTGGCCGACCTGGCGCCTTATGGCATGGCCGGCGCGCGGCCTTCGGTCACGGTGGCGTTCGAGCATGCCGGCCGGCAGTACGAACTGCGCAAGCAGTTCCTGCACCGGGCGCGCTGCGAGCTCTTGATCGACGGCCAGCGCCTGGAGGGCGAGGCGGCCGAGCAGGCGCTGGCCCAGTTGCTCGGCTTCGAGATCCCGGGGCGCGGCCAGAGCCGGCCGGAGCATGCCGGGGTGCCGGGATTGCTGTGGATCGCGCAAGGCAGCGGCCAGGACATCGCCGAGCCCGCCCAGCATGCCGGCGCGCAAGTGCGCGAGGCCCTGACGCGGATCACCGGCGAGCTGGCCAGCCAGGACGGCGACCGCCTGCATGCGCAGGTCCAGGAAGCGCGCGCGGCGCTGCTGGATGCGCGCGGCGGCAAGCCCAAGGGCGCCTACAAGGCGGCCGAGGACAATTGGGCGCGCCTGGGCCAGGCCCGCGAGGCCCTGCTGCGCGAGCGCGCCGAGCTGGACGCCGATGTCGACCGCCTGGCCCTGTGGCGGGCCGAGTACGAACACAATGAACGCGAAGCGCCCTGGCTGGCGCTGGAACAGCAGGCCGCGCAGGCGCGCGCCCAGCTGCAGGCGCTGGTGCGCCAGGAAGAGGCCGTGCAGCGTTTGCGCCAGGACGCCGACGAGGCGCAGCGCCTGGCCCAGGCGCTGCGCGAGCAGGCCGCCCGCGACCAGCAGGATGCCGAGACGCTCGGGCAGCTGCGTGCCGACGCCGCCGGCGCGGCCCGGTCCGTGGCCCAGGCCGCCGAGGCCGCGGCGCGCGCCGCCCAGGCCCGCGAGCAGGCCGAGGCGGCACTGCAGGGCGCGCGCGCGGCAGTGGAGGCCTTGCAGGAAGCGCGCCGGCAGGCCGAGATGCGTGATGCGCTGCGGCGGGTGCTCAATGACGAGGCGCGCCTGGCGGCCGCGCTGGACGCCGCCCAGGCGGCCGAGACCCAGGCCGCGGACCTCGAGGCCCAATGGCGCCAGGCGCGCATCGATGCCGAACGCCTGGCGGCCTTGCGCAAGCTCGGACAGCAATGCGAGGGCTTGCGCCTGCGCCAGGAGGCCGCGGCCACGCGCATCCGCCACATCCTCGAGCCCGGCGCCAGCCTGACGCTGGACGGACAGGCGTTGCGCGGCGAGGGCGAAGCCTTGTTGTCCGAAGCCGCCGAGCTCCGGCTGCCCGGGCTGGGCGCGCTGCTCATCCAGCCCGGCGGACAGGATCTGCCGGCCTTGCGGCGGGAGCTGGCCGACGCCCAGGCGCGGCTGGCGCAAGGCCTGTCCGCCCTCGGCGTGCCCAGCCTGGCGCAGGGCGAAGCGCGGCTGGCGCGGGCCGAGCAACTGGAACGCGAGCTGGCGCAAGCCAGGCTGGCCCTGGCCGCGCATGCTCCGCAAGGGCTGGCGGCCCGGCGCGCCGAACTGGCCGAGGCCACGCGCACGCGCGAACGCCTGCAGGCCCAGTTGGCGCCCGAGGCGCCGGGCGACGACCTGGAGCCGCGCCTGGCCGCGGCCGGTGATGAACTGCGCCGCTGCCAGGCGCAGGCCGAGACCGCGCAGCGCCTGGCGCGCGAGGCCGAGGCCAACCATGTCCAGGCCCTGGGCCGGGCCGGCGCGCTGCGCGAACAGTACGAAAGCCGCCAGGCGGCTTTCGATGACGAGACGCAAGCCGCGCGCCGGGCGGCGCGGGCGGTGCAATTCACCCAGGCCGAAGCGCGCGAGCAGGCGTGCCGGCGCCAGGCCGAGCAGGCCGAGGCGGCGTTGGCCGCGCAACGGCCCGACCTGGTCAAGCAGGACGCCGAGCGCTATGCGCGCTCGGCCGACCTGGCGCGCCAGGCGCAGCAGGAACGCCATGCGCGCCTGCTGCAATTGCAGGGCCGGCTGGAGCAGGCCGGCGCCCAGGGGCTGGGCGAGCGGCTGGCCGAGACCGAGGCCGAATGGCAGCGCGCCGGGCGCCTGCGCGACGACTATGCGCGCCGCGCGGCGGCCTTGGACCTGCTCTGGCGGCTGTTGGGCGAACAGCGCGAGAGCGCCACGCGCCGCCTCTTGCGGCCGCTGTCCGAGCGCCTGTCGCATTATCTGGGCTTGCTCTTTCCGGGCGCGGATCTGCGCCTGGATGACAACCTGCTGCCCGTGGCGCTGGCGCGCGCCGAGACCGAGGATGCCCTGGCCGCCCTGAGTTTCGGCACGCGCGAGCAGTTGGGGCTGCTGGCCCGCCTGGCCTACGCGGACCTTCTGCGGCAGGCGGGACGGCCGACCCTGCTGGTGCTGGACGACGCCCTGGTGCATGCCGACGGCAGCCGGCGCGAGCGGGTCAAGCGGGCCTTGTTCGATGCCGCCACGCGGCATCAGATCCTGCTGTTCACCTGCCACGCCGAGGCGTGGCAGGACATGGGGGTGGCGGTGCGCCACCTCGATGCGCTTACTCGGTGAGCTGGATCTTCTGCTCGCGCGCGATCTTCTGGCGCAGTTCGAGTTCACGCTTGATGAGCGCGGCGTAGGCCTCGGGCGTTCCGCCGTCGATCTGCGAGCCGCCGTCGATCAGGCGCTGGGCTGTCTTGGGGTCCTTCAGCGCGCGCGCGGCGGCGTCGTGCACCCGCTGCACCACGGCCGGGGACACGCCGGCCGGCGCCACCAGGCCATACCAGGCCATGTTGTTCATGTCCGGCATGCCCGCCTCGGCGAAGGTGGGCACATTCTCCAGGCCCGGGACGCGCTGGCTGGAGGCGACCGCCAGGGCGCGCAGCTTGCCCGACTGGATGTGCGGCATCGACGAGGGCAGGTTGTCGAACTGCGCGCTCACCTGGCCGGCGATGGTGTCGTTCAGGCCGGGGCCCGAGCCGCGGTAAGGCACATGGATGAAATCGGGCGTGCCGGTCAGGGACTTGAACAATTCGCCATCCAGGTGCGAGATGCCGCCCGTGCCGGCCGAGGCATAGCTGTACTTGCCCGGATTGGCCTTGAGCAAGGCGACGAACTCCTGCAGGTTCTGCGCTGGCACCTTGGGGTTGACTGTCAGCACATTGGGCACGTTGACCAGGTTGATGATGGGCGTGAAGTCTTTCAGCGGGTTGTAGGGCGTCTTGGGATTGGTGGCCGGATTGGTCGCCATGGTGCTGACGGTGGCCATGCCCAGGGTGTAGCCGTCCGGCGCCGAACGGGCCAGCGCCTCCGCGCCGATGGCGCCGCCGCCGCCGCCCTTGTTCTCGACCACGATGGCCTGGCCCAGCTCGCGGCCCAGGCTTTCGGCGACCACGCGCGCCACGATGTCGGTGGTGCCGCCGGCCGCGAAGGGCACGATCAGGCGGATGGGCCGGTCGGGGTAGTCGGCCATGGCCGGCGACGCGAGCACCGCGGCGCCAAGCGCCGCGCACAGCAGGGTACGGATTTTCATAATGGGGCTATCTCCTCAGCGCGGCGGGCGGTCCGCCCCTTGCCGCAAGTTCAAAACATGCCTATCCGGCTTTGTGGGCCGGGCGCGGCATTCCACACAAAAAGCGGGCCGGGAGATAGCCGGGCTTACCCGAAGTCAGGCGGAAATATTGCGCCGCGTCAAACTCCGTCGATTGCGCAATTATTGTGCAATGATCCTCGGGTTAATCGCAGTTATTCGTGCGTAACTTACAAGAATCTGATATTTTTCGTCTGAGTCTCCTGGCCGATTTCGCCAGAACCCCCTCCGTAGTGTCCCCCAGCGCGCCCGCCGCCCTGGAGGAATGTGTTGTCTTATTCAGGACGGCGGCGAGCGGTAGTATGGGTCGAACCAGGGCGTCTTCCGACCGCCTATCAGGCTTCACGCTCATCTCTCGCTGACCGCAAGAGAAGAGCCGGACCTTTCCCGGAGCGCCATGTCGCTAATACTCATTCTCGCTCTGCCGTTCGCCGGCAGCCTGTGCGCCGCGTTGTTGCCGGCAAATGCCCGCAACGCGGAAGCCTGGCTGGCTGGCCTGGTCGCGCTGGCCTCCACCTTGCTGGTGGCCAGCCTCTACCCCCAGATCGCGGCAGGCGAGGTGATACGGGCCCAGATATCGTGGGCGCCGGCGCTGGGTTTGCAGTTCGCGCTGCGCATGGACGGCTTTGCCTGGCTGTTCTCTTTCATCGTCTCCGGCATGGCCACGCTGGTGGTGCTTTATGCGCGCTACTACATGTCGCCCGAAGACCCGGTGCCGCGCTTTTTCTCCTTTTTCCAGGCCTTCATGGCCGCCATGCTGGGCGTGGTGCTGTCGGGCAACCTGATCCAGCTGGTCATGTTCTGGGAAATGACCAGCCTGGCCTCCTTCATGCTGATCGCCTACTGGCATCATCGCGCCGACGCGCGGCGCGGCGCGCGCATGGCGCTGACGGTCACGGGCGCCGGCGGCCTCTGTCTGCTGGGCGGGGTGCTGCTGCTGGGCCATATCGTGGGCAGCTACGACATGGACGTGGTACTGCGCTCGGGCGACCTGGTGCGCGCCGACCCCTGGTATCCGGCCGCCCTGGCCCTGGTGGCCCTGGGCGCGCTCACCAAGAGCGCGCAATTTCCCTTCCAGTTCTGGCTGCCCAATGCCATGGCCGCGCCCACGCCGGTGTCGGCGTATCTGCACTCGGCCACCATGGTCAAGGCCGGGGTCTTCCTCCTGGCGCGCTTCTGGCCGCTCTTGGCCGGCACCGACGAATGGTTCTGGATCATCGGCGGGGCGGGGCTGTGCACGCTGGTGCTGGGCGCCTACGCGGCCATCTTCCAGCAGGACATGAAAGGCGTGCTGGCGTATTCCACCATCAGCCACCTGGGCCTGATCACGCTGCTGCTGGGCCTGAACAGCCCGCTGGCCTTGGTGGCGGCCATCTTCCACATGGTCAACCACGCCATTTTCAAGGCTTCGCTGTTCATGGCGGCCGGCATCGTCGACCACGAGACCGGCACGCGCGACGTCAATCGCCTGAGCGGGCTGTATTCCGCCATGCCGCTGACGGCCACGCTGGCCATGGTGGCCGCCGCGTCCATGGCGGGCGTGCCGCTGCTCAACGGCTTCATTTCCAAGGAAATGTTCTTCGCCGAAACCACCTTCATCACCGGCGACCGCTTCCTGGAGTATGGGCTGCCGCTGATGGCCACCGTGGCCGGCGCCTTCAGCGTGACCTATTCCCTGCGCTTCATCCTGCAGGTCTTCTTCGGCCCGCCGGCCACCGATTTGCCGCGTGCGCCGCACGAACCGCCGCGCTGGATGCTGTTTCCCAGCATGTTGCTGGTCCTGCTCTGCCTGGTGATCGGCGTCGTGCCCGGACTGACCGTCGGGCCCGTGCTCACCATGGCCGCGCAGAGCATCCTGGGCGTGCACATGCCGCAGTTCAGCCTGTCTGTCTGGCACGGCTTCAACCTGCCGCTGGTCATGAGCCTGGTGGCCATGACCGCCGGGGTGCTGCTCTACCTGGCGCTGCGCGCCCATCAGGCGGCCCATCCGGGACATGTGCCCTTCATCTACCGCATGGATGGCCGGCGCACGTTCGAATATCTCTTCGAGGCCAGCTCCGTGGCCGCGCGCTGGCTGCTGCGCCGCCTGGCCTCGCCGCGCCTGCAGGTGCAGATGCTGGTCATCGTGATCGGCACCTTGCTGGTGGCCTGGCTGCCCTTGCGCGTGCCGGGCTGGCTGGACGGGCAGGGGCCGCGCACGCCGGCTGACCCGGTCTTCCTATTGCTCTGGCTGGCCGGCGGCGCCTGCGCGCTGGGCGCGGCCTACCAGGCCAAATACCACCGCCTGGCCTCGCTGACGCTGTCCGGCGGCGCGGGGCTGGTGACCTGCCTCACCTTTGTCTGGTTTTCGGCGCCCGATCTCGCCCTGACGCAGCTGGCCGTCGAGGTCGTGACCGTCGTGCTCCTGCTGCTGGGCCTGCGCTGGCTGCCGCGGCGCATCGTGGGCGAGGGCGAGGATGAACGTCCCGGCCTGAAGGCGCGCCTGCGACGCGCGCGCGACCTGGGCCTGGCCGCGCTGGCCGGCCTGTCCATGAGCGCCATCGCCTACGCCATGCTGACCCGTCCGGTGGGCGACACCATTTCCTCCTTCTTTGTCGAGGAAGCCCTGCCCGAAGGCGGCGGCACCAATGTGGTCAACGTGATCCTGGTGGATTTCCGCGGCTTTGACACCTTGGGCGAGATCACGGTGCTGGGCATCGTGGCCCTGACGGTCTACGCGCTGCTGCGCCGCTTCCGTCCGGCCCAGGAAAGCATCGAGATGCCGAGCCAGCAGCGCGACCAGGACGGGCTGCTGCCCGGCCAGGCGCCGCCCGCGCCAGACACCAAGTCGCCGCTGCCGCAAGGCGCGATGCGCATTCCGGCCGTGCTGGTGCGCCTCCTGCTGCCGGTGGCCGTGCTGGTGTCGGTCTATCTGCTGCTGCGCGGACACAATCTGCCGGGCGGCGGCTTCGTCGGCGGCCTGGTCATGGCGACCTCGGTCATCCTGCAATACATGGTGGGCGGTGTGTACTGGGTGGAATCGCGCAGCCGGCTCAACCCGCAGCACTGGGTCGGCCTGGGGCTGCTGGCCGCCGGCGCGGCGGCGGTCTCGGCCTGGCTGGCCCTGCGTCCCTTCCTGTCGGCGCTGGCCTGGGACCTCCACCTGCCGCTGGTGGGCAAGATCCATCTGTCCAGCGTGCTGTTGTTCGACCTCGGCGTCTACATGCTGGTCGTCGGCGCGACCGTGTTGGTGCTGGTGGCGCTGGCCCACCAGTCCTTGCGCGCGCAGCGCAAGCTGGCGGCCGAAGCGCAGGCCGAAGCCGACACCGCGATCAAGGGAGCGTGACATGGAATGGATATACGCAATCGCCATCGGCGTGCTGGTCGGCTCCGGCGTCTGGCTGCTGCTGCGGCCCCGGACCTTCCAGGTCATCATGGGCCTGTCGCTCATCTCCTATGCCGTCAATCTCTTCATCTTCGGCATGGGGCGGTTGACGGTGGGGCGCCCGCCGGTGGTCGATCCGCTGGTGCCGCCCGACCCCAGCGTCTACGCGGATCCGCTGCCGCAGGCCCTGGTCCTGACCGCCATCGTCATCGGCTTTGCGACGACGGCCTTGTTTCTAGTGGTGCTGCTGGCCTCGCGGGGCCTGACGGGCACCGACCACGTTGACGGCCGGGAGCCCGAATCTTGATCGATTGGCAGCAACATCTCCCCATCTATCCCATCGCGGTGCCGCTGCTGGCCGGCGCCGTCATGCTGCTGCTGGCCGATACCCGGCGCCGCGAACGCGCCTTCATCGCCGTCGTCTCCACGCTGCTGCAGCTGGGCAGCGCCATCGCGCTCCTGGCCCTGGCCGGCGGCGCCCACGGCATCTGGCCCACCGGCATCGGTGTCTATCTGCCCGGCGACTGGCCCGCGCCCTTCGGCATCGTGCTGGTGGTCGACCGCTTGGCGGCCGTCATGCTCACGCTCACCGCCACGCTGGGCCTGGCCACGCTGATCTACTCCCTGGCCCGCTGGGACCGCGCGGGCGTGCATTTCCATTCGCTGTTCCAGTTCCTGCTCATGGGCCTGAACGGCGCCTTCCTGACGGGCGACCTGTTCAACCTCTTCGTGTTCTTCGAGGTGCTGCTGGCGGCTTCCTATGGGTTGCTGCTGCATGGCTCCGGCGCGGCCCGGGTCAGCGCCGGGCTGCAATACATCGCCGTCAACCTGGTGGCGTCCTTCCTGCTGCTGATCAGCATCGCGCTCATCTACGGCGTAACCGGCACGCTGAACATGGCCGACCTGGCCGTGCGCGCGGGCACGCTGGTCGGCACCGACCGGCGCCTGTTCGAAGCCGGGGCGGCCATCCTGGGCGTGGCCTTCCTGGTCAAGGCCGGCGCCTGGCCGCTGAACTTCTGGCTGGTCAGCGGCTATGGTTCGGCCTGCGCGCCGGTGGCGGCCATGTTCTCCATCATGACCAAGGTCGGCATCTACTCGCTGCTGCGCATCGGCTCGCTGCTGCTGCCCACCGGGGCCCCTTCGGCCTTCAGCCTGGACTGGATGTTCGCCGTCGGGCTGGCCACCCTGATCTTCGGCGGCGTGGGCATCCTGGCCTCGCAGCAGATGGAAAAACTGGCGGGCTATTGCGTCATCGTCTCGGCCGGCACGCTCTTGACGGCGCTGGGCATGCCGGGCGTGACGCTGACCGGGCCGGCCCTGTTCTATCTGCTCAGCTCCGTGCTGGCCACCGGCGCTTTCTTCCTGCTGACCGAGTTGGTCGAGCGCACGCGCAGCTTCGGGGCCAACGTGCTGGCCGTGACCATGGACAGTTTCGACCTCGACGACCCCGCCGCGCCCAATCGCTCGGACGACGTGGTCGGGGTGGCGATTCCGGCGGCCATGGCCTTCCTGGGGCTGGCCTTCGTGTCCTGCGCGCTGCTGGTCACCGGCCTGCCGCCGCTGTCGGGCTTCGTGGCCAAGTTCTCGCTCTTGTCGGCGGCGGTGACAGCGGCCAATACGTCCGCGCCGCCCCTGGATGCCTGGCTGCTGGTGGCCGCCGTGCTCCTGTCCGGCCTGGCCGGCCTGATGGCGCTGGGCCGCGCGGGCATCCGCATCTTCTGGAGCGGCGAAGAGCGCTCCACGCCGCGGCTGCGGGTGCTCGAGGCCGGCCCCGTGGCCGTGCTCATCCTGCTGTGCGTGGCGCTGGTGGCCGCCGCCGGGCCGGTGTCGGCCTATCTGGACGCGGCCGCCCAGTCGCTGGATACGCCGGCCGCCTATATCGAGGCCGTGCTCTCCAAGCAGCCGGTGCGCGTGATCGGGGAGGACCACTGAGATGCGCGACCTCTTCGGCAAAATGCTCCTGCCGCTGGGCATGTTCCTGCTCTGGCTGCTGCTCAACGAATCGCTGTCCTGGGGGCAGGTCGCGCTGGGCGGCGCCCTGGCGCTGTGGCTGGGCTGGGCCTCCACGCGGCTGCGGCCGCTCAAGGCCAAGCCGCGCCGCTTCTATCTGCTGCCCGGGCTGTTCTGCCGCGTGCTGGTGGATATCGTCCGCTCCAACTGGGCGGTCACCCAGCTCATCTGGCGGCCCCATGCGGCCATGTCGCCAGGCTTTATGCGCATCCCGCTGACCCTGCGCGATCCGCACGGCCAGGCCATGCTGGTCTGCATCCTGACCTACACGCCGGGCACGGTCGTCGTCGACATCTCGAGCGACAACGCGCTCACCCTGCATGTGCTCGACCTGCAGAACGAAGACGAGTGGGTGGCGCTGGTCAAGGGACGCTATGAGCGCACGCTGATGGAGGTATTCGAATAATGGGCCTGTTACTTTATTGGTCGGCGTCCTTCGCGCTGATCTGCTTCGGGATCGGCCTGGGCTGTGCCGTCATCCGCATCCTGCGCGGACCCACCGCCCAGGATCGCGTGCTGGCCCTGGACGCGGTCTATATCCAGGGCATGCTCATCATGCTGGTCTTCGGCCTGCGCGTGGGCACGGGCGTGTATTTCGACATCGCGCTCTTGATCGCGCTGTTCGGCTTCGTCGGTTCCACGGCCATGGCCAAGTTCCTGCTGCGAGGGGAGGTCATCGAACCATGATCGGCGCCGATATTCCGTGGTGGATCGCCGTGCCGGCCAGCCTGCTGCTGGTCGCCGGCGGCATGCTGGCCTTGACCGGCGCGGTAGGGCTGCTGCGCTTCGGGCATTTCTACGCCCGCATCCATGCGCCCACGCTGGGCAATACCCTGGGCGCGTGCAGCGTGTTGCTGGCCTCTATCCTGGTGTTTTCCTACCAGGCGTCGCGCCCCGTTTTCCATGAAGTGGTCATCGTCATCCTGCTGGTGCTGACCTCGCCGGTCACCGGCATGATGCTCATGCGCGCTGCGGTCTACCGTAACCGGGACGCCGAGGTGGGGCCCAACGTGCCCCGCACCAGCGCCAGCAGCGAGCCTTGACGGCATTACGCTTGGACAGCTCTGTAACATTTTGCGCATGCTCGGCGGGCCGGATTTGCGTAAGGTAAGGGTGTTACAGCTGTCAGCTTTGGTCCCCGGATCGTATCCGGCTTGTCAACCCAAACAGGAGATGACCATGAAACAAGCATATTCCCTCCGCCGACTGTCGCTGGGCGCCTGCTCGGCGCTGGCCCTGGGCGCCGCCCTGTGGGCCGCCAGCCCCGCCCACGCCGCCGACGACAACTCGCCCGACGCCGTCTACAAACGCGAGGTGGCCCGCTGCAATGCCGGCATGAGCACCGAGGATCGCAAGACCTGCCTGCGCGAGGCGGGTGCCGCGCGCGACGAGGCGCGCCGCAACCGCCTGGGCAATGGTTCGGGCAGCCTCGACCAGAACCGCATGCGCCGCTGCGATTCCCTGCCTGGCCAGCAGCGCCAGGACTGCATCACCCAGATGACCGATACGGCCAACACCACCACGCGCGGCAGCGTGGCCGGGGGCGGCATCCTGCGCGAGACGGTGATCCAGGTGCCGGCGGGCACGCCTGGCGCCATGCCCCAGGGCGGGGCGCCGGCCACCGCGCCCGGCAGCCTGCAGCCGGCGCCCATGCCGATGCGCTGATCCCGGACACGGGGCGGCCGGGGCCGCCCCGCAGCAACCCGGGCCGCATTCAGGCAAAATGGGGGCTCTCCCACTTCAATTGCCCCCGAATGTCCGACGTCATCGCCCTGGTATTCGACTTCGACGACACGCTGGCCCCGGACAGCACCACCGGCTTTCTGGAAAGCATGGGCGTGGACACCGCCGCCTTCTGGAAAGAATCCGTCGATCCCCTCCTGTCGCAGGGCGACTGGGATCCGGTACCCGCCTATCTCTACAAGATGATCGAGCTCTCCCGCCAGGGCGGACATGGGGCGATCACGCGCGAGCGGCTGCGGGAGTGGGGCGCCAGGCTGCCCCTGCACAAGGGCGTGGCCACGCTTTTCGGCCGTCTGCGCCAAGCCGTGCGCGCCGCCCATCCCCGCATCCAGCTGGAGTTCTACCTGATCTCCAGCGGCATCGGCGACATCGTGCGCGCCACGCCCATCGCGGCCGAATTCACCGACATCTGGGCTTCCGAATTCATCTACGACGACGACGGCGGCATCAGCTTCCCGCGCCGCATCGTCAGCTTTACCGACAAGACCCGCTATCTCTTCCACATCCAGAAGGGGCTGGTGGGACCGGAGTTCCGCAACAAACCCTTCGAGGTCAACCGCAAGGTGCCCGAAGACAGGCTGCGCGTGCCTTTCGACCAGATGGTCTTCGTCGGTGACGGCTACACCGACATTCCCTGCTTCTCGCTCATCCGCCGCGCCGGCGGCTATGCCTTCGGCGTCTGGGATCCCAGCCACCGCGACAAGCGCAGCCGGGCTTGGGGCTTTGTCGAGCAGGGGCGGGTGTCCAATCTCAATTTCGCGCGCTACGACGAGGAAGCCGAGTTGTATCAATTGCTGGAGGCCGCCCTCATCGGCCTGGCCGGCAGCGTCTCCCTGAAGTCCAGGACCTACGGTGGCTGACGGCATGGCCGTGGCGGCCGACGACGTCTATATGCGGCTGGCGCTGGACCAGGCGCGCCTGGCCTATGAGGCCGGCGAGGTGCCGGTGGGCGCGGTGGTGGTCGATGGCCGGGGCCAGGTGCTGGGCGCCGGCTACAACCGCACTATCCTGGATGCCGATCCCACGGCGCACGCCGAAGTCGTGGCCCTGCGCGCGGCGGCCCGCCAGCTGGGCAACTACCGCCTGCCGGGCCTGGCGCTCTATGTCACCCTCGAGCCCTGCGTCATGTGCATCGGCGCCATGCTGCATGCGCGCCTGGCGCGCGTAGTCTATGGCGCCCACGACCCCAAGACCGGGGCTTGCGGCAGCGTGCTCGACGTCGGCGCGGTGGCTCAACTCAATCATCACACCACGGTAAGCGGGGGCGTGCTCGCGCAGCCCTGCGCGGATCTGCTGCGGGCGTTCTTCCGCGAACGCCGCAAGAAGGAAAATACAGCATGAAGAAAAACACCAAGGCCGCCCATCACGAGGGCCACGACCATGAATGCGGGCCGGCTTGCGAACATCATCCGGCCGCGGCCGGCGGCATCTACCTGGTGTCGCCGTCCTCGGCGGTGCGCGATCCGCAGACCATCGAGCTGGCCCGGCAACGCCTGGCCGCCGAAGGCTTCAAGACCGTGCTCGACCGCTCGGCGCTGGCCACGCACCAGCGTTTTGCCGGCACCGACAAGCAGCGCCTGGCCGGCCTGGCGCGCGCGGCGGCCCAGAAACAGCCCATCGTGATGGCCACGCGCGGCGGCTACGGCCTGTCGCGCCTGCTGCCGCATATCGACTGGAAGGCCATGGCCGACAGCGGCAAGCGCTTTGTGGGGATGAGCGATTTCACGGCCTTCAACCTGGCCTTGCTGGCGCGCACCGGCGCAGTCAGCTATACCGGCGCCACCGCCGTGCGCGACTTCGGCGGCAAGCGTACCGATGAGCTCACCGTGGCGTTGTTCGGCGAAATCATGCGCGGCGAGCTGGAGATCCTGAGCTTCGAGACGCGCGACGCCGATGCGGTCGATGCGCGCGGCGTGCTGTGGGGCGGCAACCTGGCCACCCTGATGTCCCTGCTGGGCACGCCTTATTTTCCCAAGGTGCGCGGCGGCATCCTGTTCCTGGAAGATGTCTCCGAGCATCCTTATCGCATCGAGCGCATGCTGGCCCAGCTGGCCCAGGCCGGCGTACTGCAAAAGCAGAAGGCCATCCTGCTGGGCGGGTTCAGCGACTACAAGCTGGCCGCCCATGACCAGGGCTACGATCTGCCCGAGGTCATCAAGTGGCTGCGCCGCGAGGTCAAGGTGCCCGTCGTCACCGGTCTGCCCTATGGCCATGGCGATCTCAAGGCCACGCTGCCGATCGGGCAGAAGGTCGGGATCGCGACCGAGCGCGGCCTGGCCCACCTGGTGATCGACGAACACCACCACTGAGCCCGCTTTTGGGCGGATTCCGTCCCCGGCCGGGGACGGACCGGGGCACAAATCCGCCGGGCTTGGTACACTGTCAGGTTTACTCCACCGGCTGTGGCCTTGCGCCTTCGCGCTTTGCTTGCCCTGCCGGGCCGGCCCGTCGATCGGCGCCGTCATATCGGCCGGGCATCGCGCCGATCTCGTCCGGGCGCTCGTGGCCTGTATCAGCATATTCATCAGACACCGTGATCTCTACTGCCAATCTCACCATTCAGTTTGGTCCCAAACCGCTTTTCGAGAACGTCAGCGTCAAGTTCGGGGAGGGCAACCGGTATGGCCTCATCGGGGCCAACGGTTCGGGCAAGTCCACCTTCATGAAGATCATCGGCGGCGATCTCGAAGCCTCCGCCGGGAATGTGTCGCTCGAGCCGGGCGTGCGCCTGGGCAAGCTGCGCCAGGACCAGTTCGCCTTCGAAGACGTGCGGGTGCTGGACGTGGTGATGATGGGCCACACCGAGATGTGGGCCGCCATGTCCGAGCGCGATGCCATCTACGCCAATCCGGAAGCCACCGAAGATGACTACATGCGGGCGGCCGACCTGGAGGCCAAGTTCGCCGAATATGACGGCTATACCGCCGAGGCGCGGGCAGGCGAACTGCTGCTAGGCCTGGAAATCGCCGTGGACCAGCACAACCTGCTGATGCGCGAAATCGCCCCGGGCTGGAAGCTGCGCGTGCTGCTCGCCCAGGCGCTGTTCTCCAATCCCGATGTGCTGCTGCTGGACGAGCCGACCAACAACCTGGACATCAACACCATCCGCTGGCTGGAAAACGTGCTCAATGGCTACCAGAGCACCATGATCATCATCAGCCATGATCGCCACTTCCTGAACCAGGTGTGCACCCACATGGCCGACGTGGACTACGGCGATATCCGAATCTACCCGGGCAATTACGATGATTACATGCTGGCTTCCACGCAGGCGCGCGAGCGCCTGACGGCCAACAACGCCAAGGCCAAGGAACGCATCAGCGAGCTGCAGGACTTCGTGCGCCGTTTCGCGGCCAACAAGTCCAAGTCACGCCAGGCCACCTCGCGCCTGAAGCAGATCGACCGCATCAAGGCCGAGCAGGTCGAAGTCAAGCCGTCCTCGCGCCAGAACCCCTATATCCGCTTCGAACAGAACAAGGTCATGCACCGCCAGGCCGTGACGGTCGAGCGCCTGTGCAAGAGCTACGATGCGCCGGTCATCCGCGATTTCTCGGCCATGGTCGAGGCGGGCGAGAAGATCGCCATCATCGGCGCCAATGGCGTGGGCAAGACCACCTTGCTGCGGCTGCTGGCCATGGACCTGGCGCCGGATTCCGGCACGGTGAAGTGGTCGGAGAACGCCGACATGGGCTATATGGCCCAGGACGTCTCCGATCAGTTCCAGCAGACCGACATCAATCTGTTCGACTGGATGGCGGCTTACCGCCAGCCGGGCGACGATGATCAGGCCATCCGATCGGCCCTGGGCCGCCTGCTGTTCTCCAGCGACGACCTGCCCAAGGCGCCCAAGGTGCTGTCCGGCGGCGAGAAGAACCGCATGACCTTCGGCCGCCTGATGCTGGGCCGCCACAACGTGCTGCTGCTGGACGAGCCTACCAACCACCTCGACATGGAATCCATCGAGTCGCTGCAGTTCGCGCTCGAGAAGTTCCAGGGCACGCTGTTCTTTGTCTCGCACGACCGCGAATTCGTCAGCGGCCTGGCCACGCGCGTGATCGAAATCCTGCCTTCGGGCGAGATCGTCGACTACCGCGGCGGCTACGAAGACTACCTGTCCTCGCGCGGCATCGAGGGCTGATCGTCCCAGACCCGCGTGGCGCGCGGGCTGTCCATGCGATAGTCCGTATAGCGCCGCGCAAAAAACTCCCTGCCTAGCTCCCGCGCCGCCTCCAGCGGCCGGCGCGGATCATGCTCGACCTCGCCCCGCGCATTGCCTACCCCGTGCACATAGCCCACGAAGGCGGAATGGGTGTAGCGGCTGTACTCCTGCACCTGGTGCACGATGCCCAGGGCCACGCCCGGATAGCTTTCCTCGGACGCCACGGCCAGGCCCAGGCGCTTGCCCGACATCGCCTGTTGCACCTGCCGCGATCGTGGATTGGCCGCCGAGTAATAGCTGAAACTGCGGTCGAAAAAGGCCTTCATCTGGGCCGACATGCCATACCAATAGATGGGCGTGGCGAAGACCACTCCGTCGGCGGGCAGGAAATGTTCCAGGAATAGCGCCTCATAGCGGTCGGCCGGGGGCGGCTGGTGGCGCGTGTCGACGAGGGCGCCGGCGATGTAGTCATCGGCGTGGCAGACGGTGGCCCGGCTGCCGGCCTCGGCCGCGCCTTCGGCCACGGCCCGGGCCAGCCGGGCGCTGTTGCCGTCGCGCCGCGGGCTGCCGACGAGGATAAGCAGGGAAGGGTGATCGGATTTCATCATGGCTCCTGGGCTGAAAGCGCCAATCTATTCACCGCGCCACGGGTTGCCAAATGATGCTTGCTCGCCATGGGTGAGATAAATTCATCTCTTTGCATGCTGGTGGAGGTCTTGCCATGTTTGCCCGCCTGCCGTTGCCCGGGCTGCGCGTCTTCGAGGCCGTGGCGCGCCTGTCGAGTTTCAAGCGCGCCGCCGCCGAACTCGCGGTCACGCCCACGGCCGTGTCGCACCAGATCCGCGCCCTGGAGCGCCAATTGGGCTTTGCCCTGTTCGACCGCCTGCCGCGCGGCGCGCGCCTGACCGCGCGGGGCGCGCAACTGTTCCATACCGTGCATGGCGCGCTCCTGGAGCTGGCCCAGACCCTGGACCGGCTGCGTCCCGCGCCCGCCGAGGGCAGCTTGACGGTGACCACCACGCCGTCTTTCGCCGCCCTCTGGCTGGTGCCGAGGCTGGGCCGCTTCTACGACGCTCATCCCGGCCTGCATCTGCGGCTGGACACGCGGCCCGAAGTGCTGGATTTGTTGCAGGACGCCAGCCTGGACCTGGCTATCCGCTACGGGCAGGGTCCTTATCCCGGCCTCTACCAGGCCGCCGAACTGCGCGAGCGCTTTTCCGTCTATGGCGCCCCGGCGCTGCTGGCCCGGCCCGTTGCCGGCCTGCCTACGCTCATCAGCGTGCACTGGCGCGACTCGACGCTCTATGCCCAGGCCTGGGAGGCCTGGTGCCAGGCGGCGGGCCTGCCCTGGCAGGCCGCGCCCCGGCGGCTCTACGAAGAGGAAAACCACGCCCTGCAAGCCGCGGTGGCCGGCCAGGGCCTGGTGCTGGCCAGTTCGCTGATGGTGGCCGACAGCGTTGCCCATGGGCTGCTGCGTCCCCTGCGGCCCGAGGTCAGCGTGCCCGGTGCCGCCTATGCCGTGCTGTGCGCGCCCGGCCGCGAACGGCATCCCCCGGTGGCGGCCTTCCTGGACTGGATGGCGCGGCAGTAAGGCGCGCCCCTCGTTATATAGCTTTAAGTTGTTAAAACATGCGATAAATATCGTTTGAGTTCATATAACTGATTGTTAGATTACGAAGCAACCCCCAAGCCGCCTCGCGGCGGCCGAGATGCCCATGAATCTGACTTTCGATCACGTCCACAAGCAATTCGGCGACCTGCGCGTCGTCGATGGCTTCAGCAGCGAGTTCAAGACCGGCGAACTGGTCGCCCTGGTCGGCCCCTCGGGCTGCGGCAAATCCACCTTGCTGCACCTGGCCGCCGGCCTGGAGAGCGCCACGCAAGGCCGGGTGCTGGCCGATGGACAGCCCGTGGCCGGCCCGCATCCCAGCCGCACCCTGGTCTTCCAGGAGCACGCGCTTTATCCCTGGCTGACGCTGCGCGACAACGTGGCCCTGGCCCTGGAGTTCCAGAAGACGCCCAAGCGCCAGGCCCGCGCCGGCGCCGATGCCTGGCTGGCCCGGGTTGGGCTCGCCGGCTTCGAGCACTACTACCCCCACCAGGTATCCGGCGGCATGCGCCAGCGCGCCGCGCTGGCCCGCGCCTTCATCGCCCAGCCGCAGACCCTGCTCATGGACGAACCCTTCGGCGCGCTGGACGCGCTCACCCGGCTCAGCCTGCAGGACGTGCTGCGCCAGCTGATCCGCGAAGAAAAGCCCACGGTGCTGCTGGTCACCCACGATGTCGACGAGGCCTTGTTCCTGGCCGACCGTATCGTCGTCTTCTCGCCGCGTCCGGCCCGTGTGCTGCGCGAGTTCAATCTCGCCCATCGCGCCAAGACGCATGACCTGGCCGACCTGGCCGGCGAAAAGCGCGAGATCCTGCGCCTGCTGGGCATTGCCGTGGACGAAGACCACGCCGCCCAGGCCCTGGCCGCCTGATTCGCCGGGCAAGCCGGGCTTGCCCTCACCCGCAATACTGGAGACACATATGAAGTTCAAGCAATGGTTGTCGCTGCCCCTGGCGGCGGCGCTCCTGGCCGCCGCGCCGGCCATGGCGGCCGAGAAATTCCGCGTGGGCTATCTGCGCGTCATGGACGACGCGCAGGCCATCGTCGCCCAGGAAGGCGGCTATTACCAGAAAGCGGGCCTGGACTCCGAACTGATCGAGTTCAAATCGGGTACCGACCTCATCAAGGCCATCGTCGGGGGCCAGCTCGACATCGGCGTGCTGGGCTTTACCAATGCGGTGGCCTGGGCCTCCAAGGGCGCCGACCTGAAGGTGGTAGGCGGCGCCCAGCAGGGCTATCACTCCCTCCTGGTGCGCGATGATTCGGGCATCAAGGACATCGCCGGCCTGAAGGGCAAGACGCTGGCCTCGCAGGCCGAAGGCAGCACCGCCGACGTGGTGCTCAAGGGCGTGGTGCTCAAGGAAGGCAAGCTGGGCGACGGCGATGTCAACGTGATGGGCGTCAGCCCCGCCGTGGCCGTGCAGTCGCTGGTGGGCAAGCGCGTGGACGCGGCCTTCCTGTTCGAGCCCTATGACCGCATCGCGCAGCTGGTCGCGCCGGTCAAGCAGATCTATGAAGTGGGCCAGTCCTGGCCGTTCCCGTGCATGGTGGTGATCACCTCGGGCGAGGTCCTGGCCAAGCGCAAGGACGACGTCTGGAAGGCCCTGGACGCCCAGAAGGCCGCCATCGACCTGCTGCAGAACAAGCCCGATGAAGCGTCCAAGCTGATTGCCTCCTACTTCATTGCCGAACCCACGCTCAAGACCCTGGCACGCGGCGAGCTGCCGCGCGAGACGGTGATCAGCGAGGCCATCCGCACCCAGGTGTTCACGCCGGCCCTGACCGACAAAGACACCAAGCGCATGCAGGAAATCGCCGATATCCTTCAGGCCCAGGGCTCGCTGAAGACCCGTGATGGCAAGCCCTATGACGTATCGTCGATTGTCGATCTGTCCTGGCAAGAGGCGCGCAAACTTTGAGCTCCCGTGTGACCGGCACGCGCAAGCACCTGGCCGGGGTGCTTGGCGTGCTCTTCATTTTGCTGCTGTGGCAGACGGCAGCCTGGATCCTCCCCGACTTCCTGATGCCCGGCGTGCCCGCGGTCCTGGGCCGTCTGTTCGAGGAAATCGGCAAAAGCAGTTTCCACCAGG
This sequence comes from Bordetella hinzii LMG 13501, assembly GCF_001548475.1. GTDB lineage: Bacteria > Pseudomonadota > Gammaproteobacteria > Burkholderiales > Burkholderiaceae_B > Bordetella > Bordetella hinzii. Next base: position 125,664 of record NZ_LRUJ01000006.1, read on the forward strand.
CCCTGGCCGGGACGCTGGCGCGGCTCGGGGCGGGCTATGGCCTGGCCTTGCTGGCCGGCATCGGCTTTGGGTTGATCGCGGCCTTGCTGTTCTTCTTCCGCGAGGTGCTGCGCAGCGCCATCGTCATCCTGCAGTCGATTCCCTCGATCGCCTGGGTGCCGCTGTTTCTCATCGTGATGGGCTTCGGCAATACGCCCATCATCGTGGTGGTGGCCCTCTCGGCTTTCTTCCCGGCCGCGCTGAGCGTGATGAATGCCACCGAGTCGGTGCAGCGCGTGCATGTCTCGGCGGCCCGCGTCATGGGAGCCTCGCCCTGGGGCCTGGTCAAGCGGGTCTACCTGCCGGCGGTGATGCCCGAGCTGATCACGGGCGCGCAGCTGGCCTTCGGCAACGCCTGGCGGGCGCTGATCTCGGCCGAGATGCTGATCGGTTTCGGCAAGGGCCTGGGCCGTTCGCTCGCCTATTCGGGCGAGATCGCCGACATGACGGGCGTGATGGCCAACATCCTGGTTATTGCCGTCCTGGCCGCGCTGATCGACCAGTTCGTGCTTGAAAACCTCAAGCACCGCCTGCTGCGCTACCAATACGTATGACGCCATGAAACCGGCTTTGCTCCCGTCCTTGCTGCTCGCCCTGGCCGCCCTGTGCGGCACGGCGGCGCAGGCCCAGGAGGCCTTCGCCCAGGCGCGGGCGCGCGGCGAGCTGCGCGTCGGCGTGCCGGCGCTGGCGCCGGCTCCCGTGGCGGGCGCCAAGCTGCGCACGCCCGAAGGACTGGAGCAGCCCGCCGCCGCGCGCCTGGCCGAGCGCCTGGGCCTGCCGCTGGTGCTGGTCGAGGTGCCTGCCGCGCAGGCGCAGGCCGCGCTGGCCGAGGGCCGCGCCGATGTCGTGCTCGCCGAGCGCGCCGACGGCACGGCGCCGGAGCAGGGCTGGGTGGGCAGCCGCTATACCGTCCAGCCCAAGGCCGTCATCCGCAGCGACACCCCGATGCGCAACTGGTCGCAGGCGGCCGGCAAGCGCGTCTGCATGGCCCGGGCCAATACGCGGGCCCAGGCCCTGGCCCGGGCCCATGACGCCGTGGTGCAGCCGTATCGTGTCCCGTCCGATGCGCTGGTCGCCGTGCGCGAAGGGCAATGCGACATCGCGCTGATCGACGATGGGGTCTGGAACGCGCTCATGCGTTTTCCCGAGTGGCGCAAGTTTTCCTCGACCCTGCCGCCCGAAGGCCGCCGCGCCGAGCTGGGCTGGCTGGCGCCGGCGCCCGAGGCGGCCTGGCTGCAGAGCGAAATGCGCACCTGGCAGGCCAACGGCAGCTGGAACGCCATGACCGCCAAATGGGCGCGCGACGTCGCCTTCGACGTCTACCTGGACCAGGAAGTGCCCGACTGCCACGGCTGAGCCGGGCGGTACAATCCGGCGGTATGCCGCAAACCCTCGCCGCCGCCTGCGCCTTCCAGGAAGACATCAAGAAAAGCCGCTTTGCCGCCCACGCCGCGCCGGTCGCGAGCGTGGCCGAGGCCATGGCTTTCTTCGCGGCGCACAGCGTGCCGGAGGCCACCCACAATTGCTGGGCCTATCGCATCGGCAACGAATACCGCTACAACGATGACGGCGAGCCGGGCGGCACGGCCGGACGCCCCATCCTGCAGGCCATAGACGGCCAGGGGCTGGACCGCGTCGCGGTGCTGGTGGTGCGCTGGTTCGGGGGCATCAAGCTGGGGGCGGGCGGCCTGGTGCGCGCCTATGGCGGCTGCGCGGCCAACTGCCTGCGCGCCGGCCAGTACCTGGACATCGTCCCCACCTTGCGGGTCAGTTGCCGCTGCGGCTTTGCCGAGCAGCCGCTGCTGCGCGCGCGGCTGGCGCCAGCGGGGGCGCAGATCCTCGAAGAACAGTTCGACGCCTCGGGCGTGACCCTGTTGCTGGAGATGCCCGTGGAGGCCGAGCCCGGGCTGGCGCGCGTGGCGGCCAATATCACGCGCGGCCAGTCCGCCTGGGAGGTGTTGCGGCCGCCCGGGGCGGGCGGCTGAGGCTCAGGCCTGCTCGCCGTCGGCCTTGTCGCGGGCCTCGGCGATGTCGCGGTGCACCTGGGCCATGTCAACGTCCTTGACCTTGGTCAGCAGCTCATCGAGCTGGCCGGCGCTCAGCGCGCCGGGTTGCGAAAACAGCAGCACTTTTTCACGGAAGACCATCAGTGTCGGGATGGAGCGGATGCCCAGGGCGCCGGCCAGTTCCTGCTCGACATCGGTATTGACCTTGGCGAAGGTCACGTCGCCGTGCTTTTCGGCGGCCTGCTCGAACACCGGCGCAAAGCCGCGGCAGGGGCCGCACCAGGGGGCCCAGAAATCAATGATCAGCGTGCCGTCGGGCGTGATGGCGTCCTGGAAAGAGTCTTTGGTGAGTTCGACGATGCTCATGGCGTAGTCCTTGCCGGGTGACGGCGATAGGGGCGGGTTTCACCCAGTTTGCGCGGTCCGGGACCGCGATTCAAGTGCGGGTTCGGTATCCGAACCCGGGTGGTGGCGTCAGGCGCTGCGCGCGACGCCGGCGTCCTGCTTGAGCGCGGCGACGATTTCATAGGAGCGCAGCCGGTCTTCGTGGCGATAGAAATCCGACACGATCATGACCTCGTCGGCCTCGGTGCGGGCGACGATGTCCTCCAGCTTGCGCTTGACCGTCTCCGGGCCGCCGACGATGGCCGCGCCCAGTTTCTGTTCGACCGCGGCGCGTTCCCATTCGTTCCAGTGGCCGTCCATGCTTTCGACCGGAGGCTGCAGCGGCAGGCGGTTGCCGCGGATCAGGGACAGGAATTTGAGCTGCTGCGTCGTCGACAGGAAGCGGGCTTCTTCGTCCGTCGGCGCGGCCACGACCGGCACGCCTATCATGGCATGGGGGCGGGCCAGCGCGGCCGAGGGCTTGAACAGGTGACGGTACAGGCGCATGGCCGCCATGCCCTCGGGTGAGAAATGCCCGGCAAAGGAGAAGGGCAGGCCCAGCTCGGCGGCCATGCGGGCCGAGAAGTCGCTCGAACCCAGCAGCCAGATCGGGATGTCCAGGCCGGCGCCGGGAATCGCGCGCACGGCCTGGCCGGGCCGCTCGGGCGCCAGGTAGGCGCGCAGCTCTTCGACCAGCGACGGGAATTCCAGCCCGCTGCGCGGGCCGCGGCGCAGCGCCTGCTGCGTGGCGCCGTCGCTGCCGGGCGCGCGGCCCAGGCCCAGGTCGATGCGGCCCGGGTAGAGGCTTTCCAGCGTGCCGAACTGCTCGGCGATGATGAGCGGCGCATGGTTGGGCAGCATGATGCCGCCCGAGCCCACGCGCAGCGTGCGGGTCTGGCTTGCCACCAGCCCGATGAGCACGGCGGTGGCGCTGCTGGCCACGCCGGTGATGTTGTGGTGCTCGGCCAGCCAGAAGCGCCGGTAGCCCAGGCGCTCGACATGCCGGGCCAGGTCCACGGTATTGCGGAAGGCGTCCGCGGGCGTGCCGCCCTGGACGATGGGGGCGAGGTCGAGGACCGAAAAAGGGATGCTGGCCAATGCGCTCATTGATACGGGCTCCGTCTTCATGCCGGCCGTGATGCCGGCTATGAACAGCTGATTTTCAATACGGGGAGTGTATCGGCCTTTTCAAGCCAGGGTCCGAGCAACCTTGCCGCCGGGCGGGTCGATAGCCTCGCTATATCGACCCCATCGGCGCCAGGGGCAAATGCCCCCGGCCCCGCCCGGATTCACTCGGGGAAGAAGGCGTAGCGGACCACGAAGAGCGCGGCCACCAGCCAGGTCGCGGGGTGCACGTCGCGGATGCGGCCGGTGAAGGTCTTGAGCACCACATAGCTGATGAAACCGAAGGCCAGGCCATTGGCGATGGAGTACGTGAAGGGCATGACCAGCGCGGTCAGCGCGGCCGGCGTGGCTTCCGAGACGTCGTCCCAATCGATATCGATCAGCTCGCGCATCATCAGGCCGGCGACATAGAGCAGGGCGGGCGCGGTGGCGTAGGCGGGCACCGACCCGGCCAGCGGCGAGATGAACAGCGCGGCAAGGAACAGCAGCGCCACGACCAGGGCGGTCATGCCGGTGCGTCCGCCCGCCTGCACGCCCGAGGCGCTTTCGACATAGGCCGTGGTGCTGCTGGTGCCCAGCACCGAACCGGCCACGATGGCGGTGCTGTCGGCGAACAGCGCGCGGCCCAGGCGGTTGGGCCGGTCTTCGGGGACCAGCCCGGCGCGCTTGGCCACGCCCATCAGCGTGCCGGTGGCGTCGAACACTTCGACCAGCACGAAGACCAGGATGACGTGCACGAAACCGGCATGCAGCGCCCCCATGATGTCCAGCTTCATGAAGGTGGGCGCCAGGCTGGGCGGCGCGGCGAACACGCCCTTGAAGTCGTTGTAGCCCAGCGCCATGGACAGCACCGTCACCACCAGGATGCCGATCAGGATGGCGCCGCGCACGCGCAGCGCATCGAGCACGGCGATGATGAAGAAACCCAGGATGGCGAACAGCGGCGCGTGGCCGCGCAGGTCGCCCAGCGTCACCTTGGTGGCGGGGTGGGGGACGACGATGCCGGCGTTCGACAGCGCGATGATGGCCAGGAACAGGCCGATACCGGCGGCGATGGCGCTGCGCAGCGAGTGCGGGATGCCGCGGATCAGCCAGGCCCGGATGCCGGAGATGGTCAGGATGAGGAAGATGACGCCGGAGATGAACACCGCGCCCAGCGCCTGCTCCCAGGTGTAGCCCATGGTCTTGACCACGGTGAAGGCGAAAAAGGCGTTCAGCCCCATGCCCGGGGCCATGCCGATCGGCCAGTTGGCCACCAGGGCCATGATGAGCGAACCGAGCGCCGCCGCCAGGCAGGTGGCCACGAAGACCGCGTCGCGGTCCATGCCGGTCGAGGACAGGATGTCCGGGTTGACGAAGATGATGTATGACATCGTCAGGAAGGTCGTCAGCCCGGCGACGACTTCGGTCTTGGCCGAGGTGCCGTGCTCGCGCAGTTTGAATAGCTTCTCCAGCATTATTATTCCCGGTAGCGTGCGGATTAAGAAAAAGCGCGGCCCCCCCGCGCATGGCGTATTTTGGCACCGTGTAAACTCCAGGGCCATGATTATTCTCGGTTTTGAAAGCTCTTGCGACGAAACGGGCGTGGCTGCCGTTTGTACGCAACGCGGCCTGCTGGCCCATGCGCTGCATTCGCAAATCGCGATGCACCAGGAATACGGCGGCGTGGTGCCCGAGCTGGCCTCGCGCGACCATATCCGCCGCATCGTGCCGCTGACGCGCGAAGTGCTGGCCAGCGCCGGCCTGCGGCGCGCCGATATCGGCGCGGTGGCCTATACGGCCGGCCCGGGGCTGGCCGGCGCCTTGCTGGTGGGCGCCAGCGTGGCCCAATCGCTGGCCTGGTCCCTGGGGTTGCCGGCCATCGCCATCCACCACCTCGAAGGGCATCTGCTCTCGCCGCTGCTGGCCGATCCCCGGCCGGACTTCCCTTTCGTGGCCTTGCTGGTGTCGGGCGGCCATACCCAGCTCATGCGGGTCGACGGCGTGGGCCGCTACACCCTGCTGGGCGAGACGCTGGACGACGCGGCGGGCGAGGCCTTCGACAAATCGGCCAAGCTGCTGGGCCTGGGCTATCCCGGCGGCCCGGCGCTGTCGCGCCTGGCCGAGCAGGGCGATGCCGGCCGTTTCGAGCTGCCGCGGCCGATGCTGCACAGCGGCGACCTGGATTTCAGTTTCAGTGGCCTGAAGACGGCGGTGCTCACCCGCGTCAAGGCCGCCGCCCAGCATGGCGAACTCGATGCGCGGACACGCGCTGACCTCGCCGCGGCGACGCAGGCGGCCATCATCGAGGTGCTGGCCGCCAAGTCCATCCGGGCGCTCAAAGACACCGGCTTGCGCCGGCTGGTGGTGGCCGGCGGCGTGGGCGCCAACCAGCTGCTGCGCCAGCGCCTGGGCGAGGTGCTGCCCCGCATGAAGGCCACCGCCTATTTTCCGCCGCTTGCGCTGTGCACCGACAACGGCGCCATGATCGCCTTCGCCGCGGCCGAACGTGTCAAGGCCGGCCTGGCCGACCTGGCCGAAGGCGACCACGCTTTCACCGTGCGCCCGCGCTGGGACCTGGACGAACTCAAGGCGGCCTGAACGCTAGGCCGGCTGCCGGTACAGCAGCGCCTGCAGATCCATGCCGCGCATCAGCCTGGCCGTGGCCTCGGCCAGGCGGGTGGCGGGCCGCTGGCGGGGCGTGGCCAGCACCAGCTGATTGCGGATCCGCGGCGCCTCGATGCGGCAGACCGCCAGCGCGCCGTCGTCCAGGGCGGCCGAGCGAGGCAGGAGCGCGCAGGCCTGGCCTTGGGAGGCCAGCTCCACGATGGTCTGCACGGCATCCACCTCGGTCACCACGTTCAGGCGCACGCCATGGCGCCGGCACACGCCTTCGACCAGGGTGCGGATGGCATTGGGCAGGCTGGGCAGGATGAGCGGGATGCCGGCCAGGTCGGCCAGGGCCAGCCGCTCGGGCAAGGCCGGCTGGCGCTGGCGCGCGGCCACCAGCACCAGCTCCTCGCGCAGCAGCAGTTCGGTCGCCAGCTGCGGGGTGGCCGGCGGGTCATAGAGCAGGGCGAGCTCCACGCGGCCCGACAGCAGCCATTCGCGCATCTGTGCCGACAGGCCCTCGGCCACCGTGATGGCGGCCTCCGGATAGGCCTGCCGGAAAGCCGCCACCAAGGGCGGGGTGAGCACGCGCGCGATACGCGGCGGCAGGCCCACGACCACTTTGCCGCTGGGCGTGGCGCGCAGGCCGCGCAAATCCTCGCGCGCCCGTTCGGCCAGGGCCAGCAGGCCGCGCGCATGCCCCAGAAAGCGCAAGCCGGCCTCGGTGGGTTCGGCGCCGCGCCCGTTGCGGTAGAGCAAATGCTGCTCCAGTTCGAGCTCCAGCAGGCGGACCTGGCGGCTGAGCGTGGGCTGGGCCACGTCCAGCGCTTCGGCCGCGCGCGAGAAACTGCGGCGTTCGGCCACGTTCACGAAGTATTCGATCTGTTTGAGGTCCATGCGCCTGGTGCTTCGCTGACGATATAGAACAAAAGCATAACTGAAATCATAGATATAGCATTGTTAGGTGGTGGCCGGGCGCGCAACATGGCGGTCTTTCTCTTCTTGGGTGCACGATGCCGGATTGCCTGCCTCCGCTAGACCATCCCAGCCCTCCCGGCCATGCCTTGCCGCCGGGCGCCTGGGACACGCATTGCCATGTGTTCGGGCCGCACGAGCGCTTTCCCTATGCCGACGGCCGCAGCTACACGCCGCCTGACGCGCCCTACGAGAAACTGGCCGCGCTGCATCGGCATCTCGGGGTGGCGCGCGCGGTGGTGGTGCAGGCCGCCTGCCATGGCTCGGACCACAGCGCCTTGCTGGACGCGCTGGCGCGCTCCGAGGGGCGCTACCGGGGCGTGGCGGTCGTGGCGCCCGATATCGCCGAGGCCGGCCTGCGGGCCCTGCACGCGGCCGGCGTGCGCGGCGCCCGTCTGAATTTCGTGCCGCATCTGGGCACGCCGCCCGACGCGGCCACGGTGCTCGCCCTGGCCGCGCGCATCGCGCCGCTGGGCTGGCATCTGTGCCTGCACGTCGACGGGGCCGGCCTGCCGGCTCTCCTGCCCCTGCTCAAGCGCCTGCCGCTGCCCTATGTGGTGGACCACATGGGCCGGGTGCAGGCCGCCCGCGGCCTGGACGATCCGGCTTTCCGGGGCTTGCTGGGGCTGGCCGGCGAACCCGGCGCCTGGGTCAAGATTTCCGGCATCGACCGCATCAGCCAGGGCAGGCGGCCTTTCCACGAGGGTCTGCCTTTCATGCGGGCCTTGGCCGAGGCCATGCCGGCGCGCGTGCTCTGGGGCAGCGACTGGCCGCACCCGAATGTGCGCGGCGATATGCCCGACGACGGCGAGCTGGCCGATGCCCTGTTCCTGGCCGTGCCCGATGCGGCGCTGCGCCAGGCCATCCTCGTCGACAACCCCGCCCGGCTGTACGCATCCGACTGACCCTAGCCCATCCCATAACAGGAGACAGACATGAAAAAATCCCTAATCGCCTGCGCGCTGGCCCTGTGCGCCCTGGCCGGCGGCGCGCCCGCCCGTGCCGAACAGCCGGTGCGCCTGATCGTGGCCTTCCCGCCGGGCGGCCCGGTCGACCTCGTGGGCCGCGTGCTGGCCGAGCGCCTGGGCAAAGCGCTGGGCCGCCAAGTCATCGTCGAGAACAAGGCCGGCGCCAACGGCAACATCGGCGCGGCCTTCGTCGCCAAGGCGCCGGCCGACGGCTCGGTGCTGTTCTTGACCAGCGTGGGGGCCGTGGCCATCAGCCCGGCGCTCTACAAAGACCTGCCGTACCGGCCCACGGAAGACTTCGCGCCGGTGTCCCTGGTGGTCAATAACGCGACCGTCTTCGTGGTGAATCCGGCCAATCCCGCCAAGGACGCGGCCGATTTCGTCCAGCGTTCCAAGGCAGGCTCGCAGCCCGTGGCGATCGGCTCGTCCGGCGTGGGCAGCATTCCGCACCTGACCCTGGAGATGTTCGCCGATGCCAGCCAGGCCAAGGTCATGCACGTGCCCTACAAGGGCGCCGCCCCGGTCATCAATGATGTGATGGGCAACCAGGTCGCGGGCTTTTTCGGCGACGTGCCCGGCCTGATCGGCCATATCCAGAGCGGCAAGCTCAAGGCCCTGGGGCTGGCCGCACCGGCCCGCCATCCCCTGCTGCCGCAGGTGCCTACCCTGGCCGAGCAGGGCATCGCCGGCGTGGAATCCAATAACTGGTACGGCTTGCTCGCGCCGGCCGCCACGCCGCCCGCGACGATCGCTACACTGAACCAGGCCGTGCGCGCCACGCTGGAGGACGCCGGCACGCGCCAGCGCCTGCAGGCCTTCGGCGCCGAGCCGGCGCCGTCCACGCCCGAGGCGTTCGCGGCCCTTATCCAGCAGGACCGCCAGAAATGGTCCTCGCTGATCGAGCGCAAACAGATCAAACCGGAGTAAGCGCATGACCGAAGCATCCCGCCTGGCGCCCGTGGCGCCGGGCTCCCGCCCCGAATTGGCGCCGTTGGAGGCCCGCATCCAGGCCGCGCGCGGCCGCATCTCCCCGCTTTACCAGGTGCTGCTCAACAGTCCCCCGGTCTGCGAAGGGTGGGAAGCCATGCTGAGCGCGGTGCGCAACCGCAATTCGCTGCCGGCGCGCCTGCGCGAGCTGGTTATCCTGCGGGTGGCCATCCTCAACCGCGCGCCCTATGAGTTCGAAGCCCATGTGCCGCATGCCCTGGCTGCCGGCGTGGCGCCCGGGACGTTGCAGGCGCTGCGCGCCCATCCGGCGCCGGCCGAGATCCCTGGCCTGGCGCCCGGCGAGGCCGAAGCCCTGGCCTATACGGACGCCATGACGCGCGACATCGACGTACCTGACGCGGTCTTCGATCCCCTGCGCGCGCATTTCACCGAGCAGGGGCTGCTGGACCTGACCGCCACGGCGGCCGCCTATAACATGGTCTCCCGCTTGCTCGTCGCCTTGCGGGTGGGCCATTGACCCGGATGACGACCATGCCGATGCAAACCCTTTTGCTGCGCATCATGGGCCAGGCCCTCGATGAGGCCGACGCCCGCGATCTGCGCGGCCATATGCTGGCGGCCTGCCCGCAGGCGCGCGTGGAGATCTGCGTTGCCGTCGATGCCGGCAGCGACTTCAGTTATGTCTATTGCAGTTCCGCCTCGGTCCAGGGCCTGGCGGCCATGCGGGCCCTGGTCGATGAGCGCTACCCCGGGGCGCAGACCCGCGTGCTGGACCTGTTGACCGACCTGCCGGGCCGCTCCGACGGGCAGGCTGCCGCCTGGCACTATGTGGTCGAGACCGATGTGCTGCCGGAGAGGGAGACGGATTTCAATGCCTGGTACGAAGACGAGCACCTGCCCGGCCTGGCCGGGGTGCCGGGCACGGTGCGCGCGCGACGCTGGCGCTGCCCCGACGGCAGCCCGCGCTATCACGCGGCCTATGACCTGGTGACCCGGGAGACCTTCGGCAGCGAGCCCTGGCTGGCGGTGCGCGCCAGCGATTGGAGTTCGCGCGTGCGCCCGGCCTTCTGCAACACGCGGCGCACGATGTTCCGCAAGCTGGCCGGCTAGGCCTTCTTGCTGCCGATGCGGCTTTCCTTGCCCTTGAGCAGCCGGTCGATATTGGCGCTGTGGCGGTAAAAGAGCAGGGCGCTGATGGCGACCAGGGCGGCGGCGGCCGGGGCGCTCATGTTCCAGGCCACGCCGCCGCCGAAGAAGTAGTACACCGGGGCGAAAAAGGCCGCCACCAGGGCGGCCAGCGACGAGTAGCGCGAGAACACCGCCACGATGAGCCAGGTCGCCACGGTGGCCAGCGCCAGCCAGGGGCTGAGGGCGAACAGGACGCCCAGCGCCGTGGCCACGCCCTTGCCGCCCTTGAAACCCAGGAAGACCGGGTAGAGGTGGCCCAGGAAGACGGCCAGCATCACCAGCGCATAGGTCAGGGCCGACAGGCCCGGCGCCAGCTGGACCGCCAGCCAGACGGCGAACCAGCCCTTGGCCGCGTCGCCCAGCAGGGTCAGGGCGGCGGCCGCCTTGTTGCCGGTGCGCAGCACATTGGTGGCGCCGGGGTTGCCGGACCCGTAGCTGCGCGGGTCCTGCAGGCCCATGAGCTTGCTGACGACCACCGCGAAGGGAATGGAGCCGACCAGGTAGGCCAGCACGATGAGAAGCACGGCGAACAGCGGCGAGGGCTCGGTCAGAACCATGGCGTATCAGAATCCCTTTGGTGGGCGGCGCCGGGAGCGCCGCATGGTGTCGTGGCTGGCGATTCTACCCCGCCGACCGCCGCTGTCCACCCGTTCTTGCGCCGATTGTCATCGTGGTAACGGTACAATCGCAGCCTGTCGGCCGCTGGCCGCCTTGTGGAGATGTAATGCGGATTCTGGTTTCCAACGACGATGGCTATAACGCGCCCGGACTGGAAGCGCTGGTCGACGCGCTCTCGGGCCTGGGCGAGCTGACGGTGGTCGCGCCGGAAACCAATCACAGCGGCGCCTCCAACTCGCTCACCCTGAACCGGCCGCTGACCGTACGCACGGCATCCAATGGTTTCGTCTATGTCAACGGCACGCCCTCGGATTGCGTCCACGTCGCGCTGACCGGCCTGATGGACGCGCGGCCCGACCTGGTCGTCTCCGGCATCAACAACGGCGCCAACATGGGCGACGACACCCTGTATTCAGGCACGGTGGCCGCCGCCAGCGAGGGCTATCTGTTCGGCATCCCGTCGATCGCCTTCTCGCTGGTCGAAAAAGGGTGGGCCCACCTGGAGTCGGCCGCGCGCGCCGCGCGCCGCGTGGTCGAGCGCCAGATCGCCGAGCCCCTGGCCGCGCCCATCCTGCTCAACGTCAACATCCCCAACCGGCCCTACGAGGACATGCGCGGCCTGCGCGTGACCCGCCTGGGCAAGCGCCATCCTTCCGAGCCCGTGGTCCGGACCACCACGCCCTATGGCGATACGGTGTACTGGATCGGCCCGGTGGGCCTGGCCGCCGATGCCGCCCCGGGCACGGACTTCCACGCCATCACCGAAGGCGCGGTGTCGCTCACCCCCCTGCGGCTGGACCTGACACAACACGCCCAGCTCGATCTGGTCGGCCAATGGGCGAGCCCCCTATGCGCAAACGTATAGACCCCAAGGAAGGCGCGGGCGGCTATCCGCGCCAGGGCCTGGGGCCGGGCTACACGCCGGCCAACAGCAATACCCGCATTTCGGCCGCCACCCTGCAGCGTCCCGAGCCCCTGAAGCCGGCCGCGGGCCCGGCCAACCTGGGCTTGAACTCCGACCGCCTGCGCCAGGCCATGGTGCAGCGCCTGCGCCAGCAGGGCGCAACCGACGACCGCGTGCTCGACGCCATGGCCGCCGTGCCGCGCCACCTGTTCGTCGACGAGGCCCTGGCCAGCCGCGCCTACGAGGATGCCGCCTTGCCCATCGGGCACTCCCAAACCATTTCGCAGCCCTGGGCGGTGGCGCGCATGATCGCCGCCGTCTGCGAGGGCCGCACGCCCACGCGGGTGCTGGAGGTCGGCGCCGGCTGCGGCTATCAGGCCGCCGTGCTGGCCCAGTTCGTGAGGGAAGTGCACGCCATCGAGCGCATCCGCGGCCTCTATGAATTGGCGCGCACCAATCTGCGCGCCCTCAAGCTCACCACGCGCGTGCGGCTGATCTACGGCGATGGCACCCAGGGCGTTCCCGGTGTGGCGCCATTCGATGCTATTGTTGTGGCTGCCGCCGGCCTGGCCATTCCCCAGGCGCTCTTGAACCAATTGGCGCCGGGCGGCCGGCTGATCGCGCCCGAGGGCTCGACCAGCCAGCGGCTGGTACTAATAGAACGAACCGGCACCGCAAGCTGGAAGCGCACGGAGCTTGAGGCCGTGCGGTTCGTTCCTTTGAAGGCAGGAATACAATCTTGAGCAAACAGGAGATACGTATGCTCAACGGGCAGTTGCCACTGACCGGGACTTTTTTCATGAATACCAACCGGTCCGTGCGCTGGCTAGGCGTGCTGGGCCTGATCGCCCTGGCCGGCTGCGCCAGCAAGGGCCAGCGCGCGCCGGTGGTCGACCTGACCAACCCGCCGGCTTCCACCGCCTCGGCCACGCCGGGAAGCTATGTTGTCAAATCTGGCGACACCCTGTTCAAGATCGCGCGCGCCAACAACGTCGACGTCGACACGATCAAGCGTCTGAACAACCTGTCCGATCCCAACCAGATCCACGTGGGCCAGGTGCTCAAGCTGTCGGGCAGCGGCGGCGGCCAGCCGCAACCCATCACCGGCGGCAAGATCCCGGCCAAGCCGCTCGAGCCGGCCGAAGGCGGCGCCACGGGCGGCGAGCCCGCCCCGGCGCCGGCCACCCCGGCCACGCCGGCTCCCGCGCCGGCCGAAACCAAGCCCGTCACGCGAGCTGCCGATGCCGGCGTGATCAACTGGGGCTGGCCCTCCACCGGCCAGATCCTGCAGACTTTCAATGCCAACAGCAAGGGCATCGACATCGCCGGCAATCCGGGCGACCCGGTCGTGGCCGCCGCCGACGGCAAGGTCATGTACAGCGGCAACGGCGTGCGCGGCCTGGGCAACCTGATCATCATCAATCACCAGAACGGCTTCATCACGGCGTATGCCCATAACCGGGCCCTGCTCGTGAAGACCGGCCAGGACGTCAAGCGCGGCGCCAAGATCGCCGAGCTCGGGCAGTCCGACACCAACGCGCCCAAGCTGCATTTCGAGATCCGGCGCCAGGGCACGCCGGTCGATCCCATGCAATATCTGCCGGCGCGATGACACCCACCCTGGTTTTCGACCTCGAGACCCTGCCCGATGTGGCCGGCTTGCGCCGGCTGCACGGCTGGGGCCCGGACCTCAACGACACCGAAGTCGCCGAGCGCGCCTTCGCGGCGCGCCGCGAGGCGGTCGGCCACGATTTCCTGCCGCTGCACCTGCACCGCGTGGCGGTGGTGGGCTGTGTGTTCCGCGATGACCAGGGCTTTCGCGTCAAGACGCTGGGCCAGCCCGATGATCCCGAAGCCGCGCTGCTGGCCGGCTTTTTCAAGACCATCGAGCGCTACACGCCGCGGCTGGTGAGCTGGAATGGCTCCGGGTTCGACCTGCCCGTGTTGCACTACCGCAGTCTCATCCATGGCGTGCCCGCCCCGCGCTACTGGGATTGGGGCGACGAGGATCGCGATTTCAAGTACAACAACTACCTGAGCCGCTATCACACCCGCCATCTCGATCTCATGGATGTGCTGGCCAAGTACAACGGCCGCGCCAATGCGCCGCTGGACGAGCTGGCCAAGCTTTGCGGCTTTCCGGGCAAGCTGGGCATGGACGGCAGCAAGGTCTGGGAAGCCTGGAACCAAGGCCAGGCCGACGCCGTGCGGGCCTATTGCGAGACCGACGTCGTCAACACCTGGCTGGTCTATTGCCGCTTCCGCTTTTTGCGCGGCGAGCTGGATCACGCGGCCTATGACGCCGAGATCGCCCTGGTGCGCGACACGCTGGCCGCCAGCGATGCGCCGCACTGGAAAGAATACCTGGCGGCCTGGGACGCGAGCTGAGCCGCCGCCGGAGCCGGCAAGCAATCGACTGAAACATTGCCTGGCTTGACTGAAACCTGAATGAAATCCGCGGGCTCGCACAATGACCCTGCATTCTTTCAATTCAGGAGATCAACCATGTCCCGATCCGCTATTCGTTCCTCGCTCGCCGCCCTGGCCATGGCGATTGCCGCCGGCACGGCGGTCGCGCCCGCCATCGCCGCGCCCGGCACGGCGCCCGCGGCAGCCCATCATCGCGGTCCCATGATGGAACGTGACGGCCTGTGGGTGCCTGGCCTGGGGCCCCTGTCCAAGGCGCAGGTCGAGGCGCTCAAGCTCGACGCCAAGCAGCAGGCCCTGTTCGACCAGGCCCGCGATGCCTCCCGCCAGGCGATGCAGGCGCGCCGCGATGCCGGCCGCGGCCAGCATGAGCTGCTTGACGCCCAGCTCAAGGCGGGCAAGCTCGATCCGCGCGCCCTGGCCGCCGAAGGCGACAAGCGCCGCCAGCAGTTCGAAGGCCAGCAGACCCAGCTGCGCGATCGGTGGCTGGCCGTGTGGGATAGCCTGAACGACGGCCAACGCGCCCAGGTAACGCAGATCGTCAAAGAGCGCGTGGCCAAGATGCAGGAGCGCCACGCCAAGCGCGGCGAACACCGTCCGGGCCGCCCCGCCCAACCCGGCGCCGAAGCCCAACCGGCCGCCGCGGCCCAGTAAACCGTCCTCGGCGGATGACGAAAACCCGGCTTCGGCCGGGTTTTTCAATTTGCGCGCCATCCTGGGGCGTGGCGACGAGGGTTTCACCATTTCAAGGCTATCGGCCTGTCCCTGAATTGCAGCTGGCACCGCAATAGTGCAATGAAGAGGGGCGCAGATAGGGCAGGACGCTTTCAAAAACCTGGCACGGAAAATGCTTCTGATTGTGTGCGCCGGTCAGCCCACACGGTCGGCAGGACGGACGCCTGGCGTCTGCCCCACATCCAATCAATCAGGATCCAGGAATGATGAAGAAGACCTTGCTTTGCCTGCCTCTGGCGCTTGGCGCCGTCACGGTGTTCCCCGCGCATGCGGAACCCACTGACCTGGGCGCCGGCTTCTCCCTGAGCGGCAATGCCGCCATCGTCAGCGACTACCGCTTCCGTGGATACTCGCAGACCGATTTCCGCCCGGCCGTGCAGCTGGGCTTCGACCTGAACCACAGCTCGGGCTTCTACCTTGGCAACTGGAACTCCAACGTCTCCAGCTTCGTGTTCACCGACGGCAACCTGGAAATGGATTTCTACGGCGGCTGGAAGGGCGATGTGGGCGGCGGCCTGGGCCTCGATGTGGGCGTGCTGCACTATTACTACCCGGGCTCCAGCTCGCCCAAGGGCGGCAACTACAACAACACCGATCTCTATATCGGCGTGAGCTATGCCAATTACTCGCTGAAGTACTCGTATACCCCCAGCGATTTCTTCAGCGCGCCGGACACCAAGGGCACCTGGTACCTGGACGGCACGGCCAACTTCGACCTGGGCGACGGCTGGGGCCTGGTCGGGCACCTGGGCTATCAAAAGCTCAAGAACCAGGTCAATATGAACGGCGACGAGATCGGTCATTATGTGGACTACAAGCTGGGCATCACCAAGGACCTGAAGGGCTGGGTGCTGGGCCTGGCCGCCGTGGGTGCGAGCAAGGACAACTGGCTGCCTACCAAGTACGGCCATCCCTCGGGCCGCCTGGGCGCCGTCTTTTCGGTATCGCGCAGCTTCTGACCCCGGCGGCGCCGGGTGCCGGCCGGGCGGGGGCTCCGGCCACCCGGCGCCGCGGGCACGATTACAATGCTCGGCTGTCTAAGAATCTGGACGCTTGCAAGATGGCCGACGAAGTTCTGAATATCGAGTCCCTGGACCTGGAAGCCAGGGGTATTGCCCGCCGCGATGGCAAAGTGGTGTTCGTGGAAGGCGCCCTGCCGGGCGAGCGCGTGCTCGCCGCCACCGTGCGCAAAAAACCTTCCTATGAGATCGCCCGCGTCGAGACGGTGCTCAGGCCTTCGTCGCAACGGGTGGCGCCGCGCTGCCCGCATTTCGGGGTCTGTGGCGGCTGCGCCATGCAGCACTTGGAGCCGACCTCCCAGGTCGCCATCAAGCAGCGCGCGCTCGAGGACACTTTCTGGCACGTGGGCAAGATCCGGCCGCAGCGCGTGCTGCCGCCCCTGCACGGCCCGACCTGGGGCTATCGCTATCGCGCCCGTTTGTCGGTGCGCGTCGTGCCGAAGAAAGGTGGCGTGCTGGTCGGTTTCCATGAGCGCAAGAGCAGCTATGTGGCCGATATGCGCGAATGCCATGTGCTGCCGCCTCATGTGAGCGCGCTGCTGATGCCTTTGCGCGGCATGATCGCGGCCATGTCGCGCCCTGACCGCATGCCGCAGATCGAGGTCGCGCTGGGCGACGCCGTGACGGCCCTGGTCCTGCGCCATCTCGAGCCGCTCAGCGACCAGGATATCGCCATCCTGCGCGACTTTGCCGCCCAGCACGATGTGCAGTGGTGGCTGCAGCCCAAGGGCCCGGACACCGTGCATGCGCTGGATCCGGCCCACGCCGATGCCCTGGCCTACAGCATGCCCGAGTTCGGCCTGCGCATGCCATACCGGCCCACCGATTTCACGCAGGTCAACCATGCCATCAACCGGTCCATGGTGTCGCGCGCCCTGACCCTGCTGGATGTCCAGCCGACCGACCGCGTGGCGGACCTGTTCTGCGGCCTGGGCAATTTCACGCTGCCGCTGGCCACCCGCGGCCGCGAGGCGGTGGGCGTGGAGGGCAGCAAGGCCTTGACCGACCGGGCGCTCGAAGCCGCCGCGCGCCACGGCCTGGCCGCCCGCACCCGCTTCGCGACGCTCAATCTGTTCGAGGTGGATGTGTCCTGGCTGCGCGGCCTGGGCTACTTCGACCGCATGCTGATCGACCCGCCGCGCGAAGGCGCGCAAGCGGTGGCGCAGGCCCTGTCGCTGCTGACGCCGGCCGAGCGTCCGCGCCGCATCGTGTACGTGTCCTGTAACCCGGCCACGCTGGCGCGCGACGCGGCCATCATGGTCCATGAGGGCGGTTATGTGCTCAAGGCCGCCGGCGTGATCAATATGTTCCCGCACACCGGCCATGTCGAATCCATCGCCGTGTTCGAGTCGCTGCCCGAGGCGGACGTGCTGCGCGTGCAGGAACAGGCGCGCCTGAAGGCCGAACAGGCGCAGGCGGCGCAGGAGGCGGCCTAAGTCCGCGGCTGGCTCAGGTCGGCGATGATGGGGCAGTCCGGCCTGTCATCGCCGTGGCAATGATGGGCCAGGTGCTTGAGCGTATCGGCCATCTCGCGCAGCTCGGCGGCCTTGCGCTCCAGTTCGGCCACATGCTCCAGCGCGATGCGCTTGACGTCGGCGCTGGCGCGGCTGCGGTCGCGCCATAGGGCCAGCAGCTCCTGCATCTGCTCGACCGAAAACCCCAGATTGCGCGCGCGCCGGATAAAGCGCAGCGTGTGCAGGTCGTCCTCCCCGTAGCGCCGGTAGCCCGAATCGCTGCGCGCGGCGGGATGGATGAGGCCGATGCTCTCGTAATAGCGGATCATCTTGGCGGAAATGCCGCTGGCCTGCGCGGCCTGGCCGATATTCATGCGTGGTCTCCCAGGGGGCGCAACGCCTTGAGCCGCAGCGCGTTGCCCAACACGAAGACGCTGGACAGCGCCATGGCGCCGGCCGCGAAGATGGGCGAAAGCAGCAGGCCGAAGGCGGGGTAGAGAACGCCGGCGGCAACCGGGATCAGGGCGGCGTTATAGGCAAAGGCCCAGAACAGATTCTGGCGGATGTTGCGCATGGTGGCCTGGCTGAGCGCCAGCGCATTGGGCACGCCGCGCAGGTCCTCGGCCATCAGCACCACCGAGGCGGCCTCGATGGCCACATCGGTGCCGCTGCCGATGGCGATGCCCACGTCGGCGGCCGCCAGCGCAGGCGCGTCATTGATGCCGTCGCCCACGAAAGCGACCTTGCCGTAAGCGGCGCGCAGCGATTCCAGCGCTTCGACCTTGCCGTCGGGCAGGACTTCGGCGCGCACATCGTCGATGCCCAGCTCGCGGGCCACGGCCGCGGCCGTATGGGGGTTGTCGCCCGTGATCATGGCCGTGCGCACCCCCAGGCGGTGCAGCGCCTGCAGCGCGGCGCGCGCCGAAGGCTTGATGGGATCGGCGATGGCCATCATGGCCACGGCGCGGCCATCGGCGGCCACGTAGATGGGCGTCTTGCCCGCCTCGCCCCACTGGCGGGCCAGGTCGCCAAAGCTGGAGACATCCACGTGCTCGGCCTGCATCAGGCGGGCCGCGCCGGCGACGATGTTACGGCCCTGGACGCGGGCGCGCACCCCGGCGCCCGTGATGGCTTCGAACGCCTCTGCCGGCGCCAGCGCCAGCCCCTCTTGGCGGGCGGCGGTGACGATGGCGTGGGCGATGGGGTGTTCGGAGCGGGCCTGTACCGAGGCCAGCCAGCCCAGCACCGTGGCGCGCTCCATGCCCGGGGCCGCCGCGATATCGGTCAGCGTCGGTTTGCCCAGGGTCAGCGTGCCGGTCTTGTCAAAGGCCACACTGCGGACCTCGCGCAAGCCTTGCAGCGCATCGCCCTGGCGGAAGAGCACGCCCAGTTCGGCGGCGCGGCCGGTGCCCACCATGATGGAGGTCGGCGTGGCCAGGCCCATGGCGCAGGGGCAGGCGATGATGAGGACCGCCACGGCGGCCACCAAGGCATGGCTCAGCACCGGCGAGGGACCCCAGACCAGCCAGGCCAGGAAGGTGAGGGTGGCCGCGGCCATGACGGCCGGCACGAACCAGGCGGTGACCTGGTCGACCAGGGCCTGGATGGGCAGGCGCGCGCCCTGGGCGTTTTCCACCATGCGGATGATGCGCGCCAGCACGGTGTCCGAGCCGGTATGGGTCACGCGCAGGCTGAAGCTGCCCGAGGTGTTCAACGTGCCGCCGGTGGCCTGGTCGCCGGCCTGCTTTTCGACCGGCACAGGCTCGCCTGTCAGCATGGACTCGTCCACATAGGAATGGCCCTCGGTGATTTCGCCGTCCACGGGGACCTTCTCGCCCGGCCGCACCATCACGATGTCGCCCATGCGCACGCGGTCGATCGGGATATCCACCGCCTGGCCATCCCGCAGCACGCGCGCGGTGCGCGGCTGCAGGCCGATCAGGCGCTGGATGGCCGCGCCCGTCTTGCCCTTGGCGCGGGCCTCGAGCATGCGCCCAAGCAGGATGAGCGTCACGATGACGGCGGCCGCTTCGAAATAGACGTTGCGCGAGGCTTCGGGCAGCCACTGCGGCGCGAAGGTGGCCACGACCGAATACGCCCAGGCCGCCCCGGAGCCCAGGGCCACCAGGGAGTTCATTTCGGGGGCGCGGCGCGCCAGCGCCGCAAAGCCCTTGCTGAAGAACGCCCGGCCCGGGCCCACCAATACCAGCGTGGTCAGCACGAATTGCAGTAGCCAGCTGTTCTGCTGGCCCAGCGTATCCATCACCCAGTGGTGCATGGGGGGCAGCAGGTGCGAACCCATTTCCAGGATGAAGACGGGCAGGGTCAGCGCCAGCGACCAGCCGAAGGCCCGCTTGAGGCGATCGGCCTCGGCGGCGCGCTGGCCGGCGAGTGCTTCGGCATGGTGGTCATCGGCGGCCAGCGGCCGCGCCTCGTAGCCGACGCGGGCCACGGCGGCCACCAACGCCTGGGGATCGGCATCGCGCAGCTCCAGCTGGGCCGTCTCGGTGGCCAGATTGACATTGGCCTGGCTCACGCCGGGCACGGCGGCCAGCGCATTCTGGACCCGCTTGACGCAAGAGGCGCAGGTCATGCCTTCGATGGCGAGTTCGAGATGGCCGGAGGCAAGCGAGGAAGCGGTCATGATGGAAAATCCCATGAGTCTGCAATGCATGCAGTCTGATCCTTGCCATAATGGGAAGGTCAACCTTTATTTTATGCTTGACCTTCCCATTATGGGAATCTTTAAGCTGGGTCTTGCGGTGGCCTGTCGCCACCTTTTCCTGGAGTCCAACATGAGCGTTGTCTTTACCGTCGCCGATATGACCTGCGGCCATTGCGTCAAATCCATCACCCAGGCCGTGCAGCGCGCCGTGCCCGGCGCCGCGGTGGAGGTGGACCTGTCCGCCCACCGCGTCACGGTCAGTCCCGCCGAACAGGCGGCCGCCATCGAGGCCGCCATCCGCGAAGCGGGTTATGATCCCAAAAAACAATAATTGATTTCTCCTGGGTGATTGGGATTAACTATTGATCAATTAAAATAATTGAATTGGATAAATCAATAGTAAAAATTTAAAGTAGAGCCTTCGGTGGCCCCACCACCTTCCCAACACCTCAGGAGAGCTAGATGCTGCAAAACCACGAAGGCCAACGTGTTCCCAACGTGACGTTCCCCGTGCGCGAGAACAATACCTGGAAGAAGGTCACCACCGACGACCTGTTCAAGAACAAGACGGTGGTTGTGTTCTCCCTGCCCGGCGCGTTCACGCCCACTTGCTCTTCGACCCATTTGCCGCGCTACAACGAACTGGCCCAGACCTTCTTCGACAACGGCGTGGACGACATCATCTGCGTGTCCGTCAACGACACCTTCGTAATGAATGAATGGGCCAAGGACCAGGAGTCCGCCAACATCACGCTGCTGCCCGACGGCAATGGCGAGTTCACCGCCGGCATGGGCATGCTGGTCGACAAGAGCGACCTCGGTTTTGGCAAGCGCAGCTGGCGCTACTCCATGCTGGTCGAAGACGGCGTGGTCAAGAAGATGTTCATCGAGCCCGAGAAAGAAGGCGACCCCTTCGAGGTCTCGGATGCCGACACCATGCTGGCCTACCTCGCTCCGGCCGCCAAGAAGCCCGACCAAGTCGTGGTGTTCTCCAAGCCGGGTTGCCCCTTCTGCGTCGAGGCCAAGGCCCTGCTGGACGCCAAGGGCTATGACCCCATCGAGATTCCGCTGGAGCACAAGGTACGTGGCCGTGTGATCGGCGCGGTCTCGGGCCGCGGCACCGCTCCGCAGGTCTTCATCAACGGCAAGCTCATCGGCGGCCTCGATGACCTGAAGGCGCACTTCGCCTGATCGTGGCGGGGCGGCCAGGCCCCGCGCTTCCCTCTCCCTTGCGTCGTGCCCGCCGGCCGCCTTGCGCGGTGGCCGGCGGGCACGCGCGCTTGCAGATCAAAGGAAAGACATGAAAACCCTGCATACCGATATCGCCGTCGTCGGTGCCGGCACGGCCGGGCTGGCGGCCTACCGGGCCGCGCGCGCCGCCGGCAAGCGCGCCGTCATCATTGAGGGCGGTCCTTATGGCACGACCTGCGCCCGCGTGGGCTGCATGCCCTCCAAGCTTCTGATTGCGGCCGCCGAAGCGGCCCATGCGGCCCGCCATACCGATGCCTTCGGTGTGCAGGTAGCCGGCCCGGTGAGCGTGGACGGTCCCGCCGTGATGGACCGGGTCAAGCGCGAGCGCGACCGTTTCGTGGGATTTGTGCTCGAGGGCGTGGAGAACCTTCCCGCCGAGGATAAGCTGCACGGCTATGCGCGCTTTGTCAGCGATGGGGTGCTGCGCGTGGACGATCACACCGAGGTCCATGCCAGCCGCGTGGTCATCGCCACCGGCTCGCGGCCGGCCATCCCCCCGCCTTTCCAGGCCCTGGGCGACCGGCTGGTGGTCAACGACGACGTCTTCGCCTGGGACACGCTGCCGGCCAGCGTGGCCGTTTTCGGGCCCGGCGTCATCGGGCTGGAACTCGGCCAGGCGCTGGCGCGCCTGGGCGTGAAAGTGCGCGTCTTCGGCGTGAGCGGCAGCCTGGGCGGCATCAGCGACCCCGCCGTGCGCCAGGCGGCGCGCAAGATCTTCCAAGGCGAGTTCTACCTCGATCCGGATGCCCGCGTGCTGGAGACCCAGCGCATCGGCGACGAGGTCGAGGTCCGCTACATCGCCCTGGACAATACCGAGCATGTCGAGCGTTTCGAATACGCGCTGGTGGCGACGGGCCGCCGGCCCAATGTCGACAAGCTGGGCCTGGAGAACACGACGCTCGAACTCGACGCGCGCGGGGTGCCGCGCTTTGACCGCCTGACCATGCAGGCCGGCGACTCGGCCATCTTCATTGCCGGCGACGCCAACGCCGATGCGCCCTTGCTGCACGAGGCGGCTGACGAAGGCCGCATCGCGGGCGAGAATGCTGCGCGCTTTCCCGACGTGCGCCCGGGTTTGCGGCGCGCGCCGCTGGGCGTGGTGTTTTCGGACCCGCAGATCGCGCTGGTGGGCACGCCCCATGCGCGCCTGGAGGCCGGCCAATATGTGACCGGCGCGGTGGATTTCAGCGACCAGGGGCGTTCGCGCGTGATGCTGAAAAACCGCGGCCTGCTGCACGTCTATGCCGACATTGCCACGGGCCGCTTCCTGGGCGCCGAAATGATAGGCCCCAGCGCCGAGCATATTGGCCATCTGCTGGCCTGGGCGGCGCAGCAGGAGCTGACCATCGCCCGGATGCTGGAGATGCCCTTCTACCATCCCGTGGTGGAGGAGGGCCTGCGCACCGCCCTGCGCGATGCGGCGGCCCGCCTGGCCCAGGCCGGCGCGAAGCGCGCCGCCTGAGGGCGGCCGTTCAGGCGGCGCGGCCGGGATTCTCCACGTATTGCAGCGTGAACCCGGCGCGGTCGTCCTGGGCCAATTCGCGCGCCAGATAGGGCATGGCCTCCTTGAGGGCGGCCTCCAGCGTCCAGGGCGGGTTGACCAGGAACATCCCGCTGCCGTGCAGGCCGAAGCCGTCGCCGGCCGGACGCTTGACGCTCAGGGTGGCATGCAGCCAGCTCTTGACCGGCAGGCGTTCGAGCATGCGGGCCATCTCGCCGGCCTCGCGCCGCTGCACCAGCGGATACCACACGGCATAAGTGCCGGTGGCAAAGCGCTTGACGCCTTCCTTGACCGCCGTCAGGGTGCGGCGGTAGTCCTGCTTGTCTTCATACGAAGGATCGATGAGCACCATGCCGCGCCGCGTGGGCGGCGGCAGCAGCGCCTTCACCCCTTCAAAGCCGTCGGTGGCGTAGACCGTGGTCTGGCGCAGCGACACCCGGTCGCGCTGCTCCAGGTTGTTGACCAGGATGCCGGATTCATTCGGGTGCATCTCGAAAAGGCGCAGGCGGTCTCGGTCACGCAAGGCGTCCAGCGTCAGCCAGGGCGAGCCCGGGTAATGACGCAGCTTGCCCGAAGGATTGTAGGCCCGCACCCGCGCCACATAGTCGGCCAGCAAGGCAGGCAGGTCATCGCGCTCCCACAGCCGGCCGATGCCGTCGGCGAACTCGGCGTTTTTGCTGGCCCAGTCGCTATCCAGCGCATACAGGCCGGCGCCGGCGTGGGTGTCCACCACCCAGTAGGGCGCGTCCTTGCGATTGAAATACTCCAGCGTGTGGATCAGGATGGCATGCTTGAGGACATCGGCATGGTTGCCGGCATGGAAAGCGTGGCGATAGCTGAACACGGCGGCCCTTTTACGCCGTCGGCCGGATATCGGCCAGCTTGTCGGTAAAGATGGCGTCCATGCCCCAGGCCAGCAGTTCGCGGGCGCGGGACGGGTCATTGACCGTCCAGGCGGCGATCCGATAGCCCGCGGCGTGCACGGCCTCGATGAGCTCGGGCGTGGCGTCCTTCTGGTTGATGTTCAGGGCGATGCAGCCATGGCGCGCCAGGCGTTCGCGCCAGTCGGCGGGCACTTTCTCGACCAGCAGGGCGCGGGGCAGATGCGGGGCGACGCGGCGGGCCTCGGCCAGCGACGCCTCCTCGAAGGAAGAGAGCAGGGGCGGCACCGCGGCGCCTTGCCAGTATTCGGCGCACAGGCGCGCGACTTCGGCGCCCGTCTCCGCTTCGCGCCCAGGGCAGGGCTTGATCTCCACATTGCAGGCAATGCCGTTGGCGCGCGTGTAGCGCGCGACCGAGACAAAGCTGGGCACCGGCTCGCCCGCATAGGCCGGTGAATGCCAACTGCCGGCATCCAGCAGGGAGAGTTCGGTATAGGTCTTGTCCCGGGCCGGGCCGCTGCCATCCGTGCTGCGGTCGACGTCGTCATCGTGCATCAGAATGGCGATATTGTCGCGGCTGAGCTTCACGTCGAACTCGAACATCGTAAACCCCTGCGCCGCGCCGACATGCATGGCCGCCAGGGTGTTTTCGGGGGCCAGATGGCCGCCGCCGCGATGGGCAATATAAGGAGAATAGGGCCAGGCCGGCAGGGGGGACGTCATGTGCAAGACCTCAAGCAAGAAATACGGGTCGGAAACAGCGGGTTTCACGGCATGCAAGCATACTCCCTAACGAGGGACGGGGCTCGCCCTGACGGGGGGTGGGCAGGGGCCCCGGAGGTGGTAAACTCCGGCGGCTGGCCCGGCACGGTTCTGTATCAAGAGCGCTGCGGGGTCCGGGCGAGCGTCCGGGCGAATTGTCTTCGCCTTTTTTTATGCGTTTTTGGCTTGGCACGGGGCCGCGCCAATCTGGCAACAGGAAATACATGTTTGAATTTATTCGCACCCATCGGCGTTGGATGCAGTTCATCCTGCTGCTTCTGATCGTGCCGTCATTCGCATTGGTCGGCGTGCAGAGCTACACCCATTTCGTCAATGGCGAACCCGAGCTGGCCAGCGTCGCGGGGCAGGGAATCAAACAGTCGGAATTCGACATGGCCCACCGCAACCAGTTGGAGCAATTCCGCCAGCGCCTGGGCACGCAATTCGACCCGGCCGTGCTGGATACGCCCGCCATGCGCGAACAGTTGCTCAATCAGCTGATCGACCAGCGCCTGCTGGCCCAGGTCGCGATCGACAACCGTTTCTCGGTCTCCGACGAGACGCTGCGCAACACCATCGCCGCCATTCCCCAGGTCCAGGATGACGGCCGCTTCTCGCCTGAACGCTATCGCCAAGTGCTGGCCGCCCAGGGCCTGTCGCCCACGGCCTTCGAGAACGGCCTGCGCCGCGATCTCGCCGTGGCCCGCGTGCTTGAACCCGTGGGCCTGTCCGCCCGCGCGCCGCAAGCCGTGGTCCAGGACGTCGAGCAGGCCCTCACCCAGAAGCGCACCATCCAGCTGCGCAGCTTTGCCGCCGCGGACTACCGTTCCAAGGTCACCGTGACGCCACAGGACATCCAGTCCTGGTACGACGCCAACAAGGAGTCGCTGCGCGTGCCCGAGCAGGTCCAGGCGCAATACCTGGTCCTGGACGAAGCCGCCGCCACGCAGGGCATCGAGGTCAAGGACGAAGACGTCGCCACCTATTACGAACAAAACAAGAACCGCTTCGGCACGCCCGAGCAGCGCCGTGCCAGCCACATCCTGATCAATGCTCCGGCCGGCGAGTCGCAGGACGCGCGCAAGGCCGCCCGCGCCAAGGCCGAGGAAATCGCCCGCCAGGCCGCCGCCAATCCGGCCGGCTTTGCCGACCTCGCCAAGCAAGCGTCGCAGGATGCCGGTTCGGCCGCGCAGGGCGGTGACCTGGGCTGGATCGCCGCCAACTCCGTGCCCCCCAGCGTACAGCAGGCCATCGCCGGCCTGGCCAAAGAGGCCGTCTCCGGCGTGGTGGAAAGCCCGTTCGGCTTCCACATTCTCAAAGTCACCGAGATCAAGCCGGCGCAGGTCAAGCCCCTGGCCGAAGTCAAGGAGCAGATCACCGCCGAGATCCGCAAGCAGCTGGCCTCGGCCCGCTTCGCCGAAATGGCCACCAAGCTGCAAGGCGCCGTCTATGACCAGCGCGACAGCCTGCAGCCCGCCGCGGACGCCCTGGGCCTGAAGCTGCGCACGGCGGCCGGCATCACCCGCGGCGGCCTGCTGCCGGCCGACCAGGCGGGCGCCGGCTCGGCCTCGGCCAGCCCTGATGCCGCCATGCTGGACAACCCGCGCGTGCGCCAGGCGCTGTTTGCCGCCGACGTGCTGCGCGAAAAGCAGAACACCGGGGTCATCGAGCTCGCGCCGGACACCTTGCTGGCCCTGCGCGTGGCGGCGGTCGAGCCCTCGCAGATTCCGCCGCTGGACAAGGTCAAGGACAGCATCCGCGCTCGCCTGCTCGATGAGCGCTCGGCCCAGGCCGCCCGCGAAGCCGGCGAACAGGCCCTGAAGGCGCTGCAAGCCCAGGACCAGGCCGAAGGCTTTGCCGCCGCGCTGACCATTTCCCGCCAGGACCCGGCCAACCTGCCGCGCAACCTGGTGGACGCCGCCATGCGCCTGGATGCCGCCAAGCTGCCGGCCTATGCCGGCGTGGCTTCGGGCAATGACTATGTGCTGGTCCGCCTGGAGAAGGTCGAGGCCGGCCAGCCCGATGCCCAGGCTGCCGCGATGCTGGGCCGCCAGCTGGGCAGCGCCTGGGGCGAGGCCGAAGACCAGGCGGTGCTCAAGATGCTGCGTGAGGCCTACAAAGTCCAGATCCTGCCCGCCGCGGCTTCTGTCATCAAGGGAGATCAGCCCGCCGAAGGCTGATCCGCGCGCAGCAAGGGTTCCAGGCCCGGCCAGACGTTGTCCAACAGCGTCGGCTGGGCTTTTTCATTGGGATGTATGCCATCGGCCTGGAAAAGCGCGCGGTCGGTCGCCATGCCTTCCATCAGGAAGGGCACCAGCGCGGCTTGCTCCTTCTGGGCCACGGTCTGGAACACGCGGGCGAAGCGCTCGGCGTAGTCCCGGCCGTAGTTGGGCGGAATCTGCATGCCGACGATGAGCACGCGGGCGCCGGCCGACTTGGCCTGTTGCGTCATGGCGGTGAGATTGCTTTCGGTCATGTCCAGGGCCAGGCCGCGCAAGGCATCGTTGGAGCCCAGCTCCAGCACGACGACGGCCGGCGCATGCCGGGCCAGGAGGGCGGGCAGGCGCGCCTTGCCGCCGCTGGTGGTGTCGCCGCTGATGCTGGCATTGACGACTTGGTAATTCGGGTATTGTTCAGACACGCGGCGGGCGAGCAGCGGCACCCAGCCGGAGCCCCGCGCAAGGCCATATTCGGCTGACAGGCTATCTCCCACCACCAGCACGGTATGGGAACCCGGCGCGGCGGCCGCGGTCTGAGCCTGTGCCGCCGGCAGCATCGCCAGCATCAACAGCGATGCGGACAAAACACGGAAAAATGAGCGCATGGATAACAGGAACGCGATAGAAGTGGTGGGTCTGGGCAAGCGCGTGGCCGACGCCACGGGTGAGCTCACCATACTGGATGGCCTCGATTTTACGATCCGTGCCGGCGAGGCTGTCGCCATCACGGGCAGCTCGGGGTCGGGCAAGTCCACTTTGCTCGGACTGCTGGCCGGCCTGGATGTTCCCTCCGAAGGCAAGGTCCGCCTGGCCGGACAGGACCTGTTCGCGCTGGACGAAGACGGACGGGCGCGGCTGCGGGCCAGCCATCTGGGTTTTGTCTTCCAATCCTTCCAGCTGCTGCCCAATCTCACGGCGCTGGAGAACGTCATGCTGCCGCTGGAGCTGGCCGGCAAGCCCGGCGCCGAGGCCCGCCAGGCGGCCCAGCTCATGCTCGAACGGGTCGGCCTGCGCGCGCGCCTGCACCACTATCCCCGCACGCTGTCCGGCGGCGAGCAGCAGCGCGTATCGCTGGCGCGCGCCTTCGTGGTCGATCCTTCATTGCTGTTCGCCGACGAACCCACCGGCAGCCTGGACGCGGCCACCGGGCAAACCGTCATCGACCTGATGTTCGATCTGCATCGCGAGCACGGGGCCACCCTGGTGCTGGTCACCCATGATCCGGACCTGGCGGCGCGCTGCGACCGCCAGCTGGTGCTGGCCGCCGGGCGCCTGCAGGCCTAGCGCCGGCCGTTTTAGCGCCTGCCGGCGCGGCGCCATTCCAGCATGCCGATCACGATGCCGCTGGCGCAGATGATGGCGATGCCCAGCCAGGTCAGCGCATCCGGGAAATGTCCCCACAGCAGCCAGCCCATGGTCGTGGCGCTGACGATCTGCAGATACACAAACGGCGCTAGCGTGGAGGCCGAGGCATTGCGATAGGCGGCGATCTGCAGCAAGTGCCCCAAGGCGCCGGACAGGCCGGTCGACACCAGCACCAGCCAGTTGAGCGGGCTCAGTTGCGCCAGCACCGGCAGCGCGGGCGGCAGAATGAAGGGCAGGGCGGCCGTCAGGCAGGCCGTGCCCACCAGGCCGCTCCAGATCAGCGAGGTATAGGCGTCGTCGCTGGCCACCCGCCTCGTCAGGATGAATTGCGCCGCGAAGCAGAGCGCGGTCAACAGGCCGAAGACCACACCCACCGGGTCCAGGCCGCCGCCCGGCCGGATGACGATCAGCACGCCCAGAAAGGCCACGCCACAGGCGATCCAGCGCGACAGCCGCGGCGGTTCGCGCAGGATCCAGGGCGCGACGGACAACACGATCAGGGGCGCCAGGAAATTGATCGCGGTGGCTTCGGCCTGGTGCAGATAGCGCAAGGTCGTGAAGAACATCAGGGTGGCGCAGAACATGGCCGCGCCGCGCAGGATCTGGTCGCGAGGCCGCTTGGCGCGCAGGATGCCCTTGCCGCGGGCCGGCACGATAAGCGCGGTCACGAGGATCAGGTGCACGACATAGCGCACCCAGCACAGCACCAGCAGCGGCACGCCCGCGGCCATGACCCATTTGCCACTGGCGTCCAGGCAGGACAGCGTCCATAGCGACAGGATCAGCAACAGCACGCCGACCAGAGGACGGCTGGCCGCGGCCTGGGAAGTCGACAAGCCGGATGGCGTGCCCAGGCCGGCGCGGGCCTGTTGCATGGGGATCTCCTTGAGTCTGTTTTTATCGGTGGGCGCAAGCGCGCCGTCAATCATACGCTTTTCCCGAGTCAGGACTGGCGGCCCGCGGGCCGGCGCAAGGGTTAATTAGTCCTGTGCTGTCCGATGCTGCTCGGGGTAATTGCCTAGCTCCTTGTCCTGGATTCCAGAGGGGCGGGCATGTGCTCTCTCCCTGTTAAGAAAAATCCTACATCTGCTTAGGAAACCGTCAAGTGTTGCGCCCAACCCGTGATCTGCATCATGTGCGCCAGTCTTTCCCTATCGAACCCGGCCATCAGGCAAAGCAGAAGCCCGATCCGCCGCAATAACTGAAAACGTTGACAGGAATCCTCCGTGAACGCCTCGCTCTATCGATTGATATTCAGCAAAGTGCTTGGGATGTATGTCCCCGTCTCCGAGATCAAGACCGCCGGCCGCCGCAAGACCGCGCGCACGCGCAAGGGCGACAGCTGCCCGGCCCGCTTGAGCCTGCTCTCATCGGCCTTGTGTCTGGCCTTTGGCCTGGCGGGACAGTCATCCGCCCAGGTCGTCCCGGCAGGTGGCGCGACAACGACGCATCATTCGGCGTCCGGCGTGCCGATCGTCAATATCGCCGCGCCCGACGCCCATGGCCTGTCGCACAACCAGTTCCAGCAGCTCAATACCGTGGCGCCCGGGGTCGTGTTCAACAACAGCACGGTCGACGGCCGCTCGCAGATCGCCGGCCAGATCAGCCGCAACCCGAATCTGGGCGCCACGCTGGCCAGCACCATCCTGTCCGAAGTCACCGGCACCGGCCCGAGCAGCCTGCAGGGCACGCTGGAGGTCTTTGGCGGCAAGGCCAACCTCATCATCGCCAATCCCAACGGCATCAGCGTCAACGGCCTGAGCACCCTGAACACTAACAGCCTGACCCTGTCCACCGGCGTGCCGAGCGCGCGTGATGGCCGGGTCACGCTGGGCGTTGACCAGGGCAAGATCACCGTCGGCGGCGGCGGGGTCAACACCGACGGCCTGAGCACCTTCGACCTGATCGCCAAGATGATCCAGATCGACGGCGTGATCGGTGATGGCACCGGCGGCTTGACCGACATCAAGGCCGTGGCCGGCAGCGGCAGTTTCGACACGTCGACCCGCGACCTGACCAGCGCCGTGGGCCGTGTTCGTGGGGCGGCCGGGGCCCATACCGGATATGCCATCGATGGCAGCGCCGCCGGCGCCATGCACGGCAAGGCCATCGCGCTCATTGCCACCGACGCCGGCCTGGGAGTGCGCCAGCCGGGCATGCTGGCCTCGCCCGGCGACATTTCGATCGATGCGAGTGGCAATGTCGAGGTCGGCACCGTGAAGGCCCGCGGGGTTCACATGCATTCCGGGGCGGACATCAAGGTTGCCGCGGCCGCAGCCACGGGACGGCTTTCCGTCAACGCGGGCCGTCACCTGACCCTGGACAGTGCGGCGAGCGCGCAGGGCGCGGATCTGACCGCCGAGCGAGGCGATATGCAATTGGGTCCGGGCATCGGTACCGGCGAGCGAGACGCTTCCCTGTTCCGGGGCGGACTGAATATATCGGTCCGGCAAGGCAGTCTCGTCGTGTCGCGCGCCATCAAGACCGATACCCTGGCGGTCAAGGCGCACAACGTGGTGTTTCGCAATGCGATGGTGGAGGCCTCGGGCAAGGCCGGCACGGCCAACAGCGTGGATATCGAGGCGACCGGGCGCGTCGTGCTGATGGGCAGTTTCCATGGCCTCGATGAAGGCGACGCCCCTATCGTGGATTCCGTGGTCAGACTGGAAGATGGCCGTCCGATCGTGGAGAAGGCAAGCTCGGGCGAGCTTCTTCCGGGTGCATCCATTGGTTCGGACGGGGGCGTGCGGGCGCTGGCGGGCGATGTCCTGATCAAAGGCGCTCACCTGGAGAACCAGCGGGGCATCATCGCGACCAGGGAGGGCGAGGTGACAGTCGAGCTTACCGGCGACATGCACAACCTCGGCCTTATCGACGGTAAACAGAAGCTGACGGTGTCAGCGCAGAACATCAAGAACGAATTCGAGCTGTCCTCTCACGGAGGGGTCAGCGTCTCCGCGCGAGGCAAGCTGGATAATCTGGCGGAGATATCGAACCTGGGAGGCCGGGGTGGCGCCGGCCGGCCGGATGGCGATCACCAGCTGAATATCCGGGTCGGCGCCGAGTTGAACAACAGCGGCTTCATCGCGTCCTCGCACAAGATCACGGTCGCGGGCCTGGCGCCTGACGCCTCCCGGCCGGCGATCCGCAATGCGGCCACCGGCCGCTTCGACAGCCATGGGCTCGAAGTCAGCGCCAACAGCTTCGACAGCGAGGGTAAGGTCACGGTGCGCGAGAGAGGGGCAACGTTCGATGTCGACGGCGTCTATCGCTCGACGAACGAACTCATCGCCGTGGGAGACGACGGGGAGGGGAACAGCCTGCAGGTGCGCGCCGGCAGCGTGGACATCGATGGCAAGGTCCAGGCCGGCCACTTCATGAAACTGACGGTCGCCGGTGACACCCGCTTTGGCTCCCGCACCGAACTCCGGGCCAGGGATCTTGATATTTCGACCCGCGACCTGTACAACGCGGGCGTGCACAGTATCGGCGGCACGTTCAGCGTCAAGGCGGACGGCGGGATCGAAAACCAGGGCAAGATCCAGGCCCGGGCAATGAGCCTGGCCGCCCAGGGGGACATCCGCAACCTGGGGCAGAAAGCGGTGTTGCGCAGCCTGGACGCGCTGCAGGCGCAGGCGGGCGGCGATTTTGTCAACGAAGGTTTGCTGCGGGCCAAGGCGCTGGACCTGCGCGCGAAAAGCGTCGACAACCAGGCCACCGGCATGATGGCGGCCACCCAGGCCGAGCTGGCGGTGGCGCAAACGCTGACCAATGCCGGGGAGATCAAGGTCGGGCAATTGACGGCCGACGCCCGCACCCTGGATAACCGCGCCGGAGGCAGTATCCACGTCGATGACGCCACGTTGACCACACAGGCGTTGGACAACGCCGGCGCCATCGAAGCCAGCCATGATCTGCACGCCACGACCCACGACTACGCCAATACCGGGACATTCAGCGCCGGTCACGACCTGACCCTGGTCATTACGGACCCGGCGGGCTTGACGATAGATGCCGGGCGCCAGTCGCCCACCGCCAACGGCACGCTCACCCTCGATGCGCGCTCCATCGCGGTGCGCGGCGAAGGGGTGCAGAATCCAGGTAACGTCGTCATGAAGGCCCGCGCGGGCAATATCGATAACCACACCCAGATCGCCGCGCTGGGCAACCTCGATATGGTCGCGTCGGGGGATATCGCCAATCATGCCGGATCGTTGATGTGGGCGAGCGGCAATGTCAGCATGCGCGGCCGCAACATCCTCAATCGGCCGGATGCCTGGGTCTTGGCCCAAAATGGCGATATCACGCTGAAGGCCTCGGCCCAGGTGCGCAACGAGGTGGGCCGGATCGAGTCCGGCGGCAAGCTGGTCGTCGACGCGCCGTGGATTGAAAATGTTTCCGAACTGAGCGGCGAGATTCGTATCAGCGACAAGCCGGAAGAGCGCGTCACCGGTTCGCATAGCCTGGGCTACTGGCAGACGGGGCGTTGGGTCAAGACCATCATCCATGATTTTGAAGTCCGCCGCCCCATCGCGGATCTCGAGGTCAAGCAGGGCGTGATGCGAGCCGGCGGGGATGTCGACCTGAATCAGCATGAGCAAAAAGGCCGGGACGCCAGCGTCTATAACGAAGGCACGATTCTGGCGGGCGGGACGCTGCATGTCGATGGCAGCGTCGAGAACCGCTCTTTGTCCCGTCAATTGGATGTCCTGGATTTCCTGAAGATGAACAGGAAGAAAGGCGGGTATGAGACCTGGGTCCAGGACCAGGGCGCGATCGCCCATGGCCATTGGGGGGGGTTCGATTCCCTTTATGAGATGCTGGACTATATCCTCGCGGACCCCAATCGTTGGCACCGTCTTTTCGTTGCTTACGGTTATCACCCCACGGCCGCACTGACGCCGGTACTGGCGGCAGCCGATATGAGCAAGGCCCCCATGCTGCAAAAAGTCCTGGGCGCGGCATTGGGCGCGGACTGGCGTGGCTTGTCGCCCCATGAGGTGGCCGGCCGCTGGAAGGAATTCAAGGCAGGGCGCCGTGGAGGCAAGCTGGATTTCTATCCCATGGCGCAGACGGTGATGGCTGGCGTGCAGGGCGTCCAGCACACGGGTGGCGGCATGATCATGGGCGGCAACGCCACCCAGAGCGCGTCGGAGGCTGCCGCGGACGCCACGCGGCGTCAGCCGGCCAAGATAGGCAAGAGTTCGATCTCGACCTTGGCCGGTACGCTGGACGGCACTTTTGTCCTGGGACATCCGGAGGAGGACATCGATTTGTCGTTCGAAGATCCGGTCCTGGAAGATCTGCTGAGCAACCGCTTCATGTTCGGCCGGGTGACAGCGCGCCAGGAGGGCGAGGATATCTCGACGCCTGACGCCGGGGCGCTGCCCAGGCCGTTCTTCGAGACGCGCCTGAAATTCATCGATCAAAAGCAGTTTTACGGCTCGGACTACTTCTTCAAGCGGCTGGGCTATGTGCCGCAACACGGTACGCTTGTCAGCGGCGACAACTACTTCGACACGCAGATGATCCTGCGCGAACGCGCCCGGCAACTGGGCGGCACGGAAGGCCGGATGGGCAGCGGCAGCGCCGCCACGGTCAAGGCCATGATGGACAGTGGCGCCGACGCCGCTGCGCGTCTGGGCCTGGAAGTCGGAAAGCCGCTCACGGCAGAGCAGATCGCCGAACTGAAGGAAGACATCGTCTGGTACACCTGGGTCACCATCGATGGCGCCCAGGTACTGATGCCGCGCGTCTATCTGGCCGGCACGAGCCAGAAGTCTGCCGATGCGATGCGCAAGAAAGGTGGTGCCGTCGTGGCATCCGCCGGCTCGATCAGCGTGAATACCGGCGGAGAGGATGTCGCGGTCCACAACGCCGCATTCGTGGGCGGCGATGTGGATATCCGCGCCGGCGAGGGCAAGGTGAACCTGACCAACACGGGCGGCGTCTCCGGCGGGATATCCAGCGATGGCGAGGCCAAGGTGCAGGGCAAGGATATCCTCTTGGCAGGCGGCGTCGTGGAGGGCAAGAACGTCGATCTCGAAGCCACCGGCAAACTGGACATCATTGTCGGCATGGGCTATGACGAGAAGGGCCGCCTGGTGACGCGCGACGGGGCGCCGCAGGTCGACGGCGAGTCCGTCAAGCTGGCCGCCTCGGAAATCAAGACCGAGGGTGCGGTCCTGAACGCCGAGGACACGCTCGACATGCAGGCCGGCACAATCAAGCTGGGGGCGGCCAAGGAAGTGGGCTCGCATTTCTCGTTCGAGGTGACCCACGGCCTGGGCGAAGCCCTGGCTGCCTTGTCGCAGACCATCACCGTGGAGCAGTCCGCGAGTGCCAGCGATGTGGGCAGCACGCTGACGGCGGGCAAACTGGTGGTCAGGACCCAGGGCGATATGGAGGTCACCGGCGGCACGGTGAGCGCCGGCCAGAGCGATATCGACATCGGTGGCAATCTTGCCCTGAAGGCGGGCGAGAACCATCTGTATGGCTACACCAAGGAAAGCCGCCGCGAGCTGTCCTTGGGCGCCGCGGCGGGCGCGGGCGGCTATGAGGCCAGCGCTTCACTGGGCAGCGAGGCGGGTGGCCAGGCCAAGGCCGGGCGTGGAAAGATGGCGGGCGCCCGCCTGAATGTCGGCTTTTCCGTGTCGACGGAGGAAAGCACGCTGCACGGCAAGACCTATGACAACGCCCAATTCAATGTCGGCGACGGCACGGTCAAGGTTGCCGGTACGGCCGATCTGGGGGGCGCCGACATCAACGGCGACCGGGCTGGTCTTCCGGCTGGCGACGCTTCGGGTGGATTGACCATCGAGGCGGGCGATATCAAGACCACCAAGTATGTCGATGAGCTCAAGGCCCAGACTTCGTACTCCCGCTTCACGCTGGGCAGCGAAGTCAGCGCCGGTTCTTCCATCGCGACCACGGCTTCGCGGTTTGGCGACATGATCGCCCAGACCCGCGACGATCCGAAACGCAAGATCGATCCGGCCCTGGCCGCCGCCATGGCGGCCACCGAGGCGACGCAGTTGGTGTTCTCGGATACCGGCTCGATTACGGGTACGGTCAAGATAGGCGGCGAGTGGGGGCACAGCGACACCACGGAGACCAAGGAGAACACCCAGACCTTCGGCGGCAATATCAAGCTGGTTGCCGGCAAGGGCGATATTTCGCTCGTGGGCACGCAGTTCAAGGGCGGTGACATCGTCTCCCTCGAGGCCAAGGGCGATGTTTCCTTGCGGGCGGCGGAGTCCACGACGGTCACACACGGCGAGGACCATTCGCTGTCGCTCGCGGGTTCGATCAATGGTGGAGTCAATGCCGCCTTGGGCTCGGCTGGCGTCGGGCTCTCCGCTGGCCTCTCGGGTTCGCACATGGTGACCACCGAGGACAGCAAGACCTACCAGAATGCCAAGATCGAGGCCGGCGAGGTCAACATCAAGTCGGGCGGAGATCTCTCGCTGGAGGGCGCGACGGTCAAGGCCGGCCAGGACGCCAATATCGATGTCGCGGGCGATACACGTATCGTGAGCCTGCAAAATGATGTCAACAAGAAGGCTGAAGGCGGCACCTGGTCGGTGGGCGCGGTCGCCAGCATCAACACCAAGACCATAGGCTCGGCCTCGGCCACCGTGGGCTTCGCGGCCGAGCACCATCACGACAATGCCAAGGTCGTGGGAGAGCAGGCAGGTATCAGCGCGGGCGGCAGCCTGAATCTGAGATCCGGCGGGGACCTCGATCTCGCCGGAGCGCATCTGACCGGAAGCTCGGGGTCGGTCGACGTGGGAGGCAAGATCACGGCGACCGAACTGCACGACAAGATCGACAAGGACGGCGGCAAGGGCGGCGCATCGACCGGGATCAATCCCACGACGGGCCTGCCCATGGTCAACGTCGAGTATGGGCGCGATGCGCGCGACCATGTCGAGGCGACCAACAAGGCCACCATCGACATCGGTGATCCTTCCAAGGTGCGCGCCGCCAAGGGTGTCGAGGGAACGCTCAATACCGACAAGAAGAAGCAGCATGAGATCACTCGCGAGGAGTACTACGCGGGCGGCGAGTCGGTGCTGTCGGTCTCTCTCAAGCCCCTGGGGGACAAGCTCAAGCGGAAGGTCGAGCCAGAGGAAGACGTTGTGATCGAACATCCGCCGGTGGTCGTCAAGACCAAGGTTATCAATACCGAGGTAGCGACGGTGACGGATCCGCGCAAGCCGCAGTATGCGGAGTTGGTGGATCCGGGTTTCCCGCCAGTGATCGTCAGGACCAAGGTTATCAATACCGAGATGGCGACGGTGACGGAGCTGCCAAAACCGCAGCGTGCGGAATGGGTCTATCCACAGAACATCGACGATGTCGATAGTGGACCGAAGCGCAACCCTGACCCGGAACCTCTGCCCAAGCCAAAGCCTCCCGTCAAGTCCAAACCTCAACCCCAGGGCGGCCGATATGCCGTACAGGAACAGGTAAAGATGGCGCAGAAACTGGTGTCGGAA
Source organism: Bordetella hinzii LMG 13501 (assembly GCF_001548475.1). GTDB lineage: Bacteria > Pseudomonadota > Gammaproteobacteria > Burkholderiales > Burkholderiaceae_B > Bordetella > Bordetella hinzii. The sequence continues at coordinate 162,188 of NZ_LRUJ01000006.1, forward strand.
ATGAATCAGATGAAGGATATCAAAGGCAAGCTGGCCAAGCCTTTCACCTTTAAATTCACCGGTCCGAATGGACCGGAGAGCATCACCATCACCAAGCGCGAGCAGTTGATGGCACTTGACGGCAAGGAGCTGACGAGCAATCCATCACAAGGTGCGCCGCAGAAGTTCCGGCTGAAGGTCGAAGACGTCGGAGGCAAGAACTATCGCGTGAGCTACAAAACGGCCAAATAGACCGGACCTACTGACCTGAGCGGAAAAGGGGAGACCCTTTTCCGCTTTTTTTTTTGGCGCGATCCGGGATGACGATAAGAACAGTCATCCGATCTCTGGAGTCTGGGACTCGTCTTGCTTGCCGGTCTTTAATGAGAAATTTCCTACGAATCAGAGGGCGTTAGCTGATAGGTGGATGAGGCTGGTCTCAATAAGATTCTTCTTATCTCATTTCCATTCAAGGCAACACCTGAAAGGGGATTTCCCTGTGCTGGGTCTTCTATTGTGGCGTCCGTCATCATGAATGGAAGCGAGAGCGATCTCCCTTAATTTTTCATGCGAAATAAGCCATGCATTCCATGCGAAAAACCCTGCTTCTGATTCCCCTGTTCGGCATGATCGGGGCGTCTCATGCCGCAGACGGCACTATCACGATCCGAGGTGAAATCGTTGACACCACTTGCAAGATCGAGGGCGCCGAGCCGCCCGCCAATATCGATGTCCGCCTGCCCAAGATATCCACGGCGGCGATCAAGAATGTCAACGACACGGCCGGCGCGACAGTGTTCAACATCAACCTGAGCGAATGTCCCGCGGGCATTGATGGCCAGGATGTGCACATCTACTTCGAGCCGGGGCACACCACGGACTATGCCACCCATACGCTGATCCCGTATCAGCTGGCGGCGGCCGACACCGCTGTCCCCGGCGCGGGTGCGGCGGGCACGCCCTACGAGCATCTGCGTATCGAGCTCACGGGCCTGGACGGCGTGCAGATCCCCATGGGCAGCACGCCGGATGTGCAAAAAGCGCTTGCAGGCAATACCTTCCGAGTGGCGGATAACAACGCGACCGCGCGCTTTATCGCCCGTTACAAGCGAATATCTGACGGAGCCATTGCTCCGAGCCATGCCGGTACTGCCGTGCAGTTTTCCGTGATGTATCCCTGACCCCGGGGCGGCAGTCACCCGTCTACGGCTTGGCTGGCGCCTCCCAGCGTCGTACTCCACACGCCGCGGTAGGCGACGGCACTTGTATTGGATCCTGACCATGAATATTTCAACGCAGCGCGTCATGCGCGGCGCGGGCGATGTCTTGCCTGCAGTAACGTTCTGGCGCCGCATCATGATGCGCGCATGCGCGGCCGCCCTGGGCCTGGCGGTGAGCACGGTAGCCCAGGCCAGCCTCGTGATCGAAGGCACTCGCGTGGTCTACAAGGCGGGCGCTCCTGAAGTGGTCGTGAAAATGACCAATGACGGCAATACGGCGTCGCTGATGCAGGCCTGGATCGATGACGGCCGGGCGGAGGCCACCCCCGATGAGATGAACGTGCCGTTCTTTTTGACGCCGCCCCTGGCTCGTGTCGAGCCGGGCAAAGGCCAGGCCCTGCGCATCTTTCACACCGAAGGCGGAAAGGCGCTGCCCCAGGACCGCGAGTCACTGTTCTGGCTGAATGTGCTGGACGTGCCGCCCAAGGCCGAGGGGGCCGAGGACGCCGGCGCCATCTTGCAGATCAGCGTGCGTTCACGCCTGAAGCTGTTCTACCGTCCGAAGGGGTTGGCCGGTTCGGCCGAGACGGCGCCGGCATCGCTCGAGTTCAAGGTCGGTGCGAACGGCAAGCTCGCTGTGGCCAACCCGACACCGTACTACGTGAATCTGCGCGAACTGGCCTTTGGGCCCGAGAAGCAGCCTACGCGCAGCTATCCCGCGTTGATGATCGCGCCCTTCGGCAGCGAGACGCTGGACCTGGGCGGTAGCACGCCCCGCCAAATCCGTTACGCCGCCATCAGCGACCTGGGCTCCATCCATTTCTTTGAGCGGGAGGTGGGCAGGCACTAGCACGCCCGGGGGTCCGATCATGGTTTTCAAATGCTTTCCCATCACGTTTCGGTCAGGCCTGTGGCCAGCCATCCTGGGCGCCACGCTGGCGTTGCAAGATGCGCGGGCCACGCCGCAACCCGAATTGCACGCCGACCTCCAGTTCGATCCCCGGATGCTGTGGGGATCGGCCAGCCAGGCCGACTTGCGGCGTTTTGCGCGGCGCAATGTACTGGAAGCGGGAGGGCATCAGGTCGAGGTCTTGCTCAACGGCGCGCGCGCCGTGCCCATGCTGGTGCGTTTCCGCGATCCGCCGCCGCAGCGTGACTTCGCGGACGCGCGTGCCTGCTTCGACCAAGGGCAGCTGGAAACGTTGGGGGTCAATCTGGATGCGCTGGACCCGGGACTCCGGGCTGAGTTGGCAGCTGGTGCTTGTGTCGGCGTGACGGAGATCTACCCGGATAGTGTGGAGAGTTATGACTTTTCCACGGGGCAGTTGTCGATCAGCGTGCCCCAGGCCTATATACGTAATCGTTATCAACGCGACATTTCGCCCGACCAGTGGCAGGCCGGCGTGACGGCCTTCCGTAGCAACTACAGCTATAGCTATAACCACTACGCTTTCAAGGGCGGCTCGTTCCAATCGTTTACGGGCCTGCTTGACAGTGGCTTGAACGTGGGCGGCTGGTATCTGCGCAATAGCGCCTATTTCAGCCACTCGGGCGGCCGAACCGATTTCCGCTCGCAACGCACGAGCCTGCAGACGGATATCCCGTCCTGGCGCGCGCGGCTGGTGCTGGGCGACATCTATTCCGGCTCGGAGTACTTCAGCCCCTACAAGATACGGGGCGTGATGCTGTCCACGGACCCCGCCATGTTGCCGTATTCGGAGCGGCTCTATCGGCCCACCGTGAGAGGCGTCGCGGCCAGCCAGGCCACGGTCCGTATTCTGCAGGCCAATAGTGTCATCTATCAGGGCAGTGTCGCGCCCGGTCCGTTTGCCATCGACGATTACTCTCCAATGGGATACGGCGGCGACCTGACCGTGGTCGTGACCGAGGCCAATGGATCGGTTCAGCGCTTTACGGTTCCGTTTGGCAATGCGGTGCGCCTGATCCGCAAGGGCCAGCTCCAGTATGCCCTGAGCGGCGGGCGTTATGCGGGCGGCCAGCGCACGGCGGTCACGCCCTGGGTGGCGCAGGCGAGCGGCCGGTGGGGCGTGCACGACGGCGTCAATCTGTATGGGGGCCTGCTTGCCGCCGGCCAGGCCTATGCCGCCATGGCGATAGGCGCCGCTTTCAACACGCCGGTCGGCGCGGTCAGCCTGGATACCACCTGGGCGCGCGCGCGCCCCATGGAGCGGGCCGATTCTTTCGGCACGAGCTATCGCCTTTCCTACAGCAAGACGCTCGAGCCCACGCGGACCGTCGTGCGCCTGGCGACCTTGCGTTATTCCTCCGAAGGATTCTGGACGCTGTCCGATACCCTCTCGCGCGGATTCCCGGCCCTGCGCGCCGGACGGCCACGGGGCGAGTTCAACCTGGCATTGAGCCAGCCGCTGGGCGGCTACGGCAGTCTTTACCTGTCGGGGGCCTTGCGCAATTACTGGCGTTCGGCGGCCAGGCAGACGCAATGGGAGCTGGGCTACAGCACGCGCATCAAGGGTGTCGGGGTGTCGCTGAGCGCGACGTCCAGCAACGGCAGCTTCGGCCGCGACCAGCAGGTCATGTTGAACTTCGCCATCCCCCTGTCGGGCGGAGGCGCCATCCGGAGCAGCGTATTGCAGCAGCGCAATCGCGGCAATACGCAGCGCGTCTCGTATGACGCCACGGTTGGCGAGCGGCGCTCCCTGTCGTACGGCATTGATGTAACGCGCAATGATGACAACGGCACGGGTTATGGGTTCAACGCCAATTACCTGGGGCGCTATGGACAGATCGCCGGCGCGCTCAACCGGCAACAGCATGGCACGCAGGTCGCGGTCAACGGCAGCGGCGGGATTGTCGCGCATGGCGGTGGCGTGACATTGGGACAGCTGCTGCCCGACAGCATCGGCCTGATCGACGCGCGGGAGGCCGGCGGCGCGCAGATTTCCAATATGAGCAATGCGAGCTTGAACAGCAAGGGTTATGGCCTGGTGCCGCTGTCACCCTATTCGCTCAATGAAGTGCAGCTATCCCCCGAGAGCCTGTCTCTGGACGTCGAACTGCAATCCACGGTGGAAGAGGCGATCCCGCGTGCGGGCGCCGTGGTGCCCCTGGTATTCAAGACGCGCCGCGAACGTTCGGCGCTGCTGGTGATCGATGAGTCTTATCGCGCGCGCCTGCCCTTTGGCAGTCCCATCACGGACGGCGCCGGCAACACCCTGGGGACGGCGGGGCAGGGCGGGAGGGCCTTGCTGCGCGGTCTGCCGGAAGACGGCCAACTCGAGGCGCGCCTGAACGATGGCGCGGTCTGCCGCACGCCCTACAACCTGAATGACAAGTCCGGAACCGGCGAGGGCGGCCTGCCCGTCATCGCCATGCAATGCGAGACCACCCCATGAATACTGTCTATCTCCGCTGCCTGCGCTACCTCGGGCTGGCCGTTTCGTTGTCTGTCGCGATGGCGCGCCCGGCGCACGCGCTTTTCGATGCTCCGCCCTCGGATTGCATAACGTCGTCGAACTTCATCGTCAATCCCACGGGCGGTGAAGTCCGGGTCACGCCTGAAACCCCGTTGGGGGCGGGGGTCAGTCCGCCGACTTTCGTCCGCAGTGTCGTGGCGGCTTTCTGCGATTACGACGTGGGCGACGAGGAGGCGGCCGCGGCGCTGGATGGCACGCCCTTGGCCTTGGTCATGGAGGCCAGTTCCTTGTATCCGCAAGTGGAAAGCCCCTACGGCGTAATGATCGGCCTGCCGCGCATCACCGACGCTATCGGCGTGGCCCTGCAGGTGGTGTCGGGCAATGGCCAGCCGGTTGTCGCGGGCCAGAAGGAGTGGGTCATCGGCACCGACGGCGAAATTGGCTACTTCTTCGAAGAGGGCCGCGTCAGGATGCAGACACCCAGAACGCAAAGCCTGGTCTATCGCATGACCAAGATCGCCCAAACCAGCATGCCAGGTCGCAGGCTCATTGGCGGCTATCCCAATATTTTCACCGTCAAGTGGGTGATCGGCTATGGCACGCCCGAGGCCAAGGTGCTGGGCCGCACCGTGGTCGATATGAACATCGGGTCAGTGTTGGCCGTGACCGCGCAAGGTTGTCGCTATGAGAACGTCATTCAGACCCTGGCCCGGGTGCGACGCGCGGAGTTCCACGGGGTAGGGACCACCCTGGCAGAGACGCCTATCGAAGTGCCCATCACCTGCTATGGCGCGCCCAGCGTGAATTTCTCCATCACACCCCGCCATCCCTATGACGCAGTGCCCGGCATGGGCCTGGCCGACGATGGCCGCGGCAAGGGTGTGGGCGTGCAACTGCTCAAAGACAGCAGCGGCGACGTTCCCTGGGACTTCTCATCGATTCGCCCCTTGGACGAGGCCAAGGAGACCAGGAACGTCGTGAGGATTCCTATTCCCTTGCGTGCGCGCTATTACCAGATCGAACGCGATGTCAATCCCGGTCGCTTGCAGGTCGTCTACACCTTCACTTTGACCTATGACTAAGACTGCTATTTTCCATGGAGTGCGGCCGTGTCCGGCCTTGACGCTAGGGTTGGCCCTGATGGTGCCGGCCTGGTCTGCGATGGCCCAGGAGGCGCCGCCCCAACGCCCTTTCGTCCCGCCTTCCGGCCAACAGCCGCTTACCCCCGGTCAGCGGGACTTGAACATCGACCAGAACCGTTTCGAGCGCGAGCTGCAACAGCAGCATATCGACCGTGCGCTGAACCAGCCGCACGGGACCCGGCTGGAGGCCCCGGAAGCGCCTGCCGGACCGGATGTCACCGAACCCGGCCATACGGTCACGCTGACCGGTGTCGATCTTGACTTCGGACCCCAACCGCGGCTGTTCGACGTGGAGCCGTTGGTTCAGGCCTATCTGCATCATCCTATTGGCAACCAGGGCGTGTTCAACCTGGTGCGAGCGCTGACGGCGCGGCTGTATGAGCTTGGCTATGTCACTTCCAACATCGCCTTGGGCAAGCCCGCCGCGGTGGAGGGCCGCCTGAAGTTGCACGTCAACTGGGGGCGTATCAAGGGCTGGCGCATCAATGGCCAGTCCATCGAAGGATGGCGCGAGCGGGCGATGGTGGGCTGGGCCATGCCCAACTGGGAAGGCGCCATTCTCAATATCCGGGATATGGACCAGGCCATCGAGAACATGAACAACGGCTTCAAGCAGGTGACGGTGACCATCGCGCCGGCTGAAGACTACGGTTATTCATACCTCGATCTGACGATGCAGCGCGCGGCATGGGCGCGATTTTCGGTGGGCAGGGATAATTCCGGCCTCGGCACGCCCGGCCAGGGCAGGGACAAATACAACGTCTCGGTGGGCATGGGCGATCTGCTGGGCATCAACGACGCGCTCCAGCTATTCACGAGCCGCCGCTATTTTGCCGACGCCAGCCACGACGGCGAACAATCCTATGATCTCGCCTATCGCGTTCCGCTTGGCTACACGCGCATCGACCTGCAGGCCGGCTACAGCAGCTACAAGAGTCTGCTTCGGGCCCACGGCCTGGCCTATCAATCGGCCGGGAACTCGCGCAGCCTGGGCTTGCGGGTCACGCGCACCGTCTACCGCGATGCGACGACGCAATTCAGCCTGTACGGCGGCCTGAAGACCCGCCAGAACAAGAATTACCTGGCCGGCACTTTGCTGGCCATCAGCAGCAAGCACTACAGCGACGGCACGCTGGGCGCGCAGTGGAGCAAGCAGCATGGGCGGCACGCCATGTTCGCGGACCTGTCCTGGAACCGCGGACTGGGCATCAACAATGGCCAATACTCGGCCTTCAGCCCGACGCACGCCAATGCTTATGCTTCCCGGGTCAATGGCATCCTGTCATGGCAAGCCAACTTCGCGCCGCGCGGCCACTTGCTGACGGTGCAATCCCAGCTGGGGTTCCAGTACTCGCGCCAGATGCTGCTCAACAGCTACCAGCTGACGCTGGGCGACGAGTACACTGTGCGCGGCTTCAGCCGCCTCGGCTCGCAAAGCGGGGACAAGGGCGTCTATCTTTCCAACACGGTCTCGGCGCCCATGAGCCTGCCAGGGTCTGGCGGCGTCCGGCTCGCGCCCTTCGTGGGTCTGGACGCGGGCGTGCTCAAGAACAACAACGAGGGCGCCCGCGCGGTGAATATCGCGGGCTGGGCGGCCGGCCTGCGGGTGAATACCCCTTACTGGAATGTGTCGGCGACCTATGCCAAGCCGATGTGGTCGCCCCTGCCCAAGAAGCCGCTGTGGTACATCAATACCTCCGTCGTCTTCTAGGGGGCAGGGCGCTACATATTCTGCGGCAGCCAGGTGGCGATGCCAGGCAGATAGTAGAGGATGAGCACCGCCAGGATCATCAGGAAGAACATGGGCAGCGAGGCCCGGGCGATATAGGGGAGTTCGCGTCCGCTCATGCCCGACAGCACGAAGAGATTGAAGCCCACCGGCGGCGTGATCTGGGCCATCTCGACCACGAAAACGATGAAGATGCCGAACCAGATGAGATCGATGCCGGCGGCTTGCACCGTGGGCAGCAGCACGCCCATGGTCAGCACCACGATGGAGATGCCGTCCAGAAAGCAGCCGAGGATGATGAAGAACACCATCAGCGCCATGATGAGGCCGAACTGCGACAGGCCCAGTCCGCCTATCCATTCGGCCAGCGCGCGCGGCAGGCCGATATAACCCATGGCCAGCGTGAGGAATTGCGCGCCCGCCAGGATAAGGGCGATCATGCAATACAGCCGCGTGGCGCCCATGAGCGACTGCATGAAGGATGAGCGGTTCAGCGAGCCTTGCAGGGCCGAGAGCACCAGGGCGCCCACGACGCCGACCGCCGCGGCTTCGGTGGCCGTGGCGATACCCGTGTAGATCGAGCCCAGCACGGCGCCGATGAGCAGGACCACGGGGATCAGATGGCGCGATTGCGCCAGCTTCTGGCGCAGGCTCATGCCGGGATCGGCCGCGGGGACTTCCTTGGGGTTGCGGATGGCCCACCAGGCGATATAGCCCATGAAGAGCAGCGCCAGCAAAATGCCGGGAAAGATGCCGGCCATGAAGAGCCGCGCGATGGAAACGTCGGCCGCCACCCCGTAGACGATCATGATGATGGATGGCGGGATCAACAGGCCCAGGGTGCCGGCCCCGGAGAGCGTGCCCAGGATCTTGGCTTCGGGGTAGCCGCGGCGCGTGAGCTCGGGGATGGTCATCTTGCCCACGGTGGCGCAGGTCGCCGCCGACGAGCCCGAGACCGCCGCGAAGATGGCGCAGCCGATCACATTGGTATGCAGCAGCCGGCCCGGCAGGCGGTTGAGCCAGGGCGCCAGCCCCTTGAACAGGTCTTCCGACAACCGGGTGCGGAACAGGATCTCGCCCATCCACAGAAAGAGCGGCAGCGCGGTGAGGGTCCAGCTGGAAGCCGCGCCCCAGATGGTGACGGCCATGGCGTCGCCGGCCGGACGGCTGGAGAAAATCTCCATCCCGATCCAGGCCGTGCCCGCCAGTGTCAGGCCGACCCAGACTCCGCCCGCGAGCAGGGCGAAGATGGAGACGACCAGCATGGTGATGACGAAGATTTCATTCATGGGTTTGCTGCGAAGTGGCGGCGGCCTGGCCGCGCAGGCGCCGGATCAGTTCATCGATCAGGGCGACGAAGAAAAGCACGGTGCCCACGGCCATGGTGATTTGGGGAATCCACAGCGGCGTGGCGTCGTTGGACGTCGACACGTCATTGAAGAGCCAGGAGTCGTGGGTGAGTTTGATGCTGAAATAGGCAAAGGCGGCCGACAAGAGCACGCCGACGGCCAGCGCCGCGATGTCCAGCCGCCGGCTATTGGCCGGCGACAGCGAGTTCAGGAGCAGCGTGACGCGGATATGTTCGCCGTGCTTGAAGGTGCTGGCCAGGGCCAGGAAACCCGCAGCGGCCATGAAGTATCCGGCATAGGCGTCCGTGCCCGGGATATTCAGGCCCAACTGGCGGGCGATGATGGCGGCCAGCACGGAGACCAGCACGCCGATGGTGCACAGGCCGGCCAACAGGCCGGCCGCGCCGTACAGGGTATCGAGGAAACGGCGCATGGATGTCAGGGCTTCCGGAACTCGGCAATCATGGCCTGGCCGTCGGCGCCGGCCTTCTTGAGCCAGTCATCCAGCATGCGCTTGCCGATCACGCCCAGGCCTTCCTTGAGTTCCACCGTCGGCTTGACGATTTCCATGCCGTTCTTGGTCAGGGCTTCCTTGTACCAGGCGTTCTTTTCCTGGGACAGCTTCCAGCCGCGCGCTTCGGCTTGGGCACCGGCCTTTTTCAGGGCTTCCTGCGTGGCGGGGTCCAGGGCATCGAAGGCCTTCTTGTTCACGATGACGGCGTTCTTGGGCAGCCAGGCTTCGGTATCGTAGAACTTCTTGATGTACTCGTAGGTCTTGGTGTCGTAGCCGGTGGAGCCCGAGGACATGTAGGAGTCGATCACGCCAGTGGCCATGGCCTGGGCCAGCTCGGCCTGTTGCACGGTCACGGGTTGCGCGCCGGCCAGTTCGGCGATCTTGGCCGTCACCGGGCTGTAGGCGCGCCATTTCAGGCCCTTCATGTCGCTGACCTTCTTGATGTCGCGATTGGCGAAGATGCCTTGCGGCGGCCAGGCGACGGCGTACAGCAGCGTCATGCCCTGCGAATTGAGTTTTTTCTCGAGAAAGGGCTTCTGTGCCTGATAGAGCTTGAACGAGGCGTCGTAGCCGGTCGCCAGGAACGGCAGGCCGTCCAGCTCATAGATGGGGTCCTCGTTGGCGAAGTTGCTCAGCAGGATCTCGCCGATCTGGGCCTGGTTGCCCTGCACCGCGCGCTTGATCTCCGGCGCCTTGTACAGCGAAGCATTGTTGTGCAGCGTGATCTTGAGCTTGCCGCCGGAAAGCTCGTCGACTTCCTTGACGAATTGGGTCAGGTTCTCGACGTGCAGGTTGCTGGCCGGATAGGCGGTGGGCAGGTCCCATTTGGTCTGGGCCTGGGCGCCGGCGCTGAACGCCAGGACGATGGTGCCGGCGAGCAAACTGAGCTTCTTGTACATGAAAAGTCCTTGTTATGTGGGTATGGAACAGGAGCGGTTCGCGATGCCGCTCGGATGGACCGGCCGCGGGGGCCGTTGCATTCTAGGGTGGCGGAATTGGTTTAGGACTAAAAGAAGGGAGGCTTGCGGGTAATTCCTAGGGTGTCCGGGACGCCGACAGCTCGGCCGATTGCAGATCCCAGAGCAGGTCGAAGACCTGTGCGTCGGGATGCCGGCCGCAAACCGCCTGCGCGGCCTCGGGCGTGGCGGTTTCGACCAGGCAGACCGGCGCCAGCACGCGCGTGGCGGCCTCTTCGGAGGGCAGGGGCGTGGACAGGGCAGGGTCGGGTTCGAGCCGCCGCAGGGCGAGCACCCCGTCCACGGCCAGCACGTCGCGTAGCGCGGCGGGGGCCGGCGCGCCTGGGATCAGGACCAGCAGGGCTCCCGTGCCATATCCGCCCAAGGGTGTCACCGCCATGACGCGGCGGCGGGTGTTGCGCATGCGTCCGAAATTCGCCAGCGACCAGGCGGTCTGCTGGGAGAAAGCCTGGCGGTAGGCTTCGCTGGTGAAGACCGACAGGGACTCGGTGCGGTAGAGCGCCAGGTAGCGGGGCGCGGCCTGGCGGGCCCGGTAGCGGCGCGCCCACATAAAGCCGGGGATGGCGGCCCGCTCGGCCATGTGCTCGCGGTCATACCAGCGATTGAAGTCGGCCTCATGCGCGGGGTCGATGTCCGTCCAGATGAAAAGTTCGCCCATGACGTCGGAGTTGGCCATGCTGTGCTTTGGGGCAGTTCCAAAGTGCGCATTGTGGGGACGGGAGAAGCTTTTTTGCGACTGGGGAAAACCCTCTCCTTTTTATCGTTAAAAAAATCTGATTTTCGTTGAGAAAACGTCGATAAATTATTAATATTTCGCCCCATCGGGACATTGCCGGAGCCATCATGAAAGAAAATCTCATCGCTTCGTCGGCGCATTTGGCCGCGGGACGCGCGCCTGATCTTTCCGAGGTCGAGTTCGGCCTGATGATCGCCGGCCATGCTTTCGACCGCTGGACGGTGCGCTGCATGGCCGCCGCCGGCTTGCCGGACTTGACCGCCACCGACGTCATGGTGCTGCACCATGTCTATCACCGCCAGCGCCCCAAGAAGCTGGCCGACATCTGCTTCACGCTCAATGTCGAGGACACGCACATCGTCAACTACGCCCTGAAAAAACTGGAGCGCCAGGGCGTGGTGCGGGGCGACCGCAGCGGCAAGGAAGTGTTCTACAGCGTGACCGAGCTGGGCGCCGGGCACATCAAGCGCTACGCCGCCATCCGCGAGCAATGCCTGCTCGACGGCATGGAAGCCGGCGCCGGCGGCCTGGAGTTCACACGGCAGCTGGCCAATACCCTGCGCGCCTTGTCCGGTCTGTATGACCAGGCGGCGCGCGCGGCGACTTCTCTCTGAGCGGCTGTTCTTCCACCCCCTTTACCTGACTTTTTGCTGAGGTTTCTATGAAGTGGCAATTCTGGATCGACCGTGGGGGCACGTTCACCGACATCGTCGGCCGCCGCCCGGATGGCAGCCTGGTGACGGCCAAGATGCTGTCCGAAAACCCCGAGCAATACCGCGATGCCGCCGTGGCAGGTATCCGCAAACTCCTGGGCCTGGCGCCCGGGCAGGCGGTGCCCGCCGAGCGGGTCGAATGCGTCAAGATGGGCACCACGGTCGCTACCAATGCGCTGTTGGAGCGCAAAGGCGAGCGCACCCTGCTGGTGACCACGCGAGGCTTTCGCGATGCCTTGCGCATTGCCTACCAGAACCGGCCGCGGCTGTTCGACCGCCATGTCGTGCTGCCGGAAATGCTCTATGAGCAGGTGATCGAGGCCGATGAGCGCCTGGCGGCCGATGGCGGCGAAGTGCGCGCCCTCGACGAGGCCGGCCTGCGCGCCGCGCTGCAGCAGGCCTATGACGCCGGCATACGCGCGCTGGCCATTGTCTTCATGCACGCCTGGAAAGCGCCGGTGCACGAGCAGCGCGCCGCGGCCTTGGCGCGCGAGATCGGTTTTACGCAGATCTCGGTCTCGCACGAGACCAGTCCGCTCATCAAGTTTGTGTCGCGTGGCGATACGACGGTGGTGGATGCCTATCTGTCTCCTATCCTGCAGCGCTATGTGGACCAGGTGGCCTCGGAACTGCCGGGTATCCGTCTGATGTTCATGCAGTCCAACGGCGGCTTGACTGACGCGCACCGCTTCCGCGGCAAGGACGCCATCCTGTCGGGGCCGGCCGGCGGCATCGTCGGCATGGTGCGCACCAGCGAGCTGGCCGGCTTTGACCGCGTCATCGGTTTCGACATGGGGGGCACGTCCACCGATGTCTCGCACTATGCCGGCGAGTTCGAGCGCGAGTTCGAGACGCGGGTGGCGGGGGTGCGCATGCGCGCGCCCATGATGAGCATCCATACCGTGGCCGCCGGCGGCGGCTCCATCCTGCATTTTGACGGCGCGCGCCTGCGCGTGGGGCCCGATTCGGCCGGGGCCAATCCCGGTCCGGCCTGCTATCGCCGCGGCGGCCCGCTGGCCGTGACCGACTGCAACGTGCTGTTGGGCAAGATCCAGCCGGCCTTTTTCCCGCGGGTGTTCGGGCCGCAAGCCGATGAGGCCTTGGACGCCGACGTGGTGCGCGCCAAATTCGAGGCGCTGGCCGAAGAAGTGCGGGCGTCGACCGGACGCGACATGACGGCCGAACAGCTGGCCGAAGGCTTTCTGGAAATCGCCGTCGGCAATATGGCCGAGGCCATCAAGCGCATTTCCGTGCAGCGCGGCCACGATGTCACCGAATATGCGCTGACGACCTTCGGCGGCGCCGGCGGGCAGCACGCCTGCCTGGTGGCCGACGCCCTGGGCATGACAACGGTCTTCGCCCATCCGCTGGGCGGCGTGCTGTCGGCCTATGGCATGGGCCTGGCCGACCAGACCGATATGCGCCAGAAGACCGTAGAGCAGGTGCTGACGCCCGGGCTGCTGGAGACGCTGGCCGGAGAGCTGGAGACCCTGGCCGCGCAGGCGGTGGGCGAATTGCGGCGCCAGCATGTGCCCGAGGCCGACATCAAGGTGCAGCGCCGCCTGCACCTGAAGTACCGGGGCACGGATACGGCCCTGGAGGTCCCCTATGGGTCCATCGAGGCGGCGCGGGCGGCCTTCGAGGCGGCTTATCGCCAACGTTATTCCTTCCTCATGCCCGGCCGCGAGCTGGTGGTGGAGACCATCTCGGTCGAGGCCACCGGCGGGGGCGAGACCGCCACCGAGACGGTGGTCCCGCGCCATCGCCAGGGGCCCCTGGCCGCGCGCGGTTCGGTGCGCATGTATAGCGCCGGCGCCTGGCGCGATACGCCGCTCTATGTGCGCGAGGACCTCGTGCCGGGCGACATCATGGCGGGGCCGGCCATTATTTCGGAACCCAACCAGACCACCGTGGTTGAACCCGGCTGGCAGGCCGAGGTCAGCGCGCTGGACCATCTGATCCTCAAGCGCGTGCAGGCCAGGATCGAGCGCCGCAAGGTGGGCACCCAGGCCGATCCGGTCATGCTGGAGGTGTTCAACAACCTGTTCATGTCGATCGCCGAGCAGATGGGCTATCGGCTGCAGAACACCGCCTATTCGGTCAACATCAAGGAACGGCTGGATTTCTCCTGCGCCATCTTCGATGCCGAGGGCAACCTGATCGCCAATGCGCCCCATATGCCGGTGCACCTGGGATCCATGGGCGAGTCCATCAAGACGGTCATGCGGGCCAACCAAGGCCGCATGAAGCCGGGCGACGCCTATGTGGTGAATGACCCCTACCATGGCGGCACGCACTTGCCCGACGTCACGGTGATCACGCCGGTCTTCGACCGGCAGGGCCGCGACATCCTGTTCTATGTGGGCTCGCGCGGCCACCATGCCGATATCGGCGGCACCACGCCCGGCTCCATGCCGCCCGACTCCCGGACGGTCGAGGACGAAGGGGTGCTGTTCACCAATTTCCAGCTGGTGCGCGACGGCGAATTCCGCGATGCCGAGGCGCGCGCCATCCTGGGCTCGGGCCGCTGGCCGGCGCGCAATCCGGACCAGAATATCGCCGACCTGCATGCGCAGATCGCCGCCAACGAGAAGGGCGTGCAGGAGCTGCTGCGCATGTGCGACCACTTCGGCCTGGACGTGGTGCGGGCCTATATGGGCCATGTGCAGGACAATGCCGAGGAGGCCGTGCGCCGCGTGATCTCGGTGCTCAAGGACGGCGAATATACGTATCCGCTGGACAACGGGGCGGTTATCCAGGTCAAGGTCAAGGTGGACCGCGAGGCGCGCAGCGCCGTGGTGGACTTCACCGGCACCTCGGCGCAACTGGAGAACAACTTCAATGCGCCGGGCGCCATCTCGGTGGCCGCGGTGCTGTATGTCTTCCGCACCCTGGTCAATGATGAGATCCCGCTGAACGCGGGCTGCCTCAAGCCCCTGGAGATCATCATCCCCGAAGGGTCCATGCTGCGCCCCAATCCGCCGGCCTCCGTGGTGGCGGGCAATGTGGAGACCTCGATGTGCGTGGTCAACGCACTGTATGGGGCCTTGGGCGTGCTGGCGGCCAGCCAGGGCACGATGAACAACTTCACCTTCGGCAACGCCCGCTACCAGTACTACGAGACCATTTCGGGCGGCACGGGCGCCGGTCCCGTGCGCATCGACCGGGCGGGCCCGCAGGACGAGGGTTTTGCCGGAACCTCGGTGGTGCAGGCGCATATGACCAACTCGCGCCTGACCGATCCCGAAGTGCTGGAGCTGCGCTTTCCGGTCAGGCTGGAGTCGTACGAGATCCGTGCGGGCTCGGGCGGTGCCGGCCGCTACCGCGGCGGCGATGGCGGGGTGCGGCGGGTGCGCTTCCTGGAGCCCATGACAGCGGCCATTCTGTCCAACAACCGCC